>JBJMGK010000289.1:0-6546 GCA_045807925.1 Bryobacteraceae bacterium | reverse complement strand
TCGGCTGACGGTCTGGTTGCTCGCCTTCAGCCGATCTCGCTGTTGTTCAAGCCTTTTTCAAACAACTTAACCGCTTCGAAGCGGCGCTTCTCAAGAGCCACAAAGTCGCGCCTAACGCCTCGCGCATTGCCCATGCAGGATTAGACATCGCAGAGTCAAATTAGTTCCGCTATATTACGCGAGATTCAGTAGGCTGCAGTACGCCACAGCCCGGCCTCGTCTTATGAGGCTGGCATGCACCCATACTGCACGGCCATCCCAAGGATGAAAACAATAGCGGACTTCACTCACATCCCTAATATGGGTGTGGCGTTGCTGAGTTGTATCACCACGAGAGAAATCATCAGGGGCTTGGCAATCGACTGATTGTTCCTAACTTAAACTCGCAAGCCATAGGATCCGTCTGCCGCCGCGAGCGCCTCGGCATGTTGAACTACTACTATCGGTCGGCAGCCTGATCCTTATAGCATTTGAGTTTCCGGGCCACACAGGATCGAGACTTCGCACCGGTCTCGAGTCTCACTTTGCGCTCGTAACCCCCGCGTAACGTTGCAAGTCACAGATCCTAAGTCTGTGAAAATATTGACGCCTGAATTTCCGGATACTACGCCGTGCCGCGATGCCCAATCGCGATCGCGTACATCACGCCTGCGACGCGAGGATCGAAACCCATGAGGTTATTGAAATATGAGTCGCGAAACCCACCCAGACACAACGTTCCGAGCCCTTGCTCGGCCGCCAGCAAACACACATTTTGCGCAGCGTGTCCGGCCTCTATAAGGATGTACCGGTAGCCCCTGGGACCATACTTCTTCATAGTTCGGGGCAAGACGGCCGTCAGAAAGAGCAAAGCGTTGGCGCCGAGAATGTAACGCTGCTCCTGCAGATTCGGCAATAAATCGGAAAGTTGAATCCCGGACTGTAAGCACTCAAGGCGGTGGTGCCAACCCGCATAGTGATACAGGCCGTCTGGAAGTCCAGTCACTTGCTGGGCGATAGCGTATAGCTCCAGCGGATACATCGCTCCGGCAGAGGGGACTGGGATTTCATGAAACGATCCGCCCGACTCCTCGCGCAGACCCACGACTCCGTATGCCTGCTGTAGCAGCGTGCCGAATTGCTCCAGCGGCATTGGCGCCGGAGCGAACGCGCGGCAGGAACGGCGAGACCGGATGAGATCGAATAAAGGTGTGGAAGCAGCTGCAGGCAGCGCCACAATTTTTTCAGCGTTCTCGAAACTGCTAAGTTCATGTGGCGCAGGAGGCTCATCGTAGGCCTGCTTGTTCATCCATGGTTCGGAATTCAGATGAAACAGAATCGCGAGCTGGCCTGCCTGCTCGAAGGGGATGGTGCTCATAAATCACGCGATCGGATGCGGACAGGGATTCAGTTCCGCTTCCGCTCGTATCCCCGTTCCGTAGCCCAGTTTCGCTGGAAGTTCGTAGAGACGCCGCCCACCCAGACGCTGTTCATTGTGGCCGAATGCGATGGGTTGAAGGTGAGTAGCGAGCGTGCGAACGACTCGGATCGGAAAATCGTTTAAGTCAGGCGTGGTCACATCAATATAGAGCGCCCGGCTGCCGATGGATGCTAGAGCGGCCCCGATCTTCGCAAGGTCGCCCTCAACGGAGCCGGTACCGAGATCCGGAAGCTCATCCACAGGGACGCTTTTTGAATTCTCCAACAGGAAATCAAGCTCATGAAGATGGTCCTGTCGCACGAAGTACAAGGCGTGCTCGTCCAATGTATGGACGTCAGAATATGCGTCTGTTTTGTCCGCGTCTCCTGAAACGAACTTTTTTCGTTCCGCGGGACGCACCTGGCATACTTCGAACAGAGCTTTGCGAAGCGCAATCTCAGGATCGAGATCGCAGCCGAGCCCCACAACGGCCGCTGGACCTTTCCCTGTTCGATCAACTCCGATGGCCATAACGGCGTAGACCGGGAGGTCGGTCGCGAGAAGAAAAGCTCGTGCCTCGACGCCGTAGCGTGCGTAGTGATCCCTTATTAGGCCGCAGGCGCCTCCCAATCGGGAGTAGTCGAGCGACGGCGCATTAAGGCGATTCATCCAGGTGATGACAAACGCATCCCGTTCCGCTATTTCCAGCAGTCCCCTAAGGACAGCCCACTTGAGATCCGGACCCGCCGCGGAACCGCTGGACGTCGGCGGGCACAGAACATCGGTGGCGTGCTGGCCCGCGAAGTTCAGATAGATGAGACCAGCTGGCACCCAGACCGGCTTGTCTTCCGGTAATTCACGAACTTGGAACCAGGCGATCTCGGTCTCGGGCGTCCAGCGTTTATAGCGGAACCCCGGACTCGCGTATTGTGCCTCCGAGTAAAGAACGAAGTCTGTCGGTGGAATAGCCCGATCCAGATCCACGATTCTCGCGCGCCGTGCAAGACGGGTTCGCGCATGAGAAGCGCAGTAGTGTTCCACTGCCTCGCCGATCGCTCCAGCCCGGGCGGCAGTTTCAGTCAGGCCCTTTCCACATGCTCCGCGTTCCAGATCAGTGCCTCTCTTAAAATCAAAGTTCGACAGCATCGCGTCGTAGATGATAGGAATCGGCGGTTCATCCGCGCTGGTCGCTCGCCTGTGCATGCGCCGGATGACCCCGGTCTTCGGACTCAACAGACCCGAGAGCACAGCCAGTTGTGCGTCGCCTGGCGCGGTCATTCGCTGGCGGAATTCTCCCAATCCGCGAAACAGGCCGGGCACCAAGGTTTGCGAAGAACCAGATGCGATTTGATGCTCATGTCGAGAAGGTTTAAAACGAAAATGCGGCCGCGGGCAGTAGTCGACGGCAATGAAGTTAGGGCCTTCATCACTTCCATGCCCGCCATCTGAGCCGCTATGTTGACCCCGAACGAAAGGTTGGCATGATTCGGACTATCATCCTGGCGCCTGCGATCCAGAAAGCTCTGGAATGCGAATTCTGCCTGTGGATTCTCAGAGCAAGCCACGGACCGCATCTTGTAGCAGAGGTAGCAAGCAGTGCAATGCGGTTCGACCGTGGGACCAAGAATCACCTCCGGTCCCAGTGCTTCCACCGAAGTGAATGGAACGCCCAGCGATAGACACGCGCGGTTTACTTTGTAGGCCAGCCCGGACTGGCCGGAATCCAGACAATTCACTACAAATTGCGAACCTTCGATCACACGGCCGACAGCCTCGTCGGTGCTAAGTGATTCCGAATGCAAGCGAACGCTGGTTCGGGGCGCCACAAACTTCAGATGGCTGCCGAGCAGCTCCGTTCTCAACTTTCCTTTTACGTCTGGACGGAAGACCGGCGAGAAATAAGTGTCCGCGGCAGTGACGGACTCGGAGTCCACACAGTCCAAAAATCCCACACCAGTGGCTGCCAAGCCCAGAGTACAAGAAGCCCCCGCGCTGCCAAGACCAAAGACGGTTACTCTCGATTTCATGAGCCGCTGTTGGAGTTCTTCCGGTTCCGGCGAAAAATCGTGGAAGAAGTTCATCTGCGGCCGCAGGAAATCGCTCCATTCGGCGGGAATCGCGGATTCCGTTACATCCTCCAGCATGCCGTGGTTGCCAAGCATTTCCAGACATGCGTGCAAGTCCTCGGCGGCGAACAGGTCGGCAACTTCTTTGTGAATTTCTTCCACTGTACGCGTTCCGTTTAGGAGAGGAACCACCTTTTGCACAAACTCTCGGAAGGAGTGGCCGCGCATCCGCACACGGCGGTGAGCTGAAACGAAGTGCAGAGTCTCATCCCCTTCCTGATCCGGCGGATCAGAGTACACGTAGTAGTGAGTCGGGATTCGCAGCTTTTGAGGCATAAACGGGAACGAACGGTGGTGCTTCGAAGAAATCGGCAGGCCGGTTACGAATTATTCCAAGCGCGACGAAGTGGCCGTCCCGAGTCGCAACGAGCTTTGATTCCACCAATCGCGCAAGGGACGCTTGGACTTTTCCTTCGGAGTAACGTTCGCGCAGGCGGCGCACGATTCCTGCAGACGATTGCGAGGCATCGCAAGCCAGGTAGGCGTCCGCATCGCAACCACTCAGGAGATGCCAAGGAGCAACCGCGCACGCACGTGTATCGCGTATGTGCACCACACCACCGTCCCGAATGTTAGCGTCGAGAACGGGGCGATGCTCTCCGAACCGCGCATTGCGCCAAGCCACCACCTCAGCCTGGGTCGCCATGAGATAGGTATTCGGGTCCCGGCCATCCTGAAAGTCGAAATCGAAAAAGTAGGCCAAGCGCGCCAGTTCGCGACGTCCGAGAGGGAAGACGTAATAGTAAGACCGTGCCGGCCGCACACGGCGCAAGCCTAATTCATCGGAGCGAACGAACAACGGACTGAAGCGGTCGAGTCGAATGGGCGAGCAGCCTGTCGGAGGCTCCAGATGAACCAGCAGCGGGATCAGCTCCGCGGTCCATGAGTACTCGGAGGCGCTTTCGCCGGGAAAGCCGCCTAGAATGTTCCAGGCAGGAACGATCCCTACCTCCTCGCTCCAGCGAAGCAACTGAATATTCTGGAACCCGCTCACGCCTTTGCGCATTAAATTCAACACCGGATCGCTGAAGCTTTCAATACCAGGCTGGACGCAACGTACACCTCCGTCGTACATCGCCTTGAGCTGCTGGTATTTCAGGTTCGATTTAACTTCATAGAACATCTCGAGGTCTAAGTTGCGTCGCTTCAATTCTGGAAAAACTTCCGTGGTGTAACGCAAATCCAGGATGTTATCGACGCTGTCGATCTTAGTAACTCCGTAGGTTTGCCGGAGGAAAACCAACTCGTCTATCACGCGCTGTGGCGACTTGCTGCGGAACCCCATCGTTTGTCCGTTGAGGCCGCAGAATGTGCAATGATGCTTTGCTCCCCACCAACAGCCTCTGGAGGTTTCGATGAGCAAACTTGGCGAGACCTCAGCGGCAATAGAGGAAGCAGCGAGTTGCTCAAAGTAATCCCCGTAGTCGGGAATCGGGAGCTCATCCAGATACTCCACCAGCGGAGGGAAACTAAGCTCGTGAGTTTCGCCTTGTTTGAGCAGACCCGGCATCGACAAAGCCTCGCCTGTGCGGAAAAGCCGTTCCACGAATTGGGGAAAGACCCTATCCCCTTCGCGAGTACAAACGAAATCGATCCACGGAAATGACCTGAGAAGTTGGAGGCCCATCTCTCCTTCGCAATTTGCTCCTCCAAAAACCACGGTTGGCGGGTTCGGTAGTTCCTTCAGCCGTTTTGCAAGGACAAGGCAGGCGCAGGTTTGATGAAACGTGGTGGTAAATCCGACGAGCTTCGGCTGCAGCGAGACGATACGCTCGAAGGATTGTTCAATGAAAGCGTTGCGCGCGGCGCGCGCCCCATCAATCCCGCTAAGGATCTCTGTTGGTGTAACAGGAATTAGGATGTCTTTCGCAAACTCGTGGGGTGGAGGAATTTGTCCCGGAAACAGCAAATCAGCGAAAAACCATTCGCCTGCCAGCGTATCGGACGGTACGTCGTGGCAGAAGTGATGGTATAAGGGCTGCCCGATTACGGCGGCGAAGTCTAAATTTAAGTACTGAATGCTGGCGGAGCACAAACCGGCGATTTCAGCCTTTAGAAGGCTGACGCCAATGGATGGTCGGGCGACGTCGGCAAACGGCACGACCACAAATACAACGTCCATATCTGCGCTTCCGCTTGCACTCAGAAAGTCCGAGGAGAGCTAAGAGCCGAAACCACCGAAGCCGCCCCCAAAGCCGCCGCCGCCTCCGGCGCAACTGCAAGGCCCGCAGCTGCATTCGTAACACGGACCGCACGGACAAATGCACGTACAATTCCAACGTATGATGCATATGCGGTGAACAGGACTGATACCGCGGGTTATAGGGATCTGTGGAGACGCCGCCTGCGAACCCATGGTCCCGCTACCACCCATGCCCATGGCGGAAGCAACCTTATTGTATGCCTTCATCTCCTCTTCGGTGATGTGCATTTGAGACAGCTTGTCTTCGATTTCTGCAAGCCGCATTTCGATCGTTTTCTCCGGCTTTTGCTCGGCCATGTCTATCTCCTTTGAATTGGGCAGGATTAGTATACACCTGGTTGCTCAGGGTAGTCTAGCAGGATGCGGAAAAAGGGAGCGTGGCAGTTACCGGATAAAGCATAGTGACGTCCAAATGTTTTAGAGCAGGTGCGGGGAACGGATACACAACAGAGCGGGATGTTCAGTTATCTTTTCACCGGAGGAGCGGGTGCCGGAGAGGCATCCATTGCGCGCCATCCGGAGGATGACGGATGAAGTGCTGCAAGGATTGTCGGCAAAGTTCAATGAGCTGTACTCGGCTAACGGACGACCGTCGATCGCGCCGGAGAAGCTGCTACGGGCGCTACTGCTGCAGATCATATACACGGTACGGAGCGATCGATTACTGATGGAGCAGTTGCAATACAACCTGCTGTTCCGGTGGTTTGTCGGGTTGAACATGGATGAGCCGGTGTGGGTGGCGACGGTATTTACCAAGAACCGCGACCGTTTACTGGAAGGCGAGATCGCGAGCCTGTTCTTCGCCGGCGTAGTGGCGC
>JBJMGK010000288.1:0-257598 GCA_045807925.1 Bryobacteraceae bacterium | reverse complement strand
TCCCTGCGTTGCTCTATCCCTGCTGAAGTCGAGATCAGTGTAGCGGATTCGATCATCTTAAACTCAAGCAGAACAAATTTGCGTTTAGAACGAGCTATACGCGATCGTCAGGCGTCGGGGATGCATTTCGGTATGCCGGAAAACCGCCTGAATCGTCTTCAAGGCCAAGCTTTGGCCCATTCGCGTCGCAGGTCAACCGACGCTAAAATGGACAACTAACACTTCGGTAACATTCCTTATTGAGGCAACACGGCGTTATCCTTGTTGTCCGCTCCATCCAGATACCAGGAGAAAGTATCCGTCCTGCTTCCGTTGATGGATTGTCCACTGTTGTTCACTCCGTAGCCGCCGAACAGGCTGAAGCCACTGGAGTAGGTAGTAGAAACACCAGGCAGGAGCTGAAGCAGTTGAGGGAAATTACGACCGTTTAGCTGAATCTGCGACGCTTGCGTGCCGGTGATGAGGTTGCTGACTTCGCCGGAAGTCGTATCAACCCGAACGGCGTCGGCCTGTACGGTAACGGACTCGTTCACGTTGCCAACGTCGAGCGTGACGTTTAAGGCCACCTGCTGCCCGACCGTGACTTCCACGTGGGACGATTGAAACTTCTTGAAACCGGGTGCGGTGGCCGAAAGGTTATAGAACCCGATCGGCACGTTGGATATGAAGTACGCGCCGCTTTCACTTTGAAAGGGCAGAGCGCGTCAGATTCGTCCCCTCGCTCACCACAGTTACTGTGGCGTTCGGGACAACGGCGCCGCTCGAATCTTGAACAGTTCCGGAAACAGACTGATTGTTCGTTGTCTGTCCGAAGAGAGCAGATGATAGGGAAAGCGCTGCAAACAGTGCAACGGCAGTTCGCACGAAGAACCTCCTGAAGCTAACTTTTAAAACTTGACCAACCTAGCGAGTAATTGTATAGTACGAAGCCCTGGGCCACTTGGCAAGCGTTTTCCCATTGGAACTTCGTTACCGTTGACTGTCGTATTACCAAGCCTGTTTCACAGATCCAGTTGGGTCGGTGGCCCACGGAAACCGGTAGTACTTTAGATCCGTACAACTACTTGCCCGAAAGCGAGTCTACCAGCCGGGGGAAAACCATGACCTTTCGACTTACGAACAGCGCACTGGGTGTGTTCGCTGTGGTGCTCGCCGGCACATACTGCCCGGCCGCAACAATACTGACCGCCAATCTAACGAACTCCGCAGAGATTCCTCCGACGGTGCCTACCACCGCAACTGGAGCAGCGAGGCCGGCCTCATTTGGAACTGCGATGTTCGTTCTCAATGATGCGATGACCTCCATGACCATGTCGGCCACGATCTTCAACATCGATTTCACCGGCACTCAAACGGCGGATGTGAACGATAACCTGGTGGCGGCCCATATCCATGCTTCTCCGACAGCATCAACCGCAAATGCAGGCGTGGTTTGGGGATTCTTTGGGAGTCCGTTCAATGACAACAACCCAAATGACGTCGTTATCACTCCATCCGCAACGGGCGTTGGCGGCACAATCACCGGGAAGTGGGACGCGTCCGAAGGCAACGGCACCACGCTAACCGCGCAATTGCCCAATATCCTGTCCGGGAACTCGTACATCAACTTCCACACGAACCAGTTCGGCGGCGGAGAGATCAGGGGCATTCTGAATGTTGCTCCAGAGCCGTCGACCACGTTCCTCATGGGGCTTGGGTTTGCCGGGCTGTTCGGTGCGGGCGTAATCAGACGCCGCAAAGCCGCGGCCAAGGCTGCGAACTAGGCGGCCTTCCGAAAAGTCAGATTCATGCGGCAGCTGCCGAGCGCTGGGTGGCTGCCGGCTTTAAGCGGTAGAACTCCGTGATACCGAAGCCGGGAAGGTCCACCCCAGACGATGACGTCTCCGTGGACCAACTGGATGCGCTGGATTTTCTCGCTGCGCTTGAGGCCGCCGAATTGAAAGACCGCTGGGAGTCCGAGAGAAACAGATACGATCGGCTGCCCGAAATCCTTCTCATCTCTGTCCTGATGTAGTGACATCTTGGCTGCGGGCTCATATCTGTTTATCAAGCATGCGTCCGGTACGAATTGCTGGAACCCGGCTGCCGCTGCTGCGTTCCTGGCTAACCGCAGAAAGGAATCCGGCATCGGCGGCCATGCCTCGCCCCTGATTGGATCCGTGGCGACATAACGATACCCGGTGCGATCTGAGACCCATCCCAGGAAACCGCAATTCGTCATCGCAACCGACATCCGAAACCCACCAGGCGTCACCATGTGACGCAAGGGGGCTGCCTTGACAACGCGGTCCAGATCATCCAGAATCGCGGCCTCGTCCTCCAGCGCGAAACCTCGGAGAAGTGAGACGCCCGGACCGAGGTCGACTTCGCCAACGGCCGAAGCTTCCGCTGGAAACAGATCCATGTTTATGATTCTGACTCGCCGTCAAGAAGCCGGCGTTTACGCTCGACGCCCCATCTATACCCGGCGAGTTGACCATCATGGCGCACCACACGGTGGCACGGTACGGCAACCGCCAGTCTATTCGCTCCACATGCCTGGGCGACGGCCCTGACTGCTTTCGGAGCTCCGATTCGGCGAGCTAGTTCCGTATAGCTCAAACGCGAGCCGCTCGGGACTTCCGCCAGGGCATTCCAGACGCGCTGCTGGAACGTCGTCCCGCGAATGTCAAGCGGTAGATCGAGTTCCGTGGATCGAGAATCAATGAATCCGACGACCTTCGCGACAGTCTCCTCGAAAGCCGGGTCGCGGCCGATGAACCGGGCTCGCGGAAACTGGTCCTGCAGATCGCGTACCAGCGTTTCCGGATCATCGCCCAGCGATATCGCACAAATGCCGCGCTGGCTCTGGGCCACGAGGATCGCTCCCAGCGAGCATTGTCCAACGGCAAACTTGATCTGTTCGTTCGCGCCGCCATTGCGGAATTTCGACGGAGTCATTCCCAGGATCGCTCCCGATTCATCGTAAAAGCGTCCGTTTGAGTTATATCCGGAGCTGTAGATCGCGTCCGTGATGGTTTCGCCCTGGGAAAGAAGCCTTGACCGAACCCGTTCGGAGCGCTGCGCAACCGCGTAGCTCCTCGGGGTCAACCCCGTGGCTGCCTTGAAGACCCGATGGAGGTGAAACGGTGTCATCGCGGCCTCCTTGGCGAGTTGTTCCAAAGACGGGATGGTATCGGATTCCTCGAGCATCCGACACAAGCGGACGACTTTCGCAGCCTGCTCTTGAGCGACGGACATCCCGTTCGGCTTGCACCGCTTACAGGGACGAAAACCAGCCTTTTCCGCATCGGCACAGCTTCGATGAAAGCGAACGTTTTCCCGTTTAGCGAGGCGAGCCGGGCACGATGGCCGGCAATACACGCCCGTGGTCTCTACCGAGTAACAGAATTTTCCGTCAGCGCTGCGATCGCGCTTCGATAAGAGTTCCCAGTAGTCCTCGCGCCACCCGAGAGCGTCGGGGGAGGGCCTTGCTTCAGTAGTATTCGTTCGCACCATCTGGCTCTTTCCTTGTGTACGATTCCGACTGTAGCGTGGTTTCCGGTCGCGAGCACTCCGGTTCTTGCGGTCAAATTCAGAATCCGCCGTCTTTAATCAACCTGTCGTTCGCATGCTTATACCGGACGCGAACCTCGGGCGAGCAGTGTCAACAGCCGAACCAGTGACGCGCTCGAAAAGTGCGGGTCTTAGGGAGCGTCGACCTTTACAGCAGCATAGCCAACGGTCTCGCCCTGGTTCAACAGGATCTGATGGGGTACTGTGGCCGGAATCTGGACGATGTCTCCGGCGTGGATCGTGTGCTTCGTCCCATTCCGGATTGAATCGCCTCTGATTTCGCCCTCTCCGGTATCTTTGCCGTTCACGACTTCGCCTCCGGTAATCAAAGTCGCGGTGCCTTGACGAACGAACAACATGTCGTGTTTGTGGAGATGGACTTCTACGACTCCGTTCGCATTCCGTTGAATGAGCGAGAGCGAGTGGCCGGAAAACGTGCCCACTTGCTTCGCCACAGACGGCTTCTTGGGATCGGCCGCCCGGATCGAGGCGAAGGTCGAGTTCACCTGCTGATCGCTCATGATCCATACATCTTTCGAGGACTGCGCGACTGCGAACAATCCGCCCAGCAACGCGAGCCCAGTGATGCGCTTCATTTCTTTTCCTCCATTGCGCCGAGATTACTGCACGATGACAGGCTGCGTAAACGCGCCATTTCCGGCCGAGTCCCAAGCCGCAAAGCGAATCCACTTTTTGCCGGTGGCATCGAACGGGATTTTGAACTTCTGGTTGCCGAACGGAGCGAGTTTCGTCGCGGAGATCACCTGGCGGTCGGTTTTTTGACCGTCACCCCAGACCAGTTCCACGAACTCCAACGGGAAAGTCCATTCCAGGTCGGCGGTGTAGGTGCGCTTCGCACCGGTTCCCTCGATGCCCCAGTCCCGAAAGAGTACTTCTCCGCTTGAGACAAAATAGTCTCCGCCCCGAACGGCTTTCAGAAGCGGATCCCAGCTTTCCGTGAACTTAGGCACTCGGTTGAGTTTGACGTAATTGACAAGCAGTTCCGGATAGGTCTCGTCATCGGGATACTTCATATACGTATCACCTTCGGCGATCATGTATTTCGGACCATTCCAGTTGTTCATGTCGTCGAGCAACCCGAAACAGCGTTCCTCGCATAGCCGCTTTTGAGACTGATCCACGGGGAGTGATTGATAGGACCCGCCGACAAAACGATCGCTCTTGAAGTGGTCCCACGTCCGAATGGCGTCGGGATATCCGGCCGAGCCCTTGGTCCGCGGGTGAGTCTGCCACATGTATCCGTTTTCCTCTTTGAGTAAGTTCAACTCATCGGCGGACGATGCTGAGTGATAGACCTTTCCGAACTGGCTGTCGTTCTCCACGAACTTCTGCCCGTCCTTCCGGACATGCGACCAGTACAGAGGTTGCGGGAATACAAACATGTAGTGCCCACCGAGGTTGGCATCGGGTTCCTCGCCGGGGATGAGCAGAAAATCATTGTCAGAAAATCGTTTGCAGCCTTCAAAGTAGACTTGCTGCTCTTTGAACCGCAGCGGTCCGGGATCGTTCGGGTGGGAATCCGAATGGAAATCCGCAAGAATGACGGCGTTGATGCCTAATCCTCGAAAAACCGAATACCAAGACGGTTGCTGATCCAGCGTGCCGGCGTCGGTTAGCTGCTCGTTGAAATGCATATGGAAGTGGCTGACGAGAACCTTGTATCCCGGCATCTCCTTGTAGACGTCCCCGTGCGTATACGCCAGGATATTTGCATCGGTCGTTTGGCCATCCTCGGCGCTCAGGTAGAAATAGACCGGCATGTGCTGAGTCGTGCCCGGCGGAGCGTTGTAGAGCGCGAAATTATTGATATCGTGCCTTGCTTCGTTCGCCCTTTTTGTCCACTCCTGGTCTGAAATTCCGTAAGGTCGATACGGCTGTTCGTGCTCGGCTTGGCGAATCCCAACGGCAAATGAATTCTCACTCTCTTTGCGGTAGTAGACAAACCCCAGGTTCGTTTCAATCTCACGTGCGAAGAAGAACTTGTGAGGCGGAGGAAGAAAGCCGAGTGAGCCGCCGCCCGTTTCGATAATCCCCAAGCGGTTTCTGGCAACCAGGGGAACGTCATCGTGGTTGACGGCTCCTCCGAAAGAGTACTGCTGCCAATTGCGTGCCACATCCTTCCACACGATCCGTGTTTTCGGACCTACGGAGAAACCTTTGAGCCCGCCGTTGTATTTATACGCAACCCGGTCCGCCTCCGTCTTCGCGACGACCTCCTGACGCAGCAGGTTGCTTCCGTTATAGACCGTGTATCGCAGATCTCCAGAGAAGAGTCCCAAGTCGACGGCAGCCACTGTAATCTCCACCCGCGCACCGTCAGACGCAACGGAACAAGCGCTGCGGTGGAATTTTGCCGAATCGCGCTTGATCTCGTCGGCCGTGCGCGGAAGATCCTCGCTAGTACCGGGGTTGCCTGGCACGTTCAAGGGAGCATCCCAGAACGCGTTCCACCTTTCTTTTTTCAGCAGCTCCGGAGTTAGCTCCACCTTTAAGTTGCGAAGCGGGGCCATTTGCTGTTCCGACATCCGGCGCTTGCCCGTCGTGACCTGGTATTCGGGGGAGAGATTCTGGCCGAGAACGGTCCAGCCGGAGGCCTTTTTCGCGGCCAGTTCCCGGATTACGGGGTGATCTTGCTCGATCGCGAAGGTGGCTCGTAGCTGCTGCCCGCGCTCGGCTCCCCAGGTAACAGCCAGGGAGCCGCCTTGCGATTGCACTTTTACTCCTGGAATTTCCTTATATCCCTGCAGATTGCAATCAAGATTCTGCGCGTAGCAGGCGCCACAAAGAGCAGCGCTAAGCCAGAGAATGCGATGGTGATGCACGTTTCTCCAATCGAAGAAGCATCAGTATATCGGCGGACTGGCAATCGAGAAGGGCAATAAGGTCCTCGCCGGGCAAAACCCGCTCATTATGCGGCTTGTTAGCTGCGAGCGGCTGAGTTCCGTACGTCCCATGCTGTGGGACGGCGACTCGAGGATGCTTTAATTGGTAGGACCAAATATGATTGACAGCAGCAGCACGCTTGCAGTAGATCTTTTGTAGTTCAGGAATGGTGCAGTCCGCCAGGGAGCGGACCATGGGGTAACCAAATGAGCAGACCGTCTTCGCTCGGCGTGGCGTCTTTGTTGTTGAGCCTCGTATCAGCGCAAAGTCTCTGGTGTCAAGCTGCCACGGGAAATATTCGCGGCACAGTAGTCGACAGTTCGGGAGGTGTCGTTCCGAATTGCGCCATTACCATCACCAATCAAAATACTGGCGATAAACGAAGTCTGACTACGAACGATCACGGTGACTTCAATGCTGCGTCGGTCGCGGTTGGTACCTACACGTTGACGGCCGAGATGCGGGGTTTTCAGAAACAGGAACTGACCGGCATCGTGTTGCAGGTTGATCAAACCGCCAATTACAACCTCACGCTCCAACCTGGAACGGTAAGTCAGACCATGAGGGTGGAGGCAAGCGCGCCGCTGCTCGAAACCGAGACCTCCTCCGTAGGTCAGGTCATTGCCGACAAGCAGATTCTGGACATGCCGCTAAACGGGCGGAATCCTTTCGCTCTGGGCGTATTGTCGGGTGGAACTGTCCAGTTTCAAGGTTTGACGACGAATCTGCCCATTGTCGCGGGCGGCGGTAGAATGTCCGCAAACGACATCCTCCTCGACGGAGCCGACGACAACCTTCGAAACTATAACGGCTCGGTCGGGCGCGCCGGGATCACCTACATCCCCTCCGTGGATGCCGTGGAAGAGTTCAAGGTGAAAACCAGTTCCTTGTCGGCTGAATACGGACACGCGGCTGGTTACGTCATGAACGCAACCATCAAGTCCGGGACAAACCAGTTCCACGGACACGCTTGGGAATTCCTTCGTAACGACAAGCTGGATGCAAATAACTTCGTGTCTAATTTCGCGGGACGGCCGAAGGCGGCCTTCCGGCAAAACCAGTTTGGAGCGACGATCGGCGGACCAGTGCGGCTTCCCTATTACAACGGGCGTGACCGTACTTTCTTCTTCGTTGATTATGAGGGCACCCAAATCCGCCAGGCAGCCGGATCGACAATCAATGACCTGCCGCCCTCAGCGTTTCGGAACGGCAATTTCTCGAGTTCGAGCACTCGTATCTACGATCCGTCGACCCGCCGGATCGGACCGAACGGCGCGATCATCGATGACCCGTTTGCAGGCAATATCATTCCGACGAGTCGATTCGATGCCACGGCGGTCAAATACCAGTCATTAATCCCGTTGCCGAACCTTGGGAGTCCGAACGCTGTCTCGCGCAACTACTTCACCCCGATCCAGCAGCAAAACAAGCATAACCAGGGTGACGCGCGAATCGACCACCACTTCTCGGAAAAGAACTCGTTGACTGTTAGGACCTCTGTCTCACGCCAGGAGTCACCCAATGCAGGAACGTTCACCTTCAGCCCTCAGACTCAGTTGTTCAACACCATCAACGCCGTGATCGCGGATACCCACGTCTTCACACCCACAACCCTGAACGAGTTTCGAATGGGCTATAACCGGGCAAACAGCTCCAATTTCGCCTCGAACCAGGATGCGGGTATCGCATTCGCGAAGGAGAATGGATTTCAGTCGGGCCCGATTATCGGCTTTCCCAATGTGAATTGGACGTTCTCCGGCCAAACCCTCGGAACTAACGAGTTCACGGCCTTTACGGCTTCAACCACGAATTACTCCTTCGAAAATGCGTTCCAGTGGACGGACAATGTAACCCTCATCCGCGGCAATCACACCGTCAAAACTGGCATTGACGTTCGACGCTTTCGCTTCGACCGTTTGCAGGGTTATCCAAATAGCGGGAACTATTTCTTTGGGTCGACCTACACATCGAATCCAAGCATCTCCGGCGCAACTGGTTTGCCGTACGCCGATTTTCTCCTGGGGTTTCCAACGAGCGTGATCAGCGGCAATACAAGCCAGGTGGATTGGTCCATGCAGCGCGACCTGTATGTTGGGCCCTATATACAGGACGACTGGAAAGTAACCCAGCGCCTCACCCTGAACCTCGGTTTCCGTTACGACTTGTTTACCCAACCCGTGCAGGCGCGAGACGTCGGGGGGATGTTCGACCCCTACGCTTACTCCAGTACAGGACGCCGCGGCATCATCATCACTCCGGGCGCTCCCGGCTATTCGCGTGCCATTGTTGAGGGTCATCACAAGAACTTCGCTCCCCGGTTCGGTTTTGCTTACCAGGCCACCCCCAAGCTCGTCGTGCGCGGCGGTTGGGGAATCTTTTACAGCCAGCGGGAGCAAAATGACCAGACAACCGACTTCGCTGTTTCGCTCCTGAACTTCAGGAATATCAACATGCCGGTGGCGAACGCGCAAACCACCTTGCGTCCTCTCTATACGTTCACCACTCCTGTCCAGGTGAACTCGGTCATCGATCCTCAGTTCAGCGGTTTCACCGCAGCGAATCCTCTTAGCTCGAACAGCGGGAGCTTTAACGCGGCTGATATCACCTTCTCGAAGTTCCCGATGCTCCAGCAGTTCAACTTCTCTATGCAATACGAGCTCGTTCCCAACCTGCTGGTGGAGGCAAGCTATTCGGGTGCGCGCGGCGTTCATTGGGTACAGCGGATCGACCTGAATCAGGTGCCGTTTGCGAACGCAGTTGCCGGGCGGAACACGCAGGCAGACCGGCCATTCCCGTTCCTGCAGAGCTCCGCAGGATTAGATACGGCCGACGTCAGCAACTGGTATAACGCATTCAATTTCAAAGTGGAGCGCCGGTTCACTCGAGGTCTGCAGGTCCTCGCTAATTACACGGTGTCCCACGCAACCGATTCCGGTAACGCCGGAATGAGCACTTACAACAACCAGGGGAATACCCGGGCCATGAATACTTACAATCTGCAGCTCGAAAGCGGCCTATCCCCGCTCGACGTTCCTCAGAAATTCGTCGTTAGCGCCAACTATCAGCTTCCAGTGGGCAAGGGGCAGCGATTTTCGAGCTCTCACGGCTGGGTGAACCAAGTAGTTGGCGGATGGGAGATCAACGGAATTGGAACCATTCGATCCGGCCTGCCAACCGATGTGTTGACGGGGTCACTACCTCCTGTATTCGCTACCATCAACCGCCCGAACGTGGTGCTTGGACAACCCTCGCTCGTTGCGAATCCGGGATTCGATCAGTATTTCAATCCCGCAGCGTTCTCCGTCCCCGGTACCGTGCCCAACGTCCGCGGAGCCCCGATCACAACGTTCGGTAATGCGAGCCGGATGGTGCTGCGCGGTCCCGGTTCTAAGAACCTGGACTTTTCGCTGTTCAAAAACTTCCCCCTTACGGAAAGGGCGCAACTTCAATTCAGGGCCGAAGCCTTCAACCTGACGAACACGCCCACCTTTTCACTTCCCAGCGCGAGGAGTGCTGCTCTTACCGTTGGAAATGCGGCTTTTGGGCAATTGACCAGCTCTCAGACCGTGGGCCGGCAATTGCAGTTCGGATTAAAGCTTCTTTGGTAGCAAATTGATAGGATTTTCAGGTTTAAAAACATGCCGATAACAGCAGAAAACAAGACTGACAAATATCGGATACGGGTGCTCGACCGGACTTTTGATCTCCTCGACGCACTCGCAGAGTCGGAATATCCGATGGGCACGGCGGATCTTTGTAAGCGTGCACATTTGAGTAAGAGCACCGTGCATCGTCTGCTGACCGTGCTCGAAACCCGGCAGATGGTGGAGCGCGAAGGCGAGAGCCACCGATACCGGCTCGGTTCCAAAGTGGCTGAACTGGCGCGGCGTTCGCGGCCTGCTGGCAGCACAGATGGAACACAGATCTTCCTCGAAGAACTTGCGCGAAAAACGGGCGGGACAGCCCGGGTCGGCGTACGGAGAATGTACGAGCAGATCTCGCTGGTGCTCACTTCCGGACGCGTAGCGCAGCTGGGCACGCGCGGTGATGTGAGGATGCCGATCCACTGTACTGCTCTCGGAAAAGCGATTGTGGCTTTCGAGCCGCTATTTGTGGGCGAACTCCTGCCTTATTACCGATTTGTGCCTTATACCAGCCGCACGATCACCGAGCCTGCCAGATTCCGGGCAGAACTGCGACGTGTGCAGACCTGCGGATTTGCGTACGACAACGAAGAATACAAGCCAGGCTTCCGTTGCGTCGCGGCTCCGATTCGAGATGCCAGAGGCAGAGTGATCGCGGCCCTCAGCGTCTCCGGAACAACGGCAGAAATCAACCAGCGGAACCACGAAACGATCATCCGAACGCTGCAATCGGCCACCGAGGAGTTGTCGTCCTGTGCCGATCTCGTCCTTCGAACGGCAGCAAACAGCCAGATGTTCCGCACCAGAGACTTTTGATTCTGGTGCCGGCCGGGCACTTCGTTCCCCAGGTTTCCGAAAGCCGCTGCGGACAGTCCCAAGATTCTGAGCTGTTTTTCATCCTCCTTCCTCCGCGTTTATCAGTGAGGACGAAAAAATAATGCTCGAAACTCTAAATGAGCCGGTTTTGAGAACCGATGCGGAGCGCGTGCCGCCTCCGATTGCGCTGATGCAGATGCTGTTCGGCAAACACATCACTTACTGCGTGTCCGCAGTTGCGTGATTGGGTGTGCCGACCACATGAAAGGCGGCCCAGTGTCGGTGGAGCGTCTTGCCGAGAACACCGGCTCGCACGCACCATCTCTGTACCGCGTCATGCGGTGTCTGGCAAGCTTCAACGTGTTCCAAGAGTTTCCGGGCAAGAGGTTCGCCCTCAAACCAGTCGGTGAACTCTTGATAACGGACAGCCCGAATTCGCTCCGGTATTCCGCCATCCAGATGGGTGAGCGTTGGAGCACTCGCGCGATGGAACACTTCACCGATACTCTGCGTACAGGGCAGGATGGCATCACCCAAGCCTTCGGTAAGAATGTATTCGAACTCTTCAAAGACAGCCCTGAAGAGGCCGAAGTGTTCAACAAGTCCATGACGGCCTTTTCGAGCGTCGTGGTTGATCCGATTGTCGCGGCGTACGATTTCAGCGGTATTGATCGATTAGCCGATATCGGCGGAGGTCATGGCTATCTTCTGGCTTCGATACTGAAGAGCACTCCCAATATGCGCGGGGTGGTTTACGACCTGCCCGAGGTCGTTTTCGGTGGCGTAGGAAGCGCGCACTTTACTGGTTGTAACGCACGGGTCGAATTCGAGGCGGGCAGTTTCTTTGAACGCGTACCCTCCGCATGTGACGCCTACATCATGAAGTTCATCCTTCACGATTGGAGCGATGAGCATTGCCGCAAGATCCTAGGCCTCATCCGTGAGCAACTTCCGCCTCATGGACGCGTTCTCGTCTGCGAGCAGGTCCTGGACCCGGGCCCAACGCCAAGCCCGGCAAAGTTGCTGGATATTGAGATGCTCGCGATGACAGTTGGTGGAAAAGAGCGCACGGCTTCTGAGTTCAGCGATCTGTTTGCATCGGCAGGCTTGCGCCTCGCGCGGATCGTCGAGACCGGATCTCCGGTTTGCGTTCTGGAAGCGCGGCTCGCGTAACTGCCACGCTCCGCGCTTCTCCTTACCAGGAGGAGGATTCCGTTGGGTCCATCAGTTTTCTGGTGGACCCGGGCGGTAAGCCAAGATACGCGCTCCACAACGTGAGCTTCGACGCTCCCGCCGAGATGTCTTCGAGAGAACCCAGACCGAGGTAGGCGCGAGCCTGTTCAAACAGCTCCGCTATTCCGAAGCTGCGTATTTCCGGACCTAAGATGGCTTCGATCGTGTGAGCTCCCAGCCGGCGATAGCTCTCGAACTGAGACTCATCGAACCACTGATCGGTTGTGGATTGTTGCGGGAAAGCCGGATTGGCCGCATTGTAATTCAGCACATCCGCCGGTTCATCTCCAGTCAGAACGGGCTTGAGGTACAGCAATCGGCCGTTTTCCGCGCCGGGATCGACACAGTCATAAAGAATCTCGCCCAGTGCGCAGTGCCGGGCTCTTGCGCCCAACGAGGGATCTGTCGGTATCCCGTCGGGAAACTCCGGGAATTCGATGGGGACGCCAAGGTCAATTCGAATTTTCCGCACGGCGTTGCCCAGATCCTCCTTTGTGTAATTCGGATCCGCACCGGCATCCACGACGACGATAAAACGGCAGCGTCGCAACACCATTTCGAACAGGCCGAGGTTTTCGAAGTGGCCGCCGTCGGAAAGGTAAACATACCGGTTTGCATCGGTTGTGTTCCCCAAAGCCTCGTCAAGAATGGGGCGGATGCCGAATGCCGGGCCGCTTTTGTCCCAGAATCCCCGGCCGGGCTCGCCGGGATTAGCAAGCCACCATCCCAGGCGCGCGTTGAAGAGCGTCATGATCAGAGCCGTGAGCGGGGACGAGTGATAACCCTGGCTGGGGCTCGCCGCGGCTCCGGAAATCGTCATCGCCGTTCCTAAGCTGATTCCGTCGCGGGTATTTCCGCTGCCGTAGGTCGCCGACGGCTGATAACCGAGGCGAAAGCTGCCGGAATGGAAACGGGTAATCGTGAATGGCTCTGCTTTGCGCTGCTGCCAGGCGAGTTTCGTGCCGCGCACCAGATTCAAGCAAACGTTCAGAACGTGAAGCGGTTTCTTTGCGCTCAACTCACTCATCCGAAGGTTGTCTCTGATATCGAATCCCGTAAACGGATTCGACTTCCGATCGGTATGGGACGCACCCAGGTATGCTCTTACCAGCCGCATGCGATACATGGCGTGGAGAGAAAACTTGTTTACGTTCACGCCATAGGACATCAGAACTGCCAATCCAACTTCGAACAGCATCAAGAGAGGGCCCCTGATGCCGAAAACGTCTTCAATCCATGCATTCAGGAAAACAAGCGAGCATGCCAGAGCAATCAGGAACAGAATGGCGCCTGCGGGCAAAATCAGTCGATCTACTGTTTCGTTCAACGGGTTTTTCTTCTTCGCCGACCTGTCACCGCGCGAATCGGATCCGGTCCTCTCACTTGCCCCCGCGCGAGAAACAATCCAGCCGAGCACGGCGCTCGCGCTTGAGAAGGTTAACGACCAGCGGCGATCCAAACTCGCAACGGCATTTGGGACCAGCAGGACCAGGGAACTGAAAACCAGCCACGTCAGCGCGACCGCAACCACCCAGCCCCCGGCGCGCGCCCACCATTCCCTGTCATCGTCACCCGTGATCTTGCTGCTGACGCCTACGGACAAGACGCCGACGCAAGCAAGAATGAGGAACACGATGGGAATCCCAAGAACTGCGTAAATGGCATCCCCGTTCAGAGCGGGATGAAGGCTTGCGGCCAATGACGAGAAGAGCCAGGCACCAAGAGCCCCGGTAACGATCGCCGCGACGAAGGCCGTCGTCAGCCGAGCGGGTCTGAAATGACCTGTCCGAAAGTTGGTCGACCGAAAGCCGAGCGAAAGAATGACCCCTCCGATCACGCCCATGCTGTGCATACTTGCACCGAACAAGGCGAAATACTTACCGGACATTTGAGAGATATCGGTTTGCGGTTGCCAGGCCCACCATAGAGTCAAGCTAATCGCCGAAATCGTCAAAGGCAAAAGGCAGTAAGTCAAGAATCTGCGCTCCCCATTCTTTCCATCACCAAAACTGGGCAGGTTATAAGTGATGAACGAGGTCCCGATAACGCCGGCCGAGAACCCGAGGCCAAGAAGAAAACCCGTATACCTCGACATCACGGTTGGATCGATCAGCAGCAGGCGGCGGAACAGTTCTGGTAACAAAAGCGCAGCTGCGAAAAACGGGATCAAAACGAGCCAGTTCAACAGAATATTTTGAAGAGCCGTCGCCAGCAGCGTCCACGTGTCGGCGGAAAAGACACCCAGGCGTGGATTGAGGTAATTGCTGTACTCCCGCAAATAGCGCAGCGGGTTGGGCTCGGGATCCAGTTTGTCAGTAGGCGTGCTCGCCAGCTGCCGTATGACCGGCTCGGAGCTTCCTTCCCGTGCGATCCATGAACTCAGCCAGGAACCGATATAGCCGCCGCCGGAAACCGTGGAAAGGTAATCGAAGTCCGCAAGCAATCTCCCGGGCTCCGATCCTGGTTCTCCTTTGTAGGAATACTTCGCCATGGCATGGAGGACGCCGAGAGCGAAAGTCGCGCTGCGGATGCCGCCTCCCGAAAGGCAGAGTGCCGACCGATTCTGGCCGTGGAAGATTGAGTACAGAGGCGCCAGGCAGCGCTGTTCCGCGATCGCCAGGGCCTCGTGCGCCGCGTCACGGCTGGGCCGATCAGCGCGTTTGCGGTACAAGTCGGTCCAATACTGGCGAGTTGTTCGGGCCGCTTCTCTGAGTTCCTTGTATTGCTCCAGACACTCAGCTTCCTGTGTTGTGTTCGGTGTCCAGTCCGCGCCTAACTCGGTGAAGAGAACGTCGTGCAGCGCCGTCACGTCTGGCGCAGGAGAAGACTCGTGGGGAGAGAAGGCCATCGTTTGGTTTTATCGGTGAACGCGCTCGTGAAACCGCATAGGTAAACGAGTCTGTGCTTATTAAACACCAGCCGTCGAAAGAGCCCGCGCTGTTCTGCAGCAACGCGACGACGTTAGCCTACTTCTTCTCTGGATGAAGCAACAGCTTTTGCACGCGCCAGTTTAAAAGCTCAGCAACATACAATTCATTTTCCGAAGGGCAAGCCATTTCGTGGATCCAGCCGAACTGCTTGGGCTGATGGCCTGTTTTTCCCAACATGCCCACCACCTTGCCATCGAGCGTCATTTTGTAGATCCGGCCCGGAAATGCGTCCGAGCTGTATAGATACTGCGTGGGCCCGGGTGTGATGCAGAGTGCCCAGGGAGAACCGGGCTGCATAGTGCCGGCGGCATCAGCGCCAGGCTTCGGACCCATCCAGGGCTGTGCGTCGGCCGGCGCCGGGATGTCGATCTTCATCTCTCGGACGAACGTCCCGTCATGATCGAACACCTGAATGCGACGATTGCCCCGATCGGCGACATAGATGTTGCCCTGTGCGTCCGATGCGATGCTGTGCGGCGTGTTGAATTCACCCGGCCCCGTGCCAGGCTGGCCCCACTGGTTCACCCAATCCCCATTCTTGTCGTATTTCGCGACCCGCGAGTTTACGTAACCGTCGCTGATGAAGATGTTGCCTTCACGATCCCACGTGACGTCAGTGGGTTGACGAAACTGTCCGTTCACTGCGGGACGAGGTGGCTTCACATGCGTCCAGGGCCCGTCGTTATCGTCGGAGGCCTCCTTCTTGCGCCCGAATATCATGGTGACGCGGCCTTGCGGGTTGAACTTGATGATCATGTCCGACCCCTTGTCGATGGCCCAGATATTATCGTCTTTGTCGACGCGAACGGCGTGAGCGTAAGACCACGCGTAGAGATTCTTGCCGACCTCCCGAAGAAATTTGCCATCGCGCCCAAACTCCAGGAGTTGTGCCGCGGCAGCACCATAAGCCGGTCCAGTAGTGCTCCCGCGCGAGAAGACGAAAACATGGCGCGTGGAATTCACGGCAATTCCTGCAACTTCGCCGAAGTACAGATCCGGTGGCAGGTTCAGCGCGTCTGGAACGGACTCATAGGGAATTTCCGGCACCGCCTGCTGGGCATGTAACGTCGCGACTACTAAAAGCGGCAGAGTGAAGCGGCTTCTCACGAACGAAAACCTCGAGTTGGAAATGGACAGCTTTCGTGTAGCGTATAACAACACGCCGAATGCCGGTCAGCCTCGACCAATAAAGGGCATGGTTGTAGCCATCAAAGTCATGAACTGCACGTTTGCGTCGAGCGGTAGATTCGCCATATACAACACCGCTTCGGCAACGTGTTCCACGTTCATTCGCGGTTCGGGCATCTTAGTCCCATTCGCCTGCGGAACTCCCTCGGCCATACGTTCTGTCATATCCGTGGCAGCGTTGCCGATGTCGATCTGGCTGCATGCGATGTTGTATTTCCGGCCGTCGAGCGAGATGGCTTTCGTCAATCCGGAGATTCCGTGCTTTGTCGCCGTGTAAGGGGCCGAGTTCGGCCGGGGTGCGTGTGCCGAGATTGATCCGTTGTTGATGATGCGCCCTCCTTGCGGCGTTTGCGCTTTCATGATCCGGAAAGCCGCCTGGGCGCAGAGGAACGCTCCGGTCAGATTGATGTCGACGACTGCGTTCCACTGCTCGTATGAGAGATCTTCGAACGGTATCGGCGGAGAGGTAATCCCCGCGTTGTTGAATAGAACGCCGAGCCGGCCATGCTTCTCGACCACGCCGCCGAACAACTCCCTCACGACTTCGGGCTTACTCACATCCGCGGGTGCGACCGTAGCGCGTTCCCCCAACCCTTCTGCCGTTTGTGCCGTCCGTTCGAGCTCCGCCTTCCGCCTCCCGGTGAGAACAACCGTGTAGCCTCCTTTAACCAATGCGACACTGACGGCGCGGCCGATGCCACTTCCAGCGCCCGTCACGAGCGCTACTCTCTTATGACTCACACCTGCTCCTCTCGTCGAAAAGTTATTGCATAGAGCATCTCACCTTCGGGTCAGATCCGTACGGAGCCTCACTTCACGTTGGCTTCGGGTGGAAGGAAACCTTGAACGCGTGGTTCGGGTCGTATTCGCGGCAGTGGTTTTTTCCATACGCGTCATGCGCACTCGTCAATTTGCCGCGATAGTTGTGGTATTGGGCTTATTACTCGCGGGTTGGGCTCTCTGGAAAGTCCGGTCTTCGTCCGGAGCGTCCAAATCTTCCGCGTCCGTAGCGTCTGGGCAGCCCAAGGCCGCCCAGACGGAAGCCCGAGCAAGAACGTCTGACCTGAGTCCGACAAACGTCTACGCGCACAACCTGATGCTGCGGAAAGGACCGGACTTTCGAATCTACGTCCGTTGGTTGCGCGGTCAGATGGCGCGGTCTCATAAAAACGTGAATCCCACGTTCGACGATCCGGACTCGTTTTCGCTTTACATCAAAACGGGAGTGATCCGCGCGAATATCGGCGACATTGGCAATTACCTGAACTCCGGCCTCGATGATGCGCCCTTGAAAAACATCCAGCTTTCCGGAGACGGAGACCAGGTGAAGTTGAAGGGAACCGTTCACAAGCTCGTTCCTCTGCCGATAGAGATGACGGGAACGCTGTCGACTTTCGGAGAGAACGGTATCCAGATTCATGTGAATAAGCTGAGCGTGCTCAAGGTTCCGCTGAAAGGGATGCTCGGTGCTTTCCATGTCACTCTTTCCGACCTCTTCAAGGTGAAGAACGTGCCCGGTCTCGAAGTTACCGAGAACGACATACGTTTTGACACGCATGACCTGCTACCGCCGCCTCACATCAGCGGACATTTGACTCGTGTGCACGTCGTAAATCCTGATCTCGAGGAGATCTATGGCGACGCAAAAGAAGACGTGGAGCGTACCGAGGAGTGGCGCAACTTTCTCCGGTTGAGCGGTGGAAGCATCGATTTCGGGAAATTGACAATGCACAACGTGGATTTGATCATGATCGATATCTCGAAGGACTCCTGGTTTGACCTCGATCTGGCGAACTACCAGGAGCAGCTTGTGAATGGCTATACGCGGATGACCCCGCAAGCAGGCCTTCAGATTTTTATGCCGGACTTACGAGACATCAAAAATCCCAAGAAGAGTCAAAACGTGAGCATCGAATGGCTGAAGAATCGCAACCTTCCTCCTCCGCCGGACGTAGTCAACAAATAGATATCAACTCACTGGTCTCTTGGCTGGCGTTGCGTGCCGCGCCGATTTTGCCGTTGGAGGAAGGGCGCAGGGAACGTTGCGGATCCACTGGTTCGGATTCACCGGTTCGCCGTGAACATACAGCGTCCAATGAAGGTGAGGCGCTGTTGAGCGCCCGGTGGAGCCGACGAGACCCAAAGCATCCGCTGTTGTCACCCGATCGCCGGGTTTTGCCAGGACCTTCGACATATGGAGATAGATTGAGGTCAGCCCTTGCCCGTGGTCTACCGCAACGGTTCCGCCTCTGAGTTCATATTGAGCTGCAAGTCTGACGATGCCATCGGCTACCGGATGAATCGGTGTGCCCGCTGCTCCGCGCTGATCGATTCCGGCATGGTATTCGCCCGTGCGCTTCCCATTGATGTAGCGTCCGACTCCAAACAGTGACGTCATACACCCGGGAATGGGCCTCTCGAGAGGCTCCCGCCAAAAACGTTCCGGAGTCTCTTCGACACGGAATGCCTTGACGCTTTCCCGCTCTTCCAGAGAGGATTTTAACTCCGCAACGGCTTTGGGAAGAACAACGTACTGCTTGGGGTAGCGGGCATCGACAACGACAAAGTTGCTCCTCTCGATGACGGCATCTTGATCATTGAGAAAATCGATCGTGTACTCTCCGGGCCTCGCATTCACATCGATGGGCATGAGGCCCGATTTCACTGCGCCGTCGCTATAAAGAGGAACGCTACGCTTGCCTACCCGCGCTGCTGCTGCGGCTGGGCTCGCCGTCAATCGAAGAGTTTCACCCTGACGGATCCTTTGCGGCTTTACCGCGAAATCTTGAGCGTAGAGGGGAGGCAGGATGCATAAAAGCAACCATCGCATCCCCTCAGCATAAGGGCACGGCGTCACGCGCGTTCGGATTAGAACAACAGCTTGAGAGCCAGTTGTCCGATTCTTTCCCGTTCTAGAGCCCGATTCAGGGAACCGAAATTCGCGCCGTTATAAGCCGGCGTTCTCGAGTCGCCGGCCGGCAGGTCATAATTTACCCGGTTGAACACGTTAAAGAACTCGGCACGAAACTGAAAACGTACTGCTTCCGACTTCACCGGGATGTCTTTGAACAAGCCAGAGTCCACGTTGATGTAGTTGGGTCCACGAAGGCTACCTTTCCCGACATTCCCGAATTGCCCCAAAGGAGCTACGGTGAAAGCCGCCGGGTTCAGGAAATTCACGCACGGCGCTGTGTTGCCACAGGCATTGCCACCGTATGGATCAACGTTCCCGACGAAACTGGCACGATCCGAACCCAAGCCGGTGAGGGAACGGTCGGTTCCGGCACGTACCGTGAACGGTGCTCCATTCTGTGCCGTGAAGATCCCGGTCCACTGCCATCCGCCGACCGTGTAGCGGAGCCAAGCCGAGTGTCCTGTCAATTTGGGGAGGTCCCAAACGTAAGAAAGGATAAACCGGTGCGTTCGATCGAACTCGGAAGGTCCGTAATCGTTCTGATGCCTGCCCGGGAAGCTCCACGGAATTGCAGAGTAGCTCGACTGGTCGATGGTGCTGATCGCCATTCCCGCAGGCAAGGTGTCGAGTGACTTGGCCCACGTGTAGTTTGCCAAAAGCGAGACGCCGTGCGAGAGACGCTTCTGGACCGTGACCTGAGCAGAGTGATAGATCGAATTGATGTCCTGGCTCGCCTGTGAAATGCTGCCATAGTTCCGGAACGCGCGGCGCGCGTCCGTATTCCCGGCCGTGGCTCCAGGTCCGTACACCGCCGGATTCAGCTCAACGGATTCCTGCAGGTGAGTCGAGCGGGAGCCCACGTACGCTAAGCGAAGCAGCCAGGTTGAGCTTAACTGCCGCTCGAGTGAAACGTTCCAGTTGTAAACGGTCGGCGTAAGTTGTTTCCCGCCGTTCGCAGGATCATAAGTCACGACCAGGACAGGAGCCGGAAAAGCCGCGTTGCGCGGGGGTGGAAACTGCGCAGGGAAGGGATTCGTGATCCCAATATAGGGGTTGCTGAATGTACCCGCCGGCGTTGTTAATGAAAGCTGCGGGCTGAAGGGCGTCAGGTCCACAGTGCGGTTATTCGCGATGCCGCTTTGAATGGCGTCGTAAAAAGAACCGGCTCCGCCTCGAATGCTGGTCTTTCCGTCACCCGTCAAGTCGTAGGCAAAACCGAGTCGAGGCGAAAAGTTATTCAAGCTGGCCGTTGCGCCCCAGCGCGGAACACCAGGATCACCAGGGAACAAGAGACCCGGCGGTGCGTTTACATACACCTGAGACTTCACGCCTTTGTAATAATTCTCAGGAGCAAACTGCTCGATCCGATTCTTTTGCTCCATCCACGGAAAGAACGGATCATAACGAAGGCCGAAGTTAACGGTTAGCTTGCGCGATACATGGAAGTCATCCTGAACGTACAAGCTATAGGTGTTGATCAGGTTGTCTTTGAATTCGCCGAACCCCTGAGTGAAGGTCCGGATATAGCCCTGCATAAAACTGGCAAGCCCGTCTCCGGTTAGGTCAGCCGTGAACGTGTACTGGCCCGAGGTCCGGAACTGATTGCGTAAGAGAACTTGGGCACGGCTCGCCGATCCGCCGAACGAAATAGTGTGGCGACCACGAACCAGATTGAAGTCGTCGCTCAGGTTGTACTGGTTACGGATAAACGATGCAGGGTCCGTCTGCCCGGGGTTGAAGTAACCGTTGACGTTGATGCCCTCAATGAGCTTGCCAGTGGAAGGCTGGTAAATGTTAACCCCTAGGTCAGTCAGGCCGATGCTTCCATTGGCCGGACCGCGAACGGAAGTCTCGCGCGAGAAGCTGGCGCGGAATTCATTGACCGCACCTGCTCCGAAAATGTGTGTTTCGGCTACTAAGGCGTTCTGGGAAATGATGGTCGTGAAGTTCTGATAACTCAGAACGTTCTTCGGATCGATGTACCCCTGATTATCGAATTGATCGTAAAAGTAGCGAAGCGATAGCCGGTCATGTTCCGAAAATGAGTGATCTCCGCGAGTCAGGAACTCTTTGAAATTCTGCCCAATTGGTTGGGAGAAGAACGTTGTCCCATTTGTGGATGTCGGAACCGGGACGTACTTGAAGAAGTTAATGGCAGCGGGATCGAAGAGGCTTGACGGAATGATGTTACCCGGCAAGACGTTGCCGTTCTTATCCCGCAACTGGATTGACCTTCGGAACGGATTCGCGGGATTGGTGCCATTGAGCAGGGCGGAGAAGTCGCCGGTGCGCTCAGCGGCCGTCGGCAATGTTGCGCTCTGAGGGTTCCCAACGTTCCGGATCCGAGTCCCCTGATACCCGAAAAAGAAGAATGTTTTGTCTTTGCCGTTGTACAGCTTCGGAATATACACCGGGCCACCGATGGTCCCGCCGAACTGATTCCGTTTCAGCTGATCCCGTGTTGGAGCGAAGAAGTTACGCGCATTGAACACGGCGTTGCGATTGAATTCAAACACATCGCCGTGAAGGCTGTTCGTGCCCGACTTGGTCACAACGTTTACTACGCCCCCGGCATTGCCGCCGTACCGGGCTCCATAATTGCTCGTCTGAACGCTGAACTCTTGCAGCGCATCAGGGAAGGGAAAGGGCTGATTGGTGTTGGTGTAGAGATCGTTGTTGTTCGCGCCATCCAGCCGATAGCTGACCTGATTTTGGCGTGAACCGTTTGTGGAAACCGTGACGGCGCCCGGGAATGTCTTCGTATTCCCCTGGTCGACATCGCTTGCCGGCGCAGGCGTCGCGCCCGCCACGACTAGCAATAATGTGGCTGCATTCCGGCCGTTCAGCGGCAGATCCACCACCCGGCGCTGCTCCACCACCTCGCTCATGGTTGCCGTTGTCGTGTTGACCTGCGGCGGCTCGCCCGTGACGAGCACTGTTTCCGCCGTCTTGCCCAGCGCCAGAGCGATATTCACTGTCGCTGTCTGGTCTGCCAGGAGCGTTACGCCTTTTTGAGTCGCCACTCCAAATCCCGATGCCGAAACGGAAACGTCATACGGCGCGGGTTTCAACGAAGGGACAACGTAGTAGCCTTGTGCGTTCGTTGCCTCGTCGCGGCTTTGTCCGGTTGCGGGGTCGGTGACCGTCACCTTTGCTCCGGCGACGACGGCACCAGATTGGTCCGTTACCGTGCCCACTATGGTTCCGAAACCCTGGCCCCAAACGGAACAAGAAAAAGAAACAAGAAGAAAGAGGGTTAAGTACGCGCCCCTCGAAAATCGCCCAAAGCTGGGCGAATAGGAATTCACCATGGAATTACCTCCTGAAGCTGCTAGTGGAAGCGTACTACAATCGAGGCGGAAGCGTGAGGCAGTGCGTACCAAGTTCCGGACACTACGGATTGGGCGGGCTACTCGATGGTGAATGCCATAACCAGATCACCGAGTTTGCTTCCATCGACCTTGCCGTGCCCGCCGGCGGAAATCACGACGTAACGCTTCCCGTGCCACTCGTACGTGCCCGGCGTCGAGTTCGCTGCAAACGGTAAATCGGTCTCAAACAGTTTTTTGCCGGTATCAGCGGAAAAGGCACGGAACTTGCTTTCAAAGAGCGTGCCGCCAAAGAAGACCGCGCCATTCACAGATAACGGGCCGCCCAGGCTGACGGTCATCGGAGACTCCCAGCGAACCTTGCCCGTCTCGACCTCGATTGCGACCAGAGCGCCCCATGGCTCCTGATTACAGGGGCGTCCATCCGGGTCGAGGAAGGTCCGGCGGGACATTCCGAAAGGTGCGCCCTTTTGTGGACCATATTCCAAGCCGAGTCGTTCGCCCGTGTCCCCATGGCCGGATCGGTCGAATGTCTCGCGAGAAATCAGCCGAACTTCCGTCGCTAGTCGATTCGCCGCAGTGAAGATGAGGCCGCGCTCGGAATCATAACTTCCGCCGCCCCAGTTCGCTCCGCCGACATTCCCTGGAAAGACCAGAGTTCCGCCCAGGCTCGGGGGCGTGAAGATCCCCTCGTACCGTACCTTGGCCATTCGCTCTGCGCACCAGCCCGGGCGCGGAACGAACTTTTGCTCGGTGAAAACGCCGCTTGCCGGAAACGGTTGCGTGGTTGACGCGGCCTCGCCCGGTACGTCCGAGCGGGGAACACGGCGTTCCTCGATCGGTAGCAACGGCTTCCCCGTCGTTCGATCAAGCAGGAAGTAATGCCCCATCTTGGTGAGAACAGCAATCGCCGGTTTGCCCTTAAAAGTGACGAGTACCGGTGCAGAGGCTACATCGTAGTCCCACAAGTCGTGGTGAACAACCTGGAAGGACCACAGAAACTCACCGGAGGAAGCCCGCAAAGCCGTGACTGAGTTGGCGTAGTGATCGTCGCCAGGTCTCAGACCCCCGTAGAAATCGGGTGAAGCACTTCCGGTCGGAATGAACACGGTGTCGCGGGTGGCGTCGACCGTCAAAAGAGACCACGCATTCGCCGCCCCGGTTCGGCCTGCCGGTGTCGGATCCCACGTCCACTTGGGATTGCCTGTTCGAAGGTCGAATGCTCGGACGACGCCACGCTCCATCTCGGCACGGCCGTTATCGCCAATGGCTGAGCCGACAATCACCGTCCCTCCCACAATGACAGGGGGAGATGTGATTTGATAGTTCCCGTCCTTGTTACCCGGCGCAACCTGAATAACCCAAAGACGTTTGCCATCGCTGGCCTTTAAGGCAATCAGACGCGCGTCTAGCGTTCCAAAGACCAGCATGCCGTTTGAAACGACCACCCCCCGCGCCGACGCTTCGGAATAGTCGCGATCCTTTGCGATCTCCGGGTCGAATCGCCAGTGCTGTTCGCCGGTTCCAGGATCGAGAGCAAGCACCTGATTGAAGGGCGTGATGACGTAAAGAAGTGAGCCCGCGAGAACCGGCGTGGCCTCAAATGCCGCGATTTTTGCCGCCCGCCCGTTGGGCGCGACTGCATTTGTGTGGTGCGTCCAGGCTGGAACCACTTTTAGCTCTGCCCGACCGGAATTACTCGCCAGCAAGCCAATAAACAGGAGTCCAAGAAATCGATTCATCTACTGGCCGCCAGCCCTTTGAGCGCCTGCTCGTCGAGTCTCGCGATCTGCCCTTTAGGTCCAACAACCCAAGGCACGCTCAACGCGTTCCAGTTTCCTCGGTCGAATTGCTGCCAGGTGTTACCGTCGTCGAACGATACATCGCTTCCGTTCGTCCCTACTGCGATCCAGCATTGAAAGTCCGCCGCCCACTGAACGGCCGAACGGAAGCCCGAAGGGGGCTTTGTTGATTTCCTCCAATGAACGCCTCCATCAGAGGTGAAGGCCGCGGTTCCGTCTGTGGTAGTTGGTCGCTTGTAATCGCCCCCTACCGCAACTCCGATTTCGAGCGTACGGAAGTCTGTTGAGAACGCGCCGGACGATTCGGCGCCTACCGCCAACGTCAGAACGCTGGAGGACCACGTCTGAGTCTCGTACTTATTTGATCCCGAGATGAACATGAAGTGATTTAGAAGAAACAAACGCGATCCGCTGAGCCCTCCTGTCGCGAATACAAAATTTGCGCCAGGCTGGCGCACAGGCAGCGAGGAATTACTTGCGGCAAAGATTCCCTCGCGCTTAGGATCAGCGTTCAACGCTGGATTGTCATCGCGGGTCCAATGTTGGCCGAGGTCTTTGGTGTGGAACACGGCGAAGCGGCCATTCACTGGATCGCCTACCAACATTCCTTCTTTGCCGCTGAAAGCAATGCCATCCCAAAATCCCGTAAGGTCCGGATTTCTAAAGAGAAGCCGCCAAGTCGCGCCTCCATCAACGGTTTCATAGAGGCGAGACGAATCCCCGGGTCCGCTGGACATCACAATTGCGTGATTGGCGTCCCACGCCCAAATGCCTCGGAAATCCAGGTTTCGGGTCTCGTCAGGCATTCGGCATTTCTGCCAGACGAACCCATCATCTTCACTGCGAAGGACGGTGCCACCGGTTCCGCTCGCCCAAATGATGCCACTCCCGGCATTATGAACTCCGCGGAGGCTGGCGTCCGTTTCGCTCGACTCCACGGGGATCCACTGCCCGAACGCCAGGGTCGACAGCGTACAAATGCAGATTGCGTATCGCTGTGCCGCTAGGTAGGCTGAGGCGACCGATCGCATTAGTTATTAAAGTGTACGCGTCTATGACGCCTGGTTTGGGTCAGGAATACGTAAATTCGGCTAAGTAGAAGCCCTACATTCTATAAGCACAAGAAGTTTTCCTGTTTGAAAAGAAAAACGTATGGTTATAATCGACTTTGGTTTTGCATCCAACGTCTTTTTTCCCAATGACCAGATAAGGTTATGCCACAACTCTTTAGACCAAGTTCAAACACGATCGCAAAGGTAGCGATTGTGTCGGTCATCTCGCTCGTTGCGTCGACGATCGCCGTGGCCTACATCGCAGACCGGGGACCCTGGTCGACGTCGGTAGCTATGCCGCCGGTGCAGCCAATCGAATTTAGCCACAAACACCATGTGAAAGATGACGGAATCGACTGCCGCTACTGCCACACGTCAGTCGAAACTTCGGGCTTCGCCGGCATACCGCCGACCGAGACATGTATGACGTGCCACTCGCAGATTTGGACCACCGCGTCGGTGACGAAACCGATTCGCGATAGCTGGCAGAGCGGCAAATCGATCGAATGGGTGCGCGTACACGATCTGCCTGATTTCGTGTACTTCAACCACAGCATCCACGTGAATAAGGGAATCGGGTGTTCGTCCTGCCACGGGCAGGTCAACGAAATGCCCATGATGTGGAAAGTCAACACCTTAAACATGAACTGGTGTTTGAGTTGTCATCGCGACCCGGCCAAGTTCATCCGGCCGAAGTCGGAAGTTTTCAACATCAATTACAAGTACCCCGCCAACCAGGCGGAGTTGGGACCAAAGCTAGTGAAGGAATACCACGTCCAGTCGCTGACTGATTGCGTAACTTGCCACAGATGAGACATTCACAGCACGAACCCCACGATCACGATCATCCCCACCCTCATCACGATCACCATCACCCGCATGTGCATGGAAAATCTTCGGGGTTGGTGACGCTCGGCGCTATCGCAGAAGAAACAGAGAAGCGCAAGAAGGCAATCGATATCCAGGCTCTACGCGAGAAACTGGCTGCCGGACGGGGGCCTGCCTTCTGGCGCACCCTCGACGAGGCTGCCGAAAGCGACGAGCTTCGCGAGTACATCGAACAGGAATTCCCCGGATTGTCGGGCGAAGTCCCGAAGGGCGTGGATCGCCGAGCGCTCCTGAAAGTGATGGCAGCGTCGCTCGCTATGGCGGGCGCAGCAGCTTGTACGAAGCAACCCAAGGAACTGATTGTTCCTTATGTTCGGCAGCCCGAAAATATCATCCCCGGCATTCCGTTGTTTTACGCGACAGCCATGCCGGCTCACGGTTACGCGCGCGGCCTTCTCGTTGAAAGTCACATGAACAGGCCGACGAAGGTCGAGGGTAATCCTGATCATCCGGCCAGCCTGGGTTCCACAACCATCTTCGAGCAGGCTTCGGTTCTGAACCTTTACGACCCTGACCGCTCCGAGACGGTCCTGCGCCAGGGCCGCCTCAGTACATGGAGTGATTTCACCGGCGCCTTTAGCACAGAGGCGCAGAGCTTGGGCATCCGCAAAGGCGAAGGCCTTGCGATTCTCAGCGGCATGAGCACTTCGCCTACTCTGATCTCACAGATCAATTCGCTTCTCGGTCAATGGCCTACGGCGAAGTGGTATATACACGAACCGTGCGTCAACTCGGCTAAGGCGAGTGCCGCCCGGAAGATCGCGGGGAAGAACGCGTTCGTTTCTTACGATCTGTCGAGGGCCGATGTGATCGTCAGCCTCGAAAGCGACTTCATGGTCGAGGGTCCTGCGGCCCTGCCTTACGCTCGACAGTTTTCGGCGCGGCGGCGTGCGATCGACACTGGAAAGGATCCCTGCCGGTTCTACGCGATCGAGTCGATCCCGACCCCGAGCGGGTCTCTTGCAGACCACCGTTTTGCGCTCGAGAGCAGCAAACTTCCTGCTGTGGCGTATCAGCTCGCAAAGGCGTGCGGCGTAGCGTCGGCCGATGCATCGGGTAGCGCACCGGAGTGGTTGAATGCCGTCGCCCAGGATCTTCAAGGTGCCAAAGGCCGCTGTGTCGTAATTCCGGGAGAGTTCCAGCCCGAGAGCGTTCACCTGGCGGCGTACGCGATCAATGCAGCACTCGGAAACGTCGGGAGCACTGTTCGCCTCATGGAAGGTGTCGAGCCGGACAATACGCATTCCATCGAGGAACTTGCGACTGATCTCAACGGCGGGCGTGTTGAGGTGCTGGTCATTCTTGGCAGTAACCCGGTTTACACCGCTCCGGCGTCCCTCAATTTTGAGCAGGCCATTCGGAAAGCGCGGATGGTTGTTCGACTCGGTAGCCATTTCGACGAGACCTCGAAATGGAGCCACTGGCATATTCCGGAAGCCCATTACCTCGAGACGTGGTCCGATTCCCGGGCTTTCGACGGAACAGTCACGATCCAGCAGCCTCTGGTCGAGCCTCTCTACGGCGGGAAGTCGGCCCACGAAATCATCTCCATTCTTCAGGCGAAGCCCGACCTGAGCTCGCACGACATAGTTAAAACATATTGGCAGGGCCGGCTGAAGGGCGATTTCGACACAGTCTGGAAAACATCGCTCCATGACGGTATCGTGGCCGGTACGGCCGGCGGATTTGTGAACGCGGCGTCTACTCCCGCGCTTCCGGCTTTGGGTAATCTGGCGTCCACCGAAGTGGAGGTTGTGCTCCGGCCGGACTCGACGATCGGCGACGGTACCTACTCGAACAACGGCTGGCTTCAGGAGTTACCGAAGAGCCAGTCGAAGATGACCTGGGAAAACCCGGTCACGATTAGCCCTGGCCGCGCGGCCAAAATGAGCATCTCCACGGGTGACGTTCTGCGCGTCACCGTGAATGGCAAGAGCGTTGAAGGTCCGGCCTGGATCCTTCCCGGGCAGGCGGAGAACACGGTCGGAGTGACATTCGGCTACGGTCGCGAGGGCTCCGGCCGAGTCGGTAACAAGATCGGCTACAACGCTTATCTCCTCCAGGATTCGAACAGCCGTTATGCCGTGGGCGGAACCGTCGCGAAGACCGGGAATCACGTCGACGTGGCGGACGTCCAGGAAACGCAAACCATGGCGGAACGCGAGCCGGTTCGCAAGGCAAGCCTGTCGGAGTTCAAGAAGCACCCGGACTTCCCCAACCTGGAAGAGAAGCCGCTCGATCCCGAAGATAACATCTATCATCGCGAGAACTGGTCTTACGAAGGCTACAAATGGGGCATGGTCATCGACCTGAACGTATGCATTGGATGTCATACGTGCACCATCGCCTGCCAGGCCGAAAACAACATCGCGGTGGTCGGTAAGGAGCAGGTTGCTAAGCGGCGCTTTATGCATTGGATCAGGGTTGACCGCTACTATTCCGGCGATCTTGACCAACCCGAAATCTACAATCAACCGGTGCCCTGTATGCATTGCGAACAGGCGCCGTGCGAAGTGGTTTGTCCCGTTGCGGCAACGGTTCACAGTAATGAGGGGTTGAACGAGATGGTGTACAACCGATGCGTTGGCACCCGTTATTGCTCGAACAACTGCCCATATAAGGTTCGTCGTTTCAACTTCCTTCTGTACTCCGACTGGCAAACCGAAAGTTTGCATGGAGTTCGCAATCCGGATGTTTCGGTGCGAAGCCGCGGCGTGATGGAGAAGTGCAGCTATTGTGTCCAGCGAATTCAAGAAGCGAAGATACAAACCGAAAAGGAAGGGCGTCGAATTCGGGACGGTGAAGTTATTTCCGCCTGTGCCCAGGCTTGCCCCACACAGGCAATCGTTTTTGGTGATCTGAACGACAAGAACAGCCAAGTCAGTAAGGTCCAGAGGCTTCCACGAAATTACTCGTTGCTGGACGATCTAAACACCCGTCCGCGCACGACTTATCTGGGCTTTGTCCGGAACGTCAATGAGGCACTAGGAGGTCAGCGTGGCAATAAAGAATCTTAACGAACCAGCGCTTAACACAGATGTCATCATTCCGGATCCGGGACCGAACGAGATCCTTGGACCAGGCCACGATTACACCACCGTCACGGATCGGATTGCGGGCATTGTCTACCTGCCATGGAAGCAAAGCCCCAAGAAATGGCTGGTGGGCGCATTTATCTCTTTCGTTTTTGTCAATATCCTGGCACTAGCTATCTGCTACCTCTTCCTCAAGGGCGTTGGCATATGGGGCATCAACATCCCCGTTGCCTGGGGTTTTGCCATCATCAATTTCGTCTGGTGGATCGGTATCGGTCACGCCGGAACCCTGATCTCGGCCATTCTGTTCTTGCTGAAGCAAGACTGGCGAACATCAGTCAACAGGTTCTCGGAAGCAATGACGTTATTTGCCGTCGCCTGCGCCGGCATGTTCCCGATCCTCCACCTTGGCCGTCCATGGTTGGCTTACTGGCTATTTCCGTACCCCAATTCAATGTGGCTTTGGCCTCAGCCGCGTAGCCCTCTCGAGTGGGACGTCTTTGCGGTTTCCACTTACGGTTTGACGTCCCTCATCTTCTGGTATATAGGTCTGATTCCTGACTTAGCGTCGATGCGTGATACTGCGCCGAAACTTTGGATGCAGAAGGTCTACGGTACCCTGGCCCTCGGTTGGCGTGGTTCTGCCATTCATTGGCATCGGTATCAAAAGGCCTACCTGTTGCTGGCAGGTCTCGCTACTCCCCTCGTTCTTTCGGTCCACACGATCGTTAGCTTCGATTTCGCCGTCAGCCAGCTTCCGGGCTGGCACACGACGATCTTTCCGCCTTACTTCGTTGCGGGTGCCGTGTACTCCGGCTTCGCCATGGTTTTGACGCTGATGATCCCGCTTCGGGCGTGGTACAACATGCGCGACCTGGTCACGATGCGGCATATCGAAGCGGCGAGCAAGTTGATGCTTGGTGTGGGCCTGATTGTCGCTTATGGGTACAGCACGGAAGCGTTCTTTGCCTGGTATAGCGGAGACAAGTACGAGAGCTTCATGTATTGGAACCGCATGACAGGTCCCTACGGCTACACATACGTGCTGCTTATCCTGTGCAATATTCTGATCCCGCAGGCCTTATGGAGCCACAGGGTTCGAACCAACATCATGGCCGTGTGGATCATCTCGATCATCATCAACATTGGGATGTGGCTGGAGCGGTTCGTGATCGTCGTGACCAGCTTGCATCGCGACTTTCTTCCGTCATCTTGGGGCATGTATTACCCCACCAAGTGGGACTGGGCGACTTATACAGGTACTCTCGGGTTCTTTATGCTCCTGATCTTTCTCTTCGTCAGGGCGCTTCCGTCCATCTCAATTTTTGAGGTGCGTGAGGCGGTACACCACGGTAAGGCGCACGGTGAACACGAACTGGAGTCTGCCACCGTATGAGTCAACATGTGCAACTAAATGAGCTGCCGGCCATTCACGGTGCCATGGCCGAATTCGAAAGTCCAGAAGAGCTGATCGCTGCCTGCGAGGAGGCTTATGCTCATGGTTACCGGCGAATGGATGCGTATGCACCCATGCCGGTAGAAGGCTTGGCCGAGGCCATTGGTTATAAAAAGAACAAAGTTTCTCTCGCCGTATTGATCGGCGGGTCCTGTGGCGCGATTGGCGGCTTCACATTGCTCGAGTGGATCGCCGGGATTGCCTATCCGCATAACGTTGGGGGCCGCCCCCTGAATAGCTGGCCGTCCTGGATCCCTATCACTTTCGAGTGCATGATTTTGTTCTCTGCCATAACTTCGCTTATATGCGTGCTCGCAATGAACGGATTGCCTCAGCCGTACCATCCCGTATTCAACGTGCCCGAGTTTACCCGGGCGTCGATCGATCGCTTCTTTCTCTGTATTGAGTCCTCGGATCCGAAGTTCCGCACGGAGGAGACATTGGAGTTCCTTCGTGGATTGGGCGGCAGTGAGGTGACCGTTGTTCCGGCATAGGTCGATTCTCGGCGCACTTGCCTTGATGGCCATGCTGTCGGCCAGCGCCTGCCGGCAGGACATGCACAACCAACCGAAATATAAGCCGCTCGCCGCGACTGATTTCTTCGGGGATCGCAGGGCATCGCGTCCGACCATCGCCGACACCGTCGCCCGAGGTCAATTACACCTGGACGAGGCGCGCTACACGGGCAAGGTGAATGGTAAGGACGTCACGGCCATTCCGATCCAAATTACGCGTGAGGATCTGGAGCGAGGTCACGACCGGTTTGAGATCTACTGCACGCCGTGCCACGGACGGCTCGGTGACGGCCGGGGCATGATCGTCAGGCGCGGCCTTCGGCAACCGCCTAGCTACCACGATGAAAGGCTTGTAAGTGCGCCCATCGGCCATTTCTTTGACGTCATGACCAATGGCTACGGAGCCATGTATTCTTATGCTTCCAGGGTCGCGGTAGACGATCGCTGGAGGATCGCTGCCTATATCCGTGCTTTGCAGTTGAGCCAGAATGCTCCCGCAGAGCTGCAGGGAGCCGCTAATACGGGCGCGAAGAGCGCATCCGGGGGAAATCAGTGAGCGATCGTCATCATCATAGAGCTGAAGTCCCGATCCTCCGGCTAGGATCCCGAGCGGCCAGCGTCGAGCGCATCTCGGGCGTCATCGGCGGCCTTGGATTGCTGCTATGCGTTGCCGGGTTTTTTGCCAATAGAGCCGAATTCTTCCAGTCCTATTTGTTTGCATTCCAATATTGGGGTGGATTCGCCTTTGGTGGCCTGGCTGTTCTTCTTTTAAACAACGTAGTGGGAGGTAAATGGGGTGTCACCATCCGCCGCTTGCTCGAAGCGAAGGCGCGGACCCTCCCTGTCGTTTTCGTGTTGTTTCTCCCCATCCTGCTGGGTCTTCCGTATCTGTATCCCTGGGCCAACGACACCCTCCACATCAACAAGGTTGTGCAGCACAAGGCGGTGTACCTGAACACACCCTTTTTTGTCGCCAGACTATTCATTTACTTCGCGCTCTGGATTTTCTTCGCCATGCGCGTTCAGAAGATGACGGACCGGCAAGATGAAACAGGAGACCCGAGTCTTGTGGTTCGCCTGCGCCAGTTCAGTGCTCCCAGCCTGCTGGCGTTCGTTGTAACGTCCACACTGGCTTTCATCGACTGGGTCATGTCAACGGACCCTGAGTTTTACTCGACGGTTTTCGGTGGCCTGATTCTGATCGGCGATGTTCTTCAAACATTCGCGTTGAGCATTATCGTGCTGATTCTGACCAGCCGCGAAGACCGGTTCGGAGACCGCATTGGCTCCAAGATCTTGCACGATCTCGGCAACCTGATGTTCGCATTCACGATCTTCTGGACCTATCTTTCCGCCTCGCAGTTGATTATCATTTGGCCTGCCGACCTGCCTCAGGAGATCGGCTATTACTTGCTGCGTACCCGGGGCTTCTGGAAAGTCCTTACCTGGGCACTCGGCCTCAGTATGTTTGCAATCCCGTTCCTGGCCTTACTATCGCAGCAACGTAAGCGGAACCCAAAACGGCTGATTCGTATTGCATTCTGGATTCTCCTCGCCCGCCTGCTCGATGTGTTCTGGGTGGTCGAGCCAACTTTTCGGAACAAGGGGTTTGCGCTCTATTGGACCGATATCGCGGCTTTTCTGGGCGTGGGGGGCATCTGGCTGTTTGTGTACCTCGGACAACTTAGACGACGGCCTCTATTACCCTTGCACGATCCGCGCCTGCCGGAGCCGGAACCAATACGGGAGCTAGTAGCATGAGCAAACAGCAACTGAACGTGGGCGAGCCGTACCCGAATACCGGCCAGAATCGCGACCTGGATGAAACCCAGAACAGGATGGTCAGTTCGCGTGGCGAAGTGATGTCCCAACCTCATGTCGGTCACGAAGGAACGGCATTTGAAGAAGTGGATGCTCGTGCGGGCGTCGTTCTCGGCTCACTGGCCGTGATCGGCGGGACCCTGGTTTTCGTATTCGCATTGACGTTGGTTATTCACTCCTTGCTGGTCAAGATCAACCCGCAAGGATCGTTGCCAAGCCCAATGGCTCCCGAACGTGTTCTGCCGCCGGAACCGAACCTCGAAGTGCATCCATGGGACCTTCTGCCGGACTTGCGGGCCCATGAGGATCAGGTGTTGGGAACCGCCGGAAGAGATGCGTTGGGACGTACTCACATTCCAATTGACCGTGCTATGGACGCCGAAGTCTCTCGTCTTAACGTCGCTCCCGGTGCTCCGAACGGGATCCGAACTCCTGGCGGGGACGCGAGTGATTCCTCGGGCGGCACCACCTCGAAGCCTGCTGGAACAGGGGCGCAACCGCGGCCACAGATTCAAGGAGAAATCCGGAAGAATGCGCAGTAAGCTCGCTATCACGGCTCTGCTGCTCGCCTCAGGGTCCTTGGGCTTTGCCCAGTACGCTCGTCCCAAAGCGACGCAGGGCGTCAACCTGGAACAGAAGCTCAACTCTCCCGTTCCACTCGATCTGCTCTTCAATGACGAGAACGGGCAAGTCGTACCTCTCCGAACCTACTTCGGCGAGAAGCCGGTGGTGCTTGAGCTGGTGTATTTCAAGTGTCCCAGTCTTTGCCCCATGAGCTTGCGCGAGACCGTCACGAGTCTGCGCCGGGTTCCCATGCAGACCGGTATCGATTACGACGTTGTGGTCGTCAGTTTTGACCCGGCGGATACTCCAGCTGCGGCGCGAAAAAAGAAAGCCGAATACGCCAAGATGTTCGGGCGCTCCGGATTCAATAACAGCTGGCACTTCTTGACCGGATCTCAGGATTCGATCACCAAGCTGGCGTCCGCCGTTGGCTTCGGCTATCGCTGGGACGAAAACTCGAAGCAGTTCATTCACGCGGGCGGCATTATGGTTGCGACCCCCGAAGGGAGAATGTCGCGCTACTTCTACGGCGTGGATTATGCGCCGGCCGATCTCCGCATGGCTTTGGTCGAGGCCTCGAAACACAAAATCAGCAGCCCGGTTAACTATGTACTCCTGTTTTGCTTCCATTACGATGCAACCCAGGGCAAGTACACGCTGGCCGTTCAAAACATTTTGAAGGCAGGAGCCGCAATAACGGTCCTGCTACTCGCCGGACTTATATACCTACTCATGCGAAAAGAAAAGACTCAGCGCGTGCAGGAACACTGGAAGGAAGCGGAGCATGTGGGCTGATTCGTTCGTTCTTGCACAATTACAACTGTTCCCTGAAGTAGCCTCGAAAGAAGGCGCCAATATCGACACTCTGTACTGGTTCATCAACGTCGTGTGCATCGTGATGACCGTGCTGATCTTCTTTGCGATAGCGTTCTTTTCATATAAGTACCGCCGTCGCACGAACGTGCATCCGACGCAGATTGAGGGTTCAACGAAGCTGGAGCTGACGTGGTCCATCCTGCCGTTTCTCGTGATGCTGATCATGTTCGCCTGGGGCGCGCAGTTGTACTACGCTGCGCAGCAACCGCCACGAGATGCGATGGAGGTCTTTGTCACTGGCAAGCAGTGGATGTGGAAGGTTCAGTATCCCAATGGCGGAAGCGAGATCAACGAACTGCATGTTCCGATGAATCAGCCGGTCAAATTGACCATGGCTTCTGAAGATGTCATCCACAGCTTCTCAATCCCTGCCTTTCGCGTGCGCCATGATGTGGTGCCGGGCCACTACGATAGCCTGTGGTTTACACCTAGCAAGCCTGGGCGCTACCGCTTATTCTGCACCGAGTATTGCGGATTGCTTCATTCCGGCATGGTCGGTTGGGTGAACGTTATGGAGGAGCGCGAATACGCGGAATGGATGAGCGGCGGCGGAACCGGCGGCTCACTAGCCCAACAGGGTGAAACCCTGTTTGCCCAGTATGGATGCTCTACATGTCACCTGATGGACCAACAGGGCAGATGCCCCGTCCTGCGCGGTTTATACAACAAGCCTGTGCAGTTGGCGAATGGCCAGTCGGTTCTCGCGGACGACGCCTACCTGCGCGAGTCCATCCTCGAACCGAACGCAAAAATCGCGGCCGGGTTCGAGCCTAATATCATGCCTAACTTTAAAGGGCAGATCAGCGAACAGAATGTTATTCAGTTGATTGCGTACATCAAGTCTCTTGCTCCAAGCCAACCCGCGTCCCAGCAAGGCTCTCAACAAGCCCCGGTGGTGATTGCGCCTCGGGCGCAGGGGAGCAATCGATCAGGTGCCGCGCAACAGCGATAGTGTGTAGTTTATAAAGGAAATCATCCAAGCTCATGGCAACAATTGCACGAGAACACCCTGAGATAGAGGCCGAAGAGGTTAACTATCTCAATGTCGAGCATGGCTGGAAGAGCTGGCTCCTCACGACGGACCATAAACGGATCGCGTTCCTGTACCTGGTCTCCATCACGCTGATGTTCTTCGTCGGTGGTGCGATGGCCGTTCTCTTTCGTATCAATCTCCTGGAGCCTGAGGGTATTTTTAGCCCGGAGGTTTACAATCGCCTGTTTTCGATGCACGGCATCGTCATGGTGTTTTTTTTTCTGGTGCCCTCCATCCCGGCGACATTGGCTAACTTCCTGATCCCCATCATGATTGGCGCCAAAGACCTGGCGTTCCCGAGGATCAATCTTCTTAGCTGGTATATCTACGTTGTTGGAGCCATTTTCACGCTCTACGCGGTCGTTCGCGGCGGTGTTGATACCGGCTGGACGTTCTATGCGCCGTACAGCAGCACTTTTTCTAACTCTTATGTGTTGGCGGCGGCCGTGGGTGTGTTCATCTCGGGCTTCTCATCGATTCTGACCGGTCTGAACTTCATTGTGACCGTGCATAAGATGCGTGCTCCCGGTATGACCTGGTCGCGTTTGCCCCTGTTCGTATGGTCCAACTACGCAACGGGGTTGATTCAGGTTTTAGGAACACCGGTGATTGCTATCACCTTGTTGCTACTCGCGTTCGAGCGTGTGGCGCGAGTCGGTATTTTCGATCCGAACATCGGTGGCGACCCGATCCTGTTCCAGCACCTGTTCTGGTTTTATTCTCACCCGGCCGTTTACATTATGATCTTGCCGGGCATGGGTGTCATCAGCGAGATTATGGCCTGCTTCTGTCAGAAGCGCGTCTTCGGGTACAACTTCGTAGCGTTATCGATCATGGCCATCGCCGTGTTGAGCTTCGTTGTTTGGGGTCACCACATGTTCATTACTGGCGAAAGCCTGTATCTGGGCGTGGCCTTTTCGTTCCTGACGTTCATGGTAGCGGTCCCGTCTGCTATCAAGGTTTTTAACTGGACCGCGACCATGTATAAGGGCTCAGTGTCGTTCGATACTCCGATGTTGTATGCACTCGGATTCATCGGGCTCTTCACGATCGGCGGCTTAACCGGCCTCCACCTCGCGACTCTGGGCACGGACATTGCCACCCACGGCACGTACTTCGTCGTGGCGCACTTCCACTACGTCATGGTGGGCGGAATGGTGATGGCGTTTCTCGGTGGCTTACATTTCTGGTGGCCCAAGATCACCGGACGTATGTATCCGGAAGCATGGTCCAAATTTGCCAGTCTTATTATCTTCATTGGCTTCAACCTGACATTCTTCCCGCAGTTCATCCTCGGGTATCTCGGAATGCCGAGACGGTATCAGTCGTACCCGCCGGAATTCCAGGCTCTCAACGTTCTCTCTACGGCCGGTGCATCGATTCTTGGGCTTGGGTACGTCATTCCCATGGTCTACTTGACGTGGTCCATGTTCAAAGGTCCAAAGGCGGGGAACAATCCTTGGAACGCGGCCGGATTAGAGTGGCAGATTCAGTCACCACCCACCACATTCAATTTCGATGAGACCCCGGTTGTGAAGGAAGAAGCTTACAACTACGGTCCGCTGGAGGAAGTCATTGGCTGACATAGCTGACACAATTGTCCCGGCGCCTCATCAGGCGATTGATGCCGCCGACGAAGTTTACTTAAAACATCACTTCGCGACGCCCGCACAGCAGATGGATGCGGACACGCTGGGGATGTGGACGTTCCTCATCACTGAAGTGTTGTTCTTCGGTGGCATGTTTGCGAGCTACGCCGTGTACCGCAACATGTACTACGATGCGTTCGCGAGCACCAGCAAGTACATGAACGTGCCGCTCGGTGCCACAAACACCGGGGTTCTGATCTGCAGCAGCTTAACGATGGCGATGGCGGTGCGTTCGGCTCAGCTGAGCCAACGCAAGGCACTCATTCGATACCTGCTGCTCACCATGTTTTTCGGTGCCGTGTTCCTCGGAATCAAGGCCTATGAGTATCACGAGAAGTGGGTGGAACACCTCGTTCCCGGCTTTGGCTTTGCCTACGAGCAGACCCAGTATATCCACAACGCGCAGATTCTGTTCTTCTTGTACTTTGCCATGACCGGGATGCACGCGATCCACATGATCGTGGGTTTTGGCTTGCTGACGTATCTGGTCGTTAAAGCGTACAAGAACACCTTTAACTCGCATTACTTCACTCCCGTCGAGATGATCGGCCTTTACTGGCACTTTGTAGATATCGTCTGGATATTCCTGTTCCCGCTGTTGTACCTGATCGGAGACCGTTAATGAGCACTCATCACGTTCCCATTCCGAAGGTTGGCACGCTGGTCGGGGTGTTTGTGACCCTGATCATCCTTACGTTCGTCACCACGGTGGTGTCTTACATCAATCTGGGTGAATTCAACGTCATTGTGGCGCTTTTGATTGCCCTCTGTAAGGCGTCCATTGTGGCTTGGATCTTCATGGGCGTCCGGTACACGACAAGTTTGACAAAGCTGTTCGTGGTGGCCGGATTGGTCTGGCTCAGCATTCTGATCCTGCTGACCTACAGCGACTACAGCAGCAGACACTGGATCTATCACGCTCGGCCGTGGAATAACCACACCAAAGCTCCGATGTTCGAGAGATAGTTCCTCGCTACTTCTGCCGAAAAGCCTCTGGATTTCCACTCCAGAGGCTTTTTTGTTTTCCAGGAAACCTGCCGCCGATAGCTCGGTCTCACTATTTGCGAGGGGCGAAGCCTGCCCAAGCGAGAAGGAGTAACGACATGGCCGAGACGAGTGTTGACGTAATTAAGCGGTACCTCCAGGACGCGATTGCCGCGGAAAAGAGCTTCGAGACCCAGCTTGAGGGTTTCTCAAAGGAAGGGGACGACACGGTTGTGCAGTCGCTTTTCCGGCAACACGCGATAGAAACGAGGGGGCAATACGAGCGCCTGACGGCCAGGCTCGCGGCTCTCGGCGGCAGTCCGTCCACTGCGAAAAGCTTGCTGGCTCATGTCTTCGGCCTGAGTCCGAAGGCGGCTCAATTGGGCCACGAAAAAGAAGAGCGAACGACGCAGAACCTGATGATGGCGTACGCCGTGGAAAACAGCGAAATGGCGATGTACGAGTCGCTGGCGACCGTAGCCGAAGCGGCGGGAGACACCGAGACGGTGACACTTGCCCGCCAGATACAGGCGCAGGAAAAAGAAACCGCCGCGAAGATCTGGAGCGTGCTTCCGGGATGTGCTGAAGCGGCTTTTCTGAGGGTTACAACGGATGGCGGCTTGTCCGGTACTCGCACAGCCACGGTCTAAACGGCGGCAATCGTCCGGACAACTCAGCCGGTTTTTACGGTTTCCTCTCCCCGGTCCGCGGTTGCTTGGCGGACCGCGGGGGCTACCTTCGTTCCGAAGAGTTCAATCGCTCGCATCACTTGGCTGTGAGGCATGGACCCAACGCTGATCTGCGCCAGGAACCGCTGATGATGAAAGACTTCGTGCTGATACAGGATCTTTTCTATCACCTGTTGCGGGCTCCCGACAGCCAATGCGCCGCGAAGGGACCGCAAAGCCTCGAAGTCTGACCGGGACATTGCGCTCCAGCCGCGTTCCCGTCCAACTTTATTCATCATGGCGGCGTAGGAAACGAAGAACTCGTCGGATGCCGCCTGTGAGGTTTCGGCAACATAGCCGTGTGAGTTGATACCGACGATCAGCTTGGAAGCGTCCTGGCCCGCTCGCTCCCCAGCCATCCGATACTTGTCGACGAAGGCGCTGAAGCGTTCGGGCATTCCGCCGATGATCGCAATCGTCATCGGCAGCCCAAGTCTTCCGGCGCGGGCGGCAGATTGTGGCGTTCCCCCGATGCCGATCCACACAGGCAGCGGACTCTGAATCGGTCTCGGATAAACGCCAAGGTTCTCAATGGCGGCACGATGTTTCCCGGACCAGCGCACGCGTTCCGCCCGGCGGATCTCAAGGAGTAAGTCGAGCCGCTCTGAGAACAACTCATCGTATTGGTCCAGAGGAAAGCCGAATAGCGGGAAGGACTCGATGAAGGACCCGCGTCCGACGATAATCTCTGCGCGTCCGTTTGAAATGAGATCCAGCGTCGCAAACTGCTGGAAAACTCGCACAGGGTCATCGGAACTGAGTACGGTGACAGCACTGGTCAGGCGGATCTTCTTCGTTCGGGTTGCCGCCGCGGCCAGAACCACAGCGGGCGCCGAGACGGCGTAGTCCGGCCGGTGATGCTCACCGACTCCGAAGACATCGAGCCCCACCTGATCTGCCAGCTCGATCTCCTCGAGCAGATCGCGCACGCGCTCACTGGGACTGATCGTCCGGCCCGTCTCCAAATCCGGCGCAATGTCGCCGAACGTAGCAAGTCCCAGTTCCATCATTTCGTTCCCTCTTTCGGATGTCAGCGGGAACCCGAATGATGCTGAACGCCGGGTCGGCTAAACTGCGGCAGTTGTTCGAGCCTTTTCGTCGTCTCCGACGGATTCGTTCCAGCCCACGAGGGTTTGGTTCCCCGTGATCAGTCGTGCGGAACGACTATAAAAGAAATATGTCCAGGCCCACTGAAGCAGCACGAGAAGGCGGTTTCGGAACCCTATCAGGAAGTAAACATGGACGAGCGCCCAGGCCAGCCAGGCGAAGTACCCGGACCAATGCGCGTGGAACGGCCATTTCAGATTTGCCACAGCCGCGTGACGTCCAATAGTCGCCATATCGCCTTTATCGAAGTAGTGGAATCTCTTCCGAGGGCGCCCAGCCAGATCGTCGCCGATCGTTCGCGCGGCGAAATCTCCCATCTGCATGGCCGGCTGCGCCACGCCCGGCACCCGCGTGCCATTTTCTTCCACGTGGGCGAGATCTCCGAGGACGAAAATGTTCTTATAACCGGCTGGATTCAGGGATTCGTCGACAAGGACACAACCCTTGTTATCGACCGGCAGGCCTAGCGTCCGGCCCAGGGGAGAAGCCTGAACTCCAGCGCCCCAAAGCATGACAACGGCGTCAACTCGCTCTTTGTTAACGACGAGATACCCGGGCTGGACGTCCTCGACCCTGCTATTCGTATAGACTTCCACTCCTAAGTCCCTGAGCTGCTTCTCGGCGCTCTTCGTCAGATCCTCCGGATACGAATTAAGAAGCCGCGGCAATCCTTCATAGAGGATAATGCGAACTTTCTCGCGCTTGATGTGCCGGTAATCCTCTTTGAGCATGGCTTGCGAGATGTCCGAAATGGCGCCCGCGAGTTCTACGCCCGTTGGTCCACCGCCTACGACCACGAAGTTCAAAGGAGGATGCTTACCGGTTTCGATCGCCTGCCGTTCAGCCAGTTCGAAGGCCAGAAGTATGCGCCGTCGAATCTCCGTCGCATCCTCGAGAGTCTTAAGGCCCGGCGCAAGGGGCGCCCACTCGTCGCGTCCGAAATACGAATGCGTGGAGCCTGTCGCAAGGCAAAGATAATCAAAATGCAGCGAGAGCCCACTCTTCAGTTGTACGGTGGAGTCCGCGAGATCGCCGCCGACTACCTCGTCCATGACTACCTGCAGATTTTTTTGACCGCTGAGAACACCTCGAATCGGCTGCGCGATGTCGGCCGGCGACAATACCGCTAGTGCGACCTGGTAAAGAAGCGGCTGGAACGTATGGTGGTTTCGGCGGTCCACAACCACGACTTCAAGCGGCAGATGCGAGAGCCCCTTCGCCGCGTGTAAACCCGCGAAACCGCCGCCGACGATAACAACTCGCTTTTGGCTGCTTCCGGGTGCTTCTGTGATCGGGTTGTTGTTCACAATCGGCTCCTACAAGAGTAGATGTGCAACGGACCTAGTGGGCTGCAATCGGTCCCTTCGTCTTGATTCGTTTCAGAGCCCACACAAGAGGAACACAACAGAAACAGGCGAACGCCATATATCGCAGGTCGTCGACAAACGACCATAAGATCGATTGCTGAGTGAGCGTACCTTCGATCAGCCCATACACCCGCCGGCTGGCTTCCGCTGGACCGTAAGTTTGTGTGAGAAATTGGGTCATCTCGGTCAGCCGCTGCTGCAGGTTATGTGAGGTTGTTACCAGATGCCGGCTCAATTCGGTTCGATGCAGTTGTTCATGGCGGGCCAGGATGGTATTCACGATCGAGATCCCAACACTGCCGCCAACATTCCTCAAGAGGTTGAACAGCCCGCTTCCGTTGCCCACCTCGGCTGGTTTTAAGCCGCCTAAAGAAATCGTACTGAGAGGGACGAAAACAAATCCAAGAGCAAAGCCACTGATGATGATGGGCAGATCGAGCGATGTCGGCGAAATCTGTGTATTTAGATTCCCCCACACAAGACTGCAAATGCCGAACGTGGTGAAGCCGAACGACACCAAAATCCGAGTGTCTACTTTCGCTACCAGGAATCCGACCAGGGGCATGGCCAGGATTGCGCCGATGCCTCTTGGCGCAACGGCAAATCCGGAAGCCGTGGCCGAGTATCCCAGAAGATTTTGAAAGAACAACGGAAGGATCGTAACAGCTCCATAGATGCAGCCGCCGAACAGGAATATCAACGCGCAGCCGATTGCAAAGTTGCGATTCCGGAAAATTCGCAGGTCCGTTAAAGGTTTTTTCGCAGTGAACTGGCTGTAGATGAACAGAATAAACGTGACCACCATGATGCCGAAAGTCCAGCGAATCCAGGTTGCGCCGAACCAATCATCTTCCTGACCGCGGTCCAGAATCAATTGCATGGCGCCCAGCCAGATAGCCAGCAGCCCGAAGCCGATCTTGTCGAGCCTGCCCGGGTTAGCGTCTTTGATGTAGGGAGGATCTTCCACGAAGCGGGCGACCAGAAACATCGCCAGAGCGCCCACCGGAATGTTAATGTAAAACGCCCAACGCCATGAATAAGTATCCGTAAGCCAGCCGCCAAGCGTTGGACCCAATACAGGAGCTACGACCACGCCCAAACCAAAAAGCCCCATTGCCATCCCTCGCTTATGCGGAGGGAAGCTTTCGGTGATGATCGATTGTGAAAGTGGCTGAAGCGCTCCGCCCCCTGCCCCTTGCACCAAGCGCGCCAAAATGATCGTCATCAGGCTGTTGGCCGCGCCGCAAAGAAAAGAGGCCAGCGTGAAGATAAAGATCGAGGCCATGAGGAACCGTTTGCGGCCGAACCGTAACGAGAACCATGCGCTCGCAGGGAGCACAACGGCATTTGAAAGCAGATAAAACGTGAGGACCCAGGTGGCCTCATCGCTGGTTGCGGAGAGGCTACCGGCGATGTAGGGAATACAGACGGCCGCAATGGAGGTGTCGATCACTTCCATAAATGCGGGCAGGATCACCGCAAGCGCAACGATCCAGGGGTTTACGCTGGGCTTCCAGGCTTGTTCGTGTTTCTTTTCCTCGGGCATGACGGAAGAGGTAAGGACTTCGAGCGGTCAGCAGGCGAGCGCGCGGTCGCTTTACCTCCCATCTCAAAACCACGTTCAAAGTTTGTAGATGTAACCTCCCCACCCTTAGGCTTCAGAGAAAGCGTCAGTCGGTTTGGGAGTCAGCTTGCCGGCAAAGTGAACCAGAAGGTGGAACCGTCGCCTGGTTTTGATTCCGCTCCTATACGACCACCCCAGCCCTCAACGATTCGCTTGCACGCGGCGAGCCCGATACCGGAACCGGGATATTCGCGAGTGCTGTGAAGCCGCTTGAACGGCGTGAAGATTGCCGCGGCGTGCTCTGGCGGGAATCCGATGCCGTTGTCCTTGACACGGACGATCCATTCGTTGTCCACCCGCTCGGCCCAACCATGGATACGAGGAGCTTCGCCCGGCTTTCGGAACTTGATCGAATTCGCAATCAGGTTTTGAAAGAGGCGGACCAGCTGACTGCGGTCCAGCTTCACCTTTGGCAAGGGATCGTGAGTGATTGTCGCGTTCTCCTGCTCAATGCCGGACCGCAATAAGCTGACCGCGCTTTCCCAATCCTCGTTCAGGTCCACAGAGGTCACCTCAGCTTCTTGCAAAGCTAGCTGAGAATAGGCCAGGAGATCCGTGATCATCGCACTCATGCGCTCGGTCGCTTCCGCCATCGACCCAAGGAGCTTCTCTGCCTCGCCGTCGAGTTTGTCACGGTACCGGTGGCCTAATAATTCTGCGTAGATTGAGATGGTGCGCAACGGCTGCTGAAGGTCATGACTTGCGGCGAAGGCGAACTGCTGCAGGTCTGAGTTGGACTGAGTGAGCGCATCTTCGAGGTTCTTGCGAGCGGTATCATCGACAACGGTTTTCGAGAAACCGAGGAAGCTTCCGTCTTCCTCATAGAGAGCGTTCAGCACTCCCCTGAGATAAATGCGCGTTCCGTCCTTTCGCTTGTGCCACCGTATGTTCGAAGAGCGTCCTTGCTTTTTCGCGGCGTCCATTTCCCGCTGGGGAACACCATCTTCGTTATCTTCGTCCAGGAAAATGATCCCGGTATCCTGGCCCAGCCACTCTTGTTCGCTGTAACCGAACATATGCTCCACCCCGTGGTTCCAGGTCGCCATCTGACCCTCGGGGGACATGGCAAACATTGCGAAATCTGTTTGCTCTCGGACCTGGAGCCGGTAAAGGCGGGCGAGATCTCCGTCCGTTAGGTCGCGCTGGAGACTGAACGGATTACTCACGGGATAACGTTCGACTTAGTGCGTTTGAGCTGGTTGGTTTAGGAAAATTGCCGCTTAACCGAACGGCAAAGAGCATAAGAATATTCTAATCATGCCGGGGCGAAGGTTTTTCGCCGGCGTGGCTAAGTCTCTCGGATTTTTAGATTGGAAAAATTGGTACGCCCGAGAAGATTCGAACTTCTGACCTCTTGCTCCGGAGGCAAGCGCTCTATCCAGCTGAGCTACGGGCGCGTGTGAGAACTAGTTCTTCTTGGTGAGGGCGGCGCGGGTACCCGAGGATGCGCTGCGCTTTGCAGAAGGAGCGTCGGCGCCCAAAAGCTCTTCAAGGTGCTGACGGATATTCTCCTCCTTCATCAGCTTGTCCCAGTCCTCGTTCTCGAGAGCCGGAGTCTTGTAGCGGATGATTCCTTTCCGGTCAATGAGTACCAGTTGCGGCACGACGAACCGGCCGTCGCTAAAGCCCATGAACTCTGTCATCTGGGTCCGCGGAGTCCAGCCAACCGGAAAACCGACGTGATAGTCCCGCACGAAGTTGTCCACCAGGAGATCGGCGTTCTCGTTCACTGCAATATCGAGCACCTGGAGGCCTCGCGCACCATACTCCTGTTGAAACTTGGTCATCACTTTAGAAGCGGCTTGGCAGTGAGGGCACGTCGTGAAGATAAATTCGAGAGCGACGACTTTCCCGCGATACTGGCTGAGTAACTTCTGGCCCTGGTTGGGTATGGTGAACGCCAGTTCGGGCGCTTTCTGCGGCTCCGCAGCTATCATTGAGGAGGCCAGGAGGAAGGCACTCGATAGAAAGACGACAGCAGTCTTCACGAAATTTTCTCCAACTTCAGTGTAGCGTAAGACCGGCTCTTCGCGAGTTCAACGCGAGAGTGCCGGAGACTGATATCTTAAGCGGAACCACCTGCGCCTGCAAGTCCGCTGTCCAGGATCTTTTCATTTCGCGCCACTCCGGGTCGCCGGTTAAGCCCTCCACGCTCCAGAAGATCGTGCCCTTGAGACGGGAAATAAACAGTCCGTTATCTCCGGAACCGGCCAAAATGCCACCACCCGAAGAGGTCACGTCGCAGTGCTTCCATTTGCCGCACAAAATCTTCTCGTACGCCGCACTGAACCGGGCGGCGCTTTCCGGCGAATCCCATTCGGAGGAATATTGGAGAACCGGCCGGTGATTCTCCCCGGCGGTGACGATTTTGAACTGCCCTCCCCGGACGTGCGGTGCGAGCGAGTTTGCTTCGCCTTCTCCCACGTACTCGCGGATCAGCATCTGATGATCAAACTCTCCGACCGAGCCATCCGTGATCATCTCCCCGGCTTTCGCAGGCAAGGGGGGCAAGTCCGGGACGGTCGGCTTTTCATGCGCAAAATATCGTTCCGGATGAATGATTTGCCCTGAATCAACCGGGGGGTTCGTGAATACTTCCGTAAACGCCTGTTTCCCCAGTTTGCGGTAGACGGCATCGAAAAACGTTGTGCCGTAGGAGTAGGGAAACAGAAGTGACTGCTGGATATAGAGAGGCGCCTGCCGTAAAACGGGGAAATCCGTCATCGAGGACTGACCGCTGTCGAACATGGACCGGAGCATTTCCGGTGTCGGAACGAGCGGCTGGCCTGCCTGTTTCAGGTTGTAAGCCATCATCACCCAGGTAGCTTCGCCCTCCACGACGGCCGAATGAGCCAGATTTTCATCGTCACTGGCCGGGGTGTCGTCCATAAAGTTATTGAGATGAAAGTGCTGATCGGCCAGCGCATGGGTCAGCTCGTGGGCCAGCGTTACCGTGTCTCCTACCACGGACGAGCCGTCCATGAGAAACAGCTTTTTCTCGTCATAATCGTAGAAAGCCGCTGCCTGCTCGGTGAGCAGGTCGATTGTCGACTTGCGAAGGTCGAAGTTCTGCGGTACGAACCCAAACATTTTCAGGGCGAGTTCATCCGCGTAGATTTCCTCCGGTTTCAGGGATTTTTTGATCCGCTTGTTCAGAAACTGCCGCAATTGCCGCTTCGACATGCGACCGTACGGAACGGGGTGCTTCTCGGCCAGCCCAGTAATCTCGGAGATCGACTTTACGATGGAATCGATCTGCCCGAATACCGGGTCATTGGCGATCGCCAGCTGCGCGGAAACTAAGCAGGACAGCGCACAACCGGCCAGCCAAAGACGTGAAGGACAGCGGATCATCTGGAGGGGAACTGACTCTAGACTACTAAGCTGGTTCGGCCGAGCCCCCGTGCTTACCAGCTAATGCGTGGAGTTGAGGAGCGTACGGACGCCTTCCCAAACAATCTGGACGCCAATGCAAACGAGGATGAACGCGCTCAGCCTCACGATGACGTTCATTGCCGTCTCTCCCAGAAGATGGGCAAGGCGCTCCGCGAATCGGTAGCTGAGAAATACGCTGATTGCAAGGAGCGCGGGGCCGATGAGCGCGGGGATAAGCCGAAGCACAGGGCTGGTGTGCATCTCGGTCGCGCCGACCGTCAGCGCGACCGAGATCGAGCCGGGACCGACAGTCAGAGGCAGAGTAAGGGGATAGAATGCCCGATTTGCAATATCACGCTTGCTGATGTTCTTTTTGCTCGGGATTTCCGTTGGCTCCGATTCACCCTGCAACAAGGACCACCCGGCCGAGATGACCACCAATCCTCCTCCCACCTGAACAATCGGGATCGATATGCCGAAGAAAGCCAGGATGTGGCTGCCAACCAGCATGGATCCCGTCAGAAGCCAAAAGCTGTTCAGGGCTATTTTCCGCGACAGGATGGCGCGGGATTCACTCGAATACCCGGAAGTCAAACTCAAGAAAATAGGGCTGGTTCCAAGCGGGTTCACGATGGGAAACAGCGCCGAGAGAACGAGAAGGCAGCTCTTAAAGAGAACAACCACTTCAGGCGGCATGAATCCAAGGGTAGATCGTTCGGCCTCCAGGACCATCCGGGCTAGGCGGATGGCACTGGCTCCTCGATCGCGGCCGGAACATAAAGCCAAAGGCGCTACCCTAACTCCATGAGCGCTGCGGAACCACTCTTCATTCCTCGCAAAGTCTGGACCAGAGCGGAAGTAGAACGCCTGTCCCTTGACGGCCTGTCGCTCGAACTCGTCAATGGAGAACTGATCGACCGCATGGGGAAGAAACCTCCGCACGTGTACTGGAAGGGCGAACTCCGCGACTGGTTGATTGCCAACTTTGGCGGTGAGTGTGTTCGTTCGGAAGATCCCATAGATGTTGCCCCTGAAGACAACCCGACCAGCGAACCGGAGCCAGACCTAATGGTGACGTACCAGTCGAGACGTGAACTCCGGAATTCGAACCCGAAGCCTGAGGATCTACGTCTGGTTGTCGAGATCTCAGATTCAACGTACGACTTCGATATGAAGGTAAAGGCTGCCCTCTATGCTCGTGGCGGAATCCGTGAATACTGGGTGGTAGACGTTCGTGTTCCTGATGCTCCCCGTTTGATTGTCCATCTGGATCCGAAAGATGGTCAGTATTCCTCGTTCGCCTATCCGCATGATGAGGACGTAACTGTCATGCAAGGGCTGACGCTCTGTCTGAAGCACCTCATGTAAGGTTGCATTGCCTACCCCTTCGGCGCTGAAACTCGCCCAGCGCAGCTCGCTAACACAAACATCCTGTACCCGCGATACGTCTTGTTTCGATTCGGTGCGAGGTGCCCCCGGATGTTATTCTGGAATCGCCTCCCCCCGCCCGAATTCATGGATTTCCTTGCAGGTCTAAATCCGCAACAATGTGAAGCTGTTGAGCATGTCGAAGGTCCGATGCTGCTGCTTGCTGGAGCCGGCAGCGGCAAGACCCGCGTCATCACTCATCGTATTGCTCACCTCATTGACAACCATAAAATCCCGGGCCCGGCGGTATTGGCGGTTACGTTCACCAACAAGGCGGCTGACGAGATGCGCCAACGCGTGCTTACGCTTCTCGGGAACCCGACAACAGCCTTTACGCCACTGGTCTCCACGTTCCACTCCTTTGGCGTTCGTACTCTGAGACGCGACGGCAGCACGCTCGGCGAAATCCGCAAAGGCTTCACGCGCCAGTTCACAATCTACGACGACGACGACCAGGTATCACTTCTCCGGTCCATCTACAAACAGATCGGCGTAGATGACAAGTTCATGGCCTATCGGGCTATGTTGTCGCGCATTAGCCATGCCAAGAGCCATGGAGAAACGCCGGTGGACTGGTTCAAGGCCGCAACGGATCCGAAACTCAACCGGATGGCAAAGATTTACGAGCTATACCAGGAGCGGCTCTTGCAGGCAAACGCGCTCGATTTCGATGACCTTCTGCTCGAAACGGTCAGGCTGCTCAAGCACGACGAGACCCTGCGGCACCTCTACAACCGTCGTTTTGAGTTCGTGATGGTGGACGAGTATCAGGACACGAACCACAGTCAGTATGAATTGGTCCGGCTGATCACCGACACCAGGAACAACATCTGTGTTGTCGGCGACGAGGATCAGTCGATCTATGGCTGGCGCGGCGCGGACATCCGAAACATTCTCGACTTTGAGCGGGATTACCCGAATGCCCTCGTCATCCGGCTGGAACAAAATTACCGCTCCACGAAGAACATCCTCGAAGCGGCCAGCGCGGTGGTTGCGAACAACAAAGAGCGCAAGGGAAAGTGGCTCTGGACCAGTTCGGGCGAAGGATCCAAAATCGGCTACTACGAAGCGCCTGACGGGGAAAACGAAGCGCTGTTCATCGCCGATACCATCGAGAAAATCCTGGCAAAGAACCCCAGGGACCGGGTGGCTGTTCTTTATCGGACCAACTTCCAGTCCCGGCAGATTGAAGAGGCCTTACGCCGCTACGGCCGCAAGTACCTGGTCGTGGGCGGATTCAGTTTTTACCAGCGCGCCGAAGTGAAGGATCTGCTGGCCTATCTGAAGATCCTCCTGAGTCCGCAGGATTCGGTCAGTCTTCTCCGCATTATCAACACGCCGGCTCGGGGAATCGGCAAAGGCACCATCGACCAGATGGAGCAGTATGCGCTCGAAAACGGCATGAGCCTGTGGAACGCGCTGCCGAAAATGCTGGAAGACAAGGTGTTTCCGGCGCGTGCCGAATCGGCGATCAAGTCTTTTCTCAATACCATCCACGGTCTGTCTGAGAAGGCCCGGGAGCAACCGGTTCACGAGACACTCCGAGACATTCTGGAAAAGACCGGCTACGGGGCGATGTTGAAAGCCGATATTTCACCCGAAGCGGAATCCCGTCTGGGAAACCTGGAGGAGTTGATTAACGCCGCTGTCGAAGGAGCCGAGCGCGGAGAGACGGCCGCCGACTTCCTGGACCATGCGGCGCTCGTTGCCGACGCCGATGCCGTAGACCAGGAATCTCCGGTGTCGTTGCTCACTGTCCATAACGCAAAAGGGCTGGAGTTCCCGAACGTATTCCTCGCGGGACTCGAAGAAGGTATTTTCCCGCACAGCCGCTCGCTGCTTTCCGAAGCGGGCATGGAAGAGGAACGGCGGCTCTGCTATGTCGGAATGACCCGGGCCGAGAAACGGCTGTTTGTCACGTGGGCACGGTACCGCCGGCGCTTCGGAGGTTCGCAGCCGGAAGTTTGTCTGCCGTCCCGTTTTCTGAACGAAGTGCCCGTTGCCCTTCGCGAGAAGCTGTCGCCTTACAGCGAACCCCAGGCCGATGAAGTCGATCTTTTCGCTGAACAGTCGGATGTTCGCCAATCGGTGAAGCGCAACCTTTACACCGGGAAGACGTATAACTCGGTCGAGAACATCGCCCAGTTTTTCGCCGAGCGCGGCATGCCTCCCCCGTCCGGTTTTGTCCAGAAGCTGCAAGGCCAACCGAAGTCAGCGGCTCCCGTCTCAACTCCGACAGCCAAATCCGGCCCGGTGGGATTGCCGCCCAGGCAAACAGCGCCGTCCGCCGCGAAGACCGGGCCCGTACCTGTTTCAAATTCCTCGTCGGGGGCGCCGGTCAGAAGTACGCCACCTCCGGCATCCAGAACTGCCCCGCTACGCAGGCCCCATGCGGGCGGCGTGCGGTCCGGAACCACCGTTCACCACCCAAAGTACGGGCGTGGAACCGTCTTACGGAGAGAAGGGGAAGGCGAGGATGCGAAACTAACAATTAGCTTTCCGGGCTACGGCCTAAAGAAGATCATTGAGAAGTACGCAGGAATCAAAGTCGAAGAATGAACACTAAGCACGTAGAAAATCCAGACGAGCGCAAGAAGTTAAAGCGCGCAGCCCGCAAGAAAGCCGCGCCCAAGGCGAAGCGACCGTCCAGCGAAGCACGCGGTTCTAATAAGAAAAAAATCAGGAAGCTCGCTAAGGGTCAGAGGAAGCGCTAAGCTTAGCGCTTCCTATCCTTTTTAAGAAGCCCTGAGCCGTACCGGCCGGTTTCGCTCTTTGATCACGGTGCCGGGTGTAGCCAGTTGGAAACCGACCCGTTCCATGGCGGTCCGGATATAGTTGCTGCGCATAAACCAGCGCCATACGTTACCGGTAAGCAGATTCTCGATGCTGAGCAGTGAGATACCGACATCGATGCCGACCACGTCCTGATTGACCCAGAGCTTCTGGTCTTTCCAGTTCGGGTTGAACGCATCGGTGAACCCATACCGGCCGTAGACCTTGTCGCCGTACACGTTCTTCATCTCGCGAAGCACGGGAAGGCAGATATCCTTGGCAAACATCAGTGATCCTGCTGCGGCGCAAGGAACAAGAGTTCCGTTGATCGGGCCGGCGTACGGTGGTCCGCCCCAGGCTACATAACCAGCGGGTCCGTCCGACGCCGTAATGCCCCACATATTCGGACCATAATCGCCATACTGCGATTGCAAACTGATACAGAAGTCGCGGTGCGCATACGTGGCGATGATCGAGTTCCTGAAGTAATTCAAATAGGACGGATCCCCGTCCTGCTGATGGCGGAAGTCGACCCAGGCATGGGAAAACTGATGGGTAAAGAGAGGTCCGCCGCTGACGAAACTCCACTGGTCGAAGTGGACCTCCGGGCGGAGCCAAGTGTACCAACTATCTGCCGGTATCGGGTGTTTTGTCGACCCGATTGCCATTAAGTAGAGAACCGAAGCTTCGCTGTAGGCACTCCAACGGTGGCTCAGAAAGCCTGAACCCGGTGTAGCACCGTGGCAGAGGAGCAAGGGACTGCCCGCCAACATCCAGGTAAAGTCAACACGATCAAAGATCTGGTGCGCCAACGCCTGTATTTCACGGTCGGTTGAAAAGTAGCCCGCCGCGCTCAAGACCCCGCATAGCAGCCAGGCAGTGTCGACCGTCGAAATCTCCGAGCCAAGACGCCGCTGGCCATTACTGGCATCCATAAAATGCAAATACCACCCGTGATCGTGAAACGCATGACCCCAGAAATACCGGAGTGTTGTCACTACTCGGGCGCGAACCTGGTCACGGGGCAGCCAGCCTCGGCTGGCACCGATACACAGGGCCGTGAGTCCGAACCCTGTTGCCGCGGAACTCCCGACGTTGTTGCCGGATCGGGTCCCGTCGTTCCGTGCCCGATCCATAACGATCCCGGTATGCGCGTCCGTCTGATCCCAAAAGTAGCGAACACACCGGGAACCAAAGTCTTCGAGGAATGTTCGCTCATCAGGCGCGACCGGTGATGAAGATTCAGCGAACGTCCCCGCTTTGCTGGATCGACCGAGCAGCGCGACTCCGGCGCTTGCGGCAAGAAAGCGCCGGCGTGAGAGATCTCGAACATCGTGTCTCGCACTCATCGAAAGGTAGTGTAGGAAGGGAGAAGAATTCTCCGAGTATCTGATGCTACCGGCTGCCGGTAGGTTTACATAACCTTACGTCAGTGCAAGTTTTTTGCCAGATTGAAGTTTAGAAACTAAATCGAGCCTGAAATTCGATCGTTCTCCCGCCGAGCGCCGATTGCGGCTGACCAAACAACGGATTGCTGGTTCGGCCGTCGGTGCTGATCACCTGATCCACCGAGTTCACGGTGAGAGGCGACAGGTTTGTTTTATTGAAGAGGTTGAAGAAGTTCGCGCGGAACTCGAATCGGGCTGCTTCGCCGAAGATCCCGAAGCTCGGCAGGCCGAATGCTTTCGTCAGAGTGGTATCAACGTTGAAGAACTGCGGGCCTTGGAGGATATTGCGTCCTACGGACGGGGCAGGCGGTATGCCAGTGACCGGATATGTGGGAACGGTGAAGTAAGCCAGTGCGCCCCTCGAAAAATTCCCGTTTGGCTGCTGTTTGAACGTGTCGTTACTATAGTCGGTTCCCGCTCCGCCCAGGTAATTAGCCGGTCGTAGACTGCAATACCCGCTATTGGGGTAAACGACGTTACACCCTGTGTTGTTGTAAAGAGGGGTCCATGGGAATCCCGTGTGATAGTTGACAATACCAGTCACCTGCCAGCCTCCGAAGATCTTCTCTCGCCAGCTATTGCTTTTGAAGAAGCGAGGGGTGTACACGCCATACAGTTTGAACAGGTGACGCACATCGAAGTCGGCCAGTCCCTTCAGGTACTGCAGGCCATAAGGATATTCGCCGATGAAGTAGTCGTTTGACCCGTTGTCGATCGCTCTGCTCCAGCGATACTGAGCATCGACCTGGAACGACTTCGCGAACCGGTGTTCTATCTCGGTAAGCAGAGCATTGTAGCTCGCGTTCGTATCGTTCGTGTAGTAGTACAGATTCTGAACGATGGGGTTCGTCGGACCGTATAGGAAATTTAGATTATTTTGGCGCGTATAGTGACGGCTGGCACTTCCCTGATACCCTAGCTTGGCCGTCCAGTTGCCTTCCAGATCGTATTGGGTATCCAGAGAGTAGCGGTACGTGTAAGGGGTGGGGACGAAAGACGGAAAGCCGTTGATTGTGATCGGAGCCCCGTTTACCGGTAAGTTCGTATTGGGATCGAATGTTTGACGCGCATTCGGGTTTGCAGGATAGCCGGCAAACTGATTGACGTTGCCAGGCAAAGCGTAAACAATGTTCGTTCCGGTCAGGGTAAACGCGGTGATCAATGGCGGGTTAGCGCGACCGTTCAACGTGATCGCTTCCTGCATCCGGTTATAACCAATGCCGAACCCGCCGCGTACCACAAACCGTTGACTGGCAGGATTGGGCCGCCAGGCGAAGCCGATTTGCGGGCTGAAGTTCAATTTGCTTCCTTGGTAGAGATCGCCGCCGACTCGCAGGCTCAACCCGGTCAGCGGATTCGCTCCAGAGCCGAGCACCACGTTGCTGATGTTTCCGTACTTCTCATGAACGGGCTGAAAGTATTCGTATCGCAACCCTAAATTGAGGGTGAGATTCGGCAGCACACGATAATCATCCTGAACAAAGCCTGCATAGATCGCCGAGCGGATATATTTAGAAGCTGCCGAGGGCTGTCCAGTTTTGGGATCGAAATTGCCGGATTCCTGGTAAGGAGCATCGTTGCCGAAGCTCCACAGATTCCTGAAATAGTAAGTCGGTCTCGCAGCACCAGTCGTACTATCCGCGTCCTGTTCCCAGTACAGGTCAGCACCCATCCTGATGGAGTGATTTCCAGTTACCAGGGTCGCCGTGTCCCGGAAGTTGTAAGTTGTTTGCGCAAAGATGCCGGGGCCAGGCGGGCCAAAAGACTGACCCTGGATGTTTACCGACCCAAAACTATCCACCTGCGCTGGCGGCAATCCCCAAGGTACCTGTGGGTTGCTCGCGACCTCGTTGTAGTGCCATCGAGTCACATTGAACCGAGCTTCATTGAGCAGGTTTGAGCTAACCGTCCGGTTCCACACAAGTGCAGCTGACTCGTTCAGACGGCTGCTGGTCCAGATATTCGCGGGACGCACAGGGCCGTTGTAATTCGTTATGTCGTTAGGAACGTAGTAGCTGGTAAAAGTAATCAGATCCTTCGAGGTGGCCTGGAAGTCAAGTCGACCGTTATATTGTTGTGGGCGAATGTTCGTTGGATTGACGGTTTGCACATAGAAAACGTCAGGGACGCCGTCCAGCCCGCCACCGACACCGAAATCACCGGGACTGGCATACCCAGGATCTTGCAGGCCTCGAGCGATCCGCAGGGGTGAACCGACATCCAGTCCGGCGTATTGTCCGTTCGAGAAAACGGGTTGGCAAAGCGTGGAAGAGGCGATGCCGGCATCCGCACAAGACTTGAAAGCTATCTGGTTGAATGCCACGCCCTCACCGGGATAGCCGGCATAGCGGGCCGCATAGTTGTTGGGGGCGGCTGCGCGAATCGCGGACAGATACTGCGGAGTCTCATACCAGTTCAAACTCGTGCTTGAAGAGCTATTCAACAGGGTCTCGTAGGAGAAGAAAAAGAACAGCCGGTTCTTAAGGATCGGGCCACCCAGACTACCGGCCCACTGGTTGAAGCGATCAGCATTCCGTTGAACGGGATTGCCGGGCCCGTTGTATCGTTGATAAGCGTTCAGTCCGGGGCGATCGGCCTTGAATAGCGCGCTCCCATGAAATTCGTTGGTGCCATTGCGAGACACCACCAAGACTTGCGCTCCGCTGTTACGGCCATTCTCAGCACTGTAAGGATTAGATTGGACTGTTACTTCTTTCACCGACTCTTCATTCGGTGTAATGACAGCAGCGCCGCCCCAGGCCAGGCTATTGACGGAAACGCCGTCCACCTGGAAACTGTTGGAGCTATTACGAGTGCCGTTTGCGACGATCTGCACCTGATTCTCGGTTTGAAAAATGCTCGAGGTAGCGCTGGTGCCCCCAGGCCCGGCACTTCCGGGCAGATTTTGCGAACCTGATCCGCCGGCATTACGTGCGTTGTCGCCAAAGGCGCCCGGCGCCAATTGTGCCGCCTGGAAAGGATCGCGACCAAACGTAGGCAAAGCGCGCAACTGATTGCCGGAGATCGTGCCGGAGATTGTTGCGGTTTGCGTTTCGATGGCCGGTGTTTCGCTCGCCGAGACTGTCACGGTTTCGGCAGCCTGACCGGCAATCTGGAGCTGAACATCCTGAGCGCGAGCCTGCTCACTCTCGATCGTGATGTTCTGATCCTTCTTCGCAAAGCCCTGTGCCTCGACCGATACAGTGTAAGTACCCGGCGCCAAGCCGGTGATTGAATAGACGCCGGCTTGTGAAGTCGTGGCTGACTTTGCTGTATTCGTTTCGCGGCTTGTGAGAGTGACCGTGGCGCCAGGAATAACCCCTCCTTGGGAGTCAGTGACCGTGCCTTGCAGGCTGGCACGAAACTGAGCAAAGGATACGGTTGAGAGCAATAGAGCTAAGCAGACGATCCACGGGAATCGTTTTAGATCGAAGGCTTCCAATAAACACAACGACATGGTTCGGCGAGACATGCAGTATAGACGCCGGTCTGACGAGTACGTGACGTATGTCGTACGGTACGGTGCAGGTGGGAAGCTCTATCGACCTAATCGCGCCCTGGCACGCGACAGATTCCTGCGCGCCGTTTCGGCGTTCGGATCGATTTGAAGAGCTCGCTCGAACGACGCAACGGCTCCGGGCAGGTCACCCGTAATGGCAAGCGCAGCACCAAGGTTGGACCAAACGTCAGCGTCGGCCGGTTGCAGTCGCGCTGCTGCTTGAAACACAGGGATTGCCTCCCGATAGCGTCTCTGACGAACGTAAACCGCCCCCAACCCTGCCTGAGATGCCGCGTCATCCGGTTGCTGCGTGATAAGGGTTCGATATTCTGCGGCGGCAGCTTCTAGATCACCCTCTTTGGCCAGGGCGCGCGCAAGGTTGTACCGGGAATTGGAGTAAGTTGGGTCGATCCGCAGTGCCTCCCGGAATTGTAGGATGGCGGAAGATATCTGATCGCTGGTCAACAGGGCGCTTCCCAAGCCATTGTGAGCGGTCGCGCTATGAGGCTCGGCATTAAGCGCGTCCTGATACTGCGCGATTGCCTCCTGTAACTTGCCGCGTGCTTGCAGAAGGGACGCTAAGTTGTACTTAGCGGTGAAATCAGCAGGATACTTGTTGAGCCTTCTGCGCGCCACCGCTTCCTGAAGTTCCATCCGAGGATCGTCCTGTGTTGGACCGTTCGTCGCTGGTAGTAATTGCAGCCAGACATGGCCCATTTCATCCCCCCCTTTTGTTTCCAGCACGTACCGGTCGCGGCGGATGATTCGGGTTGCGTCCGTTCGAGGTGGAATTGTCGTACGTAATGCGCATCTCGACTTTCGTTCCCTTTTGTAGGAGCACGGGATGCTTATATTCGTAAACTGCCTGCCAGTTAATGTCCCAGTCGGGAATCCGGATCAACCACTCTCGGTGACCGCCGGGCAGCGTGGCCCAGGCTTCAATTACCTTTCCGAGATAGTGAGCATGGGGATAAATAGCGAGAACTTTGCTGTCAACGGGGAGCGTAAGTTCATCCGTGATGACGAAATTGCTAGTTCCCGGCGGGATCTTGATCGCGCCATCATGCTCCAGTTGCACGAGCATGGGGAACACGGTCGGGGCGCTGCTGGCAAAGTAGAGGCCGACTTCTGCCTGTATTCGTTCTTGTTTACCCGTGGGTTGCAGATGCAGGTTGATGACCAGATCCGTATGGGGATCGAGCCTCCAACTCATGGCGTCGGACTCGGGGTGGAGAACCGTACCGGGTTTCCAGAAAAGAAAATGAGAATCGGGATCGAAATCGCCTGCCGCGGGTTCCGTTAAGATGTCCATCCCGGAGAACCCGGGATGCCCGTCTTCCCCATCTCGCCTGCGAAGCGACTGGGTCCGGTCTAAAACAAGATTCGCGTGGTGAACCACACGCGTGTTGTCCAGCCGTAGCTCTGCCGCTCGAATATATTTCGTGTTTGCGAGACCCGTGCGGATGACGAAATTTCGAAAAACATCTGTTCCTTCGGGAGCGATTGTATAGGGTGCGGGCATCCGTACGATGAGGTCGGGCGTTCCCAACTGCCATCCATCCCCGTAGTTTGGGGGATCCGGTCGCTCTGTCGGCGGTCCTTCCGGCGCACCTTCCTTCGCCCAGGCGGCGAGCGTCCGGATTTCCGCTTCGCTTAATCTGCGTTCATCGGCGAAGTCGCCGTAACCCGCCTCCGGTGGCCAAGGAGGCATATAGCGCTGCTTTGTGACGGCAGCGATTTGTGAGGCATGGCTTCGGACTTCTTTAAAGGAGATGAGCGAGAACGGGCCAATTCCTCCGGCGTGATGACAGGAGGCGCAGTGTTTATCGACAATGGGCGCGATGTCCCGATTAAACGAGACCGCCGCAGCGGTTAAAGGCAACGCGACGAATGGCAGAGAAAGCCATCGCGCAGCGCGGCTGATTCGGTACATCATCTTCGATACGGACGCTCAGTTCAGCCTTGCGAAGGCAGAATCACTGAACCGCAACTGCCTTTTTCAGGATTGAAATCTGACCGCCATGATACATGGCGTGCTGCACGATGCAGTGAAACAAATCGTAGAACTTGCATTCCGGCCCGAAACGGGATCGAGCCGCCTTGGATAATCAAAGATTCGGATGAACGCGACACACGCCGTGAGCCCAAAGCCGCTGAACACGCCGCGTCAGGTCCTGTTTGCAAGCCTGATCGGAACAAGCATTGAGTTTTTCGATTTTTACATCTACGCGACTGCAGCGGTTCTCGTGTTTCCGCGCCTGTTTTTTCCCGCTTCGGATCCGGCAGCCGCGACGCTTGCTTCCCTCGCGACGTTCGGCATCGCGTTTCTGGCGCGTCCGATCGGCTCGGCGCTCTTCGGCCATTTCGGTGATCGGATCGGGCGGAAGACAACTCTGATCGTTGCGCTGTCCACCATGGGTCTGTCGACCGTGGTGATTGGTGCGTTGCCGACGTATGCAAGCATCGGGTTTGCAGCGCCGCTACTGTTGGCGTTGTGCCGCTTTGGACAAGGCCTTGGGCTGGGCGGCGAATGGGGAGGCGCGGTTCTTCTCGCGATCGAGAATGCACCACCCAGAAAACGGGCCTGGTACGGTATGTTCCCGCAATTGGGCGCACCCCTCGGCTTCTTCTTGTCCGGAGGCGTCTTTCTGCTCTTGTCCCGCTGGCTCACAGACGAGCAATTCTTTGCCTTTGGCTGGCGCCTTCCATTTCTATCGAGCGCTGTTCTTGTGTTCCTGGGGCTCTATGTGCGCCTGACTATCACAGAGACTCCGGTCTTCCGCGAGGCATTGGAGCGAGGAGAACAGGTGAAGGTGCCCATGGTAGCCGTGTTCGCTCGCCATACCAAATCTCTGATCGCGGGGGTACTTCTATGCCTGGCGACGTTCGTCCTCTTCTATTTGATGACCGTATTTGCGCTCTCGTGGGGCACGACCGCGCTCGGCTACAGTCGCGGCAAATTCCTCCTCATGCAGTTGTTCGACATCGCCTTTTTTGCCCTGACGATACCGATTTCGGCGCTGTGGGCTGAGCGCGGCCGACGCCAGGTAATGCTTTGGGTAACGGTGCTAATTGCCGTGTACGGGTTCGTCATGGCGCCACTTTTCACGGCCGGTACAACCGGAGCTGTACTAGCCATGGCGCTGGGCCTGTCTCTCATGGGGCTGACTTATGGACCCCTCGGTACGGTCCTATCCGAATTGTTCCCGACAGCCGTCCGCTATACGGGTAGTTCGCTTGCGTTTAACTTTGCGGGGATTCTTGGCGCCTCGCTGGCTCCTTACATCGCCACATGGCTTGCTAAGACGCATGGGCTGCCGTACGTCGGCTATTACCTGTCCGCTTCCGCTGTCCTGACGCTCGTTGGACTGGCGATGATTCCGGAAACGCGCGATGAGGATCTGGGGAAAGTAAAGCCTGAACTGGCCTGAAGAGACCGCCTCTCAGGCTAATAGCGTCGATTCCGAACCTAGACGGGACGTCGCGAAATCCAACCATTTCACCTGCGCAATTTGTGTAACCTTCTCGTTTTCCGCCAGTATTGAGGGGTGAGGGTGAGTGGAGGAACTGACCGATAGCTCGTTGATGAAGTTGGTTCAGGCTGGCGACAGCAACCAACTGGCGGTGCTGTTCGAGCGGTACCACGCGTGTCTGTTTCGCTATCTGATGCAGCTTTCACGTAACCGGGCGCTGAGTGAGGATTTGACGCAGGAAGTGTTCTTTCGTGTGCTGAAGTACGCCGGAACTTATGATCCGCAGCTCCCGTTTTCGGTCTGGCTCTATCGCATGGGCCGCAATGCCTTTTTTGATACGCTGCGCACCCGGTCGGCTGAACCCATGGGTGCGGAAATCCTGGAGGTCAGGAGTCGCGAGCCAATGCCCGAGGAAGCTTTCAGTCGTAAGCAAGAGCGGATGTTCCTGGAGGAAGCACTCCAAACCCTCTCGGAAGAGAAACGAGAAGTGCTCGTGCTCAGCCGGTTTCACGATCTGCGGTATCAGGAGATTGCCCAGATTATGAAGTGCGAGGTAGGCACAGTCAAGGTACGCGTGTATCGTGCGTTGCGTGAACTTCGCGAAAAGTTCTGCGAGTTGCGTGGAGAAAAGCTGTATGACGTCTGAGGAGTTTCAATACTTGATCCCGGAATATCTTTCAGGGAGGCTAAGTCCGGAGGAAAAGAGAGTCTTCGAACAGCGGCTGTCGACAGACGGGGAACTGAGGCGTGAGCTCGCGGAATTGGAATCTGTCTGGAAAGATCTCGGCGAGGTAGAGCAGGAGCAGCCCAGCTCGTTGCTGAGGGCGCGCTTCTATCAAAGGCTCAACGACATCTCAAATCGCGAGGCTCGTTTGGCAAGCGGCAGTTTCGCCTGGTGGAAGCCCGGACTGGCGGGGTTGGTTCGCCAAGCGCTTGTGGCGGCGGCGTTGTTCGTTTTGGGATTGTTTGTCGGCCGCGAAAGAAGCGCCACCCCGTCCCGTGACCAGGTAGCCCAGTTACACAGCCAGGTGCAAGAACTACGGCAAACGGTTGCCTTGTCACTGATGGACCGACAATCCGCCACATCGAGACTGGAAGGTGTTTCGTGGAGCATGCAGATTGATCGGCTGGATCCCGAGCTCCTGAATGCCTTGGTACACGCGCTGAATCACGATCCGAATACCAACGTACGTCTGGCATCCCTGGACGCTTTGGAAAAGTTCACTCGAGATAAGGACGTTCGGCAGGCGTTAGTCAACTCAATCCGGCAACAAGACTCGCCTCTTGTCCAGATTGCACTGATCGATTCCGTGGTTCACATTCAGTACCGTGATGCCGCTGGCGAGTTGCGGAAGCTCACCGAAGACAGACATTTGAACACCGCCGTTCAGGAACGGGCGCGGTGGGGTCTCGAAAAACTTTCACTGAATTAAAGGATCAAAGAAATGAAGCTTACCGTTTGCCTCGCCCTTGCGGCGTGTGGCCTGGGAGCACTGTGCCTCGCCAAATCTTCTTCGGACCGCTGGCCCGTTCGAGAGCAGGACACCATCGAGAAGACCCTGCCGCTATCGGGCGCACCCAATCGGGTGGTGATTGAGAACGTGGATGGGTATGTGCACACAACCGCTTCCGCCGGGCAGAGCGTCCACATCACTGCGCATAGAACCATCCGGGCTGAAACGGATGCGGATCTCGCGGAGGGCAAAAGGGATGTGAAGCTCGACATCTCGGGTAAGCCAGGCGAGGTATCCGTCTACTATGACGCTCCATGGCGGTGCCGCGATGGCGGCCAGCCGTGCTCGGGGGAACGCAGGCGATTCTACGAAGTCATCTACGACATCGATGTTCAGATTCCGCGCGATGCCAGAGCGGTCATTTCCACCGTAAACTCAGGCGATATCCGCCTCGAGGGACTGAGCGGCAGCTTCGACGTGAAGAACGTAAATGGGGGGATCAGCATGAACGCGATCGGTGGGTCCGGAGATGCTCACACGGTGAATGGTCCCGTGGCCGTTCATTTTGCGAAGAACCCATCAGGCGCTTGCAGCTTCAAGAGCGTAAACGGATCGCTGGACGCGTTCTTCCCAAACGAGCTTTCCGCGGATCTCCTGTTCAAGACTTTAAATGGGCAGGTCTATACCGATTTCGAAGTGTCCCCGCGAGCAATGCCGGCCGAAGGAGGCGAACGCCGCGATGGAAAGTTCGTGTATCACAGCAACAGGCTGTCCGGGGGACGCGCGGGACGAGGCGGTCCGGAGTTGAGCTTCAATACGTTGAACGGAAGTATCCGGCTGCATCGACAGCAGTAAAGGCTTTGATCATGAAGTACATCATCGGAATAGCATTCCTATACGCGGGGCTTACGTTTGCGCAAGACGGAGCGCAAAAGGCGACGGTACCCTTGGACGACCCGTCTCGTCCGGCGCAGATTCGGGCGCACCTGATGCTGGGCGGTATCACCGTGCGTGGCGCAAATGTAAAAGAAATAACCGTCGAGGCGCGCTCGCGCGGCGATGAAGACTCGCATGAGCGTCGCCCTACAGAGTCGCGCGGAATGAAACGGTTGAACTTGCCCGGCAACGCTGGTCTCGACATATCGGAAGAAAACAATGTTGTCACAATCAGGACTTCAAACCGGCCGGTGGATCTGGTGATTACTGCGCCTCGCCGTTCTTCACTTCAATTGAAGTGCATGAACGACGGTGATATCGAAGTTGAAGGTGTCGAAGGCGACATCGAAGCCAATAATCTGAACGGCCGAGTCACTCTGAAGAATATTTCGGGTACCGTTAATGCTCACTCTCTGAATGGCGAGGTCACGGCTGTTCTCGATAGTGTGGCTGCCTCCAAACCGCTCTCGTTCAGCACGATGAACGGCGATATCGACGTGACGCTGCCGGCCAATCCGAAGGCAAATGTACGCATGAAGACCGATCATGGCGAGATCTATAGCGATTTCGAAGTGAAGCTCGAACCGGGCGCGCGTGTTGAGGAATCCGATTCACAACACAAGGACGGGCGTTACCGTTTGCGCTTCGACCGCACACTTCGCGGAACCATCAACGGCGGCGGCCCCGAATATCAATTCACCACCTTTAACGGACAAATCTACCTCCGCAAAAAGAAGTAGCCTGCACGCCTAACCGCTCAGCACGAGCATCGTCAAAGGAAAAACTATGAACCTGACGCGGGATATCAGCTTTGCCTTTCGCAGTTTCGGCAAGTCTCCAATGTTCGTCACAGTGGCGGTGTTGTCGCTCGCGTTTGGTATCGGTGCCAATACAGCCATCTTTTCGCTGACGGACCAGATATTGGTACGGTCGCTTCCGGTAAAGGACCCGGGGCAACTCGTTCTCCTCAGTGCCTTAGGCCGGCATTACGGAAGCAACCAGGGATGGAACAGGCTCTCGTATCCGATGTACCAGGATTTTCGAGATCACGACCTTGGTTTCCAAGGCATGTTCTGTTTCCGCGACGTTCAGATGAGTTTGGGTTTCGGAGGCCGGACCGAGCGTGTGGCCGGCGAGGTTGTCTCGGGCAACTATTTCCCAGTTCTAGGTGTCACGGCTGCATTGGGCCGGCTCTTCACAGCACAAGATGACCTCTACCAGGGAGGTCATCCGGTTGCTGTGCTGAGCTACGACCTCTGGCAGAGAAGATTTGCAGCAAACCCGGGAATTTTGGGGCAAAAACTGCTGATCAACCGGTTCCCGTTTACGGTGATCGGCGTCAGCCCGCCGGCTTTCACTGGAACCGATCCGAATTATGCGCCGCAAGTTCGCGTGCCGGTGACGATGAGCGCAAAGCTAGCTCGCTATATGGATTTGAATGACCGGCGATCCCGGTGGGTGACAGTGTTTGGCCGCCTCAAGCCGGGCGTGAGCATGAAGCAGGCGAAGGCTCGGATTCAGCCCTTCTTCCACAACATTCTGCAAATGGAAGTGCAACAAAAAGGATTCGCCAAAGCTGCTCCGGAGATGAAGAAGGCGTTTCTTCAGATGTCCATGGATGTCTTGCCGGGTTCGGGCGGACGATCGTCTCTGCGCCGCAGGTTTTCGAAGCCTCTGCTGGTTCTGAGCGCAACAGTTGGTCTGGTTCTGCTAATAGCGTGCGCCAATGTAGCGAACCTGCTGATTGCTCGGGCAACGTCGCGGCAAAGGGAAATCGCGGTTCGCCTTGCGCTTGGCTCGACGAGGCGCCGCATCATCTCTCAACTGCTCGTCGAAAGCCTGCTGCTGTCCTTGGCGGGAGGATTAGCGGGTCTGGCGCTCGCGTTCTGGACGGATCACGCGCTGATCAGTCTTCTGCCGCCCAGTTCCACGCCTTTGAAGCTTTCTTCCGTGCCCGACCTCCGGATATTAGGATTCAATCTCGGGTTGTCCGTAGTGACGGGACTGCTGTTCGGGCTGCTGCCTGCATTCCAAGCCACGCGGCCTAACATTGCCGGGACACTGAAGGACCAGGCGGGCTCCGTTTCAGGCGGAACCTCCACCGGCATTCGCAAAGGTCTCGTGGTGGCACAGGTATCGCTTTCGCTGATCCTGTTGATCGGTGCCGGCCTGTTCATTCGGAGCTTACGTGCGTTACAGGAATTGGATCCTGGTTTCCACACCTCGAACCTGCTGGCTTTCAAAGTCAATCCCGCCTTGAATGGCTATACGCCCGAGCGCACGCGCGCCTTTTACGATCAACTCCGGGAGAACCTGCAAGGGCTGCCGGGCGCGGATCGCGCTGCGCTTGCCGTGATGCCTGTGCTCGAAGGAGACGAGTGGGACCAGTGGGTAACCATCGACTCTTATTCGCCAAAGACCGGGGAACTGCCGGATCCGCATATGAACTTCGTTTATCCGGAATACTTCGACGCGCTCGGCATCCCGTTCCTGACGGGACGGGATTTCCGTATGAACGACGCGCTCGGCAGTGCAAAAGTGTGCGTCATCAATGATGCATTCGCAAAGAAGTATTTCGGCACAGTTAACGCCGTTGGGCACAAGATCGGGATGGGCATCGATCCGGGGACAAAGACGGACATCACCGTTATAGGTGTTGTGCGTGGGACGAAGTACGAAAGCATGCGGGACGAGGTGCCTGTCGAGGTATTCCGGCCCTATCGCCAGATGGAATTCGCCACAGGAGTCACCGGGTACGTGAGAACACGGAGCACCCCGGAGCAGATGTTCAACATCATTCGCAAACGAGTACACGACCTGGACGCAAACCTGCCTGTTTTCGACATGATCACGCTCGAAAAACAAATGGAAAACTCGCTGGTCACCGAGAGGCTCGTCACGTCGCTCTCGACGGGCTTCGGTCTGCTTGCGACTCTTCTCGCCGCTATCGGTTTGTATGGCGTAATGGCTTATACTGTGACGCGAAGAACACGGGAAATCGGCATACGGATGGCGATTGGTGCCGCTAAGCCGCATGTCCTCTGGCTCATCATGCGGGAAGTTCTGGTTCTGCTCGGGATCGGCATGGTCATCGCACTTCCGCTGTCTTGGGCGCTAACTCAGTCCGTGCGATCTCAGTTATACGGTATTCAGCCGACTGATCCATTATCCGTAGCGGCAGCTACCTTTGGTATCGCTGCAGTAGCGATGCTGGCCGGATACTTACCCGCACGGCGCGCCACCAAAGTTCATCCGATGCTGGCGCTGCGCTACGAGTAGAGCCTTCTTCAGTTTGTCTGCAGCCGAACTCTCTGTCCCAGCATCCAACTGCGTCGAGAGCGAACCACATGACAGCAAACAGAAGCCGAACAATCGTAGTAACCGGGGCCACAGGCAAACAGGGCGGCGCCGCCTTCCGTCACCTGCAGCAGCGTGGCTTCGCCCTTCGTGCGCTAGTGCGTCATCCCGACGCGCCGAAAGCGCGTGAATTGGACGGTAGCCGCATCGAAGTTCTCCGCGGCGATTTTGACGATGCCGAATCAATGGAACGCGCATTGGACGGAGCCGATGGCGCTTTTTCGGTGCAACCTTGGCAGGGCGGCCGGGAAGCTGAGGTCCGGCAAGGGATCGGCCTTGCCGAAGCGGCCAACCGCCAGGAAGTTGGCCATCTGGTCTATAGTTCCGTTGTTGCCGCGGATCAGAATACAGGCATTCCGCATTTCGAAAGCAAACGTGAGATCGAAGAGCATGTGCGAAACATGGGCATACCCTACACGATCCTTAGACCGGTTTTTTTCATGGAGAACTGGCTCATGATGCGCGACGGCATCGAGGGTGGCCGTATCATGCTTCCGCTGAGCCCGCAAACCCGACTGCAAATGATTGCGGTGGATGACATTGGCGCGTTCGTGGCGCTTGCTTTCGAACACCCGCAACACTGGCATAACCGCACTTTTGAACTTGCCGGCGATGAGTTGTCGATGAGCGAGTTGGCAGAAGCGTTCGGCCGCGTGTCAGGGCGCGAAGTCCGGTATGAGCAAGTGCCTTGGGATCTATTCGAACAGCAGGCAGGACATGAATTGACGGTCATGTATCGTTGGTTCGAAGAGAAAGGTTATAGCGTCGATATCGCGGCAGTGCGGCAGCAGTATCCCAAGCTGGCAACCTTTCATCAGTGGCTCCAAGAGAACTGGCGTAAGCCGGCATCTTAGCTGCCCGGATGATATTCGCGTTCGGTGTGTCCCTTGAGCTGATCGCGATAGAAATAAACATCCCGCAGATTGCCTGTGCTGTAGCGTTTCGCTTCGTCATTGAAGTGAGGCGATCCTGGATGGCCACTCTCGCCCCCGGCTGTGACGGCCTTTGCTCGAACCCGGTCGCCGAATTCCACGACGGCAACAAAACTGTTACCGGTCGTGCCGTACCATTTCTTCGTGCCCGGGTAGGGTCGCGCTCCGAACGAGGCAAGTGAGCCCCACATCGACGAGGTGAAGCCGACAGGAATGCTTGGTTTATCGTCGTTAAACGGCTGTACGATGTCTGCCGTCAGGCGCTGAAACCGATTGATTTCACCCCAGGTTGTCTTCCACGTACTGAAATCCGTGGTCAGCCGATCGCAGGCCTTGCCGAAGGATTCGAGCAGTTGCTGGGGCGGAGTTTTCGTCGCAATATAATCTTCTACCGGAAGCCCGGCTTTTCTCGAAGATGCGAGCGTCTCGCCTCGTATTTCTTCCGCCCAAAATACGGCAACGGAGGTCGGGATAGAGTCGACTGCCCAACGGCGGTCCCAGCCTCGAAGAGCCATGATCGCGTCGGCCAACTTCGTCTTCAGCGGGTCCGAAACCGGTGCTCCGTCCCACGCTTTCAAAAGCGCGGAGAGAGGCTTATCGAACCAAGGCAAATAGCTGTCGTAGGCGGCGGCCATCAACGATTCGACCGTAAAATCCTTCTTATTCTGTAAAACCCGGATCGCGTGTAACCCGCGGGCGGACTCAGTTCCTGTCTCGACGTAAGCAGGGTAATTTTCCCGTTTCGGGCTGTCCGGGCCTGCAGCCGACCACGGCCAATTGTTGGTGTTATACAGCCATCCGCTCTTCGGATTCAATAAGTGCGGAGTCTCATCGACGGTTAGTAGGCCCTGCCACTCGGTCGCCGGGTTACTCCCGTCCACGACCTTCGTCCAATCAAAGCTTGTGTCTCGCCTGGGAATGAAGTTCCCGTGAAAATAGGCAATCTCACCATCCGCATCCGCGAAGATCGTGTTATTCGACGAATTCGCCTTCAATTCCATTGTCTGGCGGTAGGATTTGTAGTCTCTTGCTTTCGTTCGCGTGTAGGACTGCGTGAGGGCTTTAATCGGCTCTTGCATCAATCGGATGCTGATCCACTTGTCACCATCCGCGCGAATGATGGGTCCATGGCTGCTTCGATATGTGATGAATTTCCTTTCTGCCATGCCGGAGCCTGTCTTGTAAGGAACCGTGATTTCCTTTGCGACGAGAGGGCGCTCGTCATTTCCGTATCTTGCGTAAACACCGTCAGCGCGCTTCAACACGGTTTCCGCGTATTCGTCCACTGCATCGACGCCGCTCGACGTGTGCATCCACCCCGCCCGGTCGTTGAAGCCCTGATAGATGAAAAACTGGCCCCAAGTCGCCGCGCCATAAGCATTCAGGCCTTCGCTGCTGACCATTTGCAGTTCCGACCGAAAGAAAAAAGACGTATGCGGGTTAATGAGTAGAAGAGCATGGTGCCCGGTTGTATTCGAAGGCGCGATAGCCATTCCGTTTGATCCGGACGGTTCCGCCGGGCGGCTTTCGTCATTCCGAGCTGTACTCTTGAGCGGCGCCTTCCCGTAGAAGGCTTCGAGTTCGTCGAGCTTTATGCGTTCGATATCCCCGCCGATGCTGCCCTCCGTGAAGGAAAGAGCCATCCAGGGTTCAAAATGCGTGATGACGCGCGGCTTTACATCGGGGTGTTTCGCCAAGTAGAAGTTCAAACCGTCCGCAAATGCGTCCATCAGCTTTTGAAGCCAGGCGGGGCTTTCCGCGTATTCCTTCTTCAGGTCGACAGGATCAATGAAGAGTTTCATTCGAAGGTCCTGATAAACCTTTGATTCGCCTTCGGCCTCAGCTAAACGCCCCATCGCGTTCAGATAATTCGCCTCGATCCGATTGAAGTCATCTTCGGCCTGGGCGTAAATCATTCCGAAGACCGCATCGGCGTCCGTGGTTCCGTAGACGTGCGCGATGCCCCAATCGTCCCGGATGATGGTGACCTCTCGAGCATGCGCCGACCAGCGGGATGTTTCCGGATTGATGGCTCCGCAGGCGGTCGCCGCGATCGCGGTAGCCGCAAAAGCAAGTTTGGCAACGCAGAGGCTGTGTTCCAAGGAGGGACTCTTGCTGATTTTACCCGGCGCTACTGTTTCTCTCGGCTCGGCATATACTGGCAGGCGCCGGGATTCGTCCAGCCGGCACGGAGGCTTCTTGCACGGTCGCGGATCGGTCAACTTCGGAACTACATCGAGGAACTGACGACGCGGGTTGAATCGGGAAAGAAGGCGGGAAAGCCGCTTCGGAACTACAGAAAACAATTTACGATCGGTTCTCTCAAGAGCTGGGGCTAACGGCTACGCCGAGTACGTGGCCAAGAACCTCGACGACTTCACCGTTCACTTCGGCATGAGTCCGCTAGACAGCAGGCTGGCCGGGAATATCGAAGCGATCTATGCGAAAGCCGGCGGGCAATGAGCCGTGCGGCACGGAATACTTAGGGTTTTCTGACCTTTAGCTCTTCCGGAAAATCTGCCGCGTGCTCCTTGTTTGCGTTCCGCTTGTTGAATTGAGGTCCGCGGTCACGGAACAACGGGATTTTCATTGCTCCGTTCGCTTCCATCAGATCGAACAGGCGAGTATTAAGTTCCTTCATGGTCGTCTGGCGTTCAGGATTGGAAATCAAGTTCGTGGTTTCGAGCGGATCTTCCTGCAAATCGTATAGCTCGTCGATGTCCCAGATACCGTAGTAGTGAATGTATTTGTACCTGTCCGTTCGCAGCGCGTGCATGGTGGGCGTCTGTGGGAAATTCCGTTCCCAGTAATACTCGTACAAAAGCTCGTTGCGCCATTCCGGGTCGCCTTTCCCCGACAAGAGCGGCAGCATACTGCGGCCGTCGATTCCATTGGGGATGCTGACCCCTGCCGTTTCGAGAACGGTCGGCATGATATCCAGGCCGGAAACCATCTCGCTTACAACCGTTCCGCCATGAAATAATTCCGGGCAGCGAGCCATCATGGGCACTCGCATGGACTCTTCATAAGCCGTCCGCTTATCAATCAGCCCATGCTCGCCGAAAGCGAATCCGTTATCACCCATGTAGATAACCAGCGTTGAGTCCAACTCGCCCCGATCGCGCAGCGCATTAAGAACCCGGCCCAGGCTCTCGTCCACGCCCATGAGCGTCTCCGCATACCTTTCGTAATACTCCGCGATGTTCAGATCCGAGTGGTAAGGAAAGTCGACTCCATGCCAACTGTTCCGCTGATTCTGGACCCACATCGGGCGGTGTTGCGCATTCGGTCCCGACTCGGCCATCGTCTTCGGAGGTTGGAATTGCTGCCCGGCGTATAGTCCTTCGTGGCGTTCGGCCGGAATGAAGTCCGAATGAACGGCCTTGTGTGACAGATAAAGGAAATAGGGCTGATCTCGTCCGATCCCGCTTAGCCATTCGAGTGCGTAATCGGTGAGTTCATCCGTGATGTACCCCTTTTGCGGAACGTGTTTGCCGTCTATGTTCAGACCGTCTTTGCTCGGCAGATACGTTCCTTGTCCCTTGAAGCTGATCCATTTATTGAAACCGGGTTGCGGATCATCACCGGCGGCGCCCATGTGCCACTTACCGGTAAACGCAGTCTGGTAGCCGGCCTTCTGGAGCAACTCGGGGAAGAACCGGGTACCGGGAGGAATGGCGGTGTTGTTGTCGACAATCTGGTGGCGATGGGCGTAAACGCCGGTCAGGATACTGGCACGGCTCGGAGAGCAGAGCGCCGTCGTGACAAAGGCGTTCTTTACGTGCGCACCCTCGCGGGCGAGACGATCCATATTCGGAGTTCGCAGCCATGGTTGTCCACCAAGGAAGCCTAACGCGTCGTAGCGATGATCGTCCGTGAGAATGAAAACCACATTTCTGGGCTTTGTGCGGTGGGTCTGCGCGTCGATCTGCGCCGAAGGTAAGCGGGCGGCAAGCGTTGCTCCGCCGGTCAATCGTAGAAAATTGCGCCTCTGAACTGCCATTTTGGTTATCCGCCGTTTCCGCGCGATCGGTCCAGTTATATCAGTCAGCTTTGCCGGGGAGTACACTCTCATCTGAGACAAAGCCGCCTACGAAGAGGAAGAACCCGCGCGAGCGCGGTTAGAAGACGACCGAAGGAGTAGCCGAATGAAAAGACCACGTCCATTGTTTTTTGTTCCTTTTGCCTTGTTCGCTTGCGGTGTACTGATGGCGCAGCAATCGGCACCGAATCAGCCGCGCATCTTCAACACCGTCAAACAGAAACTAGCAGCGGGGAAGCAGGTGGTGGGAGGAACCGTCGTTGTTCCTGACCCCGACACCTATTGCGCTATGGCGAACTCAGGCTTCGATTACCTGTGGATCGAAATGCAACACAGCCCGATGACGTATCAGGACGTTGCGCACATGATTCGCTCGTGTAAAGGTGCACCCGCAATGCCCTTTATCCGCGTTCCCGATGCGACCGAAGGAGACATTCAGAAGGCGATGGACATCGGCGCAGTCGGAATTATCATTCCGATGGTCGAGGACATACAGAAGGTCCAAAATGCGATAAAGTTCTCGCACTATCCACCAGTCGGTAAGCGAAGCTTGGGAAACGGCCAATACGGCGCATTGTGGGGATCTGATTACCGACAGATTGCAAACGACAACGTCATGATTGTCGCTATGATCGAGTCTCCAGCGGGCGTGAAAATCGCCGACGAGATTGCCTCTACTCCCGGCGTGGATGTCGTGTTCGTTGCGAGCACGGATCTGGCCAGCTTTTCCGGGTACAAGCAGGGCGATCCCCAGTACGAAGCGCTGGTGACGACCATTCAGCAATCTGTATCCAAGGCGGGGAAGAAACTTGCCGGCCCCTTGGCATGGAAGTTCAGCCGTCAGGGATACTCGTTCTTTCAGGGCCCCACAGAAGCGTCACTGATCAAGACTGGCGCCGAATTCGATCTCGGCGGAAGCCCCAAAAGCGAGTCGCGCAAGGGCGTAGCCCCCACTGAGGGCGCGGAGAAACCCTAAGGGGCCACTTGTGATTGCCTGCCGAGTTCCTTACGAAAGGCCGCTTCCCGATCCTGGACATAAGCTCGGTACCCAGCGGGGTCGATGAACGGGTTCGGCCCGCCCGCCTTTAACCTTGGAAACTTCTCGGAGAGGTTATAGTAGTCGCCGTGTGCGCCGAGGAATACATCGCAGGGTAGAGATCTCAGCACCGTGAACGTTCGTTCGTAATCCTTTGCTATGTTCGGATACGCCCGATTGTTCACCAGTTTATAGCCTTCATTCACGTTCGGGCTGCCCACGATCACGACGTTATAGGTGTTACCGCGTTCCTTTAGCTTGAGCGTCCAGGTCGTGCAACCCTTCGTGTGACCAGGCGTTAAATGTGCCACAAGCGTCACGTTGCCGAGCTTTACTTCATCGCCGTCGTGCAGCACGCGATCCACCTTCGTCGGCTTGTAAAACGTGCCCGGAGACTTGCCATAGTGGAAATTTTCCTTCCCGCCCGTTTCGATGTCGTGCACATCGGCATCCATGACCATGTACTGAGCGCCCGTTGCCGCTTTTACGCCCGCGCTGCCCGCACAATGATCCCAATGCGCGTGACTGATCAGCAGGATCTTGGTATCGGAGAAGTGAAAGCCCAGCTTTTCTACGCTCTCGCGGATCATGGCTACTGAACTCTCGAGATTGCTGTTGATCAGGATGTTGCCTTGCGGCGTGGTGATCAGGTAGGCAGCGAGCCCTTTGCTGCCCACGTAGTAGACGTCTCCGACCACACGATGGGGAGGGAATGGTTCTGTCCACGACGGGTTCTCTTGAGCAAACAGGGCAGCTGCGAACGCAACCGATGCCACAAACGGGCGAATGAACATAAAGGACAAGTTTACCCGGTACCCAACCGTCTGGTTGAAACGGAATGTTCTTGTGTCCGATCCTAGGAGTGGAGGCGCCTATGGCAAGTACTATCTGGCGCGGATTTATAACGTTTGGACTCGTTTCCGTGCCGGTGCGGCTGTTCCGGGCTGCGCGGGCGGAACGCGTCAGTCTCAGGCGCTTGTATCGCGCGGACACGGGATCTGCTTCTCTTCCTCAGACGCCCGACGAGGAAGAAAACCAACCCCCGGCTCCCGTTAAAGGCGGAAAAATATCTAAAGCTTCAGCGGTTGCACCGTCCCCTGTCTTGCCCTTAGCCGGGCCGGCGAACGCACCGGAGCCAGCGCTTGTGCCTCTCCGGCAAGTATCGGTTCGCGACGAGACAAACGATGTCGTCAGCGGGCAAGAGGTTGTGAAGGGCTACGAATACGAGAAGAATCGATACGTGGCCCTCGACCCGGATGAGTTGAAGAGTCTGGAATCCAAAACTGCCACCGAAATGCAGATTGAAGAGTTCGTGAGTTTATCGGATGTGGATCCGGTTTACTTCGAGACTTCTTACTATGTGGCTCCGGATCGGGGCGGCGAAAAGGCGTACGCTCTCCTGTTTGAGGCTCTACGAACGTCAAATCTGGTTGCAGTCTCGCAACTGGCCATGCACGGTCGTGAACACATCGTGATCGTGAGGCCGGGCAAACACGGCCTGCTGGCGCATACGATGTTTTTCAGCTCTGAAGTTCGTGCCGACGAAGAGTACCACGCCATCACGGATCTGGTGAAGGAGAAGGAGCTCGCTTTGGCACAGACGTTGATTCAGTCACTGGCCGCGCCATTTGAACCGGAGAAATACAGAGATACTCGGCGCGAACGTCTCGAAGAAATGATTGCGAAGAAAGTAGCCGGTCAACCGATTACGCGCGCTGAAGAACCAAAGCGGCAAGCCGCGGTTGTCGACATTACTGAAGCACTGCAGAAGAGCCTGGCCGCCTTGAAGAAACCTGCCTCATCTGAAAACACAAAAAGTTCAGGCAAGTCGGCGCGCTCCGCGAGTCGAAAGCATTGAGCAGCGTCCGCTGAGAATCGGACGATTTTCGGGCTCCATTTGGGAAGCGCGGGGTTGCCGAGGGGACCACTTGCGCAACGCGTTTCAACACGGTTAGCATTCGTTTATTCGGTGCGAAGCTATCGTAAACTAAGAAGTTCAATCGCGAATTTTTACATTGTTTAATTCCGGTTGACCATGTTTCGTGCGACGGACTGCCCCGTATGCATTTTCTGTCCTGAATTCCCATAAATCCCCACATGGATTCAATTACATATTGCGCTCTCATACTTCATAAAAATCCGCGAATTTTATTCGCAATTAGCAATCACGAGAAACACTGGCGGCTTATTTGTCACTGCTAAGTCACGAACATTATTCTCAACCGGCTGAGCCGGTTCGCACGAGATCTATTTTTGCTTTGCCACGGCTCCACCTTCTCCGGATCTTCTGGTTGGCCATATTAATTGTTGCAGGTGTAGTCCAGACTTGGTACATGCGGCACCGAGCATTTAGCGACGGTGTTTCTTATCTCGCTATCGCCCGATATTATGTGGCCGGAGACTGGCACGCAGCGTTGAATAGCTACTGGAGCCCTTTGTATTCATGGTTCCTCGCAGCTCTTATGATTATTCTCCGGCCTTCCTCCTATTGGGAGGCCGCGCTTATTCACCTGGCCAATCTACTCGCCTACTTCGCCGCTCTGGTTGGCTTTGAGCTTTTCTTGGGAAGACTAATTCAGTTTCAACAGAGATTAACTGAAGGGGACGGAATATCCGAACAAACAATCCGTATTGCCGGTTATTCCACTTTTCTCATTAGTACGTTATTGCTCATAGGAATCGGCTACAACTCGCCCGACATGGTGGCCACTGCGATCGGCGTGTTCCTTGCCTGGCTTCTCTTGAAGGTTGAAGCCGAATCGGCGCGAGCGTGGGATTACGTTCTCTTTGGGTGCTTATTGGGATTAGGCTATCTGTCCAGGGCTGCGTTTGCGATCTTTATTCCCCTTTATATCCTTTTTGCTGCGGGACTCTTGCGGCGGAGCGGGAAAAGGAACGTGCTGACCCCGGTTTTATACAGTGGAATCGCGGCACTGCTGATTTCTGCTCCCTTCGTGATCGCACTTTCGGTCTCGAAGGGACGTTTCACGATCGGCGATGCGGGAAAGCTAAATTACGGGTGGGAAATAGCGGGTGCTGCTCGCTCTGTCCATTGGCAGGGCGAGCCTTACGATATCGGCAAACCTATTCATCCCACCCATAAAGTGCTGGATCACCCTGCAACCTATACGTTCGCTAGCCCCGTTCCAGGAAGTTATCCACCTTGGTACGAGCCAGCGTATTGGTACGAAGGCATCAAGCCACATCTTAAATTGGGGCCGCAGTTAGCTGTCCTCGGTGGCAGTTGCAAGACTTTAGTCTTTTTATTTCTGACGTCTCCGATTTCCATGCCCGTCATAGTGCTGGGATATCTGATGGGCTGGCGTCGCTGGCTTTCTCGGCGTGGCCTCCTTGCCTACTGGTTTCTGCTTCTGCCTGCGGCCGCCTACATAGGGACATTCATGGTGGTTTATCTGGATAAGCGGTATGTGGCAGGATCACTGCTGGTCCTTTGGCTGTGTCTTCTTGCCAGTATCCGGGTTGACCGGCCGTCACTTCGGGCGAAAGCGAATGTCGCTGTACAGGTGCTCGGCGTTGTATTTGCATTAGGTTATTTAGTCGGAAAGCTGGGAGCTCCCACGGCGTATGCTCTCGATGATCTTGTACATCATCGTGAATCTGAGTACAACCTAAACTGGATGATTGCCGAAGGAATGAAAAATGCCGGCCTGCGGCCCGGCGATCGTATTGCCTGGATCGGGCAGTCGATCGATGCTGAGTGGGCGAGTATCGATCGAGTCACAATCGTGGCCGAGGTGCCTGTCGTTTGGGATCGCAAGGAAGGACTCTTCCGCAAGGTCAGTGCAAACGAGAAAGAAATTGAGACGTTTTGGTCGAGCAGCCCCGAAGTCAAAGCGAAAGTGTTCGATGCTTTCCGCAAGGAAGGCGCAGCGTTTGTAATCGTGGATAAAATTCCGTCCGGCGTTGATCAAACGGGTTGGCACCGTTTGTTCCCGAAGGGAACACCCCATCTACCCTGGACTGGAGCTCAATTTGACAATTGGAAAACGATGGCATACTACCGGTTGGATCCGAGTCGGCGGCAGTAGGATCGCTGAGAAGCTCGGATTGCCCGCTCGCCAAGCAGGCTCTCCCGACTCCGCAGCCTTCCGTTGGCGCATGTCTACTCCCGCTAGAAAGGCACTATTGCCTTCTGCACTAAAGCTAAAGGCGAAACCCGTCTCAGGGCCGAACGTGAGTAGGCGCTGCTGCCGTGGGCGGCTGTTCACTGCGGGTTCGTGCGGGACCCGGAAGCCCGAGCGCTTCGAGTAAGCGATTGCTGCAAGCCGCTATCTCAGTCACCGCTCTATCGAATGCTTCCTGGTTTGTCTTCGATGGCTTGCGCATGCCCGAGATTTTGCGAACGAACTGTAGTGCTGCGGCGTTCACTTCTTCGCTCGTGGCCGGGGTCTCGCGCGTTCGCAATACCTTGATGCTTCTGCACATCACTTCCAGCATCGCATTTTCCGAAAACCCGGGTACCCGTTAGCGAAGATAGATGGTGTCGTAGCGCTTTCCCAGCTCGATGAATCTTTGCGGATCTCGCGGGGGCCACACCGGTTCCTTTTTGATCAGCTCAAACAACTCACAAAGGAATTGCTTATGATCGGCGTTGGATGCATGAGCGAGCATGCGCGCTGGTGCGTCCGTGTGGTTCGCAAACGAGTGCGGTGTTCCCGGCGGAACAAGCGCAAAGCCTCCAGGAGCGAGAGTGATCTCCTCGTCGCCAATTCGAAACCAGAATTCGCCTTCCAGAACGTAGAACATTCGATCAGGCGATTGTGATAGTGAGGTACCGCTCCAAATTGCCGTGCCGGTAATCGATAATCAAGTATCGTCCAACCCTCCTCTTCCGCGGCGGGGCTCTTGAACGTGATCTCCACTCCCCGGAAGGAGATGCGCTCGCCCTGACCATCCCTCAGGACAAGCGGTGATTGCGCAAGCGCTGTCGAGATGCTCATTCCTCCTCCGTTTTACGCGTGAACGCGTATGTAAACGGATCACAGTTATTCGCGAGCTCGAGGATTCGGCAGCCTATAATCGCGTGATGCGAATCAGTTCACGCTGTTTGCTGACGTTGGCCACCTTCGCATTGCCGTTCAGCCTGCCCGGACAGAATGCAGATCCGCGCCCACCGGCGACGATTCTCGTTCTGAAGCCGGCGCAACTCTTCGATGGTGAGGCTCTCCATGTTGGGTGGGCCGTTCGCGTTACCGCGGATCGGATCGAAGCCGTAGGTCCGGCATCGCGCATAGATGGGAATGGCGGTAAGGCAGTCGACCTTCCTGGGTTAACGCTCATGCCGGGTCTGGTGGAGGGCCATTCGCATGTTTTTCTGCACTCCTACGGAGAGACATCCTGGAACGACCAGGTCGCGCATGAGGGTCTGGCTCTTCGCGTTGCCCGTGCAGTGAATCATTTGCGGGACGAACTGCAGGCCGGCTTCACAACCATTCGCGATCTCGGTACCGAAGGCGCAGGCTATTCCGATGTTGAACTGAAACAGGCCATCGAGCAGGGCATCATACCCGGGCCGCGTATGCTTGTTTCCACGCGAGCCATTGTTGCTACGAATACGTATGCGCCGAAGGGCTTTGTGCTCGAGTGGCACATCCCGCAAGGGGCCGAAGAAGCAGATGGCGTGGATAGTCTGATCAAGGTTGTCCGAGACCAGATCGGTCGCGGTGCGGACTGGATCAAGCTCTACGGTGATTACCGCTGGGGACCTCACCCGGGCTTGCATCCGACCTTTTCGCCGGAAGAGATGAAGCTGGCTGTCGAGACGGCAAAAAGCGCCGGCGTACCCGTTGCCGTTCACACCAGCACGCCAGAAGGTATGCGCCGCGCCATCCTTGCGGGCGCTGAGACCATCGAGCACGGAAACGAAGGCACGCCGGAAATCTTCAACCTGATGGTGGAGCACCATGTCGCCCTTTGTCCCACATTGACGGCGGGCGGCGGAGGCGTCGGCAATACAGATCAACAGCCCAGCTCCGCGGCGGCTCGACATCGATCCGCCTTTAAGTCTGCCCTGGACGCAGGGGTAACCATTCTCAGCGGAAGTGATGTTGGCACGTTTCCTCATGGACTAAATTCCTGGGAGCTGGATGCCATGGTGGAAGCCGGAATGTCCAAGATCAACGCATTGAAGGCGGCAACGTCCGTTGCCGGACAAGTGCTTCATATGGATATCGGGCAGGTAAAGCCGAAGATGTTCGCCGACCTGATTGCTGTCGAGGGCAATCCGGTGGAGGACTTGTCCGCACTCCGCCGTGTGAAGTTCGTCATGAAAGGCGGAGTGGTCTACAAGCAGTGAACGCTCGAACGTAGGCGCCAGCCATGCCGTGTTCACTCCGCGCATCCACTGCAGTAAAGTCACCCGGCGCCGAGTCCGAAGAAAAAATTTTCCAGGCCGTGACTTACTGAGGACTCCTTGCGAATGACTAGGTGCGCGACGAGCCAGGACGATCCTGATGGTTGTCTGACTCACGTCCCGCAGAAGAGGAGTCTAAGAGTGTCCAAAACGCTTTGCGCCTGGCTGGCCGTGCTGATCCCCGCTATGCCGATGCTGACTAAAGCTGCACCGGGAAAAGGGGGCGCTGTCTTTGTCATGACGAATGCGGCCGATAAGAACGAGATCGTCGCTTTCGAACGGAATTCGGATGGGAGTCTCTATGCCGCTGGCCGCTATGCGACGGAAGGGAGGGGAAGCGGAGGTGTTACGGACCCCTTACAATCGCAGGGCTCGCTTATCCTCAGCCAGGATCAATCGCATCTATTTGCGGTGAATGCAGGGAGCGGGACTGTATCAGTGTTTCGGGTTCGTCATGCCACGCTCACGTTTATCGATAAAGCACCGTCCGGCGGGGCCGAACCGGTGGCCGTCGCGCAATGGCATGATCTCGTTTACGTTCTCAACGCAGGTGGTCCAGGCAGTATCGTTGCGTTCCGCTTGGATGGGAACAACTTAAAACAGATCAGGAATTCTACCGTCTTCCTGACCGCCAATACGACGGGTGCATCGTCCATCTCGATTAGTCCGGATGGACAATTCCTGCTTGTAACTGAGCGAACGCCCAATAATATCGATATCTTTCCGATAAAGCCCGACGGGACCTTGGGGTCAATCGTCGTGAATCACAGTTCGGCTCCAGGGGTATTTTCAGCGAGCTTCTCGTCCCTGCGAACAATCGTTGTCTCGGAAACGGGACCTCCGGGTGCCTCGAACGGTTCTACAATCTCCTCGTACTCGGTTTTGGCGAATGGCACCCTTTCGGCCATCAGCTCGGCTGTGCCTACGTTGGGAGCGGCAAACTGCTGGGATGCGATGACTCCGAATGGAAAATGGATCTACGCCTCCAATGCGGGTTCCTCAAACGTTTCCGGTTTTGCCATCGGGAACAACGGATCGCTGACTCCAGTCGGGGGAACGATCGCCGGCGTCAATCCGGCGGGCAGCGGAAATCTCGATATCGCGATCTCGACCGATAGCAAGTATCTCTACACCCTTAACTCCGGGACCGGGAAGATCGGCATCTTCGCGGTTGGCCAGGACGGGCTACTCTCGAGCCTCGCGGACAGCGGCGACTTTCCTCAATCATCTGGTTTCAACGGCATTGCCGCTTACTAGGAGCACACCGTGAATCTGCGACGAGCATTGCCTGGTTCCCTCGGACTTTTGACGTTTCTGTTACCAGTCCTCGGCGGTACGCCCAGGATCGGGGAGAAACCGCCCGACTTTGCCCTGTCTACACCGGAAGGCAAAATTGTACAGCTGTCTGAAGTCGTGGCGAAAGGGCCAGTGGCGCTGGTGGTGCTGCGGGGCTATCCGGGATACCAATGTCCTTACTGCAACCGTCAGGTCCAGGATTTCCTGCGAAACGCGGACGACTTGGCGAAAGCGGGGCTTCACGTGTTGATGGTGTATCCCGGGCCTCCGCAAGAACTCGGAGCGAAAGCCAGCGAATTCCTGGCGGATAAGCATCTGCCCGGCAAGTTCGATCTGGTTCTCGATCCCGGTTATCAATTCACGAACGCCTACGGACTCCGTTGGGACGCGCCGAACGAAACCGCCTATCCTTCCACGTTCCTGATTGATCCCCAACAGGTGATTTTCTTCAGTAAGATCGCCAGGATGCACGGTGGTCGAACCACCGGGGCAGAAATCCTCGACGCGATGCAGAAGTCCAGAGCCCGATCTTGAATGCTGTTGTCCTCAGGACGGACCGCAAGAATTGGGTTTACCATGGCTGGCAGTGGATACGACGGCGGGAGAAGAAGCTGAGCCTGGAAACGTGTCCGCTGCCGCTATAGATCGTTCCGAGGCAGTTCCACTCGAGCGCTGGATGGAGCGGTATCAGGCCGCTGACGCGCACGCGCCTTCCGTTCTCGTGCATGCGATTAGTCCCGCTCTCATCCGGTTCTTCTGTGCTCAGGGTGCCAGTCGGGAAGAGGCCGATGATCTCCTCCAGGAGACATGGCTTCGAGTTCATCGCTCGCGTCACGCTTACCGTCCGGGAGAACAAGTTCTGCCCTGGATCTATGCAATTGCGCGCCATGTACGAGTGGATCTTTATCGCCGAAAGCGCCGCATCATGGCGCATGAATATGCGGTGCAATCCGTCCCGGAGTTTTCACCGGTGCGTCATACTCCGGAGTCAACTACTCCTGAATTCGAGGAACTGGTCGCGGCTTTGCCGGCGGCGCAAAAGGAGGTCATCACGATGCTCAAAGTAGCCGGCTTGAGCTTAGAGCAAGTAGCGGAGGCGACCTCTTCGACGATAGGCTCCGTTAAGCAGAAAGCTCATCGCGCTTACAAGCGGCTTCGCGTGTTGCTAAGGTGCGGGGAAGTAAGTTGACAAGCGCCGACATGAAGTGCCGCGCAATCCAGAAAGCGGTTTCCGAGCAGCCGGCCGGTAGATCTCTCGCCCCGAGTATGCGGGAGCACGTCAGGACGTGTTCGCAGTGCCAGAGGTTCGTGGCGGCGATGCAAGTCCCCGCTTCGTCTGCCTCGCCATCCCCTGAGCTCCTCGCTCGGGTCGCGGGGTTGATGTCTTCCGATCTACGGGCCGTCAAGCCTCTCGCTTCACGAGCTATTTACGGTTCTCTTATTTCTGCTGTTCTGCTTTTCGTGTTTGGCGTCGCGGCTTACAGGATGCCCGCTCACGGGTGGGACAAAATGGGCGCATTCGAAACAGCCCTCGTTCTGGCGGCGCTAGGTTCTTGCGGAGCCGCTTGTGTGAGCTCTCTCGTGAATCAGATGACTCCGGCAGGCCGCTACAAAGTGTGGCCCGAAATGCTGCCGGTGCTCGTCATTGGCGTGCTTGCCTTCGGCACGGCCGCGTTATTCCACTTTGAACACGAAGTCGGGTTCTGGGCTTCCAGTTGGGTGTGCCTGAGAATCGGACTCACCATCGCCATACCAACTGCCGCGATCGTGTGGGTGATTCTTTGGCGAGGAGTCATCCTTTCTCCGGGCCTGACAGGCGCCACTGCGGGCGTCGTTGCCGGAGTCGCGGGCGCGGGTGCTCTCGAAGTGCACTGCCCAAACTTGAATGCCTGGCACATATTGGCGTCCCACCTTGGCGTCGCCGTTTGCGCGGGATTATTGGGCCTGTTGGCCGGTGCTGTGACCGGAGGCCGCGGCGCTTACCGGAAGTAAAGCGCCGACCGTTTTGAACATCCCTATTTGAACGTGATGGTGCTCTCGCCGCTGTACTTGTGATAATCGCGGAAGTCGACCGTGTTCTTGCTGCAGAGTGTCGTTCCCCGCTGGCAGCTTAGGTTTTCGGCGTGTACGGGAAGCAGAAACGAAGCGGTTCCCAGTCGGACCACATCGTAGTCGACGGCCCATTGCACTGTATCGAGCGGAAAATCCTGCGGGATTTTGTCTGCCTGCATTTCGATTCTCCTGACCTCGCCCGTCGAGCGATCGATCCACACGCTGCCGCTGTAGGCGGGCTTCAGAGCTTGGCCTCCAACCTTGATGAACCAGTCCGAATTGGGAAGCGCCACTTTAAAATCGTAGATAGCTGCCGGTGTTGAACCGACCGTAGTCGATTGCACGAACTTGAAGTCCGCCTGGCTGTGGGGCGAGAACAAACTCTGTAAGGTCGAGGCAAACTCGCCCGTCGAGGTGGAACCGCCAAGGTCAAGCATGGACTTGTTGGTCCTTTTGCCTCCCACCGTGATCTCCTGATACCTTTCCTTGCCGTCCTCGTAGATCACTTTCGCCGTAACGATGTCGAGCGCCTGCCAGCCCTCCGCTTTTGACTGCTGCATGTAACGCGTCGTCATCTGCTGGCAAACGAAGTTGGGCAGTCCGTTGGAAAACGTACCTGCCCAATCGGTAGCTTTCGCGATCAGATCCGAACCATTCCCTTTAGACTTCGGCCTGTTGGCTTCGTCATCGATGGTGAAATCGCCGGAGTCTTCCTTCTTCTCTTTACCAGTGGACTGAGCTGCCGGCTTCGGGGCTGGTTCGTTCTTAGCTAGTAGCACCTCATCGCTGGCTTCACTGTCGTTGTTGCTCGTTTTGCCCTGGGGCTTTCCGCGGTGCAAAACGGGGCGGTTGGGATCCTCTGGAGCTTTGCCCAACGTGGTGGGGTCCGGAATCGCTTCGTTGTCCGTCTCAGTGCGGGCAGTTTGCGGTTTACGCTGCCCCGGGTTGTCGCGCTCCCGGATGCTGGGAGTTCCCTCGGCTTCGCGGGTGGGAGCATCCTTCAAAAGCTCGACCTTCACCGCGGTTAGATTCGACTCGCCGTCTTCTGACGCGTCCACGTGCACAGTCGCACGCGGCGCGATCTTGTTTCCTTCTATTGAGGAATCGCCCTTTACATACTTTGTTTGTGAGGTCAGAGCAAGGGTGATCATTCGGCCGTCCTTCGTCTCGACAAGCAATTGCTTGCCGTCATTCGACGAGACTTGACCCTCGGCAGAAAACGTTGGGGCTTTGGCATCTTGCTGCTGTTTGTCCTTCGATTTCCGCCCCTTCCAGGGTATGGGAATCCCACTGCCCCCCATCGGACCACCTTGTCCCGGCGGATATTGGCCCCCCTGCGGATACTGTCCCGGCGGATATTGACCGGAGCCGGTCGGGTATCGTCCCGGGTATTGCGCCTCCACCGCTACCGAGGCGGTAAAAAAAGCAAGCGCAAAGGCGAGGACCAGCTTGGGCATCAAGGATTTAGATGGGGGGATACGTCCTTCGGGTTTCACGGGCTAAGCCTCCGCCCATACTATCGCCATTCCGGGCTGCCCGGCTGACTGAGAAGTACGGTTTCCGGCTGCCACCTATTCCACGTGTCCAGAACCGTATCAACAGCCGAAGAAACGCTCTTTTGGCTCGCGCTCAGGATGGTTCCCGGCCTGGGGACCCTCGGAACCCTGAAGCTGCTCGGAAAACTGAAGTCTCCGCAGGCGATTTTTCGGGCCTCGGCTTCGGAACTGGAGGCGGCAGGTCTGAGTCCGTCCCAGGCTCGCAACATCGCAAGCGGGTATTCCTTCGACGATGCAGTGGACCAACAGCAGCGGGTCATGAACGCCGGCGTGCGGTTGATCACGATTCACGACGAGTATTACCCCCAACGGCTGCGGGAGATCTTCGATCCGCCGCTGCTGCTGTTCGCTCTTGGCAGACCGGAGTTGCTCGCCTCCCATTCCATTGCCGTCGTCGGCACGCGCCGCCCGACTCCGTACGGAATAGCCGCTTCGGAACGGCTCAGCGCTGATCTCGCCAAAGCAGGCCTCACGATTGTCAGCGGGATGGCCCGGGGAATCGACACTGCGGCACATCGCGCAGCCCTCAACGAGGAGGGGGCCACGATTGCCGTTCTCGGTTGTGGTGTGGATGTGCTCTATCCGTCAGAAAACCGCCGCTTATACCAGGAGATTTCACGCCGCGGGCTGCTGATATCCGAGTTTCCTATGGCTGCGCCGGCTTATCCGCAGAATTTCCCCATCCGGAACCGAATTGTAAGCGGGCTCTCGCTGGGAGTCGTCATTGTGGAGGGAGCGCAACATAGCGGGTCGGCCATCACTGCCAAACTCGCGATGGATCAGGGACGGGAAGTCTTTGCCGTCCCAGGGAATATCACGTCGAAGATGAGTTGGGGCCCTAACCTTTTAATAAAGGATGGGGGAGCCAAGCTGGTCCAGGAATGGACGGACATCACGAACGAACTCCCCTCGGCCGTCCGCCGCGAGCTGGTTTCTAAGGCGAAACAAAAAATATTATTGGAGGCCGGCGAGCTCGCTCCTCCGGCTGAAACTTCCGGCCCTGAAGAACCGCAAAAAGTAATTGCCCGCAAGCTGCTCAACTACCTGCAAGTCGATGTCCCTCAACAGCTTGAAGCGATCCTTGAATCCTTCGAGGGGATTTCGTCATCTGAACTTATCGCAGCGCTCTTTGACCTTGAGATGTCCGGCCTCGTGAGGCAATTACCAGGAAAGAACTTCGTCAAGGTGTGGTAAAAGAGTAGCGTTCCCAAGGGCCCCTGGACCGTTTGGGGCGAAAAGGCATCGAAGAAAGCAGTATATGGCTAAAGCGCTCGTCATCGTTGAATCCCCGGCGAAGGCGAAAACAATTGGGAAATACTTAGGCAAACAGTACATAGTCAAAGCCTCGCTGGGTCACGTAAAGGACCTGCCGAAGAAGGACTTGGCTGTCGACATTGAGAAGGATTTCACGCCGAAGTACGAAGTGATCGAAGGTAAGAAGAAGCTGATCACTGAGTTGAAGCAGGCGGCGAAGGGCGTGGATTCTGTATACCTCGCGGCTGACCCTGATCGCGAAGGTGAGGCAATCTGCTGGCACCTCCAGGAGGAACTGCTTCCGAAAAAGTCTGACAAGCCGGCCATTTACCGCGTGATGTTTAACGAGATCACGGCGAACGCGGTCAAGAAAGCTTTCGATAAGCCGATGGCCGTGAATGTCAATCTCGTCGAGGCCCAGCAGGCCCGGCGAGTGCTCGATCGGCTGGTCGGTTATAAAATCTCGCCCCTGCTCTGGGATAAAGTGCGCCGCGGCTTGTCCGCCGGTCGTGTGCAAACGGTTGCACTCCGCCTCATCGTCGAGCGTGAACGTGAAATCCGAGCCTTCCAAAAGCAGGAATACTGGACCATTGACGTTGCGCTCAACGCCAAAAAGCCTCCGATCCTGAATGCTCGCCTGAACAAGGTGAAGGATGCCAACCCGGAGATCACGAACGAGGCAACCGCTAGCGGGATCGTCAGCGACGTGGACGGCGTCGACTACGTCGTCCGTTCGGTCGGGACAAAGGAAAAGAAGCGCAATCCCGTTCCGCCGTTCATCACCTCCACGCTTCAGCAGGAGTCGTCTCGGAAACTGCGTTTTAGCGTCAAGCGGACGATGATGCTGGCTCAGGGCCTATATGAAGGCAAGGAACTCGGGAAAGAGGGCTCGGTGGGTCTCATCACGTACATGCGTACGGACTCCACCCGCGTTTCCGAAGACGCGCTGACCGAGGTGCGAGGATTCATTTCCGAGCGCTATGAGCAGGGCGCCGACAAGAAACCGGGCTACAGCTACGTCCCCGAAAAGCCCAACGTATATAAGACGAAGAAGGATGCCCAGGACGCTCACGAGGCAATTCGCCCAACGTCCGTACTGCGGACTCCGGAATCGCTTGAGAAGTTTTTAGCTGAAGACGAATTGAAGCTCTACCGCCTGATCTGGATGCGTTTTGTTGCTTCCCAGATGACCCCGGCGGTGCTCGACCAGACGACCATCGACATCAACGCGAAGGGCAAGAGCGGAACTGATTACATCTTCCGCGCGACCGGCAGCGTCCTCAAGTTCGAGGGTTTCCTGAAGGTCTATGAAGAAGGGAAAGACCAGAAGGACGACGATGACGAGGATCTGAAGAACAAGCTTCCCCTTGTCACGGAAGGCGAGAAGCTGAAGTTCAAAGAGATCAATCCGGAGCAGCACTTTACGGAGCCGCCGCCGCGCTACAACGAAGCGACGCTTGTGAAGAAGCTCGAAGCTGACGGTGTGGGCCGTCCTTCTACTTATGCTTCGATCCTGTCGACCATCCAGGAACGTGAGTACGTCAAGAAAGAGGGCGGCAAGTTTAGCCCGACAGAACTTGGCACAGTAGTCACGGACCTATTGCTTGAAAGCTTCAACGATCTGTTCGACGTGAAGTACACGGCTCGCATGGAAGAGGAGTTGGACGATATCGAAGAAGGCAAGGTGGAATGGCGAAAAGCCATGTCCGACTTCTACGATCGCTTCCAGCAAAACCTGGACCATGCCGCCCGGCACATGACCGACATCAAACGCATGGAGAAGCCAACCGACTTCATCTGCGAAAAATGCGGCAAGCCGATGGTGATCAAGTGGGGCAAGCACGGCAGCTTTGTCGCGTGTTCCGGTTATCCGGAATGCAGCAATACGCGGGAAGTAGCGGCCGAGGCGTCCGACGGAAGCAAAGCCGAGTTCGGAGAGCAGGACGAGGCTGAATACTGCGAGAACTGCGGCCGTCCCATGGTTCTGAAAAAGGGGCGTTTCGGTCAGTTTTATGCCTGCTCGGGTTATCCGGATTGCAAGACGACGAAGCAGATCGGTGGCGAGCAGCGGAAGGATGTCGCGCTCGAGGATAAATGCCCGCAGTGCGACAGCAATCTTGTACAGAAGTTTGGGCGCTACGGCGAGTTCGTGGCCTGCAGCAATTATCCGAAGTGCAAGTACGTTCGCCAGAAGACGATCGGAGTGCCTTGCCCGAATTGCTCGGAGGGTGAGGTCGTTGAACGCCGTTCCAAGCGCGGAACTACTTTCTACGGCTGCAACCGGTATCCTGATTGCGACTTTGTCGCTTGGGGTAAGCCGATTCCGGAGAAGTGTCCGGAATGCGGAAACAGCTACTTGATCGAAAAGTACCTTAAAGCCGGACCAGTCGCACAGTGTCCGAACACTGAGTGCAAATACAAACATCCTCTCGAAGTCGTGGCTGAGACCAGCGTGGCCTGAACCGGGTGAATCCCGAACGCAGAAGGCTGGCGGAAGCCGATTCGAGGCAGAAACACTGGCGCCGCTTCGGTCCGTATCTGGCCGACCGTTCCTGGGGTACCGTCCGAGAAGACTACAGCGCGAATGGGGATGCGTGGGACTATCTCCCGCATGAGCATTCGCGCTCCCGCGCTTACCGGTGGACCGAGGACGGCATCCTCGGTATCTGCGATAACCATCAATATCTGTGTTTTGCTCTGGCTGTTTGGAACGGTAAAGATCCGATTCTCAAAGAGCGCTTCTTCGGTCTGACGGGCAAGGAAGGGAACCATGGCGAGGACGTCAAAGAGATCTACTACTATCTCGACGCCACTCCCACCGCTTCCTACCTGAAGGGGCTCTACAAATATCCGCAAACAGAGTTCCCGTACGCGCAGCTCGTGGCCGAGAACCGGAAGCGCACGCGCTTCGACCGGGAGTACGATCTCAATGACACCGGCATCTTCGATCAGGATCGTTACTTCGACATCTTTGTCGAGTACGCGAAGCGGGACTTTGAAGATATTTTTATCCGCGTCACCGTAGTGAACAGAGGGCCCGATCCTGCCAGCTTGACCGTAATGCCGACGCTCTGGTTCCGCAATACCTGGAGTTGGGGCCGCACGGAGCAGCCGGATGTGAGGCCCAATCTGCGTATGCGGGCTCCGGGCCAAGTCGAAGCGACACATGCCACCCTGGGGACGTTCGTTTTGACGCTGGACGGAACACCCCAGACCTTATTCACCGACAATGAGACGAACTATCCTCGCGTTTTCGGCATAAATGGAACGGCCGGCTATGTCAAAGATGCTTTCCACGATTACATTGTCGAACGGAAGCGGCACTCCGTAAACCCTCTACTTGAAGGCACTAAGGCGTGTGCGGTGCACGAACTGACTCTCGCGCCGGAGGAGAATCGTTCCATTTACCTCCGCTTGGCACGAGGTGGCATCGCGGAAGTTCCACGGGAGAACTGGGACGGTATCTTCAGTCACGCCGTCAAAGAGGCCGACGAGTTCTACAGGGAGTTCTCCAGCGACCTGGCTGAGGATGCAGCCAACGTTCAGCGCCAGGCTTTCGGCGGCCTGTTCTGGAGCAAGCAGTACTACCACTTTGTCGTCGACACCTGGTTGAAAGGCGACGAGAATGCGCCCCCACCGCCGACCGCAAGGAAATGCGGCCGCAATCACAGGTGGGTTCACCTCTTCAATGAGGACGTCATCTTGATGCCGGACAAGTGGGAATATCCGTGGTACGCAGCTTGGGACCTTGCGTTCCACACGGTCGCCGTTGCTCCTGCTGATCCGGGGTTCGCCAAAGCCCAATTGTCGTTGTTCGTACGGGAGTGGTACATGCATCCGAACGGGCAGCTTCCCGCCTACGAATGGTCGTTCAGCGACGTCAATCCTCCTGTACATGCCTGGGCGGCGTGGCGTGTCTTTCAGATCGACCGCCGGATCACAGGCAAGGCGGATTTAGCGTTCCTGGAACGGGTCTTCCACAAGCTGCTGATGAACTTCACCTGGTGGGTAAACCGCAAGGATTCAGCGGGGGCGAACGTGTTCGAGGGCGGGTTCCTCGGTTTAGACAACATCGGTATCTTTGATCGCAGCGCGCCGCTTCCGCAAGGATGGCTGCTGGAGCAATCGGACGCCTCGAGCTGGATGGGTATGTACTGCCTCAACATGCTCAAGATCGCTCTTCAGCTGGCGGGAACAGATAGCACCTACGAAGACATCGCGAGTAAGTTCTTCGAACACTTCCTCTATATCGCTCATGCCGTTAACTGCGATGGCGGTACCGGTTTATGGGATGAGGAGGATGGGTTTTACTACGACCGTCTCCGGTTCGCCGGCGGCGAGAGGAAGCTGCTACGGGTCCATTCTCTGGTGGGTCTCCTCCCGCTATTGGCGACAGACACGATGGAGTTCGAACAGCTCGCAAAGCACCCGGGCTTTCAGAAACGGATGCAGTGGTTTATCGACAACCGTCCCGACTTGACGGAAGGGTTGGCGCCGCTGCTCGAAGGCGGCGTTCAGCGCCGCCGGCTCTTATCTCTGGTTACGCGCGAACGAATGGATCGAATTCTGAAGCGCGTACTCGACAGTTCCGAGTTTCTGTCTCCTTATGGAGTGCGCTCAGTTTCGCGTTATCACAAAGATCATCCCTACACAGTGACGCTGAACAATAACGAACTACGGATCGACTACGAGCCCGCAGAGTCGCAAACGACCATGTTCGGAGGCAACTCCAACTGGCGTGGGCCTGTCTGGTTCCCGATGAATTTCCTGCTGATCGAAGCCCTCCAGCGACTGGACTACTACTACGGCGACTCGTTCACGGTCGAGTGCCCGACTGGTTCAGGGAATCATGTTCCTCTGCGAGACGTCGCGCGTCACCTCTCTCAGTCGCTGACGCGTCTGTTCCTGCGTGGCGAAAACGGTCGTCGGCCGATTTACGGAGACGTGGAATTGTTCCAGGAGAATCCGCAGTTTCGTGATTACATTTTCTTCTATGAACACTTCGAAGGAGACGACGGCTCAGGCCTGGGAGCCAGCCATCAGACGGGCTGGACCGGGCTCGTTGCTAAATTGCTTCAGCAAAGCGGTGCTGCACCTGTCCGTTCCGACCGACCCGGGTTAAAGCTCAGGGTTTAGGTGCAACAAGCTCGCTGCGGGTTTGCAGCCTGATCACGTTCCGGCCAGCGGCTTGCGCCGGAAGCTCTCTCGTCACGACCTCCGTGCGTTGGAGATAGCATGAGCTTTCGGAGGCGAGCAGCACATACACATGTCGAAGGTTCGAGTTGCGGGATTCGGAGTCTCGTTGGACGGTTTCAGCGCGGGAACGGAGCAGAGCTTAGACGATCCGCTCGGCAAGCGAGGTCCCGAGATCTTTCAGTGGTTCTTTCATACAAGGACATTCCGCGCGATGCATGGACAGGAAGGTGGGTCTGTCGATTTGGACGAGGAGTTCGCCAGGCGATCGATGGAGAACTTTGGTGCCTTTATCATCGGCCGCAACATGTTCGGCCCAGTGCGCGGCCCATGGCTCGACAGCTCATGGAAAGGATGGTGGGGCGATAACCCGCCGTATCATGCGCCGACCTTCGTTCTGACGCACCACGAACGAGAGCCGCTGGTCATGGAGGGCGGGACAACCTTCCACTTCGTCACTGGCGGAATCGAAGAGGCGCTGAGGCTCGCTAAACAGGCCGCAGCGGGGAAAGACGTCAAAATCGGAGGCGGTGTTTCCACAGTTCGGCAATATCTCCAGGCAGGGCTGATCGATTCCTTGCATTGCGCACTCGCTCCTGTCGTGCTCGGCCAGGGAGAAGCATTGTTTGCTGGTCTGAATCTGGCCGCTCTTGGATTTTCCGTAACAGAACACAAGGCTACCGAGCACGCGACTCACTTTGTGCTGGACAGAGGGATAGGAGTTAATCGGTGACCGTCGAATGATCTCGGTTTTCTCGCCGCGATACACTCTTGAACGACGAACTGCATGGCACGAATCGGATCGATCACCATAAAACGTACTTGGACCGGTACTGCGCTGCTACTAGGGGCGGCCATAACGGTCATTTGGGCCCAGAGCGGCGCGGCGACGCGAAATGCCCAGGCGCTATTTGCATCCCTGGATCCCGACGGCGATGGGACGTTGACCAGGAGCGAGATGGAATCCGGGTTCAAGTCCTGGTTCAAGGCCTGGGACGCTACGAATAGCGGCACACTGACACGGGAACAGATTGCCGCCGGATTGAGCAAGGTCTTGCCCGCGCCACCGGCGGCCAGACCTGGTCAGATGAACACTTTCAACAGCATGGGGAACTCAACGCCGCTGAGTGCGCCGCAGCCGGACGTGGACGCCATGATGGCGGCTTTGCCCTCGACGCCCGGCGCCAAGCCGCTGCGCCCGCGCAAGGTGCTGGTGCTCGCACACACAGGTGCTGGTGGATTTGTTCATGCCTCCATCCCGCTTGCTGCGAAGACGGTAGAAGCACTGGGCCAGCGAGGCGGATTATGGACCACAACAATCAGTTACGATTCCGCAGTCGTTACTGCCGATAACCTGAAGCAATACGACGCGATTTTCCTGGACAGCACGACTGCCTGTTTCCTGGACGATAAGGATCCCTCCGTAACAGCAGCGCGCAGGGCAGCGTTCATGAACTTCGTCAGGAGCGGCAAGGGTATTGCCGGTATTCATGCCGCGACGGATTCCTATCATACGAATTGCCTGGCAGCTCAGGGGACTGCGAATGGCGGGGCCGCACCAAATCTCGCTGCCACCGTTCTCTCCAATCAACTACTTGAGGCCGGTGACAAGGACCATGATGGTTCCGTGACTCAGCAGGAGTGGACGGCACTCGCGGGCGATCTATATCAGAAGTTAGACGCCAACCAGACCGGCAAGGTCAGCCAGGCCGACTTCGCATCACACTTGAATTCGGCCCTGCCGCGTCCCAGTGTCGAATCGAAGCCGGTCCAGCAGTGGCCGGAGTTCAACACCTTGATCGGTGGTTACTTTAAGTTCCACTGGTCCGATCCGCAACTCATTTATGTGAAGATCGATGATCCGAACAGCCCGTTAACGGCAATGTTCCACGGGAAAGAGTTCGAGATCCACGATGAAACCTATACGTTTGAACAGAACTCGTTCTCGCGTAAAAACGTGCATGTGTTGACGAGCATCGATTACGACAAGATGAGCCCTGAAGATAAGGCCAAGGAATCGAATCCCCGTACGGATGCCGATTATGCGCTCAGTTATATCCGTCGCGAAGGCCAGGGACGGGTGTTCTACGAAGGGCACGGGCATAGCGCTCGGGTCTATGCCATGACGCCAATGCTGGAACATCTGCGTGCCGGCATTCAATATGCGCTGGGCGATCTGAAGGCGGATGACAGCCCTTCGGTGAAGTAGCACTGCCGTTCAAACCGGCATATAGTTGCTGCAACAGACAGGTTGCAGGCATTCAGATTTCCACAGTCGTCGCGCCAAGGCGTTGTGGAAAACGTCACTTGTGTGCTCTGACATGGCGTGTCAGGGTAAGCAAGTGCAGGCGTTCCGCTGCTACGAACACGACCCGGCGACGTCGCGACGTCTTTTAACTAACTTTCGAGCAGCGGGATGCCCTTTGCTTCCAAAACGAACACTCAGATGTTGTCGAACCGATCAAAGCCGACTTTTCTATATGCATTTCGCGGGAGCAAAGGCTGCTTGCAGGAAGGAACAGACCGGAAGAAGAATGAGAGACGCAAACGAGCGAGAGATGTAGTTTGCTGCCTATATCGGAATCGATTGGGCAGAGCAAAGGCACGCCCCGGCGGTGGTGAGTCTCTCCGTCAGGAACTCCCCGGGCGCGAGCGACAGGTTCGGCAGATCATGCGGTCCGAAGTAAGTCCTAGGCTGTCCGGCTTCCGTTCCGGTCACGTTCAGCCCAAAGCCGTGATCGGTTGGTAGCGAACCAGGTCCGCCCAAATGCCACTTGCCAACCGCCGGCCGATTTTATCGGGAAGAAGAGTGCGCAACCTTTCTTTCTCTACTAGGCGGAGTTCGCCGTGCATTTGCCGCTGCAGGCTCGCGCAGAGGTGATCGAGAAGTATCGCAGGCGTGACACGGGAGGCACTGACCCGATTTACTGCGCCATGGTGGAGAGCGCCGGTGACTCGTTCGGCCGATTGCTGGCCGCTGTAGACGAGCAGGGAATGGCAGATCGAACCGTCGTCATACTTTTTCGGATAACGGCGGGCTTCGGTTCGAAGGTGGCAATCCGAAACCCGTCACCAACAATGCTCCTTTGCGTGCCGGGAAGGGGCACTTATATGAGGGCGGAATCCGCGAACTGCTCCTGGTGCGTGGCCGGGATTGACTCGGCCGGGAAGCGTGATCGATCAACCCGTTTGCAGTGTAGACTTCTTTCCTACGCTCTGCCGGGCGGCGGGCGTTTCTCCGGGCAATGTCGACGGGCTGGACATCTCGGCGGTTCTGCAGGGCGGGTCCATACCCGACCGGCCGCTGTTCTGGCATTACCCGCATTACAGCAACCAAGGCGGAATTCCGAGCGGAGCGGTCCGATAAAGGCGAGTGGAAGCTGATCGAGTTCTATGAGGATGGGCGGCTTGAACTGTTCAACTTACGGGAGGATTTGGGTGAGCGATCCAATCTCGCTGTGAAAGAAAGCGGCCGTGCGAAGAGACTGCATGATTTGCTCGCCGACTGGCGCGTATCGGTAAACGCATCCATGCCAAAGCCGAATCCCCAATACGATGCGAAGCGGGCTGATCAGCATCTGGCGGGCACAGAGCGGCCCACGCAGCCCGCATAAACATCGTCCAGTTCTCGCGCCAACGCTTCGCCGGTCTTAAGCCGCTAGCGCCTGCTCGGCACCTGCAAATTCCAATCCGTACTTAGCGGCGGCAGTGACATATCTTGACGCGACCGCTGATTGGTTCTGCGGAGGAGCAGTATGACGGTCTACGGCTGGCTCAAGCGTCTCGGCGAAGAACCTCTCCATGCCGGAAGGAGTGAACGTTACGATCATGCGGGCAGGGACGCTGCCGTTATTGCGGAAACAGTGAACGACTCCCCGAGGGATGTTGATGAAATCACCGCGCTTGGCTTCCACCGTCATGTCGTCTATCGTTATGCTGCATTCTCCGTCGACGATGTAGAACGTTTCGTCCTCGTTGCGATGGATGTGCGGCGGCGGCCCGCCACCCGGAGGCACAAGCGCCTCCATGACGAAATACGCGCCACCGGTCTGCTCGCCCGTAATCAGAAATGTATACCGATCTCCTGGTCCCCAGAAGGCTGGCCCCGTCTCCGCAGCTCTAATGACAATTTGTTGTTCCGACATTCTCTGCCTCCTGAGCAACACGCGCAATCAGACAGGCGATTGGCTCATCGGCAAAAAAGCGGGCGGGCCAAGCCGTGGGCTCGATGCAAAACGTGAGTGTGAATGTGGTTCTCTGTACATAACGGTCGACCGTCTAAGAATCCCGTATCGCGGATCCGGGTCTGCTGAGAACTTCCCGGCTTCTCCGAAACTCATTTCTAGTGCAGCCTCCCGAACCAGGAACCCGCTAACAGGTTAAGCTTCATGAGCATTCGCTATCGCCTCGTGCTCATTATGGTCGGCCTAAGCGTATTGGGTGTGTGTCTGGCTTCGGGGCTCGCGCATGCCCATAGTGAAGCGAATCTGAAGGATGCTGCAGTTCGGCAGCTAGCTGGCCTTCGTCGCAGTCGCGCTTACCAGATTGAAAGCTACTTCCGAACCGTTCGCAATCACGTGCTGTCATTGAGCGACGACCGCATGTTGGTTGACGCTATGCAAGAGTTCGGCGGCGCCTACGCCAAACTCGATTCACTCCCGAGCGATGCCGTCATGCGCCAAGCCGTGAGCGCATGGTATGAACAGACGTACTTGCCGGACGCGCGCCGGTTCATGATTCTGAGCGAACCGTTCCGCTCATATCTTCCGATAGGAACGGCAGCTTACTGGCTTCAAGACCAGTACGTGATCCCGCAGGATCGGGCGGTCCACTCGTTGCAGCTCGACCGTCTCGGTGCTGCATACACGCGTGTGTATGGGAAGTATGGCGCTTCATTGCGAAGGCTCGTCAACCAATTCGGGTACTACGATCTGCTTCTCGTCTACCCCAAAGATCTTCGAGTGATCTACTCCTCGGCCCATAATCCTGATTTCGGAACGAGTCTCAGTATTGGCCCTTATCGTGATACATCCCTGGCCAGTATCGCTGCGAGTGCGATGACGTCGCCTGATGCCGAGGCGGTTTTCGTTGCCGATTATAGCCGCTACACGCCCCTCGACGGCGCACCCGCGGCCTTTGTCGCGACTCCTATCTCTGACGGTTCGTCACGGGCCGGAGCGTTTGTCCTTCAAATCTCTACTCATGAAATCGACCGCGTCGTTTCGGGCAACCGGGCGTGGGAAGCGGACGGATTAGGCAAAACTGGCGATGTCGAGATCGTCGGCCCCGATCGCCTGATGCGGTCGACCTCGCGCAGATTCATCGAACATCCGGCAGACTTCCTGAAACGTCTTCAGCAGGACACTGCGACACAGGAACAGGCTCGCCACGTGCGTAGCTTCGGGACTACTATCCTCAGTGCCAAGGTTCGACTCTCGGCGGTTGCCGAGGGCTTGAAAGGTCGGGAAGGAACAACCGTCGAAGCTGGGCCGGACGGACACGAGCAGATTGTTTCGTTCATGCCTCTCAAAATCCCGGGCCTCCACTGGGTGCTGCTCGCCCATATGGACTTGGACGAGGCGTTAGATCCCGTCTACCGGTTCCGGCGCGAGGCGATACTCTGGAGCATCATTGCGGTTCTGCTTACGGGGATCGTCGCGTTGCTGATCACGGAACAACTGCTGAGGCCGATCAAGCGCTTACTCGCCGCGGCAAAGCGCATGAGCGCAGGCGATCTCACAGCGCGTGTGCACGTCCGCTCCAGCGACGAACTAGGGGTTCTCTCGGCCGCGTTCAACACGATGTCGGAAAGTATTCAGCAAAGCATCGCCGCCGTGGAAGAAAAAAACCGCGAGAACGAGAATCTGTTACTCAACATTCTCCCCGGTCCGATTGCGCACAGGCTGAAGAGTGGCGAGACCGCCATCGCAGACAGCTATCCGCAAGCGACCGTACTGTTTGCAGATGTCGTAGGGTTCACAAATATCTCTGCGACTCGCCAACCCGCTGAGATACTGGAGTTCCTCAACGGTTTATTCACCAGGTTTGACAACAGGGCCAAGTGCCACGGGATTGAAAAGATCAAAACAATCGGGGATGCATATATGGCCGTATCCGGCATTCTCGCCTCTCATCCTGACCACCTGAAGCAGATGCTGGAGATGGCTCTTGACATGCTCGATGCCATCAAAGATTACCAATCGCTCTCGAAAATCCCGTTCAGCATTCGTATTGGGATCAATACCGGGCCTGTGGTCGCCGGAGTAATCGGAACGACAAAGTTCATCTACGACCGTTGGGGCGATACCGTCAATATGGCAAGCCGCATGGAATCCACCGGTGTTCCCGGCAGCATTCAGGTGACCAGATCTGTTTACGAACAGGTGAGCGATCAGTACGACTTCGAAGCCCGCGGAAGCATAGAGGTCAAAGGCAAAGGACTCATGGAGACATGGCTTCTTCATGCGCCAGATTGCAGGCCTGGCTCGAATCCGGGTGTTCGCTCACGCCCCCTTGAACTAGTGAGCTAGTATCGTCTGCGCACCATTGCGTACGGCTGAAGCGGATCTTGGGTCTCAAGAACTGCGCTCAGTGACCAGATCGACAACCGAGCTAAGAGCGCGTTGCGCCGGTGAATCCGGGAACGTACTGATGATCTGGCGAGCTTTCTCCGTAAAGCTATGCGCGCGCTGGTAGGCACGCGCGATGGAGGCTTTACTCTCCAATATCTGAAGAATGCGCATGAACGGAGCTTGTTCGTAGTTGCCGTCCGCGATCACAGCTTCTACCCATTTGCGTTCTTCCGCCGAAGCCGTCTCGAGCGCATAGATTACGGGAAGGGTGACTTTGCCTTCACGCAGATCGTTGCCGGACGGTTTGCCTAGAATCTTTTCGGAAGACGTGAAGTCCAGGATGTCGTCCACAAGCTGGAAGGCCATTCCCAGGTTCCACGCGAAGTCGCCCAGCTTCGACTCGAGCGTTTCATCGGCACCCCCGGCCACGGCACCCAGGCAAGCGCACGCGGAAAACAAACTGGCGGTCTTCCGGTCGACCAGCTCCATGTAATCTGCTTCCGTGATGTCTACCCGGTGCAGGCGCTCCAACTGGAGCAGTTCGCCTTCGACCATCATCTGGGTCAGGCTGATCAGAAGGTCGAGAATATGGAAGTTGCGTTCTCGAAGGGCAACCTGAAAGGCTTGCATGTAGAGCCAGTCGCCGGCGAGAACAGAAACGTGATTACCCCAGACAATGTTTGTGGAAGGCCGGCCGCGACGGGTTTTGGCCACGTCGATGACGTCGTCGTGAACCAGAGTGGCCGTATGGATCATCTCCACCACCGCCGCAAGTCGGCGAGCGCACTCTGTTGGCGGGCCGACAAGGCGATTACATAGCAAGAGCAAAGCGGGACGGAGTCGCTTCCCTCCGCCGGCCTGCAAATATTGATTGATGGTGGTGATCGCGTCGAGGGATGCGATGGACTCTACACTGATTTCCCGTTCCACCTCCAGAAGATCCGACTGAACAAGGTCGAAGGCTTCACGAGCGCTAAGGGATTGTCGAATCTTGCTGAACATGGATTCCCGAATAGGGGAACCCTCAGTTTAACTGGTAGCCGCCGAGGGGGTTACCGCATTTTGGGTAGCAGGATTCTCTCGAAAGTAGAAGTCGTGTGCGTAGCGAGCTCTGCCAAGGTGCAGTTGCGAACCTCCGCCAGCGCCTGCGCCGTGTGGAGCAGGTAGGCGGGCTCGTTACGCTTCCCGCGGTAAGGGATCGGCGCAAGATAGGGTGCGTCTGTTTCAAGCAGAAGCCGATTCGACGGAGTGATCCGGGCGGCCTCTCGAACTTCGCCTGCTTTCGGGAACGTCGCAACTCCACCGAACGCAAGGTAAAAGCCTAGCGCAAGGCACTCTTCCGCCTGTCTCACGTTGCCGGTAAAACAATGCATGACACACGGGAGCCCGTTGCCTGCCCAATGGGAGCGGAGCACGGCCAGCGTGTCATCCCAGGCATCCCGCGTATGAACGATGACTGGCTTCTGAGCGTTCGCCGCCAGGGCAAGCTGCTCCTGAAATAGAGGCAGCTGTATGTCCTTCGGCGTGTCCCAATGGTAATCAAGCCCGATCTCGCCAAGCGCGGCCACCTTGGGGTGCCGGAGAAGCTCTTCCACGCGGCCCAGCGTGCCATCGGTAACTTTGGCCGCGTCATTCGGGTGTACTCCGACCGTTGCAAAGATCCGGTCGTGGGCTTCGGCCATCCGCACCGCTGCTTCCAGGTCAGGAGGCCCGTCCCCGGTTCCGATCGCCAGCATGTACCTCAGGCCTGAATCGATTGCCCTCTGGATGACCGCGTCCCGGTCCACCGCGTACTGCCGGTCATCCAAATGACAGTGCGAATCGACGAATTCCACGCGTTCGCCTTCGCTACTTGAGGCGTGCGCCGACAGGAACGTCCTCGCTAAAGCCTGCGAGCACCGGCGAACCGCCTTCGAGGCTGGCGGCGACGATCATGCCTTGCGAAGTCAGACCCCGTAATTTACGAGGCTGCAAGTTTGCCACAATAACGACTTTGCGTCCCAGTAACTGTTCCGGTTGATACGCAAGAGCGATGCCCGCGACAATACTTCTGGGCTCAGCCTCTCCGATGTCGATCTTCAGATGAAGGAGTTTATCGGCGCCCTTCACTTTCTCGGCCGATTTGACTTCTCCGACGCGAAGATCCACTTTCGCGAAATCATCGATAGCGATGAGATCCGATACAGTGGCGGGTGCGGTTTCTGCCGCAGCGGGCGTCTCCGGCTTGACGCCCATCAGGGCCGCCTGGCGAGCTTTCTCTTCCGATTCAAGTTCCTCCATTTTTTCAATTGTTGGTTTGGCGTCCAGACGAGGGAAGACCGCCTCAATCGTCCCGATCTTCTGGGAGCCTAAACGGCCCCAATCGAGCGAATCGATCGTCGCATCGTCCATCCGTTCGACGAAGCCCAGTTGTTTCCAGATTGCCCGAGCCGAGTGAGGTAAAACCGGACTGACTAAAACACAAACCAGGCGCAAGGCTTCGGTTGCCGTATACAGCGTTTCATCCAGCTTCTTTTGTGCTTCGGGCGACGGATCCTTCGCTAGTTTCCAGGGGGCTCGCTCCACGATGAACTTGTCCAGATTGGAGATGATGCTCCAGATTTCTTCGAGCCCGTGCGAAAAGTTGAAGTTTTCAAAAGCGGTAAGGACGTTAGAAACGGCGGTGCGGGCGGCTTGGGCCGTCGCTTCGTCGCCCTTAGACTCGGGGATCGTACCACCCCTGTACTGCGAGATCATATTAAGCGTCCGGCTGGCAAGATTGCCCAAACCGTTCGCCAGATCTGAGTTGTAGCGTCCAACCAGCGCGTCGAAGCTAAAGCTCCCATCCTGGCCGAACACAATCTCGCGCAGCAGGAAATAGCGAAGTGCGTCGACGCCCATGACATCCGCAATCGGACTCGGCCGCACGATGTTTCCCCGCGACTTGCTCATTTTGTCGTTTTCGAACAACAGCCAGCCGTGGGCGAAGATCCGTTTGGGTAAGGGCCATCCCGCCGCCATCAGGAACGCAGGCCAGTAAACGGCGTGAAACCGCAGAATTTCTTTGCCGATCAGATGAAGATCAGCCGGCCAGCGATCCTCGCCTTCCACTGCGCTCATGTACGTCATCAGAGCGTCGAACCAGACATAGAACACGTGGCCGGGATCGGCCTCTACCGGTATGCCCCACTTGGTGCTGGTGCGCGTGATGGAAAGATCCGAAAGCCCGCCACGCACGAAGGCCAGCACTTCGTTGCGCCGGATCTCGGGCCCGATGAAATCCGGATTAGCCTCGTAGAACGCAAGCAGTCGATCCGTGAACTCCGACAGCTTGAAGAAGTAATTCTCCTCCGTGACTTCTTCATACGGTTTGCCTGTTTCCGGGTCAACATCTCCGGGCTTAGCGTCGTTCACGAACGATTCACTCACGACGGCGTACAGCCCGGTGTAACTGCCTTTGTAGATGTAGCCGTTCGCTTTGAAAGCCTCGAACAGCTTGTTCACGAGCTTTGCGTGTTGGGGATTGGTCGTACGTTGGAACCGATCGATCTGCAGGTCGAGCTTCTGCCACTGCGTTTGGAATTCATTCGAGATCAGATCGACGAACTCCTCGGGAGTCTTGCCCTGGGCACGCGCCGCTCGCTCCACCTTTGTCCCGTGCTCGTCCGTTCCGGTGGTCAGGACGACCTCTTCGCCCCGTAAACGCCGGAAGCGCGCAATGGTTTCGGCGGCAATGGTCGTGTAGGAGTGTCCTATGTGCGGCGCCGCGTTCACATAGTAAATGGGCGTGGTGAGATAGTACTTGTCTTTCATCATTGCGTTATGAGCGAAGATGCTCGAAGGCTCGCGTCGCCTCTGCGATCACTTCTCGCAGCGGAACATGCTGCTCTTCGGCAATCCTGCGGCAATCGTCGTATTCGGGTGCAAAGCTTCCCAGATCGGTGTACTTGATCCGCACACGCCCGTGCGAGGTCTCCACTTCCTGAACGTTTCGGGCAAGAACTCGCCTTTCGGCATCGAAGATTCGCACCCCTAGCGTGGAGGTCTCGGCAAACAGAATTTGTGACAAGCGCTCGGCCAGGTTAGGCGCGCAAATCACGGAAATCTGAGACGCGGGACGGTTCTTCTTCATAAACACGGGCGCGAGCGTCACGTCGAGAGCACCCGCCTCGAGCAGCCGTTCCATGGCATAACCAAGTACCTGCGGTGTGGAATCGTCGATGTTGGCTTCAAGCACTTTGACGGAGGTCGTCTCCGTTGCACTGATACGTTCGCCGATCAGTACACGCAGCACGTTTGCCCGGGAAGGGAAGTCCTTGTCCCCGGCACCGAAGCCTTGTGCCAGCAGTCGCACGGCCGGTAGCGGGCCAAAGTCCTTCGCCAGGGTGGTCGCGAGCGCGGCTCCCGTGGGCGTGGTGAGTTCGGCTTCCGGTCCGGCCGAGTAAACGGGCCGACCCTTTAAGAGCTCTGCTGTTGCGGGTGCGGGTACCGGAAGCACGCCGTGCTGCGTGTTGACAGTTCCGCTACCAACGTTGACCTGCGAACAATACACTTCTTCAACACCGAGTAAATCCAGGGCTACACAGGCGCCAACGATGTCGCATATCGAATCGACAGCGCCCACCTCATGGAAATGAACTTTCTCAATCGGCACCGCGTGGGACCGGGCTTCTGCTTCACCCAGATTCTGAAACACGGAGAGTGCGTTTTTCTTGCTCCGTTCCGACAGCGAACCCGCTCCGATGATCTTTTCGATGTGCGGCAGGTGGCGATGCTTCTTGTCGTCTTCTGCGTCGACGTAAAACTTAGAAGCTGCCATGCCCCGCCGTTTTGTCTTCTCCAGCCGGAACGATGCCAGAAGGTCGAGGCTTCTGAGAGCTTCTTCGAGAGCTCTCCAGTCGGCTCCGGCATCGAGGAGAGCGCCGACGGTCATATCGCCGCTGATGCCAGAGAATGCGTCAAGATAACAGATTTTCATGTGGTTCTCGAGCGCAGTTGGCCGGCTCGAAGGCCGTTTCCAGTTTAGCGGGGGACAGCTTTGCGAACGAGAAGATCGCGGGTGTGGAGTGCTTCCCGAAGCGCTTGTCCGGGGTGGGAGGCAATCGCCGTCAAATGGCCCATCTTCCGGCCTGCTCGCGGCGTCAGCTTGCCATAGAGATGAAGCTTTACGTCTCGTTGCGACGCGGCGGCGGCCCAATCCGGTTCGCCCTCCGACCAGACGTCGCCCAGCAGATTCACCATCGCGGCTGGCGCCCACTGTGTCACGGCACCCAATGGGAGCAGGCATACGGCCCGCAGCTGTTGCTCAAACTGGCTCGTCAGGTTGGCATCGAAGGTGAAATGCCCGGAGTTATGCGGCCGAGGAGCCAGCTCATTGATCAGTATCCGCCCGTCCTTCGCCACGAAGAACTCGACGCAAAGAACGCCCACAATCTCCAGAGTCTCGAGGACCGTGCGCGCGATCTCAATCGCTTCGGCTGCGACCTTCGGGGAAACGCTAGCCGGCGAAACCGACCTATCCAGAATGCCGTTGACGTGATGATTTTCGGTCGCGCCGTAATGAACGAAGTCGCCCGACATGCTACGGGCCCCCACGACCGAGATCTCACAGTCGAAGTCAATCATGGCTTCGAGCACCGCTTCGGTTTCGCCGACCGATCGCCAGGCGTCCTCGAATTGAGACGTTTCCAGAATCCGAAACTGGCCTTTGCCGTCGTATCCGAAGTCGGCAGTTTTCAGAATGGCCGGTAAGCCCAGTTCGGATGCTGCGACATGGAGTTCTTCCAGGCTGGCGACGCGGCGAAATGGTGTAAGCGGCAGCCCGGCCTTCGTCAGGAACGTCTTTTCGCGAAGGCGGTGCTGCGTGGTGTGAAGAATGTGCCCGGCGGGGCGCACCGGGGCGCATTCAGCCGCTGCTGCCGCCGTCGCCGCCGGTACATTTTCAAATTCAAAGGTAACGACCGACACATCCCGGGCGAAGCGGCAAACCGCGTCCAGATCTTCATAAGCCGCTGTGATCTCCACATCGGCGACTTGCCCCGTGGGTGTGTCCTCGTCGGGCGAAAACGTATGAACCCGATAGCCCATGCGGCGTGCCGCGATGGCGAACATACGCCCGAGCTGCCCACTGCCAAGTACCCCGATGGCACTGCCGGGAAGAACGGGCGCTTTCTTCACGAGAGCCGGTCCTGCAGAACGGCGTCCGTTTGCGCTTGCCGCCACTGCTCGAGCCGGGTTCGTATGTCGGGATACTTGTTACCCAGGATGCTCGCGGCCAGCAGAGCCGCGTTGATTGCGCCCGCATCGCCGATGGCCAACGTGCCGACGGGTATTCCCGCCGGCATCTGTACGATCGAGAGCAGGGAATCGACCCCGTTCAGCACACTGCTCTTGATCGGAACCCCAAGCACCGGAAGGGTCGTATGGGCCGCCACCATACCCGGCAGATGAGCGGCGCCACCGGCAGCCGCAATGATCACCTCGAGACCCCGGGAGGCGGCCTCCTTCGCATATTGCGCCATTAAGTCCGGCGTTCGATGCGCCGAAACGATCCGGCACTCTTGCGGGATAGAAAGCATTGCCAAAGCCTGGCTCGTCGGGGCCATAGTTTCCCAATCGGATTTGCTGCCCATGATGACTCCGACCAGGGGCTGGCCGGAGTCCTGAATTGTGTTGTCCATCAGTGTTTATCGGCGTTGAGCATCTCGGCCACTTTGTTGATGTATTGCGTGGTGTTGAGCCATTTCTGGTCTTTCCCGACCAGCAGCGCCAGGTCTTTTGTCATGAATCCTGCTTCCACCGCGCCGACCGTAGCTTTTTCGAGCCGATCAGCGAACGCGACCACGTCGGGCGTGTTGTCGAATTGGCCACGGTAACGAAGTCCCGAGGTCCAGGCAAAGATGGATGCGATCGGATTCGTAGACGTCTCCTTCCCTTTCTGGTATTCGCGGTAATGGCGAGTCACAGTCCCGTGCGCCGCCTCTGTTTCCACTGTATGCCCGTCCGGCGTGATCAGGATTGACGTCATCAGCCCGAGAGACCCGAAACCTTGTGCAACGACGTCCGACTGCACGTCGCCGTCGTAGTTCTTGCAGGCCCAAACAAATCCGCCGTCTGACTTGATCGCGAATGCCACCAGATCATCGATCAGACGGTGCTCGTAGTCGAGGTTCGCCGCCTTGAACTTGTCCTTGAACTCCGCGTCATAGATGGATTGGAAGATGTCCTTGAACCGGCCGTCATACCTCTTCAGAATCGTGTTTTTCGTGGAGTGGTAGACCGGGAGTCCGCGGGAAAGGCCATAGTTGAAGCACGCTCGCGCGAATCCCTCGATGGATGCATCGAGGTTGTACATGCCCATGGCTACGCCGCCGCTCTTGAATTCGAAGACTTCGTGATTCGTCGCTGGGCCGCCATTCGCCGGGGTAAACGTCATGGTCAGCTTGCCCGGCTCTTTTACGACAAAATCCGTTGCCCGGTACTGGTCACCAAATGCATGACGCCCGACGACAATCGGCTTCACCCAACCCGGAACGTAGCGGGGAACATTGCGGCAGATGATCGGCTCGCGGAAGATGGTCCCGTCCAGAATGTTGCGGATCGTGCCGTTCGGAGACTTCCACATCTGCTTCAAGCCGAATTCCTTGACGCGTGCCTCGTCCGGTGTGATCGTCGCGCATTTGACGCCCACACCGTACTGCTTGATCGCATTCGCTGCGTCAACGGTCACCTGGTCGTCTGTCGCGTCGCGGTGCTCTACCGAGAGATCGTAATACTTCAGATCTACATCCAGGAAGGGCAGGATGAGCAGATCCTTGATATTGGCCCAAATGACGCGAGTCATCTCGTCGCCATCCAGCTCCACCAACGGGGTCTTCACCCGAATCTTCGTCATCTTGAGTTCACCATTGTTAACAGAGTTATTAAACCAAACGCGGCGTGCCCTCAAGACCAGACGGACACCGGGGGGACTTGAGGGAAGCTACACTGAAAGTGTCGACTCCCCGAGATCCTGATTCGTACCGCTATGTTTCCAGGCTCACTTGATAAGCACTCCATCCCGTGTTTTGCACGCCTGTGACGAGGCGAGACTTTCAATCAATTGTTCTTCCTTCGTTGCTGGGCCTTGTCGCTATCGGTTGCGACAACAGGGCGAGCAAAATTCCGAAGTACGACACCGTCCCGCCGTTTCGGATGACCGACGCGGAGAGCCGTCCCTTCACTGAGAAAGATCTGGACGGTAAAGTCTGGATGGTCGACTTCATCTACACCAACTGTCCCGCTGAATGTCCACGTATGACATCCCGGATGCATCAAATGGAGAAACGGACGAACGGGATGCCTGAAGTCAACCTGCTGTCAATCTCAGTCGATCCGGATCGCGACACACCCGAAGCGCTGAAGGCGTTTGCCGCCCGCTACGGGGCTCCGAACGAACGCTGGCGTTTCCTGACTGGCGACAAAAACTCCGTGCATCTCCTTGCATATCAAACATTTCACGTTGGAGATGTTCTCGGCAAAATTGAGCACAGCACGAAGTTTGCCGTCCTCGACAAACATCGGACCGTCCGCGGTTATTACTCGAGTTTCAGCGAGGAGGATCTTTCAAACATGCTGACCGACATCGACATCCTTCGGAGACAGGCGTCCTGATCCCATGGCGGAATCCTCCAATCTCTCCGTCGAAGGTCTACAACTCGCCCGCAAACCGATTCCCGTCATCCTGGCGTTGAGCGCCGTGATCGCCGGCTTTCTCATTTGGCTGATTTACTTCAAGGGGCGGGCGGCCGGGCCGGAGTGGGTGCAATGGTTGCCGAAAGCGAACGCGATATTCAACTCGTTAAGCGCGATCTGCCTGGTCCTCGGCTATATCAACATCCGGCGCCGGAATCGAGTCGTGCACATGCGGTTCATGGTGTCGGCAACCGTGTTTTCATCCCTGTTTCTGCTGAGCTACATCACTTACCACTACTTCCATGGAGACACCAGGTTCCCGGGACACGGATGGATCAGGCCCGTTTATTTCTTCATCCTCGTCAGCCATATCGGCCTGTCGATGTTCGCGCTGCCACTCATCCTCGGCACGCTCTGGTATGCACTCCGCACTCAGTTCCGATTCCACCGCCGGGTAGCGCGGTGGACTCTGCCGATTTGGCTCTATGTGTCCGTAACGGGTGTGATTGTCTTCCTGGTGTTGAACGCCTACACAGCACCGTAGCATTCTGAAGGTATGAATGCACGGACGTCTTGGGACACCGAGCTCTATGAAGCGCAACATGCGTTCGTCTGGCAGCTGGGGGCAGATCTCATTGACACTCTTGCTCCGAAACCTGGGGAGCGAGTCCTCGATGTGGGCTGCGGGACCGGTCAGCTAACGCATCAGATAGCCGAGCGAAGAGCCGATGTCCTGGGTGTGGATGTTTCGCCCGAGATGATCGGACAAGCGCGCCAGAACTACCCGCGCGTTCGCTTCCTGCTCCAGGATGCGGTGTCCATGACCTTCAACGGCGAGTTCGATGCCGTGTTCTCGAATGCTGCGCTTCACTGGATTCTCGATGCGGCAGGAGTTGCTGAGTCGATGTCTCGCGCATTGGTGACGGGAGGCCGGCTGGTGCTTGAGATAGGCGGCCGTGGAAATATCCGTCAGATCCATGAGGCCGTCGAGTCCGCATTTCGACGGTACTCGAGCGCGGCCCCACCTGCTAAACCGAACCATTTCCCCTCGCTGAGCGAGTACACCGGCATCCTGGAAGCGCATAAGTTTGAGGTCCGTCAAGCCATGCTGTTCGACCGTCCCACGCCTCTTGAAGGCGAACGCGGGATGGAACAGTGGATCCGGCAGTTCTGCAATTTCTATCTCGACGAATTGCCTGTGACATCACGTCAAACAGCCATCAATGATGCCGTTGAGCAACTCCGACCGCGTCTAAACAACAAGGGACAGTGGTTCGCAGACTATAGACGTTTGCGCATTTCAGCAATTAAACTTTGAGCTTCTTCGCAATAGGAGATATGATGGCGCTGTGCTGCCGCTGATGTTGCAGCAGAAACTAACTTCAAACTGAGGGATCTAATTCGAGAGCTTCACAACTGCTCCAGGATTTAATCAGCTGCATCAATCCAGAGGTTCACGCATGGCAAATTTATCGAAGACAACACAAGATCATGAGGAGATCCGGAGATGGGCGGAAGAACGTGGAGGCAAGCCCGCTCACGTTAAAAGCACCGAATCGGGAGATGATGTCGGCATCATCCGGATTGACTTCCCGGGATACAGCGGTGCAGGTTCGCTTGAGGAGATTACTTGGGAAGAGTTTTTCGAGAAGTTCGACGACAACGATCTTGCTTTGGTCTACCAGGAAGAAACTGCTGAAGGCGAGCGAAGCAACTTCAACAAGATTGTCAAAGCGGAGACGGTAGATTTGCCGGAAAAAAAGAGCTCCGAAAAATCGCATGAAGGCTCGCGCTCTTCAAGTGCAGCTTCCGGCGATTTAGACGAAGAAGACGAAGACGAGGAGGATGACGAGGACGAGCTTGAGGACGAAAAACCCGCGGCAAAGAAGACGACATCCAAACGCTCGTCTCCAATCAAGAAAGGCCCCAGCGCAAGCACCAAATCAGCAGCTAAGAAGGGAACACCCGTGAAGAAAGCCACAAAGAAAGCAAGTTCTGCCCCATTGAAGAAGGGTTCGCCCTCGAAGGCCGCCGCAAAGAAGGCGCCTGCCAAGAAGGTTGCACAGAAGAGTGCGGCCAAGAAGGTGGCCTCCAAAGCCCCTGCGAAGAAGGCTGTCGCGAAAAAGGTTGCGACGAAAAAGATGCCGGCCAAGAAGGCTGCTGCAAAGAGAACTCCCGCAAGGAAGGTGCCGGCAAAGAAGACGGCGGCTAAGAAAACGGCCGCGCCAGGGAGAAAATCAGCGGCGAAGAAGTCGAGTTCTCGCTCTCGCCGTTAAACCTCGGTTGGTCGAGTTAGCTTCCGGTCGAACTATGGAGTGAATGGCCACACCTGGTTCCACCCCAAACCGAATACCTCGCGGGCTGCTCATCGGTGCGGCCGCAACGATCGTGCTGCTCGCGGGGATTCTCGTTTATTTATCGCGCCCCGCCCGTAACGCTCCCGCGCCTCCGGCTACCGGCGAGGCGAAGGCCTACGTCTCGAAGCTTGCCCTGAGCGATGTCAGCATGCAAGCCACCGAGAACTTCATGAAGCAGCGGGTCGTGGAGATTGAGGGCAAGATTGCCAATCAGGGCAACCGCCGCCTGGCCGGAATCGACGTTTACTGCCTGTTCTATGACGTGAACGGTCGCGAGATTCATCGCGAGCGGGTGCCTGTTCTCAATCAAACCGGGCCTCCTTTAGGTGCGGGAGAAAGTCGGGCTTTCCGCCTTCCATTCGATAATCTTCCGGAGGGTTGGAACCAGGTGATGCCCAGGCTGGTGATTGCCCGCATCAACTTTGCGTCGTAATCAGGGGCGGAGCGGAGGGGCTAGCTCGGCTGATGCCGGCCGCCTCGATGCATCGAAATCGATGCTCAGCTGACGTGCGATCTTTGCCGCTACGTCTGCGCTGGCGCCATGGAATTTAGCTCCCAGGCTCTCCTGCGTTGTCGACCAGATCACGTCACCAACGTTGTTGCAGAGCCGGACGGTAGCGTATGCCTCATGCTTCCGTTCTTTGATCCTGTGCGATTCTCGCTGCGCATTCGATTCGGCTCCGTATCCGCCGCCTGACTTGGTCGACCGGCCGGTCAGGCTATAGATCCCGGCTCCGGACCGCCCGCTCATGCTTGTGTCGGTGTCGAACGTGTCTTCGAACGCCTTATCGTCGGCCGCTCCCTTCAAGGTTGCGTCGGCCCGGTCGGGGTTGTCCGTGAGCACAAACAGCTTCGTTGAATTCAAGCTGGCAATGATCAACTCGCGCAGCGCCTGAGCGGCTGCCGTACCGGTCAGGGGCTCGACATAAATACGCTGCACTTGATTCAACTGCGTGACCTTGGGGGTGGCGTTCTGGCGGTATTGCGGGCCCTGACCGGCACCGAATACGAACGCCGGAGCAAGAAGGAAGCTAAGAATCGAACGGGTTCTCATGCACTCTTACCCTTTGCCGTAAATGCGAGCTTCTTCATCCTGGAATTTAATTTCCTGTCCCGTGCGGGCCTCGAGCGTTACGAGGGCTAAGCGGAGATCATCTTTGTTCACCCGGAACACCATAGCTTCCTGGTGACCGTTATCGTTCTCAAAACCGACGGTCAGGAAGTGCTCGCGCTTCTTGGCCATCATGAAGAGCGGGGAAATGACAGCCGCCGCGACGTAGTGGCGGTCGATCTTCTGCCCGTACTCGAGGAGGTTGATGCGGTCGTAGGGAATCTTCACCTCCGTATGCTTCGAGATGAAGACGAAATAGGTCTCATTCGTCACCCGGATCTCGCCGCTGTTGTTGGTCGGGATGTCGCCCCGCGTGCCGCCTATGTATTCAACACGGCTACCGAATCTGCCGGCCACCGCCATCACGGTGCAGCTGCAAAAGAGTAAACAAAGGAGAAGAGTGCGCATTGCGCCGAAGAAGGACCTCATGAGAAGTGTGCCTGTTCGGTGCTGCTTTTCTCTGTGAGGTTTTTGTCAGGAGCTGATCTTCTGCACAGGCACGCCCCGCTTGCAAAGCTCGCACGAACCCGAGTCTTTGTAATAGGTTGCGTCCATTTGGGCAAGGTAGAAGAACGGCAGATTGCCGAAATCGGCGACCGTTGGATTGGGCTGGTAGACAGCTACGGCGAGTCCAACCACCTCAGCTCCGTGCGATTCCACCAGTGACCTCAGTTCGGTGAAGCGACGTCCGGATCGCAGAATGTCGTCGACGAGCAGAACCTTCTCTCCTGGCTTCGCTTCCACGAACTGGCGAAAGCGGAGCGGCGAACTGTCGGTATCCTTCTCTGCCCAGTAGACCTGGTGAGCTCGTAGCGCTTCGCAGACGCCATACCCGATGGGCAGCCCGCCGGTTGTGGGACAAACGATAGACAGTTGTTTGATCATCGCCCGAATTTCAGAATCCGCCCGGAGCCGGCGGCTCAGGCCAACACTCAGAATCTTCGCGTATTCGAAGTAGCGAAAGGCAAGCGCAACTTCCAGAAATTCGTCGGCATGCATGCCGTTCGGGTATTCGAAATGACCCCTGCGGAGAGCTCCGGTTGTGCGGAGCATATCTAAGACTTCGTCGTTCGTCGGAATCAGGTGCATGTTGCTGCAGGCTCAGGATCTCTAGTGCGCGCCTCGTCCGGCGAGTACGAGCGGGATCGTTCGCAAGATAATCGTCCAATCCAGGCGAAGCGACCAGTTTTCAATGTATGAAATGTCCATGCGCATCCAGGTATTGAAATCGACCCGGTCCCGGCCAGAGATGGCCCAAAGGCAGGTCAGGCCCGGTCGCATACGCAGGCGGCGCCTCTGCCATCGCTCGTAACGGTTGACTTCTTCCGGTATTGGCGGGCGCGGCCCGACAATCGACATGTCTCCGCGAAGAACATTGAGGAGCTGCGGTAGTTCGTCAAGCGAGAAACGACGGAGCCACCAGCCGACCCGTGTCACCCGGGGGTCTCGCGCAATCTTAAACGCCACCTCGCGGGTATTCAAGTGTTGAAGATCACTCATCAGGTCCTCTGCGTTCTCCACCATCGAGCGGAACTTCAGCATTGTGAAGCGCCGGCCATTCAGGCCGCAGCGCCGCTGCCGAAAGATGATGGGTCCGGGAGATGTCAGCCGGATGAGAAGAGCGATGGCGAGGAAGACCGGAGCAAGCAGGACCAGGGCGCTGGCGGAGATGACGATATCGAAAAAGCGCTTCAACAGCAGCCGAAGATCGTCGAGAGGCGCTGCGGAGAAAGTAAGCAACGGAGCTTTACCGACGCGATCCAATGTCATCTCGCTGTTCACGTGAGGGAAAAAATCGATCGCCACCCGCGTCCGGACGCCCTCCTCGTCACACCGTAGGAACACTTCCTCAAGGCCAGGAAGCTTGCTGCTGTCGACGTTGAAGATGACTTCGTCTACGATCTGGCGCGCTAATAGTTCCGGCATCCGCGCCGCACATTCTTCTTCGGAGAGCCTGGCCGAGACTGCAATGGGGAAGGGCGAGTTTTCACGCAGGTTCTCGGCGAGAGCCTCGGCCTTGCTCGAGCTACCCACAATCACGATGTGGTACGGGGTTCCGAACTCACGCGCGAACGTCCCGATCAGGTAAGGGGATGACCATCGGAATGCAGTCAGCAGAACGCAATCGATGAGGAAGAACAACAGTAGAAAGCTACGGCTGAGCGGGTGTTCGAGTTGCAGCAGGTACTGAAAGATAATGACGAGCACGGTGCCGAAGAGGCATTGGCGTATCGTGGTTGCCAACACGTACCGGCGTCCCGCGGAGTGCAAATGCTCGTAAACCCGAAGGAACGATCCGACCGCGATCCAGAAGGCCACGGAGCCCAGGATGAGTAGAACGTGGTGGCCCAGGTTCAGGAAAAAGAGGTGTTCGAGGGATAGTCGGGTGCGCGTCAGGTAGGCGAGTTCGAAAGCGAGAGCTGTCAAAATCCCGTCTGCGCTTGCAAACAGAAGCTGAACTCGTTTTCGATGATGCGCAAACAAACTGGTGCCCCGGCTGCTAACTATATCGATCTTGGCCTACTGAGCTCCGGCCCGCGGGTCATGCAACGGCTGCCAGAGCCTGGTCCAGATCGGCTTTAATGTCCTCGATGTGTTCGATTCCGACGGCAATGCGAACCAGATTCTCCCGGATGCCCAGGCGCTCGCGAGTCTTAGGAGACAGATTACGGTGAGAGGCCATTTGCGGATACAGCAGCAGTGTATGAACATCCCCGAGGGACGTGCCCGGGACGATCATACCCAGCTTGTCCATGAAGTCCAGAACTTTGCTCTTGTCCGCGCCACGGATCTCGAAGCTGAGAATGGCCCCAAACAGGCCGGGTGCAAACGAACTGCGAATGACGTCCGCATCGGGATGATTGGGATCGGAACAGTAATACACGCGTTCGACGCCGCCGTGTTGAGCCAGCCAGCATGCCAGGGATTTCGCGTTTTGGCACTGACGCTCGAATCGCAGCGCGAGCGTCTTCATGCCTCTCATGGTCAGGTAACTTTCGAACGGCCCGAGCGAGGGGCCGGATATCCGGGCCAGGGCTCTTACGATCTCGTAGTGAGCTTCATTCGTGACCACGAGGCCGCCCAGAACGTCGCCATGACCAGCCAGGTACTTCGTCGCGCTGTGAACTACGATGTCGGCCCCCAGGTCCAATGGCCGGACCAGCATTGGCGTCGCGAACGTATTGTCAACAATCAGGGCTGCTCCACAGCCTTTCGCCAGCCGGGAAAGCTCACTAATATTGCCGACCCTTAGCAGCGGGTTCGATATGGTCTCAAGGAAGATGCATCCGGGTTGGTACTTCTCGACGGCCTTTTCGACACTATCGAGCTTGGCGATATCGACGTAATTCACTTCGACCCCAAACGGGGCGAAAAACTTATCCAGTAGCTCAACCGTCGCGCCATAGACCGCGTTCGCCGCCAGTACTGAATGTTTCCTGTCGACCAGGGCGGCCTGCAGGGCGATTTGTAAAGCAGCCATCCCCGAGCTTGTTGCCAAGGAGCCGGCGCCGCCTTCCAGACCGGTGGCTAGCTCCTCGAGCGCCTCATTCGTCGGATTCGTGTACCTTGCGTAGCTGAACCCGGGTTCTTCGTTTCCCATGACGCGGTCTAGCTTCGCGGCCGATTCGTAGAAATAGGTTGTGGCTAAGTTGATGGGAGTTGTTGAGGCGACAACGCCTGTGCCTTGACGCTTGCGATCTCCCGCATGTACTACTTGCGATTCAAATTTCATTTACGCTTCCAGCGCACTCCGTCTTTTGTGTCTTCGAGAATGATGCCGCGCTCCGCTAGTTCGTTCCGGATCTCGTCCGACCGCTGAAAATTCCTGCTCTTCTTGGCTTGCGCGCGATCCTCAATCAGAGCTTCGATCTGCCGGTCCGTGAGCGAGGGCTCCTGGTCGGTTGCCGCGTTTCCATTGAGAGCGGGCAGCGCATCCGATCGCTTCAGCACGTCGAAGACCCGATCGAACACCTCCAGGACCTTGGCGGCTTCCCACCGGTTCTCCTCAAGGAAGTGACCTTCGTCGATCGCTGTGTTGACCGTGCGGACATACTCGAACACGGCGGCCAGTGCCTCCGCGGTATTCAGGTCGTCGTCCATGCTCTCTTCGAAATGCCGGATCGCCTCACGCGATCTCTCGGACAGTTCTTCGTTGCACCCCGGTGCAAACTTCGTGGAGGCGAGCCGGAGCTCAAAATCGCGCAGGCGTTCGATGCTGCGCGCCGCCGCCTTCAAGCCCTCGAACGTGAAATTCAGCTTCTTGCGGTAGGGCACCGACGCCAGTAGATAGCGGATCGTTTCCGGCTGATGGCCGAGCTTGAGCAAGTCCCGAAGCGTATAGAAGTTGCCCAGCGACTTCGACATCTTCTGAGACTCGATGTGGAGATGCTCAGAATGCAGCCAGAAGCGGGCGAACGGTCGCCCGGTGATTGACTCCGACTGGGCTATCTCATTTTCGTGATGCGGGAAAACAAGATCGATCCCTCCGGCGTGGATGTCGAGCGTTGAACCGAGATACTGCATCGCCATGGCGGAGCACTCAATATGCCAGCCGGGCCGCCCGTCTCCGAACGGCGTGTCCCACGAAGGCTCGCCCTCTTTCTTCGCTTTCCAGAGCACAAAGTCTCTCGCGTCGGCCTTATCGTATTCATCGAAGTCGACCCGCGCTCCAGCCCGAATACCGCTAAAATCATTGTGCGACAGCTTACCGTAACCAGGAAAGGCGGCGATGCGGAAGTAAGTGGATCCTTCGCTTGTGTAGGTGTAGCCTTTTTCGGCAAGGTCCTCGATGGCGCGCACCATCTCCGGGATGTGCTTGGTTGCCGGTGCTACGTGCTCCGGCTGCTCCAGGCGAAGCGCCGCTGCATCCTCGAAAAATGCCTTCGTAAATCCGGCTGTGTACTCTTCAATGGATTTGTGTTCCCGGGCGGCATTAATGATGATCTTGTCGTCCACGTCTGTCACGTTCATGACGTGGTCCAACTGATAGCCCCGGTATCGCAGCCACCGCCGGAGTATGTCCTGAAAAGTGAATGTCCGGAAGTTCCCGATATGAACGAAATTGTAAACCGTGGGACCACAGGTGTACATCCGCACCGTGTTGTCTTCTAGCGGACGAAATACTTCGGTCTCTTGTGTCAGAGTGTTATAGAACCGGAGAGGCATTCAGACGGGGTAATCATTAATCGTAACAAGAGGGCCAAATCTCGCTGCAAGTTGTTGGAGCGACAATAGTTTTTATGTCAGGGCTTCGCTTCGAGATACAGGGCACCTGCCCGCAGACTGGCGCCAGAGCAGGGTTGATACACACCGCTCACGGAACGATAGAGACCCCGGTCTTTATGCCCGTCGGGACCCAGGGTACGGTGAAAGCGCTTACGCCTCGTCAGCTCAGCGACGAGCTAGGGGCGCAGATCATCCTGGCTAATACCTACCACCTATTTCTCAGGCCGGGACACGAACGCGTGGAGCGCATGGGCGGACTTCACCAGTTCATGGCTTGGCCAAGGCCGATATTGACGGATTCAGGAGGGTTCCAGGTATTCAGTCTGGATACCCTGCGGAAGGTGACGGATGCCGGTGTCCTTTTCCGATCGCACCTGAACGGAGACGCTCATCTCTTTACCCCTCGAAGTACGGTCGACGTGCAGCTCGCGCTGGGCAGTGACATCATTATGGTGCTCGACGAATGCCTGGCCTACCCGGCGACCCACAAAGCGGCGGCGGACTCCACAAAACGGACGATCGAATGGGCTCGCACCGCATTTGAATACTACGAGCGGCGGGAGAAAGGACGGCACTGCACCTTGTTTCCCATCGTGCAAGGGTCGATGTTTCCCGATCTGCGGGAGAGCTGCGCGAGCGAACTCCTGGAATTGAATGCCGCGGGCTACGCCATCGGTGGACTTTCGGTCGGCGAGCCCCGCGAACTCAGCCAGGAGATCGTGGCGATGACGGCCCCGCTTCTGCCCGAAGACCGCCCCCGCTATGTCATGGGCGTGGGCATGCCGGAAGAACTGGCCCAATACGTGGCGAACGGCGTGGACATGATGGACTGTGTTTTACCTTCAAGGAACGCTCGCAATGGCTGCCTGTTTACCTCGGAAGGAAAGGTCCTTATTAAACAGGCCCAATACGCCGACGACGCCGGCCCACTCGACCCCGCCTGCGAATGCTACACGTGCCGTACGTTTACTCGGGCGTATCTGCGTCATCTGTTCCAGGCAAAGGAAATCCTGTTCTCGACGCTCGGAACGCTGCACAATATCCACCATTTCCTCTCGCTCATGCGCAAGATGCGGGGGGCGATCCTGGCCGGAACTTTCCACGAGTTCCTGCGGTCCTCCATCGCCCGGCAGATCACCTGGCCCGCGCCCGACCTAGAGTCTTCTTCAGCGAGCACTTACTCTAGATAGAGATCTATGCTGTTCTATTCCTTCCTTCTGCTGCAGACAGCCACCCCATCCGCTTCCGGTTCCTTCCTGACCGGGCTCCTGCCGATTGTCCTGATGGTGGCGATCTTCTACTTTCTGATCTTCATGCCCATGCGGCGCCAACAGCGAAATCAAAAGCAAATGCTGGCCCAACTGCAGAACGGCCAGACAGTCGTGACCAGCGGCGGGATTATCGGCACCATTATGGCCGTGAACGATGATACGCTTATACTTCGAATCAAGCCGGATAACTTGAAGCTACAGGTGGCCCGTAGCGCCGTTACAAGCGTCGTGACAGCGGATGAAACGGGCAAAAAGAGCTAAGTAGCGAAGAATACCCGCGCAAACGAATGAAACGCCAACTACGATTCAAATTCATATTCATCATTGCGGTCATCCTGGTCTGCATCTACGGCATCATCGGGATTCCCCGCAGCAAAGGCGAGCTGGTTGCCAATTGGGAGAAGAACATCCATCTCGGGCTGGATCTTCGGGGCGGAACCTACCTGGTTGTTCAGGTGCAGCAGCAGGACGCCTTCAACGCCCAGGCCGGCGCCGATACCGAGCGTCTTAAGGATGAGGCCAAACGGGCCAATATTCAATTCGCGGACGTCGGAGTAGACGAAGCGAAAAGCCTGGCGACGGCTGTGAAAGCCGCCATCGTGGTTAAAGGTGTTCCCAACACTCAGGCCGGCTCCTTCCGCTCCCTGGTGAATGATAAGTTCCCGCAATGGCTGTCAACCCCTCTGAACGGGACCGATTACCGGCTAACCATGAAGCCGTCGGAGGCTCTTCAGTTCTGGCAGAACGTGCTCACGCAATCGAAGAACATCTACGATCGCAAAATCAATGCCTTAGGTCTGAGCGAGGCCACGGTTCAGCAACGTCGCGAGGATGCCGATTCCGAACTGCTCGTTCAGATGCCCGGCGTCGATGACCCGGGCCGCGTGAAGCAGATTCTACAAACGGCGGCAGTGCTCGAGCTTTATGACGTCAAAGGCGGCCCGTACGCGAGCAGGGAAGAAGCCCTGGCGCAGAACAACGGCGTTCTGCCCGTTGGGACCAGACTCATTGGTGCTCCCAGTGCCGATCCGAATGCCCGGGGCGGGGGCGTGTACCTTGTCGCTCGGACACCGGTCATCCGAGGGCCTGATATTCGGGACGCCAGACCGCAACAGGGGCAGCTTCCAAGCAGCTGGGAAACTGGATTCTTTCTGAGCCAGGATGCCGCGCGGCGGTTCGGGACCTATACGGCCGCGAACATTGGGAACCGGCTGGCCATTGTGTTAGACGGGAAGGTGCTGAGCGCGCCGCGAATCGACGCCGAGATCCATGATCAGGGCGTCATTACGGGGGCCGGCACTCAGCAGGAAGCATCCGATCTCGCTCTCAATCTGAAAGCCGGATCTTTGCCCGCCGGAATCGTCTTTGAGCAGGAAAACACGGTTGGCCCGTCCCTGGGGGCGGATTCTATCCGGGAGGGCTTCGTGGCCGGTGTCGCCGGGGTCCTGGCAGTCATCGTGGCGATGCTGATCTATTACAAGAAGAGCGGAATCAATGCGACCCTCGCCCTGATCCTGAACGCGCTGATCCTGATCGCTTGCCTCAGCTACTTCGGAGCGGTACTGACGCTTCCGGGAATCGCCGGGATCATTCTGACCATTGGTATGGCGGTGGACAGTAATGTCCTCATTTTCGAGCGCATCCGCGAGGAGGTAAAAGCCGGAAAAACGCCGATCCCGGCCGTGGATGCCGGTTTTGGGAAAGCACTGCTCACCATCATCGACACCCACGTCACCACCGTCGTCTCTTGCGCTATTCTCTTTCTCTTCGGCTCCGGACCGGTCCGGGGCTTTGCGGTGACGCTTGTGATCGGCTTGGTTGCCAACGTCTTCACAGCCGTTTTTGTCTCGCGCTTCATCTTCGATTGGGAGCTCTCGAGGCCCAAGCCGGTTCAAGCGATCAGTATTTAAGCAGGTAAGTCAACATTCACGCTTTTGCGCGTGCCAATAAGGAACATTTGTAGATTACTGGTGTCTATTCCAAGTGGATGCCGGTTTGTGAAGCTAGATGGAAATATTCAAGCAAACAAACTTTGACTTTCTCGGCAAGAAGTGGCCGTTCATCATCCTCTCTCTCCTGCTTACGGCAGTCGGAGTTATCAGCCTGTTGGTCAAAGGCGGTCCCAAGTACGGGATCGATTTCAATGGCGGGGCATTGATGGACGTGAACTTCAAGCAGAGGCCCAAGGCGGAGGACATCCGTGCTGCCCTTCGTAGAAAGATCTCCGGTGAGATCGAGGTGCAGGAAGTCGCGAATTCGCAGGAAGTTCTGATTTCAACAAGTGTTCGCGATGCCAAGGGGCTTGAAGGGGTCCGGAATGACATGCTGGCTACCCTGAACGCAACGTTCAACAAAGAAGCCGCAGGCAAGCTGGATATCAATACGGCTACCCAGAGTCAACTTCTTGAAGGGTTGCGGGACCCGCTGGCAAAGGCGGGTGCGGCCCTGAATGACGATCAGTTGCAAGCCCTGGTCTTGAGGATTCTCACGTATCGGGATACGCCGCCGCGTTCCGGTCTGATTCGGAATCTGGATGAGTTGTCGAGCGTCCAGGGTGTCACGCCCGGGATTCTCGCTGCCATAAGGAGTGTGGCGATTCCCGGTAATCTGCACGTGGGGCGTGTGGAGATAGTCGGGCCGAAGATCGGTGCCGACCTCCGGCAGCAGGCGATCAATGTGGTCCTGATTGCGCTCGCTGCCATGCTGGTCTACATTGCGTTCCGGTTTGAATGGATGTACGGCGTTGCTGCCGTAATCGCGGTCTTCCACGACACGATCATCACCATCGGTCTGTTTTCGCTTTTCAATAAGCAGATCGATTTGACGGTGATCGCGGCATTGTTGACCCTGGTCGGCTACTCGATGAACGACACGATTGTGACGTTCGATCGTATCCGCGAAAACCTCCGGCTTCACATGCGGGGATCTTTCGCTGAAATAGTCAACGCCAGTATCAATCAAACATTGAGCCGAACGGTGCTGACCTCGGGGCTGACATTCTTGACGGCAATCTCTTTGTATCTATTCGGTGGCCAGGTACTAAACGGGTTTTCATTCGCACTGGTTGTCGGTATTATTGTTGGAACCTATTCGTCGATCTTCATCGCAAGTCCTTTATTGATCGCCTTAAAGGACTTAGTCGAGAGTCGAAGGAAGAATGTAAGGCCTTCGGCAGTTGATGTGCGGTCGCGCTCAGTTGCCGGCTCGGTGAAAGGGATCAAAACGGTTAAGTAGTTAATGAGAGCAGGTCCGCCGCTGAGCGGGCCGAAGCGAGGGGATTATGTTTGATCAAACGTTCGTAGACGGAACGCAGAAAACAAAGAAGCCATTTACGATTGTGGTGTCGTTGCTTCTTCAAATCGCGGTGATCGGTGTCTTAATACTGATTCCGCTGATTTATACAGAGGCGCTACCGAGCGCCCAGTTGAAGAGCATGTTGGTTGCCCCGCCGCCACCGCCGCCTCCCCCACCACCGCCGCCTCCTCCCGCCGAGGTGAAAGTTGCGCCGAAGCCGGTGGTGAAGCAGTTCGTCGCCAATCAATTGATGGCGCCCAAGGTTATCCCGAAAAACATCAACAAAATCGAAGAAGCTGCCCCGCCGCCGGATACCGGCATGGGCGTGGTCGGTGGAACGGGTGAAGCCGGCGGTGCCGCGGGCGGCGTAATTGGCGGCATCGTAGGTGGCGTTCCTGGTGCTCCTCCTCCCCCTCCCCCGCCTCCCCCTTCGAAGCCCAGTGGGCCGGTGCGGGTCGGCGGACAGGTGGCCGAGGCTAACCTCATTCGCAAAGTTCAACCTGTATATCCTCCGCTTGCAAAATCTGCTCGCGTCTCGGGTACAGTTGAGTTCAGCGCGACCATCAGCAAAGAGGGCAATATCGAAAATCTTCAGCTCGTCCGTGGGCACCCCCTGCTCGTGAACGCGGCTAAAGAAGCTGTTCTTCAATGGAAATACAAACCGACCATGTTGAACGGCCAGGCAGTGGAAGTTATTACGAGCATCATCGTGAATTTCACGTTGAGCCAGTAAGTTGAAGTAGTCTGCTTTAAAGGGTTCGATTCAAACTTTAGGAGAAGATAAATGGTTTTACAGCTTCAAGTATGGGCCTTCTGGCTCTTTCAGGAAGAGGGAATTAGCTTCGATCCGAGAACAGTCTGGGGCAACATGGGTGTACTCGCCAAGTTGGTTGTCCTTGTACTGTTCATCATGTCCGCGTGGTCCATCGGCGTCATGATCGACCGCGTCATTGCGTATAACGCCGCGAGGAAACAGTCGCGGGCCTTTGCACCGGCTGTCGCGGGTGCTCTTCGTGAAGGTAAGTTAGACGAGGCCGTTAAGATTGCCGATCGTTTCAATAAGAGCCACCTGGCAAAAGTCGTCGTCGCCGGTTTGCAGGAATTCAAGGCTCATCAGATGAGCTCTGAGATTCCGGGCGAAGATATCGAAGCTTCTAAGCGCGCACTGGAACGGGCCGAAGCGATTGTTCATGCCGAATTGAAGCGCGGCGTCAGCAGCTTGGCAACCATCGGTTCTACTGCTCCGTTCGTGGGTCTGTTCGGCACGGTCGTCGGTATCATGAACGCGTTCAAATCGATTTCGACTTCAAAGTCGACCGGTCTGGGCGCTGTCGCCGGCGGTATTTCGGAAGCTCTGATCACCACGGCCGTTGGTCTCTTTGTGGCTATCCCCGCTGTTTGGATGTTCAACTACTTCACCAACCGCATTGAAGCGTTTGACGTGGAAATGGGCAACTCGAGCTCCGAGTTGATCGACTACTTCCTGAAGCGCACCCAGGCGAGAGTCGGAGCGAAGTAGTACTCAGTTAAAGGTCCAGGAAGTTTGAATCGGCTGGAGGGCGGCACACAAGTTGCCGCCCTCCCGAACCCAACTTCGGACAAAAGATTTATTGGTGCAGTTCAGAAGGAATTCACAATGAAACTTGCCAAGGCTCCCCCCGTAGTGTCCGACATCAACGTCACACCCATGGTGGACGTCATGCTCGTCCTGCTGATCATCTTCATGGTCATTACGCCTATGTTGTCGAAGGGCCAGACCGTGAACATGGTGAAAACGCATAATCCGATCAAGATGCAGGAAGCGGATAAGGAAGATGCCGTTCTCATCGCCATCACTCGCGACGGCAAAGTCTTCCTAAGCCCCGGAAATACATTGGTCCAGCCGAGTGAGCTGCCCTCCAAGGTGAAGGATCTGCAAACGGCTCGTTCGGACAAAACCGTCTATCTGAAAGCCGATGCCCGCGCCCGTTTTTCCGGCGTCACGGACGTGATCGATAATTTACGGTCGGCCCAGGTGGATCAGCTCGGTCTCCTCACTGAAGAAATCAAAGAGGGGAAGAAGAACACAGGTCTTTAGATTTCTAAGAAAGGTCTTTTAGTTTATGGCAATGGCAGTTGGTGGCTCCGGAGGAGCCAGGGCGGACATCAACGTCACGCCACTTATCGATGTTTTGCTCGTGCTGCTGATCATCTTCATGGTCATCACCCCTTTGACTCCGCACGGTTTGGATGCGTTGGTGCCTCAGCCTCCGCCACCGAACCAACCGCCCCCTCCCCCTAATCAGGATCCAACTGTTGTGATCGAGGTGAAGAAGGATCAGAGCATGGAGATCAATGGGCAGCCGATTAAGGAAGCGGATCTTCAGGCTCGCTTGACCGATATCTTCAAGACGCGAGCTACAAAAGTGGTCTTTGTGAAGGGTGATCCGGACCTCGACTACCGGTATGTCGCCGAAGCGATCGACGACGCAAAAGGTGCGGGTCTCGACAAAGTCGGCATCATGACGCCCAAGGTTGAGGCCGGCCAATAGGAGCTCCACATGAAGCAATCACCGAAAGTTTTCTCTCTGGTTCTTTGCTCGGCGCTCCTCGTGCTGAGCACTGGTTGCGCCAAGCTGCAGTCCAGAGATCAGATGAACAAGGGCATCCAGTCATACAAGAATAATAAGTATGCGGATGCGGTCAAACATTTCCAGGAAGCTGTTCGGCTTGATCCTACAAACTCGAACGCGCAGAAGTATCTGGCCACTTCGTACATGATTCAGTGGGTGCCGGGCGCTGATTCTCCCGACAACAAGAAGAACTACGATATGGCCCGCCAGGAGTTCGATACCGTTCTCAAGAACGATCCGAAAGATAGTCTGGCGTTAGCGTCGATGGCGAACATGGCCTACAACTCTGCCACGGCGGGAACCCCCGAGCAGAAAGCGGCCGCGCTCGAAGAAGCTAAGAAGTGGAACGAACGGCGCATTGAGGTTGATCCGAAGGATTCCGAAGCATACTACTATCTCGGTGTAATCGACTGGGCGCAGGCGTTCACTCCCATCCAGACCGCCCGTGTCCAGGTAGGCATGAAGGGCACCGATCCTGGTCCCATCAAGGATGCCAAAGTACGCGCTCAGCTGAAGGATAAGTACCAGAAGGATATTGAGCACGGGATCGCTAATCTGCAGAAATGCCTGGACATCGACAAGGAGAATGAAGACGCGATGTCTTACATGAATCTGCTGCTGCGCAAGAAGGCAGATCTTGAAGACACTCCGGACGCTGCTAAGGCCGACATAGCGCAAGCGGAAGACTGGTCGAACAAGTCCCTGGACATTAAGAAGATGAAAGCTGCCCGTCCCGCCAAGAAGACGGAAGCCTAAATCTAAGGCCAAACGAACAGAGGAAGAGGCGTCTAGGGCGCTTCTCCCTCTTTGCTTTTCTAGTTCAAAAAATAGGTGCGGTACAGCGTATCGCGTTGTTTCGGCTCGAAGCCCGCGTCGCGAATCATGCGTCGTAACTGTTCCTCCGTTGCGGAGTGATGAGTACCGGCAGCCGAAACGACATTCTCTTCGATCATGATGCTCCCGACGTCGTTGCCGCCGAACCGCAAACCGAGCTGGCATACCTTCAGACCCGGAGTGACCCATGACGCTTGAATGTTCTCGATGTTGTCGAGGTAAATCCGCGAGATGGCGAGCATTTTGAGATACTCCACCGCAGTCGCTTCCTGCTTGACGAAGCGGCCAAGGGACGTATATTCGCGCTGAAAGAACCAGGGAATAAACGCGGTGAACCCGCCCGTATCTTCCTGGATCTGCCGCACAATCTCGAAGTGATTGAGCCGCTGTTCAAACGTCTCTCCAGTGCCAAACATCATGGTGGCGGTGGTGCGCATACCAAGCGAATGCGCGGTTCGATGAACGTCGATCCAGTCTTGAACGGAGCATTTGAGACGGCTGATGCGGTGCCGAACCGCTTCGTCCAGGATCTCGGCTCCTCCGCCCGGTATCGAATCTAAACCTGCATCTCTGAGGCGGGCGATGGTGTCCCGCAAGGTCAGTCCGCTCACCTCGGCGATATTGATGATCTCCGGCGCCGAGAAGCAATGGCACCAGATGTCGTGATCTGCTTTGATTGTTCGCAGCAGGTTCTCATACCACTCGATCTTTAAGTCCGGATGGAGGCCGCCTTGCATCAAGATGCCGGTCCCGCCCAGGTCGATCGTCTCCTGGATCTTCTGCAGGATCACCTCGTTCGGCAGGATGTAGCCTTCTTTGTGACCCATGGGCCGATAAAAGGCACAGAAGCTGCAGTATTCGGTACAGAAGTTCGTGTAGTTGATGTTTCGGTCGATGATGTAGCTGACCACCCCGTGCGGATGCAGCTTTCGGCGGATCGCATCTGCTTGCATCCCGATACCTACAAGATCGTCACTGCGAAACAGGTCGGAAGCTTCTTCTCTGGTAATCATCTTCTTCTTCGTAAGGCGGAGATACGTCTATTGTGAAGGGCCGGCTGTGACCGGCACCCCCGTGCGTGCGAGGGCCCAGAACTGGCGGAGCCCTTCCAATTCCGCTGGGCCCAACGGAAAGTGAATGTGCTCCGCGAAATACCGTTCGCCCAAGTCCCTGCTAATTCCGCGCCTTGCACATTCGACATTCAAGATATCGGGGAGGTGAGCCATCCCGAACTGGTAAGAGCGCAAAGCCGCCTCTCGGAATACTTGATCCGGCATGTCTGGTTTGCCGGCCCAGGCAGCAAACACCATGGGCAGCCCCGTCAGCCGCAGCCATTCAGCGGCCAGATCGAGATGATCATAGGGAAGCTTTTCGGGCATAATGCGCAATGCCGGATCGCCGATCACCAGCGCAGCATCTGCATGCGAAAGCATTTCCCGCCAGTCGGGCGTCTGCTCTGTGATGTCGGGTTCAACTCCGAACCTCTCGCGAAGAATCACCTTGGCCAACTGTACGGAAGTTCGGGAACTCAAGTCAGCGGCAAGGGTCCGGATCTTCGGCCACGGCACGCGGGAAATCAGTAATATACTTCGAACTGCACCGTGCGCAGCGATGCCGACATCGGCCAGGATCTCCAAGCCTTGCCGGGCAATTTCAGAGACCGGAACCAGCCCGATGTCGATGGTGCCGTCCGCGATTTCGGCTGCGCAGATCGAGGGAATCGAGAATGACAAGTCGACAAGCTTTTGCTCATTGCCCCGCAGCATGCCCCAGATCAGCGGGACCGTGTTGAGGTAACTGACTGCTCCGACGCGGATTTTGGACCCTTGTTCAACCAAATCCTAGTGTATCGGGCGGGTACGAGTCACACGCCGCGGCGTTGACCCCAGAGATCGATGTGCAGACGGGGACTGAACCGATACCCCTTCTCTTTGCAGATCTCGACGATCCATCGACTTCTCTCCGCAAGTGTCTGGGCATCCGTTCCCTCCGGCATTAAAATCACCTCGGATGCGGGAGCTTCGACCGTCTTCACGATGTCTTCGATTTCCGCGAGATCATCAGGCGCGGTCACGACAAACTTGAGCTGGAACGCGTACCGGCCTGTTAAGCGTTTCAACACATCCGGCTGCAGGCGTAGTTGGTCGTGGCGGGCTGCCCAACGTCCATTGTCGATTTGGTGTGGCACGGAGTTTGAGAGCTTTGGGCTGATGCTCATGAGATCGCACGCGACCGGAGCGTCAACCGTTCCCGCCGTTTCGACCGTGATGTGAACTCCGTGATCGCGAAGTGCCTCTGTGAAGGCCGGCATCTCCGGGACAATCATCGGTTCGCCACCGGTGACAACGACGTGACTGCAGCCGTAGCGAAGTACGGATTCAAGAACTTCGGATGTTGAAACCCTGCTGCCTTCAGGGCGCCAGGACGTGTAGGGAGTATCGCACCAGGAACACCGAAGATTACAGCCGGATGTCCGCACGAAAACCGAGGGCACACCGACGAGTGAACCCTCTCCTTGGACCGAGTAAAAGATTTCCGAAATTTTCACGGGGAAAAGATGATCAAGCCGCGGGATCGATGACCTGAGCCTCCTCGAAGCCCTTCCGCCTCAGAACGCAGGAATCACATCGGCCGCAGGGCTTGCCGAAACTATCCGGATCGTAGCAACTATGCGTTAAGGAGAGATCAACTCCGAGTTCCACCGCTTTGCGGACGATATCAGCCTTGGTCATCTGGAGCAGCGGCGCCTCGATCCTCAGTCTGGTTGTTCCCTCGACTCCAGCTTTCGTCGCCAGGTTTGCCAACGTCTCGAACGCCTTGATAAACTCCGGTCGACAGTCTGGATAACCCGAGTAATCGAGAGCGTTCACTCCGATGAAGATGCTGGATGCGTTCACTACTTCCGCGTAAGCCAATGCGAGTGACAGGAAGATGGTATTGCGGGCTGGCACGTAGGTGACGGGAATATCCTTGGCTGTCTCAAGCTCGGGCCGGTCTTTGGGTACGTCGATCGAGTCCGTAAGCGCCGATCCTCCGAACGCTCGCAGGTCTACCTTTGTGACGCGGAATTCCTCGGCTCCAAGTGAATACGCCACGCGCCTGGCTGCCTCAAGTTCAACCGCGTGACGTTGGCCGTAGTCAAACGCCAGGCAATAGCACTCTAGTCCGCGATTCCTTGCAACAGCAAGGCAAGTCGTCGAGTCGAGTCCTCCGCTCAGAAGGCATACCGCTCGAGCGCTTTCTTCGTGCTGCACTCCTAATTATAAGTTGCTGAATTACGCGGGGTCGATCCTCGTAACCGTTGATTCCAGCCGCCCCCGGTTGACGCGAATGCTGACGCGATCTCCGACGGCTGCTTCGGACGACTCGCGGATCAGGCGACCATCTGCAGTTTGGACGAGGGCATAGCCGCGCTGCAAAACGGCTAAAGGGCTTAGCTGTTCCAATTTCGCTTGCACCTTTGCCAGGCGCGACTGGAACCTCCCAGCCGCATCTTGCCACCCGCGGTTGAGCCTCTCCGCGAGAAGATGATGCCGGTGACGGCTGCGCGCAAGTTTAAGCTCCATGTTGTTCTCTCCTAGGCGCTTCGAGAGTTCCAGAAGCTTTTTCCGCTTCGCCTGCAACATCCGTTCGTTGCATGCTACGACACGGCGGTCGAGTTCGTCGACACGCTGCGCCCGCTGGGAGATCAGTCGCTGAATGAGCGCATGAGGCCGATCGCCCGTCTTCCTGGTTAACTCGCGCGCAAGGACTAAGATCCGATAACGAAGTGACTGTTTTGCGCGGGCACGATAGTTCTCCAGCTGTTCGAAGACGCTCTCGCGGGTGCAGACCACGATTTCGGCTGCAGCCGAGGGCGTGGGGGCACGGTGATCGGCCACGAAATCCGCGATGGTGAAGTCCGTTTCATGGCCCACGGCTGAAACGACCGGAACGGTGGAAGCGGCGATCGCCCTCGCGACAGCCTCTTCGTTGAAGCTCCACAAATCCTCAAGAGAGCCCCCGCCTCGCGCGATGATGACGACCTCTGCCCACGGATTCGTGCTGAAGTGTGCGATCGCTTTGCAAATCTGTTCAACAGAGTTCTCGCCCTGTACCGGTGTGGGGAACAGTCGGATATGCAGACCGGGGAACCTTCTCCCGAGCACATGCAGTATGTCCCGCAACACGGCGCCGGCCGGAGATGTCACGAGCGCAATGCGTGTCGGAAAGGATGGCAAGGGGCGCTTCCGCTCCGAATGGAAGAGACCTTCTATTTCGAGTTTGGCCTTCAGTCGGTCAAAAGCGACTTGCAGAGCTCCAACGCCGCGTAGCTCCAGGAACTCGGCGATCAGTTGATACTCCCCGCGAGCCTCATACACCTCCAGGCGTCCTCTTGCGAGCACCGCGAGACCGTCCTGAGGCCTGATCTTAGACAACCGTAACGAGCTTTTGAACAGTACGGTTCTTAGCTGGCTGTTGCTGTCTTTGAGCGTAAAGTAAAAGTGCCCGCTCGCAGCTAACCGGCAGCCGGAAATCTCACCCGCCACCCAGATGTTGGAAAATTCGCTGGAGAGTTGGCTCTGGATGGCGGCATTCAACTCGGACACGCTGAAAAGCCTGCGTCCCGGCGCGAGTGGCAGGTCTAACTGCCCGGTCGATCGGAAACTTGGGTCGGCCACATACCAGTGTAGAGTCTGACTCCGGGCTAACCGAGCATCACGAGTTCTGCGGGCAGTAGGTGCCCAGGATTCGCGAGAAGCTCGAAATCTCCTGCAGTTGAGCTAGTGCGCGCTGAACCGCAGGGTCATCGCTTCGACCCACAATATCCACATAGAACATATATTCCCAGGGTTTTTCTCTATTTGGACGCGATTCAATTTTCGAAAGATTAATATCTCGCAACGCAAAACACGCCATCGCCCGAAACAGCATCCCCGGTGAATTCTCCACCGCGAAGACCAGGGACGTCTTCCAAGTTCCGCTTTCAGAACGAGACGTTGCCGGCTTGCTGTCCTGCTTAGCAAGCAGGAAAAATCGCGTAAAGTTCTGAGAATTATCCTCTACATTCCGCTTCAGTATGGTCCCGCCGTAGATCTTCGCCGCAGTTTCCGAAGCAATCGCCGCCGCGTTGGGAGGTCTGTCTGTCATGATCATCTGAACGCTTCCGGCCGTGTCATAGTACGACAGAGCCTCCAGGCGTTTATGCTTCTGGAGAAAAATCCGGCATTGATTCAACGCGACGGGGTGAGAGAACACTCGCTTCAAAGATCTGAACGCCACTCCGGGAGGAGTAATTAGATGATGCGAAATCCTGACGGTCGTTTCTCCAAAGATCTTCACCTCGTACCGGAGTAAATTGTCGTAATTTTCGTGGATGCTGCCGTGCAAAGTGTTCTCAATCGGCACCACGCCGTGAGTAACAGCGTCGCTGGTTATCGCTTCGAAAATCTCGGCGAATGTCTGGCAGGGCTTGACTTCCACGCCTTCGGAGAAGAGTTGCTGCGCCGCTTTGTGGCTGAAAGCTCCCGGAGCCCCCTGAAACGCAACAACTGACTTTCGGATTTTCATATTGCCTCGAATGGTTCAGAGCCATCATGCCACTCGAACAGAAAACGACACTGTCGCCAATTATTAAGTTAGGTGGGTACCGTTAATTAAATGACAAATTAAATGGGATTTGTGTGTAAAGGGATCGTTATTTGCTTTTCTGGCAGGCTTCGCACTTCCTTGTGCCGGGGCCTCTGTTCCGAAATCGGAACAAATGCGCCGTGTGGTAAGGTGACTGGGGACACGATCAGGGCCGACAAGGATGGAAGATGCCGGGCAGAAACTTCGTCGCGTTCGTGAACGACTCAAACTGACCTATCGCGACGTCGAGCAGGCCACGCAAAAGATCGCTCAGATCCACGGGAACTATGAGTACAGCATCGGATTGAGCAGATTAGCTGATATTGAAAACCGGGGCACACTGCCTTCGATCTTCAGGCTCTATTCTCTTTGCGCGATATACAAGATTGAGTTCGAGAAGGCGCTCAGCTGGTATGGCATCAACTTGCAAGCTCTCTCGATCGATGCATCGCATGCGCCGCTTTGCCAGACTTATCCCTTCGATCTGCGGGCTCCCGATGATGCAGAAGTCGACGTTCCGACGGCGGATTCCAGCCTGGACTTGAAGGGCACGTCTTATTTAAGTCGCCACCTTCAACGCTGGGGTCGATTGCCGCTCAATCTTCTGAATGCGCTCGATCACAGCCGGCACCGGTATGCCTTCATCGGGACAGATGACTGGTTTATGTATCCGCTCGTGCCGCCCGGTTCATTTATCGAGATCGATACGGAGCGGCGAAAAATCCTCAAGGACGGCTGGACAGCCTATCACGACAGGCCGATTTATTTCCTGGATTGCCGTGATGGCTTCAAGTGTGGCTGGTGTACGCAGCGTGAGGGGAAGTTATATGTCCACCCGCATCCCCAATCACCAGAGCCGCCGAGGGTGTTCAACTTCCCGGGTGAAGCGGAGATTATCGGACAGGTAGTCGGAATCGCTATGCGAATCGATCTGGGGAAGCGACGCCATACACGTTTCTGAGAAGTCCCAAAAGCGCCTCGACGTCTGAGATATGCTTCTCCCGGTCTGGACCTCGTATCGCGGCCGGTACCAGGTTCTTATAAGGCGTTAGCCTCAGCCAGGCATCCACCAGTTCTGACCGGTCTATGGAATCGAGGCCGCGGATATAGAGGTCAATGTCTGAACTCTTTTCCTCTAGAGAGTAGTTGACCCATTCCCTGAAGATGGCTTCGTGTAGGCGGAGAAAGTACACATGAGCGCCGTTGCGGGAGCCTGGATCGGTCGCGTAATGCTCATACCTCCCCGAATTCGAATCCCGCAAGCTAGCCAGATAAACGAGACGGCCATAAGCAGTCTCGATTTCTGCTAATTCGCGCCCCCAGGTTTCGTCGAGGACTTCGCGGTCGCTAACGCTCTGTCCCGGTGTCCACATCACTAGCTATCCACTAATTTCCCACGTGAACGAAAACCGCTTCAAGAACTAAGAGTACTGAGAACTAAGACGTTCCGTTGCCAGAAAAAACATAAGCTCTGGAATCCTATTTAGGGTTTTACTGGGCTACTGTACAGTAGGACCTATAAATTTTGTAAATCCAAAGGAATCAATAGCTTATGAGACTTAATTTATCTGTAATCATCCTTGCATTAAGTGTGTTCTCAATCGAGTCGAGCGCGGCCATCCGTAGTTTTCCCCTCAGCAGCTTCGTCTTTTCTTTGCCAGAAGCTCGGGGGCTTGGGTTCCCGGATCTCCCATCGGAGTTAAGAAATGCCAGCTTCGTTGACGCGCACCACCGCAGAGCGAATTCTCCTATAACATTTGGAGCCGCCGTTGCGCAACCAGTACTAAAGATGCAATTGGCCACCGGCATGGTTTCGTTTGAGTCGCCCATACCCGATCCCTCCCCGACGCCTCCGATCGCAGCAGTGTCGAGAATACAGTGCCCAAGTTCGCAATGCGGAGTAGCTTCTAGCGTGTTCGAGTCGCCCATACCCGAACCCTCCCCGACGCCTCCGGTCGCAGCAGTGTCGAGAATACAGTGCCCAAGTTCGCAATGCGGAGTAGCTTCTAGCGTGTTCGAGTCGCCCATACCCGATCCCTCCCCGACGCCTCCGGTCGCAGCGGTCGCCGGCATGCAGCGCCCAAGTTCGCACTCCGGAGTGGCTTCGACCATGTTTGAGTCACCCATACCCGACCCTTCCCCGACACCACCCGCAGCAGCGGCTAGGGAATCATTCCTATCCAGTCCCCGACCGCCGGCCCTGCTTGCGGCAGGTGAATTTCTAAAATTCAGCGGAATTCGGGACTTAAGCCAACACTCGTTGCGCCTGTTTCAACTCTAAAGTCAAAACACGGCTTTGTCCAGACATACTAGTTGCTGTCCTGGCAAGCTTCTATTACTATGCTTATTACGGCCAGGAGCGATGAGCTGGGAAAATTCTGTTCAGGTTGTCGATCTAGTTCTCGGTTCGTTACTCATCGGAAAACTCTGGAACTCGGGGCTCTATAGGCAGTATCCGGCCTTTTGGCTTTTCCTTATTGTCGATCTACTGGGCTCTTATGGTTGGTTGATTAGCCGCGTTGATCCGCACCATCTTGACTACCGGGTGGTATGGCTGTGCACGAGCATACCCGTCTGGGGCCTCACGCTTTCCATGGTTTACCGGCACATGGAGAAGATATTAATCAATCTGCCGGGTATCGCGAGGCTATCGAGGACAGTTCTTAATGTTGCGTACGCTCTTGCGGTGGGATGCGGCATTCTCACCACGTATTTGCAATATGGGAATCGAGGTCTTTCGGAGTCCGATAAGTTTATCAATTATCTATTGGCCTTAGGAATCATTCTGGCTGGGACGTTCGCAACCATCGCATTGTGCGTGTTTCTGGCTATGCTGACGTTCTTAATCTGGTTTCCGGTCTCCGTTCCCAGAAACGTCGCCTCTTTGACAGCGGGTCTGCTCCTCTATTTCACAGCTAAAACTGTGCTTCTGCTCGCGCGAAGCGCTTGGTCTCACGAATCCGTGCGTCTGATCAGCTTGGGTATAACCATTGTGTCCACTATTTGCTTTGCGTTCTGGGTCATGTTTATTACGCCGGAAGGGGAGAACTCCGTTTCTAAGCTCCAATTGCCATGGCGGGACGCTGATAAGGAGAGGCTGATTCGGCAGCTCGAAGTGCTGGATCAGTCCCTGGTCCATGCCGCCCGCCGCTGAGTCAAAACCGTTCGCCCCTATGCCTCTTAGAGTCAGGGGACTGTTTCGAATTTAGCCGGATTCCCAGAAAAACCTGATTTTAGAACCGTCGAATTTTATATCTTGAATTGGAATTCTATATCTAGTACCTTGGACGTACGGACACGATGCAAGCAACCCTGATCGTATTCCTATTCGCTATCGTTGCGTTTGGCGTGGCAGTGTTGGGACCGGTTGTTTTCCGTTTGTTCCAACCTTGCTCTTTCAACGAGATCCCTCGCGAGTGGGTGGAGGAATTCACACCGAGTTCTTATTACCCCATGCAGAGGCTTCTCTCGGATGAGGATTTCCGGTTCCTCGCCAGGCAACCGGGTTTTGACCTGTCTCTTTATCGGAAACTGAAGCGAGAACGCCTGCTGATCTTCCGTCAATACCTGCGCCGCCTGATCGTAGACTTCAATCGCCTTTATACGGTGACGAGAACGCTCATTTCCCACCAACAGGAAGATCACTCGGAATTGGCAGTGAAATTGGTCAAGCTGAGAGTCAAATTCATGTTCTCGGTGTTAGCCGCAGAGTGCAGCTATGTCCTTTGTTGCATGGGCTTTAAAACGATCGTTGCCACTGCCATGCTAGCCCGGCTCGAAGAGATGAGCTCCGAGTTCCTGAGAGTTTCCCGGCCGCAAACAGCTTAATCGCCGTGCACAGGGTTGCCGGGCATAGAACCAAGGAACTTCTTCAGCGCGGCTATTGCCGCCTCCCGGTCTTCGAACTGCTTTTCCGCTGCCTTAAATTCAGCGGTGTGCACGCATCTTCTTGCGCTGCGTGACTCCGCGGGGTAGATCGTGTGCAAGAGCTCATGGAAGAGTACGTAACTGACAATCAGGTACGAGCATTCAGCCGAGTCCAGCACGCTCGATAACACTACCGCGTCGTGAGCTGGATCGTAATGCCCCAAGGTGGAGCGAGATCCTCGCAGGCTCCAGCCGATCGTCGGCTTCCGTAATCTGCCGCCAAAATAGCGGGTTTTTAAATCTTCAAATATTTTATTTAGGTCGAAAAACTCACCGGAAGGATGCCTGATCGCTTTTCTTCCGCGCTCGCGTTTAACTGTCTGAAGTGCGTCCTGCACTCTGGCCGTACTCACGTAACGCTGGTACTGCGCCAGGGACAGCGGGTCGGGCGTTCTTCTCAGGAGCTTGGACACGAGAAGTATCGCCAACGCCTCCTGAATAGGCGCCGGAGCCTCTTTCAGAACGTCGCTAATATCGACAGCCAGTCTGTCCCGATCCAGTCTGATGCGGCTATTAGCGTTCGCGTACTTCCGGAACCGAACCGATACCTCCCGGAGATTAGCCCGCGGATTCAAGGAACGGTAAATGCGCCCGTAAATCTCCTCTAATGATTCGAAGAAAATTGCGCTCTGCACGCTTGATTTCGACCAACTGTACCATGGTGGGCGGAGCCAAAAGCCCTCTATAGCGTTGGCCCCGAACATAAAGGTACAGTCAATGAAAGCGAAAATCAGCTCCTTAGGGTGTTTTGCGCCGCCTCGCATCCTCACCAACGATGAGCTGTCCACCATAGTCGATACGAATGATAGATGGATCGTGGAGCGTACCGGGATTCGATCGCGCCATATTGCAGATGCGGCCGTGGCCACTTCGGACATGGCTGTGGCAGCTGCTCGAGAAGTCCTGATTCAGCGGGGAATTGAAGCTTCCGAACTCGACGCCATTATCGTCTGTACGGTGACGCCGGATATGCTCTTTCCTTCGACTGCCTGTCTCGTCCAGGACCAACTTAAGGCTACCGGTGCCTGGGGATTCGATTTGAGCGCCGCCTGTTCGGGCTTCGTTTATGGCTTGACGACTGCCGCTCACCTGGTCTGTTCCGGAAGTCATCGAAAGGTGCTGGTGATCGGTGCTGACACCATGTCCCGTATCATCGACTACACCGATCGAGCAACCTGTGTGCTGTTCGGCGACGGAGCCGGCGCATTTCTGATTGAGCCAGCGGACGAGCCGGACCTGGGATTCGTCGGGTTCATCAATGAAATTGACGGTTCGGGTGCGAACTTCCTGAAAATGCCTGCAGGCGGAAGCAGAATGCCCGCCTCGCCCGACACGGTAGAGAAGCGCCTGCATTTCGTCAAGCAGGAAGGGCAGCAGGTCTTCAAATTCGCCGTTCGGAAGATGTCTGAGCTTTGCGAAAAGGCATTGCAGAAGTATTCACTGACTCCATCGGATGTCAGCCTCCTCATTCCACATCAGGCAAACAAACGGATCATCTCGGCTACCGCGGAGCGTCTGGGATTGCCTGACAGTAAAGTCGTGATCAATTTGGATCGGTACGGAAATACGACTGCAGCGACAATTCCACTTGCTACTCGAGATGCAGTCGAGAGTGGCAGGTTGAAGAAAGGCGATCTGGTCTTATATGCGGCTGTTGGGGCGGGTTATACGGCCGGCGTTAATCTGTGGCGCTGGGCTTACTAGCGCCTGGACTCGGCTTGCGGGCGGGCATGTTTGCTGCGGTCTTGGCCTTTAGTTGCTTTTTGTATTCCTCAAGCACCTTGGTGATATATCGTCGAGTCTCTTCGTACGGCGGTGCGCCCTTGTACTTTTGGACGGCGCCCGGTCCGGCATTGTAGGCGGCGAGCGCGAGAACGGAATTCCCCCGATATCGGAGCAGCAGCTCCCGCAAGTAGCGTGCACCTCCCGAGGCGTTGGCTGCCGGCTGGTTGGGATTCACCTGGAGATCGGCGGCCGTGGACGGCATCAGTTGCATGAGCCCGATCGCTCCCTTCGGGGAAATCGCTCCCTGACGAAGACCTGATTCGATCTGTGCCACGCTCCGGACGAACGCTGGCTCAATACCGTACGCTTCGGCGGCATCAGCAAGTAATTTGCCGGGCTCCGCATCCGCCAGTCGTGCTTTTTCGGAGGGCAAATTGGAGGGCCGGTTGACAAGTTCGATACTGCCGATCTCGCTTTGCGCCAAGCTCAGCGTTCCGCTTCCCACCCGCAGAACGGTCGTTCCATCCTGTTCCGTGTGAGAGTCGGCTTCCAGAGTGAATCCGTTCTTGAGATGAATCACCTCGATCGCGGAGCATTCGAAGCAAAGCGTCAGCGCGAAGAGGAGACCGGACAGAAGGATGCGCATGAATCTAGGAACCCGAGCGGCCGAAATCGTCCAATTCAGAAATGATAGCTCCTGTGTCGTCAACAAGACTCAGTTCGTGTTCGAGCAACGTTGTGGAAACGAGCGCCTTGACGGCCATTTCGGCGATGCTGCTGTGCTTTCCATAACGTGAAGAGAAGAGATCAGATATCTCCTGAAGCTGCTTCCTAACCCCGCCCAAGTGCCTGGCCATGGCGGCGTGTTCCTCCCGACTCAAGGGATACTGCACGTCTCTCCTCAACAGTATTGTGTCGTTTCAGGTAATTCTGTCACAATTTTTGCCGAGATTCCGGTACGAGCGGCAAGAAAACACGACGAGACCGGTCCTATGAGTCATTGGGCCGGAGGTTAGGATGGACAAAGGAATGGGAAGAGCCACTGAACTCGTCTGCAGCCGATGCTCGCGTGCGTATGATCCTCAAAAACCAATCAATCTCTGCACTTGTGGAGGTCCGATACTCGTCCGGTACGACCTCGCCCGTGTCCGCGAGAGTTGGAGCAAAGACCAGCTGGGAGGTGCGGTCCCGAGTATGTGGCGATATGAGCCCGTTCTCCCCTGTCAGGGCGACGAGATCGTGACGCTCCAGGAAGGCTGGACTCCGCTCAAGAAAGCCGACTCACTAGGAAAGGCTATCGGCCTCGCTGATCTTTGGATCAAGGACGAAGGGCGGAACCCGACGGATTCATTCAAGGCCAGGGGATTGTCGTGCGCAGTGAGTACGGCTAAGAAGTTCGGGTTGAAAAAGCTTGCCATACCGTCTGCCGGGAACGCCGCCGGCGCCTTAGCTGCCTACGCGGCCGCGGCTGGTCTCGAAGCCAACATCTTCATGCCGAACGACGTGCCTCAGGCGAACTACATCGAATGCAAAGCTTTCGGGGCCAATGTGAATTTGATAAACGGTCTGATCAGTGATTGTGGTCGGATCGTCGCGGAGCGCAAAGCGCAAGAGGGCTGGTTTGAGGTCAGCACGCTCAAGGAGCCCTATCGTATTGAAGGAAAGAAGACGATGGGCTACGAGGTCGCCGAGCAGTTCGGATGGGAGGTGCCGGACGCAATTCTCTATCCGTGCGGCGGCGGCGTCGGACTAATCGGGATGTGGAAGGCCTTCGCGGAACTGGGGGAACTTGGCTGGATCGGCCCGAAGCGCCCAAAGATGATCTCCGTCCAAGCTGCCGGATGTTCTCCGATTACCCGGGCGTATGAGCAAAATCAGGCAGATAGTCAATTCTGGGACGGCGCAAGCACCGTGGCGAGCGGACTCCGCGTCCCGAAAGCTTTGGGCGATTTTCTCGTGCTTCAGGCCGTCCGCGAAAGCGGAGGAACGGCTGTTTCGGTCTCTGACTCCGACATGCTGGACGCCGGCGTACAACTTGCCGAGAACGAGGGGATCTTCCCGGCGCCCGAGGGTGGTGCCTGTGTAGCTGCTGCCCGCCGGTTGGCGGAGACCGGATTTCTGAAAGCAGGCGAAACAGTGGTCATCTATAACACCGGTTCCGGCTATAAATATCTCGAAGCATATTCCACGCGTTTCCCGCGAATTGCCGTGGGCGAGGAAGAAAAACTCGGAGGCCTGATTACGCCGCGGTAAAAACCCGACTAATTCCTACGAACTACGGTTCTTGATACTGGGAGAAAAACGTGATTTGTGGCACGATGGAGGTGTCAGTTTGGAGCTCGGTTTTCCCGCTTGGAGTGACTTCTGGTACCTCGCCCAACTCAGATGACGAGCTTCCTAACGACAATTGGAGACTGTCAATGACGAAGCTTTTCGTGGGGAACTTGCCGTATAAAGCAACTGAAACGGATATTCAGGCGTTCTTCGAAGAGGCTGGTGTCCACGTCGACACAGTGAACATTCTGCGTGATCGTTTTAGCGGGGAAGCCCGTGGATTTGGATTCGTAGAGATTAACGATGACGCCCTGGCAACGCAAGCCATCCAGGCTTGTAATGGCAGGGCCTTGATGGGCCGTGCGCTGGTTGTGAATGAGGCACGCCCCCCTGAGCGGAGAGAGCGATCTCAGGGCGGTGGCGGCGGCCAGCAGCGGGATTTTGGCGGAAGCAAGAACCGCTGGTAGATAACTCGATCCGGTAAGCCCGTTTCTCCACACTCGTAACAACCAGGGTTATGAACGGGAAGGGAAATGGCGAATGTCGCCCCTTCCAGTGCGTCTTCGACCATGACAGGCCAGCCTTGCGCTGCATCGACTACCCCGCGATGTAGGCGAGAGCGCCCGGCGCCTCAGCGGCGGTCCTGCGTGCGTCCTTTCCAGCGACCACCTCCTCCGGTCCAAAACCGATACGCGGAGTGAACGGTACAGCCGGCATAGAAACTCGCCACCAGCGGCAACGAGAGACTCCACAGCGCCGATCGCCCGTAAAACCGGAGTATCGGGATGTAGGAGATCGTCATCAGAATCCAGGCAACCGCTCCGAGTAGCATGGGAAGCAGTCTCCCGCTAAGCACCACCAGCGGTGGAAACACATAAGTGATCACCAGCCCCGCCAGCGTCAGCATCAGCAACAGAGCCGAATGATGAAGCTGATGAAATGCCGAGCGCGAGATCATCTGTCCCACGCCTCCGAAGCCTCCATAGGATCGAATGCTTCGGCTTTCATGCGTTAACCCAAGCCACACCCTTCCGCCGGTTGTCTTAACGGCACGAGCCAGAGCGCAATCATCGATGAGCGCGTTGCGGATTGCCGAAATTCCACCAGCTCGCTCCAGAGCTTCCGGGCGAATGAGCATGCAACCGCCCGCGGCGCCTGCTGTGCGTGAACGTGGGGAAGCAATCCAACGCGGCGGATAAAGCTGGAAGAAAAAGTAGACGAAAGCAGGAATCGTGAAATTCTCGGCGGCCGAAGCGACCGCGAGTTTCACCATATAAGACGCCAGTTCGAAGCCGCCTTCCTGAGCGGTGCCGAGAAGGCGAGGGATGCTTCTCGCGTCGTGTTGGATGTCGGCGTCCGTCAGGAGGTAATAATCAGCTCCCATCGCCTGCGCCACGGTGATTCCTTGCGAAACGGCCCACAACTTACCGGTCCACCCGGGCGGGAGAGGCTTGCCTTCGAGAATGGTGAGGCGGCTGGCCGCGCCGATATCCGTTGCCGCTCTCCCGGCCGTATCTGCGGTTCCGTCTGAGCTTGCGTCATCGACCAAAATGACGTGAATTGGAATCGAAAGGCGCTGTTCGAGCAGGCATCGCACAGCTTCCCCGACAACCGGAGCCTCATCTCTAGCCGGAACAATTGCCACGATTCGTGCTGGGTCTCGGGGCTCGCTGGAAGTCGGCGCAAGATGAGGACGGACGCGCCAGAACCCGCCACGTGCAAAGAAGAGGTACAGCCAAACCGCTACGGGAACGGCTGCGATCAGAGTAAGGCCCACAGCTTGTCAGGCAGGCTGCTGCTGCGTCATGCAGTGAAGCGTGCCCAAGCCGAGCACCAGATCCGTACACGCGATTCCGACCACGGTTCGATCCGGAAACAGCTCGGCCAGTGTATTGAGTGCGATGCGATCGTTCGGATCGTTGAAGGTGGGCACCAGCACAGTGCGGTTGGCTATGTAGAAGTTGGAATAACTCGCCGGAAGTCGTTGCTCGTCGAAGATCACCGGCGCCGGCATCGGCAACGTTCTGACCTGGAACTTCTGGCCGCTGCTATCCTTCATCTCTCGAAGGAGAGCCAGGTTCTCCCGCAAAGGCTCGAAATTCACATCGGACGGATCTTGCTCTTGCGCGATCACAATTGTTTGCCGATCCGTGAATCGGGCAAGGTCGTCCACGTGACCGTGCGTATCGTCTCCGGCAATGCCGTGTCGCAGCCATAGTGTGTTCCGAGCGCCCAGGTAAAGGTCGAAGATCTGTTCCAGATCTTCACGAGAGAGGTCGGGGTTCCGCGCCTGAACCTTGCTGAGAAGACATTCTTCCGTGGTGAGGATGGATCCCGCACCGTTCAGGTCTATACTGCCGCCTTCGAGTACAATTTGTTTTCCCTTCCACTCCGGACTCACCATGGTCATGTCGAGATTGGCCGAAAGGGAACTCGTGACCGCGTTATCGTGTTCGGAGTTGCTGTACTTTCCCCAGCCGTTGAATTTCCAATCCAGCATCTGAATCTGGTCTGCGCGGTCTTTGACAAAGATCGGACAGAAATCGCGGGTCCAGCTTCTATCGGTACGAAGCTGGAAGAACTCGACGGCGGCCAGTTCCGCGTTGCTCTTTCGCAAGACACGCCGTGCTTTTTCTTCTTCGTCCGCGTTTTCGATGAGGATGCGTACCTTCTCCACTCGGGAAAGGTGCCGGACGATCTCTCCGTAAACCCAGGGAACGGGCGTGAACTTGCCAGGCCAGTCTGTCTTTTCATGCGGCCACGCTAACCACGTCGCCTCGTGCTGCTCCCATTCGGCGGGCATTCTGAATCCGGCAGACCTGAGGTCTTCCAGTTCGGATTCCATCCTAATCGAGCCAGCGTTGGACGATGGGCGAATAGGCATCGATGCGTCGATCTCGCAGGAACGGCCAGTTTTTGCGAACTTCGTCCATATCTTTCGGATTGCATTCAGCAATCAGAACTTCTGGTTCGGTTGCGGAGGCTTGCGCGATGACGCGTCCGAACGGATCTGAGATGAACGAGTTTCCCCAGAATTCAATACCGCTTTCGGCGGGTCCTTCGAAGCCGGTGCGGTTCACCGCGGCGACAAAAACTCCGTTGGCAATCGCATGAGCGCGCTGCATCGTGCGCCATGCATCCATTTGCGCTTCGCCATATTGTTCCTTTTCTGCCGGGTGCCAGCCGATCGCAGTTGGGTAGAACAACACATTTGCACCTTGAAGGCTCGTAATGCGCGCGCCTTCCGGATACCATTGATCCCAGCAGACAAGTACACCGATACGCGAGTAACGCGTTTCGAAATTGCGAAAACCAAGATCGCCTGGCGTGAAGTAGAACTTTTCGTAATAGAGCGGATCGTCGGGGATGTGCATCTTCCGATACATGCCAATCAACGATCCGTCCGCATCGATGATGGCTGCCGTATTGTGATAGAGCCCCTGCGCTCTCTTCTCAAATAGAGAAGCCACTACCGAGACTTGTAACTGTTTCGCAACGGCGCCGATCGCCTCAGTCGACGGCCCAGGTATGCTCTCTGCAAGATCGAACCACTTCGGATGCTCTTCCCTGCAAAAATACTGACTGCGGAAGAGTTCCTGGACGCACACGATCTCGGCGCCCCGACTAGCGGCTTTCTTGATGCCCTCGATCGCGCGACGGAGATTTTCCTCAGTGTCGAGAGAGCAGGGCATCTGCACTAACCCGATATGAAAGGTACTGTCGCGCTTCGCTTTAGGAGATACGGTGATGGAAGACATAGAAGAGTAGCAGGCGCGTAAAGCGCACCTTACATATAGATCCCGCCATTGACGTCCAGGACGTGGCCGGTGATGAAACTTGCTTCTTCACTGACGAGAAATTTCACTGAATGCGCGATGTCCTCCGGAGTGCCCATGCGGCGCAGTGGAGTGTTGGCCAGCATCTTCTGTTTCAGCTCATCGGACAAAGACCCAGTCATGTCCGTCTCAATGAAACCCGGAGCTACGGCGTTTACCGTTATATTCCTGCTACCGACTTCTTGTGCAAGAGACTTCGTGAGCCCGATCAATCCTGCTTTGGATGCTACGTAGTTGGCCTGCCCGGGATTGCCCATCTCGCCAACAACCGAAGAGATATTGACGATTCTGCCCCATCGTTCGCGCATCATGGCAGGTAACACCTGCTGGATAGCGAAGAAGGCGCCCGTCAGATTCGTTTGCAGGACCACCTGCCAGTCTTGCTCCTTCATTCTGACAGCCAGACCGTCCTTTGTGATGCCCGCATTGTTGATCAGGATGTCGATTCTGCCAAACTCCCGAGCCGCTTTCTCGAACCCCGCTTTGATGGACGCGTTATCACTGACATCGACTGTGACAGCAAACGCTTCGACCCCGGCATCTTTTATCTGAGTCTCTGTGTCGTGGAGATTTTCGAGGGAACGAGCAGCTACCGCGACCCTGTAGCCGGATTTCGCGAGTGCGAGAGCGCACGCTTTACCGATTCCTCTGCTTGCGCCAGTCACGAGCGCTGTGCGGGTTGCCGTCATCCATCCATCATCATAATGGGTGTAACGAAATGGCATTCAACGATCTCCGTGCATTCATACGCGCCCTCGAAAAGGCAGGAGAGCTCAAGCGAGTAACGCTTGCAGTCGATCCGTATCTGGAGATCACGGAATTCGCAGATCGCGCCGTCAAAAACAATGGTCCAGCGCTTCTATTTGAAAATACGAAGAACTCGAACATTCCGGTTCTGATCAACGCGTTTGCGAGTATGCGGCGCATGGAATTGGCTTTAGGCGTCTCAAATATCGACGAAGTTGCCACAAGGATCTCCGGCTTTCTGGAAATGCAAAAGCCGGAGAGCTTGCTGGACAAGTTGAAGATGCTGCCCAAATTGGGAGAGCTCGCCTCCATGTTCCCGAAAATCGTTTCGAGCGGACCCTGTAAGCAGGTCATTCAGCACGACAGCTTTTCACTCCGCGAGTTCCCGATTCTCCATTGCTGGCCGGGCGACGGCGGCCGATTCATTACGTTTCCAATGGTGTTTTCGAAGAACTCCGAAGGGAAGAGGAATTGCGGCATGTACCGGATGCAAGTCTTCGATGACACGACCACCGGAATGCACTGGCAAAAACACAAGCAAGGCGCGGAACACTATCGGAGGTTGGCGGCGGAAGGCAAATCGACGCGCATGCCCGTTGCTGTGGCGATCGGCTCCGATCCGGCAACTCTGTATTCCGCGATATTGCCGCTTCCTCCCAGCATCGACGAGATGCTGTTCGCAGGTTTTCTTCGCGGACGCCCGGTCGAGATGGTGAAGTGCGAAACGTCTGATCTCGAAGTGCCGGCGAACTCCGAGATCGTTCTCGAGGGCTACCTCAACTTAGGCGAGTTGCGTCGTGAGGGTCCGTTCGGAGATCACACAGGCTTCTATTCTCTGGACGACGACTATCCGGTTTTCCATGTCGAATGCGTTACGCGTCGCAAGGATCCGGTTTATGCGGCCACCATTGTCGGACCGCCCCCGATGGAAGACTTCTACATGGGAAAAGCGATCGAGCGCATCTTTCTTCCTCTTATGCGCATGCAGCTTCCTGAAGTGCGCGACATCTGTATGCCTGCGGAAGGCGTGTTTCACAACCTGATCCTCGTCTCCATTCGGAAATCCTATCCAGGCCAGGCGCGAAAGGTGATGCATGCCATCTGGGGACTCGGACAGGCTATGTTCAGCAAGTGCGTTGTGGTGGTGGACGAGGATGTGGACGTGCAGAACGTTTCGGAAGTCTGCTGGAAGGCCCTCAACAACATCGATCCGCAGCGAGACATCGAATTCGTGACCGGCCCAGTCGATTCTCTCGACCATGCGAGCCGGTTGCCTAATTTCGGTTCCAAGATGGGCGTCGATGCAACGACCAAATGGCCGTCGGAAGGCTTCACACGACGCTGGCCGAATGTGATTCGTATGTCACCGGAAGTGGTCAGCCGTGTGGATGAGCTCTGGAAACGCGCCGGACTGTCGCGTCACTGAGGATGGATCGCGTTCCGTTTCGAGCGACTGCGGGATCCTCGCTATACGAAGAGATCCGGCTCCCGGTAACCATCCTGCTCGATAATGTCCGCAGCATGTACAACGTCGGCTCGTTCTTCCGTACGGGAGACGGCGCTGGAATCGAACAGCTGATCTTGTCTGGAATCACTGCTCGTCCTCCTCATAAAGGCATTGCGAAAACGGCCCTCGGAGCCGAAGGCCGTGTGCCATGGCGGCCTGCGGAAAGCTCGCTTGGGGAGATTCAGACGCTACGAAGCAGCGGTCACGAGATCGCCGCTATCGAAACAAGCAATCGCGCCGTCGACATCTTCGATTGGCAGCCACGGTATCCGGTTTGCGTCCTGTTTGGGCATGAGGTGGACGGCCTGGATATGAAGCTGTTAGAGGCCTGCGACACCCACGTGCGGATTCCCATGCTCGGATTGAAGCACTCTCTCAATGTCGCAAGCGCGGGTGCTATCGTCATGTACGAGCTCCTTCGCAAGTACCGCGTTCTCCGTTCGACTCATTCGATGGGACGCCAGGCGTGACCGTCTTTCGCGAGCAGTTCGTCTGCCTCACCCGGACCTTGGCTGCCGGCCGGATAAAACGCCAGACCCTTGCCGCGATTGTTCTGCCAATCGTTAATGATTGGTTGGACAACCCCCCATCCCGCCTCGATGTTGTCTGCTCTTTGAAATAAGGTAGCGTCTCCAGTCATCACATCGTAGATCAAGGTTTCATATCCGGTTGCGGGCGCGGTCCCGAAATAATCGCGGTATTTGAAATCCATGCGAACATCTCCAATGCGCATTGACGGACCGGGTATCTTGGCGCCGAATTCCAACGCGATTCCTTCGTCGGGCTGGATTCGAAGCAGCAGCCAATTCGGAGCAGGCCGCTCGAACTCCGTATTTCGCAGAAGCGCGGCAGGCACTTCTTTGAACTTGATGGCGATTTGAGTCTTTCTGCGATGCAGCCTCTTCCCGGTTCGCACATAGAAGGGGACCCCCGACCACCTCCAACTATCGATCAGGATCTTCAAGGCGACATAGGTCTCAGTTACGGAGTCAGCGGCAACGTCGAGCTCCTGCCGGTACCCTGGGACCTTTTCATCACTCACGACGCCAGCGGTGTACTGGCCCCGGACCGCATTACACGTCATATCCTGAGCGTTGCAGAGTCGCACGGCCTCGATCACTTTGGCTTTTTCCGACCGGATCGCGTCGGCACTGAACGAGTTGGGCGCCTCCATAGCGGTCATCGCGACGAGTTGAAACATGTGATTGGGAACCATGTCGCGCAGTGCGCCCGTTTTCTCGTAGAATGAGCCCCGCTTCTCCACCCCAACGGTCTCTGCCACCGTAATTTGAACGTGTTCGATCCGATCGCGATTCCACAGCGGCTCGAACAGTCCATTGGCAAAGCGGAACATCATGATGTTCTGCACCGTTTCCTTGCCGAGGAAATGGTCGATGCGATAGACCTGGTTCTCTCTGATGACTCGGAGGATACGCCCGTCCAACTCCTGTGCCGATTGAAGGTCATGACCGAACGGCTTCTCGATCACGACACGACGCCAATGACCGTCAGTTTCGCAGGCGAGGCAACTATGCGCAAGATGTTCAACAGCAATCGCGAAGAATCGTTCCGCTACAGCCAGGTAGAAGAGATAATTGCCGCCGGTGTTGCGGGTGCGGTCTGTTTCGGCTAACTTCCGCTTCAATTCCTTGTAAGAGTTGTCATCGGTAAGGTCCCCCTTGCAGTAGGACATCCTTTCGGACAGAAACTGCCAGGCATCTTTATTGATTTCGGATTGGCCACCGCCAGCCTTCAGGAACTCTTCCGTCATCTGGGCTAAACTGTTCCGCCAATCGTCATCGCTCTGGTCAAGACGGTCGAAGCCAATGATGGCGAACTCTTGTGGCAAGAGGTGAGCGCACGTCAGGTTATAGAGCGCCGGAATGATCAACCTCTTGGTCAAATCACCGCCCGCTCCGAAAATCACCATCGCGCAGGGGCCGGCCGGGCGGGCTCCGCTGTCTTTGTCGTGTGGCATTAAATCATTGTCCCCTGAAGATCGAAGATCCTGGAGTTTTCAACAGCGATAGTAGTAGAGGGATCAACTAAATGAGTCACGAGCTTTTTACGCTCTTCATCCTGGGCCTGCCAATCGCGTCCATCGCATGGACTGTTACGCACGAAGAGGTGTTTCGGGAACCGCGCGAGTATTGCAAGGACCGAAGTGAAAAGTGTGACAAGCTCCTGAAACGAAAATTTTTCTATCTCTTTACGTGTGAATACTGTTTCAGCCACTACGTTACGGCTTTTTTCCTTGTCCTGACTCGTTTCAAGCTTCTGTTCCCGGACTGGCGAGGCTACCTGATCAGCGGATTTGCACTGGTGTGGGTAGCCAATCTGTACATGAGTATCTTTGCACGAGTGCGTCTGGAAGTGAAAAAAGAGCGGGTGGAGATCGCGGCGCAAGAGAAGGCCTTACAAAACGGCTAGCGGCTCTTACCGGACAACAAGTTGTGCTGGTCTTCGGGATTCAGTTCGTCGTAAAGTGCGGTGAACGCGGCATTGGTCCAACCGAACCCAGCCTGATTCGCACTGTAGCCGAACCGGATCTGAGCGCTTACTTCCGTGCCTCCTCGCACGACATCATATTTCTCAACGATGTATCCTTGACGCAGAAACTCTCGCTGCACCATGCGCAAGAACTTCAGCGAGATCCGCTCAGCGTCTGCGTCGAACCCGTACTTTCTCATGCCTTCGACCGCAATCAACTGCAGCGGGGCCCAGCCGAACGGCGAATCCCATTGGTTTCCGCTTACGTATGTGCTCGTCTGTAATCCGCCCGCCTTCTCAAACTTGTCTAAGTTCTTCATGACGCGCGAAGCCTGTTCTTTACTGGCAAACCCGGCCCAAAGCGGGTAAAAAGTAGTCAGGAACGGATATTTTCTGATCTTTTTTGTAGCGAAGTTGTAGTCATAGTACAAGCCATCGGCATCGTCCCACATCAGCTTGTTCACCCGTTCGGCGCGAAGCGACGCTTTCTTCTTCCATTCATCGGCCGCTTGCGAATCTCCTAGCTCGCTGTAGATGTGTCCAATTTGCTGTTCCATGAGGTACAGCAGGGAATTAAGGCAGACGGGGTTGTAGTGGATGATGTCGATGTTGAAATCGCCAAAACGGTTTGACGGATCGAAGCCGGATTCGCGCATCGAGCGGTCGCCTTTGTAGAACAACGGCGTCAGTTGGTTCGTTGCTCGATCGTAATACTGACTGACATCGTAGTCCGTGATTTGGTTCGCCTTGAAGAAATCACGGATTCGCTCGTAATGGGTCTTGCCGCTGCTGTCGCGTTCCGATGAAACCACCTCCGGCGCAGGGCCCTCGCCCAAATCGAAATATCGGGCTAACCCTGTTTCGGGTATCAGTTTCGGTTCTTTGTTCCAGACGTCGTAGTATTTCGTGATGGGCGGAAGCGCATTCTTCAGCCACTCGCGGTCGTGCGTCTTGCCGTAGACGCCCAAAACCATCTGAGTCAAGAACGGCGGCTGCGACCGTGTCATATAGTACGTCCTGTTGGCGTTCAGGACCTGACCGTAGTGTTTTACCTCGTAGAGGAAATTGTCCGCGAGGTTCTTCGCCATTTCCGTCTGGCCATCGCGAAGCAGCCCAACCTGGATGAAGTAACTATCCCACCCATACATCTCGTTGAAGCGGCCGCCGGGCACAACGTAAGGATGAGGCAGATACAGGAGCCCTTGACTCGGGAGCGAATCCAAGTCAGATGGTAAGGCTTCGACCGCAATGGCCTTGAAGCCCGCGGCCGGCATTTCCCGCCGCAGGCCTTCCTGGACAAGCTCCTGATCCTCGTCCCGAGGGATGTACACGGTCCATCGACCGTCCGGGCGGGGCTTGAACTTGGGATCTACGGCGGCCTTAGCCAGGTTAGCGTTCGAGCGTGTCAGGACAGACCACGTCGACCTGATGTACTCGAGGATGTTTGCCGTTTTCGCCTGTGGCGACGGCGTTTGACCCGAGAGAATGGCAGCGAGGAGAAGCGCAAACGGGAAAACGCTGGACGTGACTCTTCTCCGAAACCGCCGCATTCCTCGACTATATATGCAGCGGTACGACGATCTTGCGTTTTAAGATCCCCAGCGAAACGTGACGGTTTGTGTCTGATAACCAGCACCGGCAGGAATGTCGAGCAGAAGTTTTTCGCCCGAAATCTCTGCACCTTGGACCGTGATGCCGGCGCGATTCAGCCTGACGGGCAATTCGTAGCGCTCGCCGCCCGGTCCGGAGAAACCAAACTCGGCCGACTGTTCCGCATAGCGTTCTTCGATCACTTTCAACTGGTGCGTCCTCGATCCCGGCTCTGGTAGCTCGGCCGGCACGTAGATTTCAACGGGACGAATCGGTGTCCGAAGTTCATGAACGCGAGCAACTGCCGCTGAACATGGACGGCCGTGTACGTCGGACGAGATACAGAATTGTTCGGGCTTCACGGAACTCACTTGAATGACGAACTCTCCCGCGCGGCGTGTGATCGCGAGATCGAGGCGAAGTGAACCTAAAGGCACGTTGTGTACTTTGACGTGATCCCAGGTTGCGGGCATCTGCGGCCTGACAACCAGCGTCCGACCCAACGCGTCCCAATCCAGCCCAAGCAGGCCTCGCAGCAACGGAGAGATCACCATGGCGGATGACCACATCTGATGAGAACTACTTCGCCCGAGTGCCTGAAACAGGTCACCGGAGAGAAGTTCTGTTACGGAGCCGAGATCCTGAGTCCATGTCAATCCGGCATTCTGCATGAGGTGGCTGTAGCCGGAAAGGGAGCGGCCGGCCCGGTATTCCGCCAACGAGACCCAACCGGTAAAAAGAGGCCAAATGGATCCCTGGTGATAACTGATCGGATCGTAGAACGGCGTTCGATTGCTGATGTCTCTTGTTCCCCAATCGCTCGAGAACTCGGCCGACGCCCAACGGGCGAACATCCCGTCGGCTTTGGACAGGCGAAACGTTCCGTCCCACCAGGCCACCGCGGGATAGATTGTTGCAGTCCGGTCGAGCGAACTGTCCTTGTTTCGACTGAAGGCGTAAAGCTGATCAGGCGCTGAGTAAAACTGCTGTTGCACAGTCTGCTCTATGCTCTCGGCCTTCTTCCTGGCGGCGGCCGAGAGCTCTTGATCGTTCATGGCGGAAGCAAGCGTGGACATCGCGTCGGCAGTTTGCTTGTCAAGAGCCGCCAGATAGATCTCCTGGTGGGGCATGCCCCCGGGCCACGATTCCACCCACCCCGTGCCTTCCGCATTGCTATAGATGCCATTTGCGTCTTCGTGCGCACGAACGAATCGATACGCTTTGAGGATCGCCGGCCACTGCTTTCGAACCCAGAGCACGTCGCCGCTGACCTTCAGGTAATCCGCGAGGGCCATGATTAAAAGCTGCGTGGAGTCGGCGGAGGCGTAGAAGTACGGAGTTGACTTCCAATCCAAGGCTTCAGCGGTCTGCGAATACTCGTGCATCATCTTGCCGTCTTCTCTTTGGTGAGCGAGAAGGAACTCGACAGCGCGCCGCGTCAACGCAAAATCGCCATAACTGTCGGTCGCGTAAGTGGACCATAGTGTGTCGCGACCGAAGAACCAGGCGTAGCCGGGCCGTGCCGAATCAGCCGACTCGTAATACCCCGCCACCATGCCCGTCTCATCGCCGCGCCGAACCTGCATCTGGTCCAGAGCGATTTCCGCCCACTGCAGGGCTTCATCCAGCTTCCGATCCGGCGTCTCCACGTATAAACGATTCGCAAAGAAACCCTGGTAATACGTTTGGGTCGCGCGGTACGCCTCAGCGGTTTTCCCTAGAATCGCCTCGACTTCCGCAGCCGGATCTGGACCGTTGCTCATTGCGAAGACAAGCGGAAAGGAGAGACCGGCATCCCGTTTAGGATCGAAGGTTAGTTTCAATTCCAGAGCGTAGGTTTGCGGGCGCTCCTGGTACGGAACCAAAATGCCAGGCTTCGTTCGCGGCATAGCCACGATTCCTGAAAAGGCCGGGTCGTCCGTATGGAGGACGTACACGCCGGAATCGGCTTGAGCCACCCATTCTCCACTGGAACGCCCATGATTTGGAGCAGGCCACATGCGCAACATCTCGGGTGTGAATGAGAACGTCAGATTGAGGGGCCGGACTGAATCTACCTCAAAAATCACCGAAGCTGCGAGATTGCCCGTGTCCGCTCCCCGGGATGCGAACATGCGTTGCCGAATAGTAAACGCAGCATGGGAATAAGTAATGACCGTCTCGGCGGGACTTACCCGGATCTCAGCCGAGAGTGCGTTCACATCAATCGGCACGGGGTAATCCGACAGCTCGGCGTGGATCGAGAAATTGCTGAGAAGTTTAACCGGCCAGAGCCAGGCTTCGAACTTTCCGTTCTGGCGTCCGAATAGCGCGCCTCGCTCGCCCGCGACAGTCCAGGGTTGTCCGGCTTGTGCTCGAGCGAGGATCTGAAGGGAACTCTTTGTATTAGGTAACGACGGAAGTGGAGCAATGGAGGCTGCGCATACGAAAGATGCGGATCCAGCCATGAGGAAAACCCAGATCGCCCACATGATGTCTGTTATGAGATCACACCCCTGAGGACTGCGAAAAACAAATCGATGGTCGCCGGGCAGGCGTCTCATGGGAGGAGGACACACGTTTGGCGAAAAACGAGAATCGTTGCTGGCCGGGTTACGAGCCGGTCCCAGGAAAAACACAGCACGAGCAGGGGAGCTGCCGACCGAAGGCGGAGTCGAAATTGTCTGGGAGCGAGAAAGACTTTCGCGGGAAGCGCAAGAAGCAGCTAGAGAGCTGGAAGGTGGAGCATCCGGGATCTCCGAAGAAAGCGGCACAGCATCTGCACGCGCCGGGTCAGAAGACCAAAACTGCCGGGAAGAAGGCTGCTACCAAGAAGGCAACGAAGAAAGCAGCCGCGAAACGTGCGACAGCGAAGAAGACTGCAGCTCGGAAGCGGACTCCAGCGAGGAGCAAGAAAGCAGCTTAGTTCGGAAGAGGCAGGTAGGTCGGAATGCCTCAAGATCAAATAGACGGTGTGAGCGGCGAATGCGGACGGTCGCAACTCAGGTTTTAGCGTCGCTTGTTTGCCAGTGCCAGGAAGGCCGCCCGGATTACCTGGTCGGGGACCAGTTCCGGTGTCAACAACCTCCGAAAGACCAAGCCTTCCGTGAGAGCGTACAGTACACGCACTAGCTGGTCGGCGGGATTGGCAGGTCTTCCCTCCTTCGCTACTTCCCGAAGCCCTCGAGCTCTCCCGCTTCCTCACGCCGCCTGCCGTCGCGGATCACGTAGCGCCCCGATGAACGCTCTAGGCTACCTCTGCGTCATGTTCGTGGTGGACGACATCGACGAGACGCTTCAAAGGCTTCGCAAGCGCGGCGCGCAGCTCGTAGGCGAAGTAGTCCAGTATAAAGACGCGTATCGGCTCTGCTACATCCGTGGGCCTGAAAGGCTTCTCATCGGACTCGCCCAAGAACTCAGATGAGCGCAATACGAAGACAATGACGAGGAGGGGACCAATGCCAGCGAGCGCGTCTCACACAGGGTAAGTTTTGCAACCGACAACGCAGAGCCATTTTGTTTTTGCGGTCGAGAACTTCGTTAGAACACTGATAGCAGGCTAGGACGTGCGGCCCCAAGCCTGCGCCTCGATCTTCCAGACGCCATCGCGGTTAGCGAACGTGTACGCAAGGGTACCGGTCCGAGCGACGGACTGGCCCTTCATCGTGACAGTGAGAGTCCCCGATTAGACGGCATATGCGGACGAGCCCTCGACATTCCAGAAGCCCATCTCGTAGGACAGGTGCTCTTTGGTGACACCAAGGCCATTACGCCATGTCTCTACGTCGGCGAGCCAATTGGCCGGAGCATTTGGATTTAACCAGCGATAGGGTGCAATGCCGTCGATGATGATCGCGGTGTCCCCGAAAACGCTGAGGAAAAGATCGTTGTCTTGGGTGTTGAAGCCGCTAATGTGAGCGTCGATTAACGTCTGGATTACAGCCGGTGGGTTGCTGGTCACGACAATCCTTTGGGCCGGACGAATTGTACAAGCAGATAGATCCAGTAAAGCACGGCACCAGCGGCAACGATTAAGATCGTCGGCATGGCGGAACCGTTCAATTCGAAAGTTTACTCCTCTTTTCGGCGAAGGAGCGTCTCACAAACCGTAAGTTTTGCAACACGACCGCCGCAGAAGAGTCACAGGGCAGCGGGTCTGTGTGTCTATCGCGGCTCAGTGAGGCCAGATAGTACCCAGCGCGCGGATCGCGTTGCCGCCGAGAACGCCACGAATCTCCGCGTCCGTGTAGCCCCGGGCGATAAGGCCTTCGGTCAAATCGAATATGCGTTTAGGATGGTCGAGTCCCGTGACCGCGACGTGACCGGGCTTGTCGACGTGATAGCCGTAACGCTCGAAGTTCGGCTGTGAATTTTGGGTCGAAGGCCCCCCGATGGCGTTGCCGTTGCCGACCACATCCAGATCGCTGCCGGTAGCGAGGTGTTCTACGCCGACCAGTTTGCGAACGTAATCAAAATGATCGAGCGCATTTTCGGTCGTAACCGGCTCACGGTCGCGCACCATGAACCGGATGAAAGCGATGCCCATTACGCCGCCAGTCTTCGCCATGAGGCGAATAGCCTCGTCTGTCTTGTCTCGTGTGACATTGGGTACGATTGCCCGGCATGCGGCGTGCGTGAAAAGAACCGGTTTCTTAGCTGCTTCGAGAGCGTCAAGCGTGGTCTGGTCTCCGCAGTGCGAAACATCCACCCCCATGCCGACCTCTTCCATTCGCTTCATAATGGACTCGCCGAAAGCTGACAGTCCTCCGTCTCGTCGTTCAAGGAACCCGCTCCCGATGCCGTTATTTGTGTTATAGGTCAGCTGAGAAATGCGCTGGCCAAGTCCGAAGAATTCGTCGACATCTCGGGGCGTCCGGAAGTGGGTGGAATTCTGCATGGTAAGCATAATGCCGGTGCGGCGCGTCTGGTGGGCACGTTCGATATCCGCCGTGGAATTGATGCGAAGCAGCAGATCGGGATGAGCCGCGAGGAAGCCATTCCATTGGGCGAAGAAGCGGAATCCGGATGCGGAGTCCTCCGCCGCACCGGAGCCAAGAGCGAAGGCATTGATGCCCGAGCTGAGGTAGGATTCGGAATCAGCTTTCGTAAACGTTTCCGGATGGTTTAGCCAGCGGTCGATTTTTGGAGGCTTCTCTGCAAAATCTGCGAACAGGAACTGATTCAGTAGATCGACGACGGGAGATTCCTCTACGAGACGGATGGCGCGTGCCGAATATTTGGCCGGACTCTGGGCGTAAAGCCGGAAACGGTTGCTGAGGACGGCGGCGGAAAGGCCGCTTAGGACTCCCCGCCTCGTCAAAGGTCCCATTCCGGGCAGACTAGCACAACAATGGCCTCCCGGGGATTTAGAGGGAAACAACCGTTCGCCTGCGGCTGACGTTGGGATCGCAGCGCGCGTAAATGCTGCAAGGCGGGACTGGGACCCGCCATCCGCAAAAGGACGCCGTCGATTCGTCATCTTTGACGGCCGGCAGCACTGACTCCAGACCGCGGCCTCGCGGGAAAGATCGTTGATCGGACGGACCGCCGCTTCAGCTACCGAGTGGATGGTCGGGCATCCGGACAGAACTCACCTCACCGCCGGTAGATCGCTGGCGGTCGCGAGGCATGTAGAAGTCGGCTTACAGCTGTGAAGCCGAGATGGGTAAGTAGAACTCGGTCGTCATGCGTTTGGATACCCGCGGTTCAAAGTTACCCGATCAAACTCAGCTTTTGAACGCCAACCGATACGATTGGCCGTATGACAAGACGTGACCTTTCTCTTATGCTGCCTACGCTGGGAGCGCTGGGCAGCACGATGGGATATTCACAGACCGACCAGTCAGAGCAGCTTTCGTTGCTCCACTCGGCCTGCTACTCTTTCGATCAACTGCCTGTTAGGCGCTCTAGTGGAGGCGCAACGACTCGTCCCGTTCTTCACGGTAGACTTCCAACGGGCGAGGTCGTGGAAGTACACGAAACGACGCTGCTACCCGGTCAGATGCCGCATCCGGCACACAAGCATCTGCATACCGAGTTCATGTTCGTTCGCGAGGGTAGCGTTCAGTTTGCGGCGAATGGTGTGTCGCAGGAACTCGGGCCCGGCGGGATCGCCTACGCCGCTTCCGAAGAGATGCACGGCCTGAAGAACGTCAGTAGCGCGCCCGTAAACTATTTCGTGATCGCGATCGGTAGAGAACGTCGGGAAAGCTAGCCTAGTCCGCGCCCGAAGGCCGTTCTGATTTCGGTGGCCGCCAACTGACGGACAGCCCGTTGTGCTCTCAGAATTCGGGTTTGACCTATGACTTGGGAGCCGCAGCGTCGGCGTTTCTAAAGAGCGAAGCCTCTGTGCGGCGCACGCGCAATTCCTCGCGCTTTGTCAGGATTCAGCCGGCACCCCAGCCAGCCGCGCGGCTTGCATCAGAAGGTAATTGCGCTCCGGGAGATTCACGGTCTTGCCCGCAGCCGCGCGGTAGTGTGTCGCCGCAGCTTGCGAATCGCCAGCCATCTCCAGCAGATGCGCGCGAACGGCATCCATACGATGGTGTTCGGTCATTCGCCGGTCCCCTTGAAGTGCGTCCAGCAGATTCAAACCCTCTTTCGGACCATGCACCATCGCTGCCGCGATTGCGTGATTCAAGATCACCATCGGATTGTCCGACATACGTTTAAGCAACTCGTAAAGGGCCAGGATCTGAGGCCAATCCGTATCTTCGGGGCGCTCGGCTTCGTCGTGAATCGCGGCTATCGCCGCTTGCAATTGATAGGGCCCGACGGAGCCTTTCGGCAGTGCGGCCGAGAGTAGGGCGACTCCTTCCGCGATTTGCCCTCGATCCCAAAGTGCCCTATTCTGCTGGGCGAGCGGAATCAACTCATCTTTTAAGCCGGTTCGCGCATGCCGGCGCGCGTCGGTCAACAGCATCAGCGCAAGCAGGCCGGCGACTTCCGTGTTCTCGGGTTGCAGTCGGAAGGTCATGCGTGTCAGGCGTATTCCCTCTTGAGAGAGATCGGCGCGCCGCAGGTGTGGTCCTGAGGTGGCCGTGTAGCCCTCGTTGAAGATCAAGTACAAAACATGCAGGACCGAGCGCAGACGTGTTCCGCGATCTTCGGCATTCGGCAATTGAAATGGTATGCCCGATTCCTTGATGGTCTGCTTCGCCCGGCTGATTCGCTGTGCCATCGTCGCTTCCGGCACGAGGAATGCGCTAGCGATTTCAGCCGTGGTGAGACCGCCAACCGCACGAAGCGTTAAAGCAATCGCGGAGGCGGGCGTAAGTGCCGGATGGCAGCACATAAAGAGAAGAACGAGGGCGTCGTCTTCTCCGGGTGCAGCATCGAGGGCGGCCTCCGGCGCGCGCGCCGCCTCCTGCACAACCTCGGTCTCGCGACGCCTCCGGGCAGATTCGCTGCGGAAGTAATCCGCCATTTTCCGAAATGCAACCTGCGTTAGCCACGCGCGCGGATTCTCGGGAACACCCTCGCGCTGCCATTGCATCAGTGCCGCGATCGATGCTTCTTGAACTGCATCCTCGGCCGCGGCGAAGTCATGAAATCTTCGCACCACACTTCCGAGCACCTGTGGACTCAGTTCTCGCAACAGGTGCCCGATCGAGAGATCGAATGATTGTTCGCCGAGTGGCACGGTTCGATGGTCGGTGTCAGAATCCCAAATCGGCATGGGTACTGAGCACTTGCCGTACTTCAATCGGCATGTTGCCCGGATTGCCGCCGGGCCCCGGCGCGGCGGATACCCGAGCAGCAATCTGGTACGCCTGCTCGGGACTGTCGACGTCGACGACCCAGTATCCCGCAAGGAACTCCTTCGATTCCGGAAACACGCCGTCCGTAACGGGTACGCCGTTCTGCCCCGCGCGAACGATCTTCGCCTCTTGCGGCCAAACCAGCCCCTTCGTGTCCACCAACACACCGGCCTCGTGAAGCTCATGGTTGAAGCACTGCATGAAGGCGACGTTCCGCTGCAGATCCTCTTTCGACCATCTGGCGTATTCATCCCAGTCGGCCTTCTTGCCAAGCATCATCAATATGTATTTCATGACCCTCGCTCCTTTCAGGTCTCAGCACACACTCGCCATTACACTCTCGACCTGTTCCGCTCCCTAGGATTGCGGCGTGCGCATCGCGAGCTGCCGCACTTCCATCGGCATATTGATCGGCATTCCGCCGGGCCCAGGAGCGGCGGAAATCCGGCCCGCAATTTCGTAGGCCCGCTCCGGTGTCGCTACGTCTACAATCCAATAGCCCAGCAGAAACTCCTTTCCTTCCGGAAAAACGCCATCGGTGATGGGCATATCGTCCTTGATGCCCCGCACCAATTTGGCCTCGTGCGGCGCCTCCAAACCTTGCGTGGCGACGAACTCACCCGATTCCGTGAGCTCGCGATTGATCCTGGCCAGAACGGCCATATGCGCATCAATGTCCTTCTTACTCCAGGCACGGTATGTATCCACGCCTGCTTTTGTCCCTGACATCAACAATATGTATTTCATGTTCTTGCTCCTTCCTGTTTCACCCTGCCTTTGGCGGGTTCATACAGTAATCGGAGCAGATCCCCGGCTTCTCGACGTGCTCCCGACAAATTCCCGACCGAAAAAATTGGCCGTCCGATGTCGATTTTGAGCCACACCAGACGACATCTTTGCAGAGGTGCAAACATGATGACGGATTCCGTGGTAGTGGACATCAGCCAGGACTGGGTGATCGCCTGCGATCTGCAAGAACGATTCATGGAAGTTCCGTCCCAGAAAACACAGAGCCTCACGTACAGCGCCCGATGCCGGCAGATGCGCGCCCTCGGCGGTGATTGCTTCACCTTTCTGCCCCTGCCCGGTTGCCGCGTGGCTCTTGCTGTTGCCGATGCGTCGGGTAAGGGGCTTCCCGCGGCGCTCATGATAGCGAATGTCCAGGCGTCTCTGTGCACTGCCGCTTCGTTCGCCCCCGACGACGCGGCTGCTGTTGTGACCGCGGTGAACCGACAATTGTACGCGTGCTCGCCCGCGGATCGGTACGCCACCTTGGTCTATGGCGTGTTCGATGAAAATACGCGGACGCTGCACTATGTGAATGCAGGCCATAATCCCGCGATGGTCGTCCGCTCAGACGGCGCGATCGCTTGGCTCGAAGCCGGTGCGCCACCCGTTGGACTTTTTGCAGACACGGCCTACGAAGCGCGGGCGGTTCAGTTGGATGCTGGCGATCTCATCATCGCTTACACCGACGGCATCGTTGAAGCCTGAATGCGGCAGGAGACGAGTGGGGCAAGCTGGGCCTTCTTGCCGCCGTAACCTGCTGTCAGACGCGCCAACCAGACAGGGTTGTCGAAGCTGCGCTCGCGGCGCTCGACCAATTTTCAAGCGGTCAGCAAAGCGACGACGCAATGATACTTGCTGCAGTCGTTAGATGACGGACGGTTAGGCCGGGATGGCCAAAGTTGCGGAAAACCGGAGTCTCCGCTTCGTATCGTTCTGGACGAAACCAGTGAGCGTGAGGAACATCGAAGGAGGAGGAAGATCTCCGCTTCGAAAAATACATGCCGGACCACAGAGCATTGATTGTCGGCGCGACGGGTATTGTGGGATTGAATTTAGCGTCCCATCTAACCAGTCGCGGCGAATGGACCGTATTCGGGCTGGCACGAAACCCGGGCTCTTCGCCCGACGTGCGGCCCGTCGCTGCCGACCTCCTGCAGTTGCACCCGTTGAAGGCTGCACTGAAGGACATCAATCCAACACACGTTTTCATCACCACCTGGATGCGTCAGCCGACTGAAGCAGAAAACATCCGGATCAACAGCGCCATGGTGCGAAATCTACTGAAGGCCTTATCTCCTTCTGGTTCGGTCGAGCATGTGGCATTAGTCACAGGGCTAAAGCACTATCTCGGCCCGTTCGAAGCGTATGGGAAAGGCAGACTGCCAGTAACGCCGTTCCGCGAGGACCAGGAGCGCCTCCCGCTTGAGAATTTCTACTATGCCCAGGAAGATGAACTGTTTGCTGCCGCTGACCGAGACGGCTTTACTTGGAGCGTGCATCGTCCGCACACGATCATCGGCTATGCGGTCGGCAACGCCATGAATATGGGCGTGACTCTGGCCGCGTATGCCACTATTTGTCGTGAAACGGAACGCCGGTTTGTGTTTCCGGGCTCGCCCGTGCAGTGGAACGGCCTCACGGACATGACGGATGCGCGGCTATTGGCACGACATCTGGAGTGGGCGGCCACGACTCCTGCTGCCCTCAATCAGGCATTCAACATTGTGAATGGCGACGTATTCCGCTGGCAGTGGATGTGGAACCGGCTCGCGCAGTGGTTTGAGATCCCGGCAGCCCCTTACGGAGGCGAAGCGACGCCTCTCGAAGTGCAGTTGGCCGATGCTGCGCCGATTTGGGCCGACATCGCCCGCAAATATTCGCTCTTGGAACCCAATCTGGATCTGCTGGCTTCCGCTTGGCACACCGATGCCGATTTGGGCCGTCCCATAGAGGTGGTGACGGATATGACCAGGAGTCGTAAGCTGGGCTTCCTCGAGTATCAGGCCACGGATGATAGCTTCTTCGACCTGTTCAGCCTTTTGCGTCAAAAACGCATTATTCCCTAGACACGGCTTCTCCCATGTCCTTGCGCGAATTACGCGGCCGGCCAGTCCGAAAGAAACCGGTTGAGTACTCGCTCCGCCTCCGGCTTCTTATCGCTCGGGACCTGAATTCGGACCGGCTGAAATAAGGGATGGCGGCCCGCGACGTTGATCCTGAGCATCACCTCGCCCTCTGTTTGGTTCCCCTCCCAAGAAAAGGACTCGATCCGCGGCCAGCGATGAAAGGCGTCGGCGGTCACGATGCCGAGCTGGCGAAACTCGAGGCGGGGTGAAAGAAGGCGTTGGAATGCGATAAAAATGACAATGTAAAGCCCTAGGGTCGTGTCCGAAAAGGAACCGGGAAGTGGGTTCAGTCCGTCCGAGAACCAGAGAACCGTACTGCCGATCAGCAAAATCGTCCCCAACACGACTAGCGCAGCGAACTGTGTCTTCACCACCGCTCCCACTTCTGAGGAAGCATCCAGCACGAGATCTCCGCTCCAGTGGCTGCGGTAGGCCCATCGTGCAAAAAGAGCCAACGCGAGGACACCCACGATGACGCGAGCAATTCCGCTGAGCGTCGAATTCGCAAACTCGGCCCACAGTTTCCAGTGAAATGCACTTGCAGGCCTGCCGAGCAGCCAGAGGAAGATCGCGCCCAGGGTTGTCACAGTAGCCATCGGCCAGCTGGCCATTCGGCGGGCTAGTTCCCGATCTACGTTAGCTGCCACAGGCTGAGCACCACAAGGGCACAAAACAGAATCCAAACTCCGCTGCGAGTGACATGGATAGTGCCGGTTAGGATCGCTAAGAGCAACACGGTCGGGATGGTCAGCGAAAGCCGGTGGCGATCAAGCCACTTTCTAGCCCGGTAGAATCGGCCGGATCGCGCCTCGACCGGCAAACCAGCAAGATGTTGACCTATGTCCCGGGCGAGCCCATTCGCGGAGGCATATCGCTGCCAAGGCTCTTTGCGCAAGCTCTTGAGGAGAATGCTGTCGAGATCTCCCTTGAGTTGCTGCTGCAGGTCGCCCGGTGTTGTCTGCCGACGCTTTCCGACAAGTTCCGGGGTGTTTTGTGCATCGGGCTCTGCTTCTTCAGTTGCCAGGCGGACTACTGCACTGGGTAGGGTTGGTTCCTCTTCGCAGACCACTCGGACGACCTCGTGGAACATGCGTTTCGTAGCCGGTACGGACGATTCCCCGTCAGCAGCTCGTAAAGCACGACACCCAGCGAATAAACATCTGTAGCGCGTGTCGCCGGGTCACCCCTTACCTGTTCAGGGCTTGCATACTCGGGCGTCATCGCAGAGAGACTGGAATCCGTGAGTACGGTCGTTTTGGTTGGATCTGGTCCAAGCAGCTTGGCTATGCCGAAATCCAGCAGCTTGACAGTCCCTTCAGCGGTTACCAGAATGTTGCTTGGCTTGATATCTCGATGAACAATGCCCGCACGGTGAGCATAGTCCACGGCGCCGCATAAATTGTTGAAGAGGGCAAGTCGGGAGCGAACATCGAGCCTGTGAAGATCACAGTATTGGTTCATGGGTAATCCGTCAACCAGTTCCATGACGCAATAGGGCAATCCGTCTTCTGTCGTTCCACCATCAAGGAGGCGCGCGATGTTGGGGTGATCCAAGGAGGCGAGGATCCGGCGCTCCTGTTCAAATCGATTTACGAAATGTGCGCTCAGGTTACAGGACCGGAGAAGCTTGATGGCCACCGGTTGGAGATAAACGCCGTCAGTTCTGCGCGCCAGATACACGGAGCCCATTCCGCCGCTTCCAAGTTCACGTATCAGATCATAAGGCCCTATGCGCCTGCCCTCGAATTTGGGAGAATCAACGCCGAACGTTAATGTAACGGCAGGGTGGTCGATAGCGGCTCCGTTCAGCGCATGAGAGGCTAACAATTCCTTGACCTCTTCACCGAGTGAGGCGTCTCCCGCGCACGCCTCGGCTAGGAATACCTGGCGCGTTTCGGGTGCGTGTGCCAGTGCGGCTTCAAACAGATCCTTTACCTGGCGATATCGTTCCTGTGTCATCAGGGCCTCCAATTTGGATTGCGCAGAGAATGGATGCCACTGCTCATGTTAAAAGAAAAAGTCAATGCTCGGGGAAGTAACAGCCCTGCTTGCTGCGTGGAGAGCGGGGGATCAAGCGGCTGGCGCACAGCTAGCCAATCGTCTTCACGACGAACTGCAGCGAATCGCGCGATACCAGTTCGGTCGCGAGCGAGGGGGGCACACCCTTCAGACAACCGCCCTTGTGCACGAGTTGTATCTGCGACTATTTGCTCGCGAGGCTCCCGATATCCGAAGTCGGGCTCACCTGCTGGCGGTTGCTTCCCAACAGCTACGGCGAATACTCATTGATCATGCGCGAAAGGCCTGCGCCGCAAAGCGCGGGGACCGGCCGCTCGAAGTGACAATCTCGGACGTCGACTTCGCAGTTCCTGGCCGACAACAGGAAATCTTGGAAATAGACGAATTGCTGGATCGGCTATATGATCTTGGTCCGCGGGCGGCACGTGTTGTTGAAATGAGGTTTTATGGAGGATTGGAAGAGTCTGAAATTGCCGAAGAACTGGAGATCTCGGTCGCAACTTTGAAGCGAGACTGGCAATTTGCGCGAGCCTGGTTCACCAAAGCGCTGCGACCGCAGGCGTAGTAGTCGATCAGGCAATGCAAACCAGGAGTTTGACTGGGAGACCGTGATTCGTGATAGACTCCTGGTTCTTCGAGTTCGTGTCGCTTCAGTTCTCGAACAGGACGGAAACCCGTTATGGGTTTGCCAGAAAAGACCTGCTTTCACGGATACCTCGAGCTACTACACCTATCCTGGGTCTCTCATGACCCCAGAGGCACAGGATACGCAGCTCGACCGGTAGCCACGCGCGCGAGCTAAGTACCCAGTGAGCTGGCGGATACGCAAAGACCTTGTATGAGCATTCGCTCTCGTAATGATCAATCGTGGATGAAGTCGTGAGTGGACGGTCGGGAATCTGGAAGCAATAGAATTCTTCGCGGACGTGCGGTTCGAAGATGTGCCTTTCGCGGGCGAAATCGGATTAGCATTTCGTGCGCTGGTCATTCCACTTTTACTCCTTGGCCGCGGCCTCTAGAGTGGCGATGTCGAATTTGACCATTTTCATCATCGCGGCCATCGCCTTCGGATGCTTCAGGATCTCGCCAATCTTCTCCGGCACGATCTGCCAGGAAAGGCCGAACCTGTCGGTCAGCCAGCCACAGGCCACCGGCGTGCCACCCTCAAGCAGCTTGTCCCAGTAGCGGTCGATCTCGGTTTGGTCCTTGCATGCAACGGAGTACGAGAAAGCCGGCGTGAGCGCGTGCGCGGGGCCACCGTTGAGGAAGGTCATTTGCTGGCCCATCAAGTCGATCGTGATGGTCGCGATCTTCCCGGCGGGCCAGGGACCCACACCGCTCGAACGCAGCTCCCCTATTTTCTTCGCTTCCGGAAATACCGACAGATAAAACTCGGCAGCATCTTCTGCGTTGTCGTTGAACCACAGAAACGGTGTGATCTTCTTCATGCTATATTTCTCCACTTCGATGTTATCTGTCACCAAGTTGCAGACAGGGCAGGCACATTCAGTCTGAGAAGATCGCAAACTGAGTGCGGCTCAGATCCATGATGTCTCACGTTGCTTGGAACCCAGGGATGTCGGACAATGCGGCTACTGAAGCAGTTGTCCGGAATCGTCACTCAACCACCGAGCCCCATGGAGTGACAACAATGCCAGAGGAATCAACCTTGGAGACAAGCCGCAATGCTCGCGCCGATTTCGACCAGATTGTGGAGAGGGCGTTACGCAACATTCCCGCACGATTCCGAAGCCGGATGGACAACGTAGCGATCCTCGTCGAGGACGAGCCTGCCCTGACGCAACTTAAGGCGAGAGGGGTCCCGTCCGGCAGCACGCTTCTAGGACTGTACCAAGGGCGCCCGCTGACGCACCGTAGCGTTTTTGAGCCCTTCCAATTGCCCGACCGAATCACCATATTCCAAGGTCCCCACGAGAGGATAGCTCGCAATCGCGAGGACCTGGAGCGCTTGGTGGAACAAACGCTCTGGCATGAAATTGCGCACCACTTTGGAATGAACGAGCGCGAGGTTAGGGCCGCAGAGCGGTTGAGACGGATGCGTCGGCTCTGGCCTCATTAAGGTGGGACTCAGGTCGTTCGAGGCTAATGACCATTGGCCGGATCCTTTCCTTTGGCCTTAACGGTCTGCGATCTCCTTAATTGATGGGGCGCGAGGTTCTGTTTGTCCGTCATCCGCCCTGAGTAAGCGCTATTCGGGAGCGATCTCTCAGGCTCTACGTCGCGCTCGTGCTTCGGCGTTGCAAAAATGGTCCGTTATTGACCAGACGACACCTTGTAGATTGGGCACATGGCGCTCAAACGGATGGACAACGTAGGAATTGTCCTCGATGACCTCGGAGCGACGATTGATTTCTTTACCGAGCTCGGCCTCGAGCTCGAAGGGCGGGCCACCATCGAAGGAGAATGGGCAGGACGTGTCACTGGACTGGCCGATCAGCGCGTCGAGATTGCTACGATGCGCACGCCGGACGGCCACGGCCGGCTCGAACTCTCCCGCTTCCTCACGCCGCCTGCCGTCGCGGATCACCGTAACGCCCCGGTGAATGCTCTAGGCTACCTCCGCGTCATGTTCGCCGTGGACGACATCGACGAGACGCTTGAAAGACTCCGCAAGCGCGGCGCGCAGCTCGTAGGCGAAGTAGTCCAGTATAGAGACGCCTATCGGCTCTGCTACATCCGTGGACCTGAAGGGCTTCTCATCGGACTCGCCCAAGAACTCAGCTGAGCGCAATACGAAGACAATGACGAAGAGGGACCAATGCCAGCGAGCGCGTCTCACAAAGGTCCTTTGTGCAACTAGCGCCGAAGCCGTGAGCGATTACACCGCACAGAGATAATAGACTTCACAATGACAGCAGAAAACAAAGTCGTAATGCGCCGTTTTGTGGAATTTATCAACAGCGGCAGCGAGAAACTTGCCGAGGAACTTATCTCGCCGGACGCGGTATTCCATGTTCCGGGGCGTCCCGAACCAATGCGCGGCCCGGCTGGCTATCTTGCTGTTATCGGGATGATGCGGAGCGGCTTCCCTGATATTCAATGGACCCTTGAAGAGATGATTGCCGAGGACGATAAGGTGGCCGCACGCTTCACCATGCGCGGCACGCATCAGGGCAGTTTCTTCGGTGTGCCGCCGACCGGAAAAACGATTTCAGTTCAAGCTATGAATTTTTATCGTCTATCAGGCGGCCAATTCATAGAGGAACGCGGTCAGCCGGATTTACTTGGATTGCTCCAGCAAATTGGCGCAGTGCCGACGCCGGGAGCCTAACCGCAAAGTTCCAAAACGGGTCCTTTTCGCCACACCAAAGTTTTGAACAGACTCGCCTGTAGTTCGAATTTAATCGCCCCGTCTTTAGGTTTGACCCTGTCAGGCTTTCCCTCGCCGGTCACATTCCACCTAAGCAGGCCTTGGATTTTCGCCAGCTCCCGGAAGGACCAAAGCAGGCCGCCACAGAACGAGTAGGATGCGGGAAGAGGGTCGGTCATAATATTTCCTCCCCCTCGTGAGTTCCGACTCACTACGGTCTAGATTCGATCCATCCGGCGCGAACCGCCTTCACCCGTCTCACCGAGGGTAAGTTTTGCAACGGCACGGGAACTCAATGAAATCAGCGGTTCGGATGTCGCAGATGTCAGTTGCAAATTGCTTGTGACGGTTTAACCTTCGGGTGAACTCCGCAAACCCTTCGCAGGCCCGTTGCGGGCTCGGGACAGTGACTGAGCGAAATCGAAAATGTCTGTTGCAAAAGGACTCCGTCAATTTGTCATCGTTGACCGGCCGGCAGCACTGATTCCAGACCGGCGGCCTCGCGTGAAAGATCGTTCGTCGGAGAGACCGTTCAGCTACTGAGTGGATTGTCGGGAATCGGGACATTTAGGACTGCAACCGATCGCAGTTCGGTTACTATCCAGGTTGCCCGTGATACAGGAACAATCCGGAACGGCAATCTCCGAGGTGGCGACGCCCCAACGCAGAGAGGACGCCGCGCTCGGCCATGTGTCACAGCCCCGGGCACGTGCCGGGGTCCGGCTCGTCGATTCTCGGGGACTCGCCCTGAGGGACACGCGGGAAGGTCACGAAAAGGACATACGGGGTTGAGCCCGCGTTGAAGACGTTATCCACCTCGCCGGGTCGCTCGATGAACGCCTCTCCAGCACTGCGCGTTTCTGTCTGGCACTGCCCGCCCAACGATCTGTAAACACTCAGAGTGCCCGCCTTAACCACAACGATCGCGCCCCCTGGATGGGAGTGCCAGCCCGCGGAGCCGCCCGGATCCACCGTAATTTGCGCCATAGCAATGTCTGTTCCGGCTTGAAGCGGGATGGTTCCGTGAGACACGTTAGTCCCACGCACCACGGGGATGTTCACTAGTCCTGACGGTGGGGTGGCACGCGCCTCGAACTTCACCGCAAGTGTGAATATAAGAGCCGCGAGGGGTATTCCGAACATTGTCCGGGTAAGCTTGTTTTTCATATATGTCTCCTTGTCGACCAGCCTTGATCGGTTGAACACAGTGGAGTGCTGCTCGATCTGCTGATACAAGCTAAAGCGGGAAACAGGAGCGGAAACTTGAATCGACTTGACCTATATTTTGCTTCTTAGAGGTCTCCGGCTACTTCAGCGGATGTATAATCGAGTCCCGACAATCGAAGCGTTACTCGCGCGTGCAGACAACATTTATGGCTCCGACTTCACTTCAGGGCGTCACGGGTTTGCTGAAAGCCTGGAGCGGCGGTGAACAGGAAGCCCTGGAACAGTTAGTCCCGCTCGTCTATCACGAATTGCATAGGCTCGCTCACCGATATATGGCAGGGGAGCGCCACGGCCACACGCTTCAGCCTACGGCGTTGGTTCACGAAGCCTATCAGCGGCTTGTTGACCTGCAGAATGTGAATTGGCAGAACCGCGCCCATTTCTTTGCCGTGTCGGCGCAAGTCATGCGTCGGATCCTGGTGGATTACGCGCGCTCCCGGCGCTACGGCAAGCGTGGAGGCGAATTGCGCCACATCGCTCTGAACGAAGCGGTGGCGGTGTTTCGTGATCGCCGTAACGACGTGGTCGCCCTTGATGATGCGCTGTGCGCTTTGGCAGGCGTCGACGCCAGAAAAGCTCACGTGGTGGAGTTGCGTTTCTTCGGCGGGCTGAGCATTGACGAGACTGCCGAGGTCCTTCACGTTTCTGCCGACACCGTGCTGCGCGACTGGAGGCTCGCGAAGGTGTGGCTGCTGCGGGAGCTTGGCAATGAAAAGGAGGATCAGGACTGAACCGGTGGCGCCAGATCGAGCAGGTCTATCACACCGCTCGCGAGCTCGAGCCGGGTGCCCGCAGCCGTTTCCTTCAACAAACCTGTCTTGATCAAACACTTCGCGGCGAAGTGGAATCGTTGCTCGGATGTGATGCGGAGGCCGAGCACTTCCTTGAATCGCCCGCGCTCGAGGTAACCGCGAAAGCCCTTGCCGAAGGCCGAACCCGGTCCATGGTCGGACGAGTACTCGGACCCTACGAGATTCTTAGTTTCCTGGGCGCCGGAGGCATGGGCGAGGTCTATCGCGCGCGGGATTCCCGGATCCGACGCGAGGTGGCTATAAAGGTCTTGCCGCCCATCATTGCCGCCGATGCCCGGCGCCTGCGGCGCTTCCAGCAGGAGGCTCGGGCAACGGGCGCTCTCAATCACCCCAACATCCTGGCCATTCACGATGTCGGCCTGGAGGATTGCGCGCCTTACGTCGTTTACGAGTTACTCGACGGCGAGACGCTGCGCGAGCGACTGCGTCACGGAGCATTGCCAAAGCGTAAAGCTCTCGACTACGCGCGCCACATCGCTTACGGTCTAGGGGCAGCTCACGAGAAATCGATCACTCATCGCGACCTCAAACCCGAAAATGTGTTTCTTACCCGAGATGGCCGGGTCAAGATCCTCGATTTCGGCCTTGCGAAGCTTAGCCAGCCGGATCGGTCCGTCGTGGATGACGCCACGTCGCAGTCTCAGAGCGATACCGCGAACACACCGGGCACGCCCGGCTACATGGCTCCGGAACAGGTCCGAGGCGGTATCGTAGACCACCGCTCCGACCTCTTCAATTTGGGCGCCATCCTGTACGAGATGCTTACCGCTCGTCCGCCGTTCCGAGGCGGGTCAACGGGTGAGCGGTTGAGCTCGATTCTAAAGCACGATCCGATCGACGCTCTCGAAACGGGCGGTGATTTCGATCCGGCCCTGGCGCGCCTGCTCCGACGGTGTCTTGAGAAGAACCCCGGCGAGCGCGTTCAATCGGCTCAGGACCTCGCGTTCGACCTCGAAACATTGTTACTTGCTCCGGCCCGAGCGCCTCAGCCCGGCCGCAAAGGAGTATTCTCGGCCGTCGCCCTCGTTGCGGCGGTTCTCGCCCTTGCTTCCTTCTTCGCCGGCCGCAAAGCCGAGAGCACACAGGCGCGCCCCAGTCCCATGTTTCGCCGGTTGACCTATCGCACAGGTGTGATTACGGGAGCCCGATTTGCCCCCGGCGGTCAGAGCGTGATCTATTCGGCCGCCTGGGATGGCAAGCCCGTGGAAACATATACGATGAGAATTGGCGGGCCTGAGTCGCGGCCGCTCGGATTGCCACTGGCTGGCATATTGGCCGTCTCATCTTCCGGCGAGTTGGCACTTTCGCTCGGGTGCGAGTTGAATTGGGCGGAATGCCGCGGCACGTTGGCACGCGTGCCTCTGGCCGGTGGCGCTCCACGTGAGCTTGTCGAAGACGTCTTCTACGCCGATTGGTCGCCCGATGCAAAAAACCTCGCAGTGGTCCGGGCCGTAGATGGGCGCTTTCGGCTGGAATATCCGGTGGGCAAGGTTCTATACGAAGCGGCAGGTTGGATGACTTACCCGCGGATATCACCCAAGGGAGACCGGATTGCGTTTCTGGACCATCCGGCTCTTGGCGAGGACACCGGTTCAATCGCCATGGTGGATCTGAGTGGGAGGAAGACAGTCATTTCCGGCGGTTGGAAGAACTTGAAAGGATTGGCGTGGTCTCCGAAGGGTGATGAAGTCTGGTTCTCCGCAGACCGCGTCACAAGGTCGCAGACCGTATATGCGACGACGCTCTCGGGCCGCGTGCGGACGGTTCTTCAGGCGCCCGGTTGGATGCGCCTTCAGGAGATCTCGCGGGATGGCCGGGTTTTACTGCTTCGAGCCGATCCCCGCAGCCGCATCATCTGTCTGCCGTCCGGCGCGTCCGCAGAACGGGACCTCTCCTGGTTCGACTGGTCGACTGTGGTTGACCTCTCGTCCGACGGCAGAAGAGTTCTGTTTTATGAATGGGGAGAAGGAGTAGCGGGGAACCCGACTGTGTATCTGCGTGATACGAGCGGCGCCGATGCGATTCGCCTTGGGGAAGGCCAGGCATTAGCCTTATCTCCCGACGGGAACTTCGCACTCGCGCTTCAATCAGGGTCTCCGCCGACTCTTGTGCTCCTGCCGACGGGCGCCGGCGAGGAGAAGCGCTTGCCGGCATCTGGCCTCAAAGAGTATTACTCCGCAGCCTGGTTCCCTGATGGAAAACGTATCCTCTTTGTGGCCGCGGGTTCGGACGCGTGGCCGCGGTCTTACGTTCAGGACGTGAACGGCGGCGCACCACTCCCGATTCGCGACGGGACGATGCAGGCGGTATTAGTTTCACCGGATGGAAAGCTGCTGGCTGGAATCAATTCGGCGGGGGATTGTGTCTTGCATGCCGTAGATTACGGCAACACGCGGCCGATTCGTGGCGCTTTGACCGGTGACGACCTCATTCAGTGGAGCGGCGACGGCCGATACATCTATGTCCGGCGGCCGGGCGATTCCACGCTGGAGTTCTTTCGAATCGATCTTGCCACCGGGCGACGGGAACGATGGAAAAGTATTCAACCGGCCGATACCGTCGGAATGATTGGTATTCAGCCCGCAGCCGTCCACATGACGCCGGACGGGAAATCGATTGCGTACTCGTATTGGAAGACACTTACTGACCTATACTTGGTGAACAACCTGAAGTAACACTTAGGATGAGGGGATGCATGCGACGCTTCATTATCAGTACGGTGGTTACCGCAGCCCTGTTGAGCGGAATTGCCGCTTTCGCTTGTGGCGATAAGCTTCTCGCGATCGGTCGCGGCGTGCGGTTTCAACGACTCTATGCGGCGCGTAAAGCTAACCTGCTGATTTACTCCGTCGGAGCCCGGAGTGGAGCGGATCTCGACAGCGCCAGACTGCAGATTAGTCTCAAGCGGGCGGTACACAACCTGCAACTTGTCCGCGATCGTTCTCAACTCGACGGAGCGTTGGCATCGGGGCAGGCGGACGTGGTGCTCGTTCAGTTCACAGATCTCGCCGCCATCGCGCGCCAGTTGCGATCCTCGCCCTCGAGGCCTGTGATCCTCCCGGTCCTGTTCAAGCCTTCCAAGGCCGACTTCGCCGCAGCGGAAAAGGAGTACAAGTTCGCCTTAAAAGCCGATGCGGATGAACTTGAATATCTGACGGCGATTGATAAGGCCATGCAGGTCAGGTCAAAAGCCGGTGCGAAATCGTGATGCACGGAGCCGGCCATGAGGCATCGTGCCGGCCTTGTCTGTATGGCAGCCGCCGGCTTATGGGTCGCAGGCGCGAACGAGGTTAGGGCGCAGGCGTGGGTGCTGCCGCGCGGAGAAGGCGATGTCAGCTTCACATATCAGCGGATCGACAATACGGGCCATCGCAGGACCAACGGGTTTCTCGTGCCGCGCGGCCGAAGTGCGGACATGTCGCTCTATCTGGAAGCCGAATACGCGTTTACCAGCCGTTTTTCGGTGACCGCCGGCGTGCCTTATGTGTCGGCGAAGTATACCGATCCGAACCCGGCGCCGGCGCCGATCCCCTTTCTTCCGAACGACCAGTGCCGCTGCTGGCAATCGAGTTGGCAAGATTTCGGAATTACCGCGCGTTTCAACCTGGTTGGCGGCGCATCTGGAGCTTTTGCCCTGACACCATCTGTGTCGGTGGGAGTGCCCAGTCAGGATTACAATTTCCGCGGTGAGGCTGCTCCTGGCCGGAATCTACGAGAAGAACGAATCGGGATCGACGTGGGGCGGCGGCTGAATGTACTCTCTCGGAGCATCTCGATAGAGGGCCGTTATTCTTTCGCGTTTGTCGAACGAGTGATGGGCATCTCCACCAACCGCAGCAATGCTCGTTTGGAAGCGGCTCATGTGATGAAGAGGAAGCTGGCCGTGCACGGAGAGGTTTCCTGGCAGCGCACGCATGGAGGTCTACGGTTTGGATCTCCACAACCGCCCGGCCCCATCTTCCCCGGTGAGGTCAACACACCCGAACTGCTGTATCAGCACGACCGTCTGTTGAGGGACAACTACTGGCACGCCGGGGGCGGCCTCGCATACTCTTTCGATCACTTCGATGTGTTCGCTACGTACGTTGGATTCGTCGGCGGCACAGACACCCACGCGGGCCGTGCGCTGACGATGAGTCTTGTGGTGCCGTTCCAAGTCCACGGTCCTCATCGCTGATTTCCCGTCACCCGAGTATCGGAGCATCTGGCACGCTGATTGTGGGTGCATGCTCGGGAATCCGGAAAGTGGGTAGTCCGTCCGAAGATCGAGAGGTGCACATATGGGCGTGATTAATGAGGAAATCGCGCCTCACGCTCGACGGTTGAGCCGAATTGCTCCCGCATGATCTTGATCTTTCGCGACAGAGATTTTGCCCGGTCGGGAACCAGTGGTTCGCGGCTTCGCCGGGTCTCGCAAAACTTACCGTCTATGACGAAGGATCGCCGTCATAGAATCTTTTGCATCAGGACAGCAGGGAACTGGATAGTAGGCTGCATCCGAACATCGATCAAGTCAATAGTTTCGAAACCTGATGCCCGATAGAATGGCTCTGCGTTCAAGGTCGAAAAGCAGTGAAGTTTGTGGATGCCGCCTAATCTGGCATCGGTAATGCAACGAGTAAGGAGGGCCGTTCCGATTCCGCGCTTGATCCACTCAGGGTGAACTGCGAAGTGGCGAATGTGAGCTTCGCCCGCCACAATCTCCCCGGTTCCGGGCCTTGCTGGCGTCCACCCTCCGCATCCAACAAGTGTCCCGGGTTCGACCTCTGCAAGATAGTATGTGCCAGACGCAAGTAACGTTGGGTTCGCCTTGACCATGTACGGCAGAGCCAGTTCGAGCGTGCTTTTATCGTAGTTGCTGGCAAGCAAACGCGAATAGCTTGTTTCCAGCAAGATGCTCACTGCATCCGTATCCATTGGACTGGCGGTTCTGATCAACGCCGACATCAAAGAATCCGGCCTCCTAACAACATCCCAAAGTTCTGGGCGCAATACATCGAATCGACGTCGTACGAATGATTTGTTATGAAAGGCCGCTCGGGCAGCTGCTGGGGCTCACTTTCCGTATTGTCCGTTATACGACAACAATCTTAGATAACACAGTACAAGGCCGCAGCAGACACGAAGAGCTGCTATGTTTAACACAGGAACGTGCGCCGAGCCTTAGCCAGTTCGCTTCTTTCGTTGCTGCTGCTGGCCACCGTTGTGTGGGGTGGCTGCATCTCGTGTGAACAGTTCTTCATGTGGCCGAGCGTTAAAACCTGCTGCGGCGCGAACGGTAAGTGCAAGACAAAGAAATCCCAGCCGTCGCAAAGCTCTCGCGAATGCAACCAGATTGCTTTCCACGATCAAAAGTCTGTCGATGTTCACGCAGACCTGCCTGTAGTCGCTACGCATTCATCGGACTTTCTGCCGCGCATCGCTGAGCCGTTTACCCGATGCTCCAGACTGCATGTCATCGATCCTTCGCCGCCTGACCTGCAAGCTCTTCACTCTACATTCCTGATCTAGGTTTCCTTTCTCGCACCTTTGGAGTTGCTGAAGCATGCGTGTGTACACGCATGCGACCTGCGGCCCATCGCAGGGCATGGGAGAAAGGAGAAGTTTATGAAGCGCTATCCGGGTCGGTCGGCGCTGGCTCTCGTAGCCAGCGTCACGGTCACGCTTCTACGCGCCGCCGATCATGGACCGGTGTTTGGTCTTGCCACCCCGACCAATCCCAAAGGCGGGTGGAGCTTCGACCTTGCTGTAAACGGTCGAAGCAGCACAGCATCGAATCTCGAAGCCTTGCTTAATTATGGCGTCACCCAGAATGTAAAGCTGTCTGTCTCAGGGCCGATTGTTTTTCAACCTGACCCGTACCCGCGCTCGTCCGTCACCACCAACACGCCTATTAGCGGCGACTTCAGCGGCTTGGCGTGGTGGCGATTCCAGAAAAAGGATTTCCAGGGCAAGCGTGTCGAAAGCACTGCGGTTGCGGGGGTTCTGGCTCCCGGTCCGCAAGCGGAAACGGGCGTCTATCGCGGGTTACACAGCGGGCTCGGCTACCTCGTCGGCGGCGTCACCGGCGTTGCCTCGCGCAGCCAATATGTATGGGTAGGAGCTAGCTATCAGCGCTATTCGGAATCCGCTGGTGATCGCCGCCCCGATCTGCTGACTTACACCGCCGTCTATGGCTATCGCCCTCTCTCCTGGCGCACGGATTATCCGCGTTGGGACTGGCGTATCTTTGGGGAGATGACGGGGGAGCGAGCCGGCCACATCCAGCGCCTAAACGCTGAGTTGCCGGGGAGCCAGGCGCAGCAAATCTTTTTCGGCCCCAGCGTCCTTGGTGTTTACCGCGCCATCGGCATTGAAGCCGGAATGCAGTTTCCTCTTTACCGTGATGTCGGGCCGCTCTTTCCGAAGGAGCGCTACCGTTTCACGGTCAACTTTGCCTACTTCTTTTGAAAGGAATTGATGATGCGAAAACGATTTTCATTGCTCGCCTGCATGGCCATTGTGGCTGCCCTGCCGGGACGGGCCGAAGTGCTGCAAGCGGATTTGTCCATCTTCGGCATGGATTGAATGACCTGCGCCCACGTGGTCAACGTGGCATTGAAGAAAGTGCCGGGAGTGGAATCGGTCGAAGTGAGCTTAAATAAAGGGCTTGCAACCGTAAAGCTCAAGCCGGGGAATACCGTATCGGTCCCGCAATTCTGGCAACTCCTTCACGAAAAGGGCTATACGCCGAAAACAACGGCCGTTTCTGTTCGGGGCGAATTGGCAGAGGCGCAGGGCCATATGCAGTTGAAGGTCGCAGGCACCAAAGATACGTTGATGCTCGCTCCCGACCCGAAGAATCCCGGCGCGTATAGCGATGCTTCCAAGAAACTCGGCCAGAGCGTCACCGTGCAAGGGGTCATGGTGCCGGGGAAGGATTTAAAGGCGGCAACCCCGCTGGAAGTCAGCCAAGTGAAGTAGGAAGAAAAATGCAATCTACTGTGTCCACAGCCCCGCCACGCGTTCGCAGCGGGGCGCTTAGTTACCTTTCGCTGTTTACATCTCTCAGCACCCTGCTGTGCTGCGCGCTACCCTCCTTGTTGGTGCTGTTCGGGCTTGGGGCAACCGTGGCCTCGGTGCTATCGCAAGCTCCATGGCTGGTGACGATGTCCCACCATAAGCATTGGGTGTTTCTCATTTCAGGCGTTCTGATCGGCGGAAATTTCGTGTACATGTACCAGGTAGCCCCCAGGCTTCAGGCGAAACACGGGGCGTGTGACCCGAAAGAGCCCGCAGCTTGCCTAACGGCGAGCCGCTTCAGCCGCGTGATCCTCTGGTGCTCGGCGGCGCTGTATCTGATCGGCTGCTTTACCGCCTATCTGCTCGGCCCGATTTTAGTCCACTTCGATTCCTAGTTGACAGAAGTCAATAATTCCATAATCATAGAATTATGGAAAGAGGTGCCGACGCGGCTAACGGGTTGGCTCTGAGCGACGCCGTTTTGGAGGAACTCAAGGAACAATCGCCCGAAGGATGCCTGCTGTGCCTTTTCGACGATTGGGACTTGGAGGAATGGGACTGATGCCAAAAGGAAAGACGGAACCCGATGTAGCGCGTTATGCGGATATGTTCTCAGCCATGGGAACGGAGCCGCGCCTTCGTATCATGCGGCTGCTGCTTTCAGCGCATCCGCAGGGCATGATTGCCGGGGAAATCGGCGCTGAGCTTGACATTCCTGCGTCTACGCTGTCGCATCACCTCGATAAACTCAAGAATGAAGACCTCGTAAGCGTGCGTCGGGAAAGTACGTTCCTCTGGTATTCGGCCAACACCGAGACGCTGCAAGAGCTTCTCGGCTTCCTCTACGCCGAATGCTGTACCCGCAACAAGGCAATTGAGCCGCAGGCCATCGTGCAGCTTTGCAAATAGCGAGTTCAAGGAGAACCCTCATGAAAGCAAAAGAAATCGTCAAAGAGAAATATGGCGAGACTGCGCGCCGCGTCATTGAAGAGAAAGGGCTGCCAGCGGATTGTTGTTCTCAAACGTCCTGCTGTCATGGCTCCGCTGCGGCCACGTGCGACCCGATCACTTCAAATTTGTACGACGAAGCGCAGGCGGGGCAGATACCGGAGGCGGCCTTAAAGGCCTCGCTCGGCTGCGGTAACCCTACACTACTTGCCAAACTCAACCCCGGTGAAACGGTCCTTGATCTCGGTTGTGGCGGCGGAATTGACGTATTGCTGTCGGCTCGCCGTGTCGGGCCTGCGGGAAAGGCTTACGGCCTGGATATGACCGATGACATGCTCGCCTTGGCCCGTGAGAACCAGCGCAAGGCAGGGGTGGAGAATGTCGAATTTCTCAAAGGGGAAATCGAAAACATCCCACTGCCTGAAAGCAGCGTGGACGTCATTATTTCCAACTGCGTGATTAACCTTTCGGGCGATAAAGACCAAGTGCTTCGTGAAGCATTCCGCGTCCTCAAACCGGGTGGCCGCTTCGCCGTGTCCGATGTGGTGACGCGAGGCGCGGTGCCGGAAGAAGTCAGGAAAAGCATGTTGCTTTGGGTGGGCTGCATCGCTGGGGCTTTGCAAGAGGAAGAGTACCAGGCCAAGCTGAGGGCGGCGGGTTTTGCCGCTATCGAGATTGAACCGACTCGGGTTTACGACATTGAGGACGCACGGGCCTTTCTGTCGGGCGAAGGCATCGATGTGGAGGCCATCGCGCCTCAGGTCGAAGGCAAATTCATGAGCGCCTTCATTCGTGCAACAAAGCCCGGTGGCTGCTGCGCTCCGGGTTGCTGCTCATGAATCACGCCGTAGCCCAGCCGGTTACGGCCGGCGGCGGTCTAGGAACGTTTGAGCGCTATCTATCCCTGTGGGTGGCGCTCTGCATGGTAGCCGGCGTCGTGATCGGCAAGCTGATGTCTGCTGCCATCACGGGCCTGCGCTCTATCGAGTTCGGCAAGGGGAGCCAGATCAACACGCCGATTGCGGTGCTGATCTGGGTCATGATTACGCCGATGATGATGAAAGTTGATTTCTCATCGGTGCGGTGTGTCGGCAAGCGCCCGGCGGGCCTGCTCGTCACACTGTTTATTAACTGGGTGGTTAAGCCCTTCTCAATGGCGCTCTTTGCTTGGGCTTTCTTCCGCGTGGTGTTCGCGCACTTCCTCACGCCCGTCGAAGCCGATCAATACATAGCGGGCTGCATCATCCTTGCGGCTGCGCCTTGTACGGCCATGGTCTTTGTCTGGAGCCATCTGACAAAAGGCGACCCTGCCTATACCCTGGTGCAGGTGTCGGTGAATGACTTGATCATGCTGCTGCTGTTCGTGCCTATCGTGCAGTTCCTCGTGCAAGGCGCGTCCTCGCTCACGGTGCCGTTCAATGTGCTGCTTACGTCCGTGATTGTCTTTATCGTTGTGCCGCTCCTTGCTGGCGTGCTGCTGCGCTCGTTCCTGCTGCGGCGGCATGGGCTCGCATGGTTCGAAGGCGTGTTGCTGCCGAAATTCGCGCCGGTCACGATTGCGACGCTGCTTGCAACACTGGTGCTGATTTTCGCGTTTCAGGCCGATAACATTACGGGTCGCTTCTTCCATGTGCTCTTGATCGCGGTGCCGATCACCTTGCAGGTTTATTTCAATGCGGGGCTGGCTTACAGCCTCATGAAGTGGCTGAAAATCGAGCATTCGGTAGCAGCGCCGGGAGCGCTCATTGGTGCGTCCAATTTCTTCGAGCTGGCGGTTGCTACAGCCATCGCGCTCTTTGGTCCTGAATCGGGGGCGGCCCTCGCTACCGTAGTTGGCGTGCTGGTCGAAGTGCCCGTGATGCTTTCCGTCTGCGCGGCCTGCAACCGCACACGCCACTGGTTTCCGAATCCGGTACGAGCTCGCGCATGAAGAAGAGAGTGTTGATTCTGTGCACGGGCAATTCTGCCCGTAGCCAGATGGCTGAAGGGCTGCTGCGACATGCGGCGGGTGATCACTTTCACGTAGAAAGCGCCGGCACCAAGCCGAGTTTGGTACGGCCAGAAGCGGTTCAGGTAATGCGCGAAATCGGCATCGAGATTACCACTCAGCGCTCGAAGCATCTCGACGAATTTGCCGGTCAGCACTTCGACTACGTACTCACGGTGTGTGATAACGCGAATGAGAGCTGTCCCATTTTCCCCGGAACAACAACACGGATCCACCAGAGTTTTGAAGATCCGCCTCCTCCATCCGTGCATTCAGAAGAAGATCGACTTGTCGTGTTCCGCCGCGTTCGGGACCAGATGCGCAGCTATCTAGAGCAGTTCGCAAGCTCGCATGCCGATGTACAGAATCTTGATGTTCGCTGACCGTATCCACCGGAATCGGTTCTGATACGAACCGACGCCGATTGTTCCCGCCATGCCAGAGTGTGTGTGCATCGATGCCCATCCGCAGTTTCAACCGATGCCAGTCCCTATGAGCGGCGGAAGCAGGGCTAAGCTGGAGCAATGCAAAAGCTTCCGCGTCGGGGTGAAACGGCTCCCGATTTTTGCCTTGCGGATACGACGGGAACGCGGCGGTGTCTCTCGGACTTGGCATCGGACCGGCCACTGGTGCTGCTGTTCTATCGCGGCTGGTGGTGACCGTTTTGCCACCGCCAGTTGGCGGACTATCGCGATCATTACCGTCAAGTTCGGGCAGAAGGCGCAAGCGTAACCGCCGTTTCCGTCGATACGGCCGCGGAATCCGAAGCTTTGCGCGCGCAACTCTCCCTGCCATTTCCCATCTTGTGCGACAGCGAACGACACATCATTCGAGAATGGAACTTGTTGAATGCACGAGAGAGAGGCGGCATTGCGAAACCGTCTGTGTTCGTCATCGACCCCGGCCGCATGGTGCGATACGCCGCCGTCGACACAGTGGCGAGCCGCGTGCCGGCAGCCGAAATTCTTTCGGTTCTGACTGCTCGGCGCGACGCAGCGCAAATTCGGCGTAAGACGTATTTGCCAGTTCCGGGCGATTGGATACGGGCCCTTCTAAACAACTTCCGAAAAGAGTGAAAGAAACGAACCACCGTTCGTCGCGGTGCTGGCACTGATAATGAAAGTGCGCGGGATCTGAGGATGGGCGGCTGGTGGGGCTCGAACCCACGACATCCAGAATCACAATCTGGCGCTACTACCGACTGAGCTACAGCCGCCGTATCAAGACCAGATTAACATTCAAGTCACATAAGGCTGATGGGGTCCACATCGATCACGAGCGCCGTACTGCTCCAACGTTCTTTGTCGGCGAAACGCCGGATTTGACCCAGCGTTTCCCGCAATGTGCTTCTGCTTGCCGCCTTTAAGAGGATCTGATAGCGAAACTCGTTCTTTAGACGAACCACGGGCGCTTCTGCCGGGCCCATCACACGTATGCCTTTCGGTGAAGGGTTGAGTTCAAAGCCTAGCTGAGACACCATCCGAAGTGCATCCTCCTGCTTCACTGCCCGGACAAGAATATTTGCCACTGCGGCGAAGGGCGGGTAGTGCAACCACCGTCGGAACTCGGCCTCTTTTGCGTAAAAGGCCTCGTAATCCTGATCCGCAGCCATCCTGACGGCGTAGTGCTCAGGGCTGAGCGTTTGAACGACTACCCGGCCCGGCATTTCACCTCGCCCCGCGCGGCCCGCCGCTTGCGTCAGCAACTGAAACGTGCGTTCCGCGGCGCGGAAATCCGGTATGCTGAGGCCGATATCTGCAAGAACCACACCGACAAGCGTGACATTCGGAATGTCGTGCCCTTTCGCGATCATCTGGGTCCCGACCAGGATGTCGAGCAGGCCCTGGCGAAACTGGTCGAGCACATCTTCGACGGCGCCTTTGCGTGCCACGACGTCGCGGTCGAGGCGTCCGATTCTCGCCGATGGAAAATGCTGGTGCAATTCGTCTTCAACACGTTCAGAGCCGATGCCCAGAAATTGGATGTACTCGCTGCCGCAATTCGGACACTTGTCGGGGATCTTCTCCGCATACCCGCAGACGTGGCACAGCATGCGGTGATCCCGCTTATGGTGTGTAAGGACAAGAGAACAGTTTGCGCAATGCAGCTTTTCGCCACATGCCCGACACACCATGAAGCTCGAAAAGCCGCGCCGGTTTAAGAGCAGCATCGTCTGCTCTCCGGCCGCCAGCCTCCTTTCGATCTCCTCCACAAGCTGTCGGGAAAATGTCGCCTGGCGTTTGGTTTCCAGGAATTCGACGCGCATGTCGACGATTGCAACCTGGGGCATCGGACGTTGAGCAATTCGTTCCGGAAGCCGCAGCAGTGTGTAACGATTTGCGTCGGCGTTGTGGCGACTCTCGATACTCGGAGTCGCAGAGCCGAGAACGGCGACCGCACCGAGTTCTTTCGCCCTGACCAATGCCACATCCCGACCGTGGTAGCGAGGTACTTCGCCCTGTTTATAACTGCCGTCGTGTTCTTCGTCGACAATCAGTAGCCCGAGGTCCTGCACCGGAGCGAAGACACCCGAACGCGTTCCAACCACGACACGCGCTTTTCCCGAACGAATGCGCCTCCATTGATCCGCACGTTCGGTCGCCGAGATCCCCGAGTGGAGGATCGCCACCTGCTTCCCGAACCGATGAAAAAACTGGCCCGCCATGGCAGGAGTAAGCGCGATTTCGGGTACGAGCAACAGGGCGCTTTTCCCCAGAGCAAGTGCCGCCTCGATGCTGCGAAGATAGACCTCCGTTTTGCCCGAACCCGTCACGCCCTGAAGCAGAAACGCCCGGAACGAATTGGCTTGCATCGCGGCTTCGATTGCCCCCAGCGCCGCACTCTGGTGCGAATTCAAGACCGGCGCTGCCCGGGCAAATCCATCAACTTCCGCCATAGACTCGGCCTCGAGCCGAATGAGGTTTTGGCGCGCCAGGGCGCGAGCTGCCGCACTCGCACCTTTCACGAACTTACGCAGCTCAGCGAGGTTGTGCTGTCCCGGGTGGAGTTCCAGAAACGCAAGGAGCTCACGTTCCCCCTTTTTCAACTTCAGATCAGTTGGGGGCCGCCCGGCGAACTCGGCCCGCAGTCTTGCGGCCGCAGCCCGTAAGGGATCTCGTTCCTTCTCGTAATCGGCCTCCGCGATCAAACCACGTTTCATCAGCGTACGAAGTGTCTGGCGAGCCCCGGGGACTTTGGAGGCCAGATACTCAGGAGAACGAGCCCGTTCGCGAAGCAATGTGAGGGCCTGTGTCGCGGGAGTGTCGTCGAGAACCAGTTGTTGGGCCGCGTCCTGGCCCAGAGGCGTCAAAGCATAACGAACCTGTTTCCGAACTTCGCCGGTGAGGGGGAGCATGCTCCTCAGCACCTCACCGATCGGGGAACAGTAATATTCGGCGATCCATCGGCCAAGGCGCAACTGTCCATCGTCGAGAACCGGCTGGTCATCGAGAATGCGGATAACGTCCTTGAGGGACTGCTCGTCGGGAGGATTGTTGTGAAGCCCGACAACAACGCCTGTGAGTTTGCGTCCGGCAAAAGGCACTGCTACACGCATCCCCACCGAAGCGCGAGACTGCCAGCTGCCGGGCAGCTTGTACGTGAATGCTTGATCGAGCGGAACAGGTAGGGCTACATCACAGAACGGAAACGAGCTCTCAGTCATCCAGTTCGCTGATGGCACGATAGGCCGGACGCAGGGCGGGGTACAAGGAATGAAAAACCTGGTAGTGCGATTCGTACACCCTGACGGCCTCAGGTCGCGGCTCTTTTACGATTTTTTCCTTGATCGCCCGATCGCAGACTTCGCGTGCAGTGCCGTATTCGCCTGTTCCGATGAGGGCCAACAGAGCCGCGCCATAAGCCGAGCCTTCCTGGGTCTCCAGCGTGGAAACATGCGCGTCGAAGATGTCGGCAAACATCTGGTGCCAGAACGCGCTCTTTCCGCCTCCGCCCGAGAGCCGAATGGAAGACGGCCGGGCGCCCAGGCTTCGGATAATCTCAAGACCGTCTTTCAGGCTGAAACAGACGCCTTCGAGCACGGAACGCACCAGGTCCGAACGTTCATGCCGAGCCGTTAACCCGACCCAGGCGCCGCGGGCTGCTGCGTCCAGGTGGGGAGTTCGCTCACCCATCAGGTACGGAAGCCAGAAGAGCCCTTGCGCTCCGGCCGGGGAGGCTTGCGCTTCGGCTGTGAGTTCGTCGTAGGGTGTGCCGACGGCAAAGCGGTTCCGGAACCATTGGAGGCTCAGCCCGGCGCCTTGAGTGACTCCCATGACGTGCCATGCATCGGGAACGGCATGGCAGAACGTGTGTACGCGTCCGTCGGGATCGTAAGCCGGCTTGTCCAGATACGCGAAGACAACGCCCGACGTGCCCACCGTGCAGGACATTTTGTCCGCAGTGACGATTCCGTTCCCGATTGCGCTCGCGGCCTGATCGCCGGCTCCTGCAACCACCACGGTTCCAGCCGATAATCCCGTATCGCGCGCGGCCTGTTCCGAGACTTCACCGGACACGGCACTCGACTCGTACATTTTCGGCAGGATCGAACGGTCCAAACCTAGCCCCGTCATCACCTCGTCCGACCAGCGCCGGTGCACAACGTCAAACATGGCGGTCCCGCTTGCATCCGATACATCCGTTGCAAATTCGCCTGTCAACTTGAAACGTATGTAGTCTTTGGGCAGCAGGAATTTTCGCACTGCCTCGAACCGTTGGGGTTCGTTGTCGCGGATCCAAAGCAACTTGGGAAGCGTAAAACCGGTGAGAACGGGATTAGCGGTCGCCCGCAACACCGTTTTTATCCCTAGCTTCGAGTTAATGAAATCGACCTGTCGCTGGCTGCGCTGGTCACACCAGATAAGAGCCGGCCGGATTACCTTGTGGTTTTCATCTAGCAGAACGAGCCCGTGCATCTGGCCGGATAGCCCTATGCCCGCGACGGACTTGCCGTCGATTCCGGCCTCGCGCAACACACTGCGGATGGCGGCTTTCGAAGCAAGCCACCAGTTATCCGGATCTTGTTCCGCCCAGAGCGGCTTGGCCATATGCATGTCTTCGTGAGGAGCAGAGAAGGCATGCCGGACCTGGCCGGAAGAATCCACCAGGAGTGCACGGGAGGATGATGTTCCGACGTCTAAACCTAACCAGTAAAAAGCGATATCAGAAGACATGAATTCTAGCGGCAAGCGGCGGCTTCGGAATATATTCCCCGTTGGAGAGGAAGATACGCCGCGCCCAAGAGACCCGCGTCCGCGCCGAGAAGAGCTTTCTCAATACGCGCGCCGACACGATTGTACGTCAATGACCTCTTGCGAACTTCCGCGAACATGGCCGGTGCGAAGAAGTCCCATGCCGGAAGCGGTCCGCCGCTAAGCAGATATAGCGGAAAGTTGAAAAGGTTGATCATGTTCGCCAGAGCTATCCCAAGCGCTTTCCCGACGGACTGGAAGATCAGGATGGCGGAAGCGTCACCCTCCGTAGCGAGTTGATGAACACCGGCTGCTGTGATGTTAGGACCCATGAGCATCATCCGGCCCATGGCGGCAATCGCCGTGGCAGACGCATGTTTCTCGAGGCATCCACAATTTCCGCAGCCGCACGGATTGCCGTCCGGAATAACGGTCATGTGCCCGATCTCGCCGGCCATCCCGTGGCTGCCGGCCAACACTTCGCCCCCGATGACAATGCCGCCGCCTATGCCGGTTCCGAGCGTTATGAGGATCAGATCCTTTACGTCTCGTCCCGCTCCCATCCACATCTCACCGAGCGCAGCCGCATTCGCGTCGTTTTCGAGCACAATGCGAGTGCCGAGATGCTTGTGGAACGCCTCGCGAATCGGAAAACCTAGAAATCCGGGCAGGTTGGCCGATCCGACAACCACTCCCGAGTCGCGGTCGATGAACCCGGGAATCCCGATGCCAACTCCGGAGAGGGTAAAAGTGGGTAGCGCGCTGCGAACGGCGTCGATTATGCGGGCGATTTCGTCCACTACTTTGTCGGGTCCGCCGGTGTATGTCGCCGGGACAGAAATCCGCTCCAGGATCATGCCGGACGGGTCCACAGCAGCGACCCTCAGATTCGTACCGCCTAAATCAACGCCTATGGAGTAAGCGCTCATGCGCCTGAATCATAACAGAATTTTTACACTCCCGCGCCTTCTCCCGCGCTCACTTGGGGAAACACGCGACGGTCAGCCAAAACTCAGCAGCGGTTCGAATTGTATGCAGAAAGGCGTCAAGTTCTACAGGTTTTCGAAGATAGCAGTTGGCGTGCAACAGGTATGCATCTCGAACGTCTCTTTCGGAGTCGGATGACGTCAGAACAGCGATGGGGATGATCCGGAGTTGCTGATCTTCTTTTATCGCTCGAAGAACGGAACGGGAATCTGCCTTCGGCAGGTTGAAATCGAGGAAAATCAGGCCAGGCCTTGGCGCCTCCTCAAAGGGCGGCTGCTTGCGGAGGAACCAAATTGCCTGTTCTCCGTCTGCGGCGACAGAGATGTTGATCGGAGGATCTAATCCCCGAAGGGCCTCTCGGATAAGGCGTACATCGCCAGGGTTGTCCTCCACAACTAGTACGTTCTGCTGATCAGGCAAACTGTCTTCCGGAATCTAAAACGTACCATAATCCTGTTGGGCGACATGCCTGGAAGCTAACGAACCGAATATTCCCGCTGGGAAGCTAACCCGTTCAGTGCAAAAGACGTAATCTGCCTTGCATAGTCGGGCGTGAGGTCACCGAAGCCGGATAGCAGCCGAAAATACACTGGGCCATACAGTATGTCGAGGACAAGGTCGAGATCCACATCCGGAGCAATCTGACCTTCTGTTTGGTAGCGCGCCAGAACGGTCTTCGCTTCCTTTCTCCTTGGCTTGACCCATTCTTCCAGGAATGCGGCGGCGACCTCCGGATCGCTCTGCGCTGCTCCTACGAACGCCTTAAACGCCCGGCCCAGGCGCCCCCCCAGGAGTCCGATGAAGTTCTGGAGCTGAAGGTCGATGTCGGTGGCGAGGTCCCCGGTCTCGGGGAACGGTACTTCCTCGGCCACGGCTTCGCGGAGTGCTTCCGCCAGCAGAGACGCTTTCGTCGGCCACCATCGATAGATAGTCGCTTTGCTTGCGCCCGCCCGTTCGGCGATCGAATCGGTCGTTGAAGCGGCGAACCCGGCAACTTGGAGCGTCTCCAATGCCGCGTCCAGAATCCGTTGCCGGCTTACCTCGGAACGAGGCCGCCCCCGCCCCCTACTTGTACTAGTTTCGTTCTGTTGTTTGCTGCTAGAAACGTCCATCCATCCCCTCCGCCCTCGCACGAAGAAGGCGGTCAATGTTGCAGACGCAAAAATTTGCCTAAAGTTGCGGATTTACGAAACTTCTTAGTACTCGAAATAATCTTTGTTCTTGAATGTGGATTGTCAAGGTCGCGCTATCCCGTCCGTACACCTTCATTGTTCTCGCCTTACTGATCCTCCTCGTCAGTCCGATTGTCATCATGAGGACGCCGACGGACATCTTCCCGAACATCAACATCCCGGTCATCTCGGCTATCTGGACGTACACCGGCCTCAATCCGGAAGAGTTCGAGGGTCGTATCACTACCGTCTACGAGAAGGTTCTTACGACGACGGTCAATGATATTGAGCACATCGAATCAACGACCCTAAATGGAACTGCCGTTGTTAAGGTCTTCCTGCAGCCGTACGCAAACCCGACCACGGGTGTCGCCCAGGTAACTGCGGTATCGCAAACGATTCTGAAGCAGATGCCGGCCGGCATCAACCCGCCGATCATCCTGAGCTACAACGCCTCGAGCGTACCTATTGTGCAGCTTGCGTTGTCCGGCAAGGGATTGCAGGAGCAGGACCTGAACGACATTGCGATGAACTTTCTCCGTACTCAGCTCGTGACGGTGCCCGGAGCAGTCGTTCCCTATCCTTACGGCGGAAAACAGCGGCAGGTGATGATCGATCTAAACCCCGCTCAACTGCAGGCGAAAGGTCTGTCGCCGTATGAAGTCGTGACAGCCGTAGCCAATCAGAACCTGATTCTGCCCTCGGGAACGGCGAAAATCGGCCAGTTCGAATATGACGTCGACATGAACTACAGCCCGCAGACGGTGGCCGAGATCAGCGAGTTCCCCATCAAGGTCGTGAACGATTCGACCATCTATGTCCGCGACGTAGCGAACGTCAGGCATGGCTTTGCGCCGCAGACCAACATCATTCGCCGCGATGGTCAGCGAGGCGTTCTCGTCAGCGTTCTAAAGGCGGGTAGTGCTTCCACGCTCGACGTTGTTCAGGGCATCAAGAACATACTCCCCCGGGTGGCGTCTACTTTGCCGGCTGCTTTGAAGATTCAGCCTCTTGCCGATCAGTCAATTTTCGTGCGGGCTGCGATTACGGGTGTCGTCCGGGAAGCAATTCTCGCCGCTTGTCTGACGGGAATCATGATTCTGATCTTCCTCGGCAGCTGGCGTAGCACGCTGATCATTGCGATCTCGATTCCGCTCTCCATCCTGACGTCGGTTTTGATTCTTAGCGCGCTCGGCGAAACGATCAACATTATGACCTTGGGCGGGCTCGCGTTGGCGGTGGGAATCCTGGTGGACGATGCGACGGTAACGATCGAAAATATCGAGCGTTTCCTTGAAGAAGGCTACAGTCTTCACGAGGCCATCTTAGAGGGCGCCGCTCAGATCTCCGTTCCGGCCCTGGTCTCCACCTTATGTATCTGTATCGTGTTCCTCCCCATGTTCTTCCTCTCGGGAGTAGCGCGATACCTGTTCGTTCCCTTGGCCGAAGCCGTTGTGTTCGCAATGATTGCGTCTTACGTTCTCTCAAGAACTCTTGTCCCGACGATGGCAATGTATCTGCTGCGCGCGAAGGAGCATTTGACCAAGAGGACCCGTAACCCGCTCGTATTGTTCCAACGTTCGTTTGAACGTGGGTTCGAGCGATTGCGAAGTGAGTACCAGGGGATCCTGACCACGCTCGTTTACCGGCGGAAGCTCTTCGTCCCGGTGTTTCTGCTCGTTTGCTGTTCGGCTTTCCTCCTGCTCCCCTTCCTTGGACAGGACTTCTTCCCATCGACGGATACCGGTCAATTCAGACTTCACGTTCGAGCAAAGACAGGAACCAGGATTGAAGAAGTGGCGCGATTATTCGACGAGGTGGATCAATCGATTCGTCGTCAGATTCCGAAAGAAGAGCTTTCCACGATGCTCGACAACATCGGGCTGCCTTACAGCCAAATGAATCTTTCTTACAGTAACTCCGGCCAGATTGGCACAGGAGACGGCGACATCCTCGTCTCGTTAGCCGAAAAGCATCGCCCGACTGCGGATTACGTGAAGACGTTGCGGACGACGCTGCCCAGAGAATTCCCCGACGCGACCTTTTACATGCTGCCTGCGGACATTGTGACGCAAATCCTGAATTTTGGCCTTCCCGCACCGATCGATATTCAGATTGTCGGGAACAACGTTCGGCAGAGCCGGGATTTTGCAAGCCGTATTCTTCCGCAGCTGCAGCGCATTCCAGGAGCCGTGGACCTCCATGTCCATCAAGTCTTCGATCAGCCTAAGCTTCATCTGCAGGTCGACCGGACAAAGGCAGCCGGAAGTGGTTTGACGCAGGGAGACCTGGCGCGGAACTTCCTGACTTCACTCAGCGGCAGCTTCCAAACGCAACCCACGTTCTGGCTGAACCCGACGAATGGCGTCAGCTACAACCTGGTCACCCAGACACCGCAATATGCCATTCAGTCATTACAGGATTTGCGGAACATCCCGGTGAGCGGGCCAGGTCTGAAGCAGCCCGAGATTCTGAGCGACATAGCAGACATCTCGCGGTCGACTGAGTCCGCGGTGGCAACGCACTACAACATCCGGCGAACGGTGGACATCTTCGGTTCGGTCCAGGGCACTGATCTAGGTTCCGTGAGCACTGCTCTCAACAAGGTGGTCAAAGACAATGAGCGATTCCTGCCAAGAGGGTCGCAGGTCACTGTCCGCGGTCAGGTTGAGACGATGCACAGCTCGTTCATCGGCCTAATTGGAGGATTGCTCGGCGCCATCGTCCTTGTATACCTACTAATCGTGGTGAACTTTCAATCTTGGCTGGATCCTTTCATCATCATTACTGCTCTGCCGGCAGCACTCGCGGGCATCGTGTTGATACTCTTCATGACGCACACGACCATCAGCGTCCCGGCACTGACCGGCGCGATCATGTGTATGGGTGTGGCCACCGCTAATTCGATTCTGGTGGTCAGTTTTGCGAAGGACCGGCTCGCATCGCATGGCAGTCCGCTAGAGGCGGCGCTCGAAGCTGGATCGACCCGGTTCCGACCGGTCATCATGACGGCGCTCGCCATGATCATCGGAATGATTCCCATGGCGATCGGCCTGGGTGAAGGCGGGGAACAGAATGCTCCGCTTGGGCGCGCAGTGATCGGTGGTTTGTTATGTGCAACGGCGGCGACTCTCCTGTTTGTTCCGGCGGTATTCAGCCTGCTTCATTCGAGTCCGAAGAAGAGACAAACGGCACCGGAAGTCAGCCCCGAACAACTATTCAGCAGACGGTAGGAATGATCAGAAATGAGCACAATAATGGAACAGAGAGAAGTAGCGGAAAGCGTGATATCACCGAAATCGGCGCTTCCTAATGAGCCGCCACGGAAAGGGGCAAAGCTGCGAGGTTTGCTTGTCCTGCTGGTACTCGTTGCGGCGGTGCTTGGATACCTTGTCATTACGGGCATCAATTCTCGCGCGGAAGCGAAATCAGGTCTTCAAAAAGACGCGCTTGCGATGGCCGTCCCCACTGTAACGGTTATCCATCCCGCGGCTGGAGCCGGTGCCGATGAAATCGTGCTTCCCGGTAACATGCAGGCGTTTGTCGATACTCCGATCTGGGCTCGCGCGAGCGGCTACCTGAAGGCTTGGCACGTCGATATCGGAGCACGGGTGAAGAAAGGGCAACTGCTTGCCGAGATCGAAGCGCCCGAGCTGAATCAGCAGCTACAGCAAGCGCGCGCCCAGTTAGCGACAGACGAAGCCAACCTGAAGTTGGCTGAAATTACAGCCGAGCGGTATAGCGGGCTCCTGAAACAAGATTCGATTGCGAAACAAGACGTCGACAACGCTGTACAAAACGCGGCAGCGAGGCAGGCGACGGTCGAGTCCTCGAAAGCCAATGTGGCGCGATTAGAAGAGACCGTGGGCTACGAGCGGGTCTATGCGCCCTTCGACGGGATTGTTACCGCGCGTAACGTGGATGTCGGCGCGTTGATCAACGCCGGTGCTAATACTCCGGGCAAGGAGCTTTTTCACCTGGCAGCCAACTCGACTCTGCGAGTCTACGTCAATGTGCCGGAGGCTTATTCCAGGGCAACCAAACAAGGTCTGGACGCTTATGTAACGCTGGCAGAATATCCGGGCAACAAATTCGCCGGAACCTTAGTCCGAAACTCGAACGCCATCGACGTTACGTCACGAACGCTGCTTGTGGAGGTAGATGTCAAGAATCCGTCGGGACAGCTCCTGCCCGGTTCTTACGTATCCGTTCACCTCAAGCTGCCTTCGAAGACGCGTGGTGTTACCATTCCGGCGAACGCTCTGCTCTTTCGCGCGGAAGGCCTTCAGGTTGCGCTGGTACGAGACAACAAAACAGTTCTCGTTCCTGTGACGCTGGGGCATGACTTCGGGGACTCAGTTGAAGTGGTAAACGGAATCGGTTCGGATGACGCCGTGATTGTCAATCCGAGCGACTCGATTAGAGCAGGCGAACAAGTTCAAACCCAACAATCAAAATCCAGTGGCGAGTAGTAAAGGAGAAGTGAAGTCAATGAATCGGAAGCTCGGATTTACAATCCTCGTGATTAGCGGTCTGTTCACGAGTTGTACCGTGGGACCGAATTACACGAAGCCCAAGGTGCCTGCGGCGCCCGGTTATAGCGAACAGCCGCCGGCGAGCTTGCAGGAATCGGCCGAATGGAAGGCGGCACATCCTAGTGATGCCGCTATCCGAGGCAACTGGTGGGAGCTTTTCAATGAACCTGAACTCTCCGCGCTCGAAGTTCAGGTTGCGGGTGCGAATCAAACTGTTCGCGCCGCAGAAGCAAGTTTCCGCCAGGCGCGAGCTGCCGTGCGCATTAATCGCAGTTCGCTCTTTCCCAGCTTGACTGTCGGTCCGGCTATCTCCTCGAACCACCTCTCCGCTAATAGCCCTACAGGCTCCTTAACAGCGCGAGGAGCTACCTTCGGCAACTTCGTCTTGCCGGTTGATCTGTCGTATGAAGCCGATCTGTGGGGGCGTATTCGACGGGGGATCACGGCAGCTCGCGAACAGTATCAAGCATCCGCGGCCGACCTGGAAAACGTGAAACTCGTACTTCAGAGTGAATTGGCGATGGACTACTTCGAGGCGCGGAGCCTGGATGCTCAGCGAGAGCTCTTGGGCAACAATATTGCTGCTTTCCAACGGGCACTGGAACTAACTCAAAACCGCTTCAATGGGGGGCTCGCTTCCAGAGCTGAAGTGGCCCAAGCCGAAACGCAGCTCCGACAGACAGAGGCTCAGAGAATCGATATCGACGAAGCTCGTGCTCAGTTCAATCATGCGATCGCTGTCCTCATAGGGAAAAATCCGGAGGAGTACCAGCTTGCGATAGCGCCACTGAAGCGTGTTCCTCCGGTCATTCCAACCGGCGTTCCCTCGCAGTTGTTAGAGCGGCGCCCCGACATCTCCATTGCGGAACGACAGCTTGCAGCCGCAAACGAGGAGATCGGCATTGCTAAGGCCGCGTTCTACCCGCGCCTTGTGATCACAGCAACCGGCGGTCTCCAAAGCGGCAGCATCGTCAACTGGTTTACCTGGCCCAGCCGTCTTTGGGCAATCGGGCCCGAGCTAAGCCAGACAGTTCTCGACTTCGGCCGGCGCCGGGCACAGTTAGAAATCTCCGAGGCCGCGTACGATGAGTATGTCGCCCGATATCGGGAGTCGGCGCTCACTGCTTTCCGTGAGGTTGAAGACAATCTGGCTGCATTGCGAGTTCTTGAACAGGAAGCCGCGAAGCAGCATCAGGCGACAACCTCTGCGGAAAACTCGGTTCAGCTCGCGGTCAATCGTTATAAGGGAGGTATCGTAACGTACCTCGAAGTAATCACAGCGCAAACGATCGCGTTGTCCAATCAGCGGACTGAGGTCGATCTAATGAGACGCCGCATGGACGCTAGCGTTCTGCTGGTTAAGGCGCTGGGCGGCGGTTGGGACACAGGTAAGTTACCGCAGAGCTAATTGTGTTCGGTGCTATTCACCGTGCGCAAGCTGTACTTTCCCATTCGATAGATCAGCGTTCTTCTGCTGATGTTGAGATAACGGGCGGCTTTTGTTTGATTGCCACCGAATTTCGCGAGCGCGGCCACCAGGAGATCTCTTTCAATCTTCGCGAGACTCACGCCGTTTTCTGGTAGACCAACAGAGAAAGAACCGCGTGAGGTCTCTCCGGTTACGAGTAAGTCGACGGATCGCTCCTGCTCAGAGAATTCGAAATCGGCGGCAAGCAGGAGCATACGTTCGACGACATTCTCAAGCTCTCTGACGTTTCCGGGCCAATGATAACGCGTAAATCGCTCGCGGACGGCAGAGGCGATGGACGTTTCGTTTACCCCGTGCCGCTTCGATAGCCGGTCAGCCAAGAAATCGACCAGCTCCGGCAAATCTTCCTTCCGGTCGCGCAGGGGAGGAAGGTGAAGAGGAAGAACCGAAAGACGGTAATAGAGATCGGCACGGAGTTTTGCTTCGTTTACGAGATTTCCATGCAGTGAGGTGGAGGCGATCACCCGGATCCCCGATCGATGCGTATCTTCTCCTCTGCCGTCTTCAGGGTCGTGCAACAGATGCGTCAACTCCACCTGGACATGTGGCGGCAACTCAGTCACTTCGTCCAGGTATAACGTGCTGAGTGGTCCCGGTGCTGGGCCGTGAAGAAGTGGGTTTTCGGATCCACTGCTTAGCATCCCGCAGGTAATCTTTGTGAAAGATCCATCGCGCGCGCGGCTGTTCTGGTGGATTGCACGAGCCAGCAAGTCCTTACCAGTTCCCGTCTCACCGATGATCAAGACCGGCGTCTGTCGGTTCGCGACACGCGCCGACAATTCGAGTACTTTCAAAAGGCCGGGACACCGCCCGACGATATTCCTGAATCCCGGAAGCTGATTCAGCTCTCCCCGAGTAGTTTCCGTCCTGTCGAGCAGAACCCGTTCCCCCTTGCCTCGCTTCACGCAATTACGTTGCCGGGCCTAACTCCTTGTAAATACGTGCAGGCTGTCCTATATGGTCCAATAAGTGTCCCATAGATTGCCCCATATCGGACAGTAAACAGGTTTGCTGGAAGTTAAATCAATAGGTTAGCAACGGAATGGAAATTGCACTTAAGACACGCGTGACGCTTTGCCTCGCGTCTCTGCTCGCGCTGCTTCTCGCGCCAGGAGACGTCACCCAACTCACTGCAAAATTTGAGAGCCCATCTGTACAGGAAACTCAGAACTCATCAACCGACCCGCAACTTCAGGATGGCGGGCCGAAGCTGACTCTTGATCAGGCGCTTGACCTGGCTGAAAAATACAGCCCGATTCTGCAGGGCGCTTCGGCTCAGGTGCAGGGCGCCCGGGCCGCGATACAAACAGCTTCCGCCTATCCAAACCCGCGTGTTTCGTTTTCTGAGGGTAGGCAGAGTGCTCGTCCGATAACCACCCCGGGTATCCCAGGGCTTCTCCAGCAGTATGGGATTTCTCAGATTATCGAGATGCCAAACGTCCGTCGAACCAGAATTCGCGTGGCCGACCTGGGACGGACGAGCAGCGAAATCGGGGTTGCTGCCGTGCGTCTGGCAGTCAGAGCGGATGTGAAGCATGCTTTCTACGAAGTGCTTCGGAGACGAGAAGAGATCGACCACGCAGAAGAGAATCTCCGGCTGTTGGAGGATTTGAGGCGCCGAACCGGAGTTCAAGTCAATGTGGGAGAAGCGGCAAAGCTGGAGCTTACTCGCGCCGAAGCAGAGATCGCCATCGGGCAGAACGCGGTGAAGACAGCCAGGCTGCTCTACGTGGCTGGGTTGTCCGCATTGAGGGCCGCAGTCAGCGCGCCACTGGCGGAGAACATTTTCCCTGAAGGGAATCTCAATAACTCCATTGGGCTTCCTCCTCTGGATACCGCTCGCTCGAATATGTTGGCCAACCATCCTGTCATGGTCCAGGGAAGAACAGAAGTGGAGCGCGCGAGGGCCCAATTGGACAGCGAAAAGGCGCAACGGCTTCCAGAGTTTGGCCTCGACGCCGCCTACAACATTCAGCCGGACCTGCGCTTCTCGCAATTCGGGTTTTCCATTCCGCTTCCGATAGTGAACAGAAGAAAGGGGCCGATTGCCGAAGCCGCCGCATCGATCACGCGGGCCGAAGCGACCTTGACTCAGCACAGGCTGGAACTGACGGCGGCGCTTGAAAGCGCATACGGTCAGTACCTGGTTGCGGACCAGCAGGTGAAATCATTCGAGTCCGGCGCGCTTCGCCAGGCGAATGCTGCGGTAGAAGCAGCACAAGCGGCATATCGATTAGGTGCTCGAGGAATCATCGAAGTTCTCGACGCACAGCGAGTCTTACAAAGAGTTAGGGGAGATCTTCTTGATGCGCAGTACGAGCGCGAAAATGCACTTATCAATCTGCAGGAATTGGGAGCGGTGAGATGAAACACGTTTCTCATTCCGTGCGGACCTCTCTTTTCGCGGTAACGGCCGGCGCTCTTCTATTTGCGTCCGCCTGCGGACCGAAGAAGGCGGAAGCAGCAAAATCTGAGAACCAGGCGCCGAGCGACCCTCTGAAGATCGAGGTCTCGCCCACTCTGCGCAGCCAATTGAAAGTCGGGCAACCCGAGTGGCGCGAGGTCGCAAAGACGCTCGATGTAGCTGCCCGCATAGAGGCCGATGCCACTCGCCAGGCGCGGGTAGGATCTCCAGTCCGGGGGCGTATCGCCGAGTTACTGGCATTTGAGGGCGAACGAGTCAAACGAGGGCAGCCGCTTGCCATCCTCTATAGCACCGATCTATCTGACGCCCAGTTTGCATTTTTGAAGGCAGTATCTCAACAGAGCCTGTCAGAGCGCGCCGTAGAACGGGGAAAACAACTCCTGGATGCGGATGTAATTGGAACCGCCGAACAGCAGCGGCGACAGGCGGAGTTAGTCCAAGCGACGGCCGAAGTGTCTTCTCTGCGTCAGCAGCTCCAGGCGCTCGGCATGTCCGAAGATTCCATTCGCGACCTCGAATCCAGCCGTAAGCTCAACTCGAGGTACGAGATCTCGGCGAGTATCGATGGCACTGTGCTCGAGAGGAGCGTAACCGTTGGTCAGATTGTCCAGCCCGCCGAAGTGGCGTTCCTTCTCGCGGATTTGTCGACCGTATGGCTGGTTGCGGACATCCCTGAGCAGAACGCGGGCGACGTGGCCGTCGGAAAAACCGTGGAGGCTGAGGCCGCTGCGTTTCCGGGCGAGCCGATCGTGGGACATCTCGCGTTTGTCAGTGCCACAGTGAATCCGGAGAGCCGCACGGTGAAAGTGCGGATGAACGTCTCGAATCCGAAAGGCCGTTACAAGCCGGCAATGCTCGCCACCATGAAACTGAAGGATCGGGTCCAGAGGGAACGTGTCGTTCCCGTCACCGCCGTTGTTCGGGAAAACAACCGCGACAACGTGTTCATTCAAACGGGTCCGAGAACCTTCGTCCTCCGCGAAGTTGAATTGGGCGGGGAATTCGGTGACGTGCGAGCACTCACGGCCGGCGTCGAACCAAACGAAACGGTCGTGCTCGACGGTGCTTTCCATGTTAATAACGAGCGCAAGAAAGCGCTGCAGGGAGGAGCGTAAGCATGCTCCGCTCCCTTGTGGCGAGCGCGCTGAAACAGCGGCTTGTCATCCTGGTCGTCGCGTTGTGTCTCGTGGGTTTCGGCGTGAATGCCGCACGTCACCTTTCCGTTGATGCGTTCCCAGACGTCACGAACGTCCAGGTACAGGTGGCAACGGAAGCTCCGGGACGTTCGCCTGAAGAAGTAGAGCGCTTCGTCACGGTTCCCATCGAAATCGCGATGACGGGTCTGCCGGGAATGACCGAGATGCGCTCCTTGAACAAGCCGGGACTTTCGTTAATCACTCTCGTCTTCGAGGATAACCGTGACGTGTATCTGGAACGGCAACTGGTGATGGAGCGGCTGGCCGAAGTGCGCGAAAAGCTGCCCACAGGCATCAGTCCAGTGCTGGGGCCTGTGTCGAGTGCCCTCGGTGAGGTGTATCAATACACGCTCGACGGTCCCCATGACGGAGAGAAGCCGCTGACAAAAGACGAGTTGGTGGAGCGCCGGACCATTCAGGATTGGGTAGTGCGCCCGCTCCTGCGTTCCATTCCGGGCGTTGCCGAAATCAATTCTACAGGCGGCTATGTCAAGCAGTACCAAGCGCTAGTGGATCCCGTGAAGGTCCGGTCTTACGGGCTCACGATCAAAGACGTTTACGACGCGCTAGCTCGCAACAATGCAAATGCCGGGGGTGGAATTCTGCCCCAACACGCCGAGCAGTACCTGATCCGCGGCATCGGCCTGATTCGGAACCTTGACGATATTCGGAACATCGTGTTGAAAGAAGTACGCGGAACACCCGTTTACGTCCGGGACGTGGCCGAGGTGCGCTTCGGTGAGGAAATTCGCTATGGCGCGATGGTGAAGGGCGGGTATACCGAGTCCGTCGGCGGCATTGTGATGATGATCGCCGGTGGAAACGCGAAAGAGATAGTCAGTCGTGTGAAGGAGCGGGTGGACGAGATCAACAACGGAGGAGCCATCCCTCGCGGCCTCAAAATCGTTCCTTATTACGACCGGTCTGATCTCGTGGATGCAGCCCTGCATACGGTGAGCAAGGTGCTTGAGGAAGGGATCGTACTTGTCGTGGTGATCCTGTTCTTGTTCCTCGGCGACTTGCGTTCGAGCATTATCGTCATCGGAACACTGATCCTGACGCCTTTGTTGACATTCGTTGTGATGAACCATTACGGTTTGTCCGCCAATCTCATGTCGCTCGGAGGCCTGGCAATTGCCATCGGTCTGATGGTGGATGGATCAGTTGTTGTGGTTGAGAACATCTTTGCGAATCTTGGGCATAGTCATCGCAAATCGAAAACAGAAGTCATCCTCGATGCAGTAGGCGATGTGGCTACACCAGTCATCTTCGGCGTCAGCATCATCATTCTCGTGTTCCTGCCACTGATGACTCTCGAGGGCATGGAAGGGAAGATGTTCGCGCCGTTGGCTTACACCATCGCGATCGCGCTTGCGATTTCACTGATACTTTCTTTGACCCTTTCGCCTGTGCTCGCATCCTTTTTGCTGAAAGGCGGGTCAGAGCATGATACCTGGGTGGTTGCAAGTATCAAGCGGCCGTACCTCTACCTGCTCCAGCTGGCTCTGAGTAACAGCAAGAAGCTGATCTTTGCTGTTCTCCTGATTTTTGCCGGGTCGGTGGCGCTGTTCCCATTCCTCGGTACGTCGTTTATCCCGGAGATGAAAGAAGGATCGCTGTCGCCCAACTTCGATCGCGTGCCGAATATCTCGCTCGATGAATCGCTCAGGATGGAGATGCAAGCCATCAAGATCATTCGTGGAGTTCCCGATGTGTCTAAGGTCGTTTCGCGTCTTGGCCGCGGAGAGTCACCGGCCGACCCCGCAGGTCCCAACGAAACCGACGTCATGGCGACTCTGGTCCCGATCGAAGAACGGAAAGATGGTTGGACGCAGGACCAGATTGCCGACGAAATGCGGAAGCGTCTCTCGGTTTTGCCGGGCGTAAATCTTGTGATGGCCCAGCCGATTTCGGATCGCGTCGATGAGATGGTCACGGGCGTTCGCGCGGACGTGGCCGTGAAGCTTTTCGGTGACGACCTCGATGTGCTCATCGAAAAGGCCAACGACATTGCCAGAGTGGCGCACTCAGTGAAGGGCTTCAGAGACTCTCGCGTGGACCGTGTCGGTGGTCAGCAATACCTGAATATTCAGATCGATCGTGGAGCAATAGCGCGTTTCGGGTTGAACGCGGCGGATGTGAATGACGTCATCGAAACTGCAGTGGCGGGCAAGGCATCCACGGAAATCTATGAAGGTGAACGAAGGTTCCAGGCGGTCGTCCGTCTGCCTGAGGCGCTTCGTAACAGCGAGGACGACATCAAGAACATCCTTTTTACCTCTCCTGATGGCGCCAGGGTCCGACTGGAAGATCTGGCAGACGTAAAGCTGGTGGAGGGCCCTGCACAGATCAACCGGGACATGGCGAAGCGGCGGATCGTCATTGGAGTGAACGTGCAGGACCGCGATCTGGGTGGTTTTGTCGCAGAACTCCAACAGAAGGTCCGCGCACAAGTGCCCCTGCCGAGCGGTTATTCGATTACGTGGGGCGGACAGTTCCAAAACATGACTCGCGCGCTTCAACATCTGTCCATCATCGTCCCGATCACGGTGGCCGCGATCTTCTTCCTTTTGTTCCTGCTGTTCGGATCGCTTCGTTTTGCTGCGCTGATCATTACAGTGCTGCCGTTCGCATCCATCGGTGGGATCGTGGGGCTGTTTGTCACAGGCGAATATCTGTCCGTGCCCGCGTCGGTAGGCTTCATTGCGCTGTGGGGCATCGCCGTCCTGAATGGTGTCGTTCTGGTCTCGTACATCAGGAACCTGCGGCAAAACGGGATGGAACAGCGTGAGGCGGTTGTCACGGGGGCTAAGTTGCGATTGCGCCCTGTCCTGATGACCGCTATGGTCGCCGCACTCGGACTGGTCCCGTTCCTGTTCGCGAAAGGTCCGGGTTCGGAGATTCAGCGGCCTCTCGCAATCGTCGTTATTGGCGGGCTGGTCACGTCCACGCTCCTGACGCTGTTAGTGGTTCCGACGCTCTATGGCATGTTCGAGGGGAAGGAAAAACAACCGGAGGAATCGGAGCGGCGGATGGCCCTCGAGCACGCCTAAGAGGTGGCTGCGCACCGGGGCGGATCAGACATGTTCCCACATCTCAGAGACAAGCAGGCCGGCAATTCCTGTCTTCGAGGCTGTTCGAAGGTAGCCACTCGCTTCTAAGATTGTTCCATAGTTCGGCAATCGAGCGGCTTTGAGACCGGTCAGCAAACCGAAGCTCACGTAAAGCGCCTTCACCACAACTTTTGCCACATATCGGCGAAGTCCGGAGGCCGGGATCTGAAATTCGGAGATGAGCCATCGCGCCCCCGGAATGACATGGGCTGCAATCCGCGGGATGAGTGTTTGCAGTTCTTCCGTTGTGAAGCTGTCCAGAAAGAAATGAGCGATCACGAGATCATAACGGCCGTACAACCGGGCTGCACGAACGTCTCCCTGCAATTGCCGAACTCTCGCCGGGCCGTTCGGAGATTGAGCGATACGCTCGGCAGCTAACCGCGACATAGTCGGGCTGCTCTCGACAGAATCAACGAGGGCTGCGGGATTGTGTCGCAGAAATTCGGCGGTGAATCGCCCGTCCCCATCGCCGAGGACCAGCACCATGCGCGCGGAAGTGATCTCGTTCAGAAACTCGCAACGCCGCCTGTGGAGCGCCGGACCGAATGTCAAGTATTCCATCCAGCGATAAGCCCGGGCTATGCGATCGCAGTTCAAGGAATTCGATGTACTGCAAGAAGCAGGAGTGGTGCACAGAGGGCGAGATCGGCGCTGACCCCGACCACGGAATCTGAAAGGAACTCCTGGACCCGGGCGAGCAGACACAAGGCCGCCCCACTCGAGAAGCCCGCCAGGCCCAGAGCATAGCCAATACCCCACCAACGGGCGATGAGCAACGAGCCGGTGGCAACACAAATGGCCAGTGGCGACATGTGTCGCCCGATCCATCGCGTTGAGGCATGCGGCATCTGTTCCGGTGGGGAGCCACACCGCAGCCATTCCCAACTTTCCACCGCGCAGCAATTGAGCCAGCAAAGCAGAAAGAAGACGGCGCATACAGGCATGAGCACGAGCAGCAGGGTTCCGCCTTCCGTCCAGAGCGGCACAAACGTGCCAAGTCCGAAACCGAGAGCCACGACGGCTTCGCGCGGCCAAAAACCACGCCACCGAAAAGGCAGGGAATGAACCGAAGCGAAATAGACCAAAACGAAAACACTGACGGCGATGCCCCCGGCAAGGGTAGCGGGCGGTAAAGACAACACGGCAATACCGAAGGATCCGATCGCGCTACAGCAGGCAAGCGCAGCCATTGTTGGCCAATGTAGCCTGTGGAACGCTTTGCGCCCAAGTTCCCAGGGTGAGGACCTTTTCCGTCGCGCGTCGAGAACGTGGTCGGCAGCATACAAGCTCCAAATCGCGAGCGCAAGAGCCAGCGGCTCTGATGGCGATAGCGGTACTCGGAACCCACGCGATAAGGCGAGCTGCCAAACGACGGCAACAGCGGGAGCGACTAGGCTGAGTGCGTCGACAAGGAGAAACAGCCGAAGGAAGCGGTCAGAGATATCTTCCCAAGCTCGCCTGTGATGATGAATGGCGACCGAAGCTTGCAATTGAAAACGTAAAATCTTTCTACTAAATGGGAGCTGAGAACTCCTCTACTTAAGGGTATGCGGATCTCTACTGGTCTTGTCGCTGGATGGCTGATCCCCGGGCTTTCCGTTGATGCTTTTCTCTGGTTGCGCTTTCGGATTGCCTTGCTGCTCGTTCGGATCGCTCGGCGTCCCGTGATGCCCGGGTTCCCCGCCGCAACCAATGCTCACCAGCGCGAACGCAGCTATTGGAGCAATCTTCCACAGCGTACTCTTCATGAATAAGTAGATGCCCGTTGCTCTACTTGATTACGTTCGGATCTGCCTGCGTCGGCAGTGGGGACGGCTGGCATACTGGCACAAGCATGGAGACGGCCCCGAGTACGTTATTCACGGCACAGCAGGTTGTGTCCCGCTGCCGTGAGCTGGCGCTCTTCAGCGAAACACCTGAGGGAACGACGCGCACATTTCTTTGTGACGCAATGCATGATTGCCACAGGTTTCTGCGATCGTGGATGGAACAGGCCGGCATGACCGTCGCGGTTGACGGGGTGGGAAATCTTCGCGGGTTTTATCCCGGCATGATCGAGGACGCCCCACGATTTGTCATCGGCTCTCATCTCGATACTGTGCCGAATGCGGGGGCGTTCGACGGAGTTCTAGGCGTTGCGATTGCGATCTCACTCGTCGAGTCGCTCCAAAGCAGACGGCTGCCCTTCCCGTTAGAGGTCGTTGGGTTTTCCGAAGAAGAAGGCGTTCGCTTCGGCGTCCCCTTCATCGGGAGCCGCGGCTGGTCAGGTTGGCTCGCGGAAGATCTGCTCGCTACGGAAGATAAGTCCGGCGTAGCTGTGGCAGAAGCTATCCGCCGATTTGGCATAGACGTGCCGTCCGCAACCGCAACCGCAGACGAACCGAAACCACCAGCAGGGTTCCTGGAGTTCCACATTGAGCAGGGACCCGTTCTCGATACCTTGGGCCTGCCGCTCGGCCTGGTCACTGCTATTGCGGGGCAGACTCGCGCCTCCGTCACGTTCCGGGGAAAGGCGAACCACGCCGGAACTACGCCCATGCACATGAGGCAAGATGCGCTGGCTGGCGCGGCCGAATGGATCTCGGCGGTCGAACGGGTCGCACGTTCGGTTGAAGGGCTCGTCGCGACGGTAGGAGTTGTACAATCGTTGCCCGGGGCAGCTAACGTCATTCCAGGGGAAGCAAGGGCCACTCTGGACGTCCGCCATCCGAGCGACGCCATCCGCGAGGCGAACACCGAAATGCTGCTCAAAGAAGCGGAAGGCATAGCTTTGGCCCGAAATCTCACGATGGAGTATTCAATCAAGTTGAATGGACGTGCAGTACCGATGGATAGACGCTTACTTGCTTCGACGGAAAAAGCATTTGTCAGCGCGGGGATCGAACCCTATCGCATGGTGAGCGGAGCGGGGCACGACGCCATGACCATCGCCGAGCATATTCCCGCTGCCATGATCTTTCTTCGTTCTCCTGGTGGTATCAGCCACCATCCCGACGAAACTGTCCGGATTGAAGATGTCCAATGCGCGCTACGCGTTGGCGCGGCTTTCCTGGAGCAGCTGAGCACGCAAGAGTTTCGGCAGGGGTAATGAGCTGCATACATGCATTCGGATCCACCAGGACCGCGTACCGAAGAGATCACATCCTGCAGACTCCTGACACGTTCGTCCGCGCGAGCTTGCCCGGCATGAAGGACTGCACCGCGATTGTGCACACAGGGCCTGCTTCGGGCGCCGGCTTTACCGAATACACGGCGGAGATGGAGCCTCGCGGACAATTAGGTCCGGCAAGCGGACAACGCTTCCTGTATGTGCTCGAGGGAAGCGTAGCTCTCAGCGGCACGGACGGGAACGTTTTGAACAGGGGCGGCTACGCGTATATGCCTCCTGGTGATTTGACCGCAGTGGTTGCGGAGGAGAAGAGCCGAATCGTCGTCATCGAGAAGCAATATGAGAAGCTCGAAGACTGTGCCGTGCCGCGTGCGTTTCATGGATCGGAAGACCGGATACAAGCCCAAGCGTTGCTGGGGGATGAGGACCTTCAGGTAAGATCTCTCATACCAGCTGGCATCGAATATGACTTCGCTGTAAACACAATGACATTCCAGCCGGGAGCCTCTCTCGCCGCCGTCGAAATGCACGTCATGGAGCATGGTCTGCTTATGCTCGATGGTGGCGGCGTTTACAGGTTGGGCGACTACTGGTATCCGGTCTCGGCGGGCGACTTCATCTGGATGGCTCCTTACTGTCCGCAATGGTTCGGCGCTCTAGGAAAGAAACCGGCCCGGTACCTGATTTATAAAGACTGGAACCGGCATCCCGTGGCCCGGGTTGCCCTTTGAACATGAATATCGTGGTCGATGTGGACCGAACAATCACTGAGTTGGAGGAACTGGCAAAATTCTCGGACGCGGAACCGCCTGGAGTGACGCGGATCGTCTTCACCCCCGCCGACGTCCGCGCCCGGCAATGGCTGAAAGAGAAGTTTAGTGAGGCGGAACTCAGCGTACGAGAGGATGCGGTAGGTAATACGTTCGCGCGCTGGGAAGGCACGGAGCCCGATCTGCCTGCAATTGGAACCGGCTCTCACATCGACGCTATTCCAAACTCCGGGCGCTACGACGGTACCGTCGGCGTATTAGGCGGGCTCGAAGCCATTCGTGCATTACAGAAGGCTGGATACCGGCCTCGAAAATCCATTGAGCTTTTGCTCTTCACATCGGAAGAGCCCACCCGTTTCGGGCTGGGCTGCTTGGGAAGTCGGTTGCTTTCCGGTGTCCTCTCGCCGGAAGATGCTGCCGATTTGCGCGACTCCGGTGGAAGCACGCTCGAAAGCGTCCGGTCTGCAGCCGGCTTTGAAGGCGCGCTGAACACGGTCCAGTTTCCGCAGGCTTATTACGACGGTTTCATAGAGTTGCACATTGAGCAAGGCCCGGCGCTCGAGCGAGAAGGGATTGCGCTCGGCGTTGTGACCGAGATCGCCGCGCCTGCGAGCCTCAGGATCGTTGTAGAAGGAGAAGGTGGACACGCCGGAGCAGTCTTGATGCCGCAACGCAGAGACGCATTAACCGCAGCCGCAGAGTTGATTCTTTCCGTTGAGTCGGCGGCATTGTCCACTGGGGTGATGGACACGGTGGCGACAACCGGCATCTGCGATGTGTTTCCGGGTGCGGTCAATAGTGTGCCGAGCCGGGTGAAACTGGAGATCGACGTCCGTGATGTCGAGCAGGAACGCCGAAACGTTGTCCTGAGCCTGATTGAACAGGCATCGCAAACTGTTGCCAACAAACGGGGTGTAAGTGTGCGAAGCGAGCTACTGAACGCGGATGCTCCGGCCGCGTGCGCAAGGTTTATTATTGAGTCTTTGATGCAAACGTGTGCAGCCCAGGGTTTCACGCACAAGCCGATGATCAGCAGGGCATATCATGACTCATTGTTCATGGCTCGAATAGCGCCGGTCGGAATGCTTTTTATTCCCTGCAGAGAAGGCGTGAGCCATCGACCTGACGAGTACGCGTCGCCCGAAAGCATTGCCAGCGGAGTTCGAGTGCTGGCTCATGCCTTGGCCCGGTTAGCCGCTTGAGGTGGCTCAATGAATAGTATTCACGCAGTTCGCTCCAGCCGAATCGTCACTCCCTCTGGACTTCAACCCGGGGTTGTTGTCATCTCTGGGGGAAAGATCCTGGGTATCGCACCATTCGGCGAAAGCTTCGACTCCATGCCAATTACCGATGTAGGTGACTACATGGTCCTGCCCGGTTTGATTGATGTGCACAGCCACCTCAATGAACCGGGACGTACAGAGTGGGAAGGATTTGAGACTGGAACCAAGGCGGCCGCTGCGGGTGGCTTTACAACGATCGTTGACATGCCGCTGAACTGCATTCCGAGCACGACCTGCGTGCAAGCTCTGCGAGAGAAGCGCGCGGCGGTATCCGGGAAAGCTTCCGTCGACTATGCGTTTTGGGCTGGCGCTGTTCCGGGTAATTCGGGCCAAATTGCGGGTCTGGCGGATGCGGGCGTAAAGGGATTCAAATGCTTCCTTGTTCCTTCAGGGACGGATGAATTCAGCATGGTGGAGCAGGAACATCTGACGGACGCGATGCCGGCGATTGCTGAAACAGGCTTGCCGCTGTTGGCTCATGCTGAATTGCCCGGCCCGATCGCCGAGGCGACAGACCGGCTGGAGGACGCGAATTGGCGCGCATACAACACCTATCTGCACTCTCGCCCTGAAGGTGCCGAGACCGAAGCGATCCGCTTGCTGATTGACTTGGTCCGACGATTCCAGTGTCGGGTGCATATCGTTCATCTCTCCGCGGCAGCCGGGCTACATGATCTTGAAACGGCGCGAGCGCAAGCCTTGCCCCTCACTGTCGAGACCTGCCCTCATTACCTTTACTTCTCGGCCGAAAACATCCCCGATGGCTATACCGAGTTCAAGTGCGCGCCTCCCATCAGGGAAGGCATAAACCAGGCATTGTTGTGGGAAGCTCTGCGCTCCGGCGACATCGATATGATTGCGACGGACCACTCGCCTTGTCCCCCTGCATTGAAATGCCGCGATTCCGGCGATTTTCGTCGTGCCTGGGGCGGCATCATTTCCCTTTCAGTGAGCCTGCCGGTCATTTGGACCGCTGCTCGCAATCGGGGCTTCCACATCACAGACCTGGTTCGTTGGATGTCGCAGAAGCCGGCCTCGCTGGCAGGCCTGAGTTCGGTAAAAGGAAGTATCGCTCCGGGACAGGATGCCGATCTGGTAATTTTCGATCCGGACGCTACGTTTAAGGTCTCTGCCGACGAAATTCCATCTCGCCACAAACTGTCGCCGTATATCGGAGAAACGGTAACCGGTTCGGTGCTCACGACGATCGTGAGGGGCCAGATTGTTTACCAGCAAGGACAATATCGTCAGCAGCCGATCGGCCGCGAAGTACGCTGATCCTGCCCTTAGTTTCGCCCGGAGCGGGTTCAGAATGTGCTGTTCCAGTAAGCGTGCTGCCCTACGTAGCGATCGTCGGGTAGATTCTTAAGAATCGCCCGCCGAACCTCGAGCGCATTCATGCCGCCTGCGCTCTTGAACAGAACTTCGCCTTTCATGCCGATCAACGCTGTGTAGGGAACCGCTCCGCTCCAATCGCTCTCAAATGCCGGGACGGCTTCAGCCGGATCGTTGCTATTGAAGAGCAGGTTTTTGTTGATCGCATGCTGCTCATTGAGAAATTTAAGTACCATCTCTTTCTCGTCGGGTGCATTGATACTCACGTTAACGATGTCAAGATCGCGCTTTCGGTACTGGCGCACCATCTTCTGCAATTCGGGGAACTCGGCCGTACACGGGCCGCACCATGTCGCCCAAAAGTTGACCAGAAGCAACCGTCCCGTTCCCGCATTCTTGCGAAGGGTTTTAAGCTGTTCGGCCGAGACCATCTCCACTCTGGCCGGTTCTTTCTCGCCCTCGGCGATCTCCTGTTTGGCACCCGCTTCCTTGTAAGCCCACTTTGTGGAGCAGCCGACCGCGGGAGCGTGTTCGACTGCTACGGGTTTACCCGCCAGCAGCGCGTCGAGAGCGTCGCGGGCCTCATGTTTTGTCACGAGTTCTTCACGAGAATTACTGTCAATTCGTCCTTCGTATCGCAACTTTCGCTCGGAATCAAAGATGAAGATGTGTGGTGTGGCGACCGGTCCGTACTGCAGGGCCACTTTCTGCGTCGCGCCATCGGACAGGTACGGGAAGTTAAAAGATCGATACTTCGCTCTCAGCTTCATCTCTTCGAGCGAGTCGCTTAAATCGGTGTGCCCAAGTTCGCTCAGGTGGATAGCCTTCGGATCATTCGGCATGATTGCGACAACCTTGACGCCGCGATCCGCGTAATCCGACGTGAGCTGCTTGATGCGCTTTTCGTACATCTGTGCCACCGGGCAGTGGTCGCACGTGAAGACGATGGCTAAGATCTTGGCGCTCGCATAGTCTTTCAGACTGTGCGTCTTTCCATCAACACCCGGAAGATTGAAATCCGGTGCCTGAGCGCCAATCTTCAATACTGGCGGAATGTCCGCCGAGGGCTTAATCGCGTCGTCCTGTGCCCAGCCCCTTGTTGAAGCAAAAGCAAGCAAACTCACTGCGCCAATCGTAAGTTTCAGACCGGATCCTGACATGGTCACCTCCTGAGATGTTCAGACTGTTAGAACGCAAGCCTCAGGCTGAACCGGAAGGTGCGTTCGTCAATGCCCTCCCGACCTGTATTCGCAATTCCGAGGGCCTGCATAAATGTGCCGCTGCTGATGTTGCCGTTCGGATTCGAATGATGCACAGTATTCGTCGCGTTGAACATTTCAGCCCGAAACTTCAGGCCAATCCTTTCCGTTATGGCGAATCCCCGGTCCAGACCCAGATCCAGATTGATCAAACCCGGTCCCCACAGGTTGTTCGTTCCGCACGTTCCGAAGCGTCCCGCCGAGGGTGCCGCGAATGCAGACGGGTTGTACCACTGATAAATATTTCCAATCTGCTGCGGGCTGCTGAGGCAATCTCCGAACTGAGTGGAGGCAACAGCATTAAGCGTCGTATTAGAGGCAGTAACGGTAAAAGGCGTCCCGCTGCGTAGCGTCGAAATCGCGTTCAATTGCCAGCCTCCGAGAATCTTCGACCCGACGCCGTCCTGCATCCATTTCTTTCCTTTTCCAAAGGGGGTATCAGCGATCATGGTCAACCCAACGGTGTTTCTTGCGATACCGTTGAGATTGCCATAGTTCAATCGATAATAGGCCGGAATCCCGACCTGGGTCGAATATCCGAGACCCTTGGCGAAAGTGTAAGTCGCAGAGAATTGATATCCCTTCGCGAATCTATGGTCCGCACGCGCCTGGAACGAATCGTATTTGTTCGTCCCCATGGTGCCGATCGTGTTCGTGATTGCAGTTCGTCGATTCAACTGGTTCAGTATTTGTCCACCGGTGCCGGTCCCAATGGGTGACCAGTTTTGGTTAAGAGCCAAAATCGGATCGACTGATCGGGTAGCGACATAGCCCGCCGACGCTGTCCAGCCGCCAAGTCTCTGTTCCACAGTGAGATTCCAGGACTGAACGTACCCGCGAACGTAGTTGTTGTTGTCAACCGTGAACACGCCCGCGGTCAAGGGCAGGGCAACGCGACCGGAGCTGTAGTCAGGCGGCACGACAATGGGAAGCCCCTGGCGCAGTGTCGTTGCGTACGAAAAGCTGTTCGGCGCGTTGATGGTGGTGGCGAGAATATCGGGATAATTCTGGCGATTACCCAGGTTGCCGCCAAGATTCGTGGGATCATTCGTCAAGCCGTAACCCGCGCGAATGACAGTATTCTCCGTCAAACGAAACGCCATACCTGCGCGAGGGGCGAAACGGTGAGTATCTTTGGTTACCCCGCAGTTTTCCGGGTTGCCTCCGACTCCGCATATGACCATCTGGTTGGTTCGCGGGTCATAATACTCCATCCCTCGACTGCCGCGGGTCGGAAATGGATAGTATTCCCAGCGAGTGCCGTAAGTCAGAGTCAGCTTCCTGGAAACCTGCCACTGGTCTCGTATATAGGTGCCTAATATATTGCTGTAGTTCTGGTAACGGGGTGGAAAGAGCGACACTTTACCTGCATTCGCAGGCAATCCCAAAAGAAACGAAGCAAATGCATTGTAGTCGTTACCGGCTGGTCCGCCATTCAGCTGCGTCGTTCCCTGCGAGAACTGAAAGCCTCCTGCGCCGGTGCAATAAGTGCAAAACGTTGCCTGCAACTGACTTTCATTGTCCTGCTGCTGATCGAAGTCAATCCCAGCCCGTATGTTGTGGCTGCCGCGGATCCAGGTGACATTTCCCGACCATTCCTTCTCCACGTTGTCATAGGACTGGGGCTGAAAGTTATTGTGCGGCCCGATGGTCGCTTCGGGAAGATTGACTCCTGCCGCGCCGAAGCCATCAATCATCAGGGCGGGCCATCCCCCTTCGCGAACATCCGAACTCTTCAGCCCAGGAATGCCGAGCAAAGTCCAGCCGAGGTTTTCATTCAGCCGCTGCTGCGCCGTGTGGGGCGAATTCCTTGAATAGCCGTAGTAGGCGTCCACGATTAAGTTAGGCGTGAAGATGTAAGTAGCCGAGAGCGTTCCGCTATAAATGTGACCGCCGCCTGTTCCGACGGACGAGTTCGAGGGACTGAATCCGGGACCTCCCAGGCTGCCGTATTGCTGCGGATTAAACCAGGAGTTATCGTTGAATCCGAACCTTGCGAAGATGCTTAGCTTATTCGTGGCATTCCAGTTCAGCTTTGTATCCCACTGATTTTGGCTCTGCCCGTTGTTGCCGGCGCTGAGGAAGTTTCTCGCTAAGCCGAACGCGCCTGTCCCCGCGACATTCGGATCCGGCCACTGGTTTGTTCCTATGATTGCCTGGGCCGCTGGATCGATGCGGGATATCGGGATCAAGTTCCCGGCAAATCGAGTTCTGCCTGTCCCATTTGCGTTTCCTGTGCTGGGATCGTAGATGGGGGTTGTTGACCCGGACAAATTGCCCGCCTTCATTGCCGGAGTTGGGACCTCTGAGTACAGGGAAGTACTTTGTCTGACGTAAGTGCCCTGATAGCTGACGAAGTAGAACAGCTTGTCTTTTTTGATAGGGCCGCCAACGCTCCCTCCGAATTGATTATGAATGTACTTGGGCAGCGGTTGCGTGCGATCGGCCGCCCAGGCGTACGCTTTGATGTGCTGGTCCGTATGAAATTCGAAGAGGGTGCCGTGAATCGCATTGGTTCCGCTTTTCGTTTGCACGTTGATAGCGGCTCCTCCGGCTAAACCCTGTTCCGCGTCGAACGAGTTGGTGACGACGTTTACTGTTTCAATCGCATCGAGGGCGGGAGTGTACATCGGGTACGTGCCGTTGTAGTTGGTCGCACTCGTTCCATCGATTCGAGTGTTGTTTCCCCACCCGGTTGTTCCATTTACGCCGAGAGATACTGCACGAGACGGATTCGCTGCGAACGAACCTCCGCCCGACGGAGTATTTACCCCGGGTACGACCACCGCCAGAGTGAGCTGATAATTTCTTCCCAGCGGAGTCGGCAAGTCGGTCAAAGCCCGGGTGGTGAGGTCTGTACGCACATCAGCCCGATCCGCCTGGAGAGCGGTCGCCTGTGCCGACACGGTGACGCTTTCATTCACCTGTCCCACCGTCATGGTCACGTTGATTCGTGTGACCTCGTTTGCGTTTACCTGGACTCCGGTTTGCGTGTGCAATGTGAATCCGTTCGCTCGGACGGTGACGGTGTAAGTGCCCGGGGGCAGAGTGGCAAGTGTATATTCTCCGTCCGAGTTCGTGGCCGTCTCTCTCGTCAGCCTTGTGCCCTGGTTTTCAGCGGAAACCGCTGCGCTTGGGATAGCAGCCTGACTTGAGTCAACGATGTTACCGGTTAGTGTTCCCTGCAGAAGCTGCGCTTGGGAACAGGTGGGTGTGACAACTCCTAGCGCGAAGCTTAGAAGAAAGAGCAGAACAGAAGACGACCTTAAACGACTCGGTTTCACGGTACCTCCCGGAGATTGCTCCCTAGCTTATTACATGAATGGTCTGGCCTTAACGCAATCGAACCTGATATTGTATTCCTGGATCGCAAGCCGCCGTATGAAGTGGATCATATTTTCCTTGCTCGCCAGCAGTCTGGCCTTTGCTGAAGAACCTGCCCGGCCGCGGATATTAGGCGTGGCCCACATCTCGCTGTTCGCACACGACTACGAGAAGTCTCGCGCCTTTTATCGTGATTTTCTTGGATTCGAGGAGCCGTTCTCTCTCAAGAATCCGGACGGATCACCAAGCATGACCTTCTTCAAGGTGAACGACCGGCAGTACATCGAGCTGTCTCCAGAGAAGCAGCCCAATACAGATCGGCTGAATCACATCTCGATTCAAACGGACAACGCCGAAGCGATGCGGTTGTACTTAGCCTCGAAAGGAATCAAGGTTCCGGACAAAACACCAAAGGGACGAATCGGCAATTCTAATTTCACGGTGAAGGACCCGGACGGCCACGGTGTGGAGATTGTGCAATACGAGCGTGCCGGCTGGACGGTGCGAGAGAACGGTAAATACATGTCGGACGCGCGCGTCTCGAATCACATGATGCACGTTGGCATTATCGTGACCGACCTGGAACGAGCCAACAAGTTCTACGGGGACATTCTTGGATTCAAGGAGATCTGGCGTGGCAGTAAGTCCGGCACGGAATTGTCCTGGACGAATATGAAAGTTCCGGACGGCGACGATTACATCGAGTTCATGCTATACAAAGAGCCACCTCCGCCAACAAAGCGCGGATCAGCTCATCACCTCTGCCTCGAGGTACCCGATGCTGCCGCCACGATTGCGGCTCTCGACAAAAAGCCCTATCGCAAGGAGTACACGCAACCGCTTGAGATTCGAACCGGGGTCAATCGCAAACATCAGGTGAATATCTTCGATCCCGATGGAACCCGAACAGAGGTGATGGAACCCGTCACCGTTGATGGGAAGCCTACGCCTTCATCGGATGCGCCGCCCCCGCAAGATTGACCGTTCAGTTCTCGTACGGCCGTACTAAAAGCCCGGATCCGTGTCCGAAATCGTTAGCTCACTCGCGTTCGTTAGAGTAGGGTAATGCCTTACCGGGTTGTTGGCGCGCCCGTGCTCCGGAAGGAAGTTCGGGGCAAACTCACCGGAGAAGCGGCCTATGTCGATGACATAAGTATGGGGGGAATGCTGCACGGCGCCACCATCCGAAGCAGTGTTCCGCGAGGTGTCATTCGGGAGATTCACTTCGATTCGGGAGTTCCGTGGGACGAGTTCACCGTTGTATCGGCCGAAGACATCCCGGGGCGGAATCTTGTTGCCCTCATCTATGAGGACCAGCCTTGCCTCGCCTCGGGTCAGGTGAATCATTTGCACGAGCCCGTTCTCTTGATTGCCCATGAGAACAAGGATCTGTTGCGAAGGGCCAGAAACCTGGTTCGCATCGAATACGATCCTCTTCCGGCTGTTCTCACCATGGATGAATCGCTCACGAAGCAAGAGGTGATCTGGGGCAATGACAACGTCTTCAAGACATACACGCTGAACAAAGGTGATGTCGACGCAGTTTGGGAGGAAGCGGCGTTCGTGGTCGAGGGCGAATATTTGACGGGAGCGCAGGAACATTTGTATATCGAGCCTAACGGGATGGTCGCAACCGCCGATTCGGAATCGGGTGTGAACGTGTGGGGCTCGTTGCAATGTCCGTTTTACGTGCACAAAGCGCTGTGTGCACTATTCGGGCTGCCCCCTGAAAAGGTTCGGGTTGTACAGCAGGAAACGGGCGGCGCGTTCGGCGGGAAGGAGGAGTACCCGTCGGTTATCGCCGGTCACGCTGCGCTGCTCGCCTGGAAATCGGGCCGGCCGGTAAAGCTCATCTATGACCGGGAAGAAGATATGGCAGCAACGACGAAGCGCCATCCTTCGAGAACCCGCCACCGTACAGCCGTCACACAGGACGGCCGACTGCTCGGGATGGAGATTGAGTTCGTTATCGATGGTGGGGCATATGCGACCCTGTCTTCGGTCGTACTCTCCCGGGGCACGATCCATGCGGCCGGCCCGTACCGCTGCGATAACGTCCGGATACGGAGTACTGCCGTGGCGACGAACACGCCCCCACATGGCGCTTTCCGAGGTTTCGGAGCACCGCAATCGATATTCGCGGTGGAACGGCACATGGACAAAGTCGCGCGCACGATCGGACTTACGCCCGAGGAGTTTCGCGGCCGCAATCTTCTTCGGACGGGAGAGACGACGGCAACCGGCCAGACGATCAAGCAGGAGATGGACCTCGCCGCCCTGCAACGAAAAGCTCTCGCCGCGGCAAACTACGATGAGAAAGTCGCTCGTTTCAGCCAGGAGAATGAGGGGAGCACTCGGAAGCGAGGAATCGGATTCTCTACGTTCTTTCACGGCGCCGGTTTCACGGGCTCCGGTGAGCGATATCTTCAGTCCGTCATAGAGCTTGAACTCACGGCGAGCGGACGTGTTTGCGTCTCTGCGTCGATGACCGAAATGGGCCAGGGTACGAACACCGTCTTGACCCAGATTGCCGCGGAAGCGCTCGGCGCCCATTACGATGCAGTCGAGATCAAACGACCTGATACAGCTGCCGTTCCAAACAGCGGGCCCACCGTCGCGTCCCGGACGTCCATGGTGATTGGCCGACTAGTCGAAAAGGCTGCTTGCGAGCTAAAAGCGCGACTACAAGAGGCTGGATATCTTCCAACCACGTACAAGCCCGACCAGTTTGGCGAGGCAGCGGCCCGCTATGCGAACGAAATAGGGCCTTTCACCGTTAGATCTCAATACGAAGAGCCTCCGGGGATTCATTGGGATGACGAAACTTACCGAGGAGATGCATATGGGGCATACTCGTGGGCTACCTACGTCGCTTCGGTGACGGTGGATACCTTAACGGGTGAGGTGACGGTGGACGACTTCGTTGCGGCCCAGGAGGTTGGGCGAGTCTTGAACCCCGTGCTTGCGGAAGGGCAGATCGAAGGGGGTGTCGTCCAGGGTATAGGGCTTGCGCTGTACGAAAACGTCGTGTGGCGGAACGGCGGAATGTTGAACAACCAGATGACGAACTACATCATTCCTACGGCGGTAGACGTTCCGCCAGTGCGGGTTTTGTTTGACGAGATTCCTTACCAGCATGGTGCTCTGGGAGCTAAAGGCATCGGAGAGCTGCCAATGGACGGCCCCGCACCGGCCATCTTGAATGCCATTGAGAATGCAACAGGAGTCGGCTTCTGCCACGTCCCGCTGCTGCCGGAGGAGATTCTTCAAGGCCTGGAACAAAAGGAAGAACTCTCGGCCGCATGAAGCACCCGATCGGTCTGACTGTCAACGGGGTTCGCCGGACCGTCGATGTGCCACCGATGAAACGCCTGCTCGACGTGTTGCGCGAAGACCTCGGACTGACCGGCACGAAGGAGGGATGCGGGGAAGGGGAGTGCGGCGCATGTGCCGTGCTCGTTGACGATGAGTTAGTGAATAGCTGCCTCGTGCCCGTCCTACAGGTCGAGGGCGCAACGGTCTGCACGGTTGAGGAACTCGCGAAACACGGCGACCTCCATCCCCTGCAAAAGGCATTTGCCGAGGCCGGAGGGGCGCAATGCGGAATCTGCACTCCCGGTATGCTCACGGCCGCCATCTATCTGCTGAAAAAGAATCCACACCCGACCCGAGAAGAAATTCGCGAAGCCCTGGCCGGAAATCTATGCCGCTGCACCGGCTACGGAAAAATCGTGGAAGCTGTTTACAAGGTGAGCGAAAGCGAAGCTTGAGATCTGCAATTGAAGAGCTGAACTTGGTATCCGCATCGGATCTGGACGAGGCCTTACATCTGCTTGCTTCCGATCCGGCTTGGGAGCCGATCGCAGGCGGCACGGATCTCATGGTCCTGCTCAACGCCGGGAAGCTTTGGGGCAATCGCTTCGTCACTATCAGACATATTCCCGAGCTCCGGACCATCTCGGTCTCGGAGCGCGAAGTGCTGATTGGTGCTGCCGTCACCTATACTGCGATCCGGGAGCACCCGGTATTGCGTTCGGAATTCCCGCTGTTGTGTACAGCTGCGAGTTGGACGGGCGGCGTTGCAAACCAGAATCGAGGAACTATCGGCGGGAACATCGCGAATGCCTCGCCAGCGGCCGACTCGTCGCCTCCCCTCCTGGTTTATGATGCGTCGTTGAGTCTCAAATCGTTACGCGGCGAACGCACGATTGCCTATCGGGACTTTCATACCGGTTACAAGCAGATGCAATTAACCCGGGGCGAGCTGATCACGGCAATTCATCTTCGGAGGGACTTTGCGGGATGCACGCATTACGCGCGAAAGGTGGGCGCGCGAAAGGCCCAGGCGATTTCCAAGGTCTGTTTGAACGGGCTACTTCGCATTGAAGGGAAAACCGTTACCGGAGTCGCGATCGCGCTCGGCAGCGTTGCCCCCACTGCAATTCGCTGCGCAAACGCCGAGGCCGAGTTGCTCGGCCAGGAACTGTCCCCCGAAATCATCAGTCGAGCGAAAGCAGCACTGACCGCCGAGATCAGCCCGATCGACGACGTCCGCTCGACGGCCCAGTATCGGGCACAAGTTGCCCGCAACCTCCTGGGCGAGTTTTTAGTGACTGCGCATGACCCTCGGTGAGTTAAACAGCATGGATGCTCGAAGCGCAGCCGAGGTTTTGAAGCTCTGTTGCGGATCTGCGCGCTGGGCGGAAGAGATGAGCGCACGTCGCCCGTTCTCTGACATCAATGAACTGCATAGGACAGCTGATCTCGTCTGGCAAGCCCTGGATCGGGAGGATTGGAACGAAGCGTTTGCGAGCCACCCGAAGATTGGGGAAATACGCAATCTTTCGGCATGGAGCAAAAACGAGCAGGAAGGGATGGCTACCGCCGCCGACAATATCAGGGCTTGCCTGGCTGAACTCAATCGGGAATACCAGGAACGCTTCGGGTTCATTTTCATCGTCTGCGCAACGGGGAAATCCGCGCAGGAGATGCTTACCTCGATTGAACAACGGCTGCAGAATAGTCCGGACGATGAACGACAGGTTGCAGGCCAAGAGCAAGCCAAAATCGTCCATTTGCGGCTGAATAAACTCGTACACGGATGAGCGGCATCTCGACTCACATCCTGGATACGGCCCTGGGGCGGCCGGCCTCCGGCATTCAGGTTCGTCTCTATCGCGAAGCCGAAGAATTGGCTTCTGCGTTCACGAATGAGGATGGGCGCGTGCCCGCGCTCCTGCCAGGGAACACTCCCCTGGTAACCGGCAAATATCGAATCGTGTTCGAAGTGGGTGCGCGTTGGACGGAGGGGTTCTACCCGGAAGTGAGCGTATCGTTCTGGGTCAGGAATCCCAAATCGCACTATCACATACCGCTGCTCATCAGCGGATTCGGGTTCACCACGTACCGCGGAAGCTGAATATGGCTGAATTACAATTCGATACCTATGGCAAAACGGCAGTTCGCCTCACTCATGTCGACCGAACGAACGCGCGACATGAAGTACGCGAGCTGAACGTCAACATCTTTTTCGAAGGCGATTTCGCTGACTCATATCGAACGGGTTCGAATGCTTCCGTTTTGCCGACGGACACGATGAAGAACACCGTGTACGTTCTGGCCAAACATCTCCGCTGGTCAGACCCAGAGACGTTCGCGCGAGGGCTTACGGGCCATTTCTTGTCTCATCTGCCGCATCTGCGTCAAGTGACAGTTCAGATCGCGCAAGTCCCGTGGGAGCGCATCGGTGAACATCCAGCCGCGTTCAGACAAGCGGGCGACGAGCGGCGTACGGCAGAGATGATCGCCACCCGGTCAGGCAGAACGCTGAAATCGGGCCTGCGGAACCTGCAGGTACTCAAAACCACAAATTCGGCTTTTACGGGCTTCATCAAAGACGAGTTCACCACCTTGGCCGAAACAGAGGACCGTTTGTTCGGCACAGTAATCTCGGCCGATTGGTCCTACTCTCGGCCGGATATCGAGTTCAACGGCACATTCGCGAGAGTCCGGGAAGTGATGATGCGTGCGTTTTCCGAGCACCGAAGTCTTTCGGTCCAGCAGACGTTGTTTGCCATGGCCGAAGCGGTCCTCGCGGACTGTGAGCTGGTGGAAGAAATCCACCTGAAACTGCCGAATAAGCACTGCCTGCTCGTAGACCTGGAACGATTTGGTCTCGAGAACCCGAATCAGATTTTCGTTCCGATAGACGAGCCCTCCGGGTATATCGAAGCGAGGGTGACGCGCTAGACTGATAAGATTCTCAGAGGAAGAGAACTACAGCGGTTCGCAGCTTCGGGTCTCTGATCAGTCCGTGGTTCGCTCAGTGCCCCTGATTCGACCTTCCGATCGAGACAGTTTCGTGCGTGCAGGCTCCGTCGCCTTCTCCGCGTGGATCGAACCGCCCGTAGAAACAAGTAAGGAGATGAATGCCGATCGAATTGCAAGACCGCCTAAGCCTTAGCTATGCCGAACTTGAAGAATTAAACCTCAAGTTTAAAGATGAGCGGGCAAATCTTTCCGCCGACAAGGTTCAAGAGGCTAGGTTGAAATATCTCAGCGACGAGAAGCGGATCAAAGCCGTAACCGTGTTGTTCAGCGACCTGGAAGGTCGCCTGCACATGCTCGACTATGACAAGAAGTTCCTCGTTAAGAGCTGGGATAATCTCACGTTTGACGGATCATCCATTCGTGGCTTCACTGCTCAGCGCGAAAGCGATTTGAGGCTCGGTCTCGACTGGGGTGCCTTCTATTTGCCGCCGTCAGACATCTTCGGCTCCGGGAAGGTTCTTGTCTTCGGTGAAGTTATCGATAAGGACGGCTCACCGTACAGCGCCGATATTCGCGGCGTTCTGAAGAATTACGCCGCAGGCTTGAAGCAGAAGCAAGGCTATACTCTGAATGCGGCCAACGAAATCGAAGGCTTCCTGTTCGAAGGGGTAGATGCCGAGCGCCAGTTTTTCAAATCGGCACGCTTCGACTACGTCAATACGGGCGGCTATTACCATTCGCTTCCTGGCGATCCTCTGCGGCAATTCATTGATAGCTCGGCCGAAGTCCAACGCGCCATGGGCTTCCAGAACGAAAAGGATCATCCCGAAGTCGCTCCTTCACAGTTCGAGATCAATTACAGCTACGCCGAGGTGGTAACGGCCGCCGATCAAATTCAGCTGTACAAGCTCGTGTGTCGACAGGTCGCGACCAAGATGGGCCTGACGGCGTGTTTCTTGCCCAAGCCGGTCGTCGGAGTGAACGGAAACGGAATGCACACGAACGTTTCCATCACGAAAAACGGAACCAACCTCTTCTGGGATCCGAAGGGCGAAGAGAAACTGAGCAAGTTCGGATGGGAGTTTATCGATCGCATCCTGACCCATGGAAACGATATCTGCCTGCTCTTAAATGCGAGTGTGAATTCGTATCGCCGGCTCGATCCGCACTTCGAAGCGCCTAATCAGCTCAAAGCATCCGCCGTCGATCGTGGTTCGATGATTCGGGTTCCGCTCGGCAACGAGAGAAGCGCTCGAGTGGAAGTTCGCTCCGTCGCTCCCGACGCAAATCCATATCTGGTTCTGCTTTCGGTGTTCCAGACGGGGATCGAAGGGGAAACAGCAGAAGTTGAAAACCTGCGCTCAGCGAATCGCTACCTGCCGGACAACATCTATGACGCGCTCGACAATTTCCGGAACGCGGAGTGGATCACGAAGTTGCTCGGCGAAGACGTGAAAGCTCGTTATGCTGATTTAAAACAGAGCTCAGCGGATCGTTGCGCTCGCCTGCTTGGAAACTTCGTGAAGGTACCCGAAGTCCAATACCATCACGAAGTCTACAATCAGTACCTCTGGAACCACTTCTAGAAAGGGCGAAAAAAGCTTTTCTCGACAGAGAGCATCAGTTTCCCGTTTTCAATTGCAATCGACGTAAGCCGTCGAGGAAAGACAAGATCACGGCTGTCCTGGTGCTCTTCATCATCGGTTACGAGAAGCACTTCCAGTAGCTTTCTGCGGTCGATCTCACGTAGAAGCTGTTCGCCTTGCTGAAGAAGCTCACGGTCGTGAAGCTCTCGATAGAAGTGCGACATACGCACAATCTTACAATCCGATTGCAGGAACCTAAAGGGTCCAGAGCACTTCATCAGCCGAGAATTTCGGCATTTGAAGGTTTTTAGTACCAGCAGTTGTGATCCGACTGAGAAATCAGACGTGTTCCATTGCCGGTGTTTTTCGCGTTGCTTTGCTGCTGCTCGCGGCTCTTCCAATTGCGGCGAAAGACTGGTACTTGTTCACGTCGTTTCGCGGTAATGGAGAAACGGGCTTGTACCTGGCCTTGAGCGAGGATGGGGCGCACTGGACTGCCCTCAACGACGACAAGCCGTGGCTGAACCGGACCTCAACGGGATGCTCATGCGCGACCCATGGCTGGGCAGCGGTCCCGATGGCGTGTGGCACCTTTTGTGGACTTGTAGTTGGACGCGAGCGAACACCGGAGGTCTCGTCATAGGGCATGCAAGCTCAACCGATCTGCTGTCCTGGACGCCGCAGCAACAGATTCGGGTTTTGACAAATGCGCCTGCCGCCAGCAACGCCTGGGCGCCCGAAGCTGTTTGGGACAAAGCGAAGAGCGAGTGGATCATTTTCTGGGCGACAAAAATTTCGCGCGCATCCGCAGCACTACGGAGCGTTGAGGACCGCCGATTGGAAGAATTTCGAGGACGTGACGAACAAGCTCAGCTTCCCGCCCGGTCAGAGGCATGGCACAGCAGTGACCATCGACGAGAATCTAGCTCAAAGTCTACAGCGCCAGAAGAGATAGGATTCTCCATCGCGCCTGCGTTGTGAACTCTCGGGCGCCTTTCTCTCGAAGCCAAAACCTTGCAAACGTGTGTGGCCTGCATTGCTTCTTGCCTGTGAGTCAATGGGGATATTTGTTCCAGGAGAACTCTGTCATTGTCCACTGATCGCGATATTTCCATTGCGCCCGCCGAAGGTCGCTTGGGCATTTTAATGCCCGGTTTAGGAGCAGTGGCGTCCACGTTCATCGCCGGCGTTGAACTCATCAGGCGCGGCCTGGGCGAACCAATCGGCTCGCTGACTCAGCTCGGCACGATTCGACTTGGAAAGCGGACCGCAAACCGTACTCCTAAAATCAATGAATTCGTTCCGCTCGCAAGTTTGAATGATCTTGTATTCGGCGGGTGGGACATTTTCGAGGATAACGTGTACGAGGCCGCAGTTCGCGCTCGTGTTTTAGATTCGCCTTTGCTTGAGCAAGTAAGAGAGCCGCTCTCAGCGATCAAGCCGATGAAGGCCGTCTTTGATCAGGAATACGTCCGTCGTATCAACGGCCCGAACACTAAATCAGGCGCGGACAAGATGGAACTTGCCGAGGCGTTACGCGCTGACATTCGCGACTTCAAGCAGAAATATGGGTGTAGCCGGGTGGTGATGATCTGGTGCGGCTCTACCGAAGTGTTCGGCAAGCCGTCGCCAGTCCACGATACACTCGCCAGCTTCGAAGAGGGGCTGCGGCGAAGCAACCCGTCGATTGCGCCGAGCCAGATCTATGCTTATGCGGCATTGCAGGAACGGGTCCCCTCCGCTAACGGTGCCCCGAATCTGACAACGGATGTCCCGGCTTTGCTCGAGCTTGCGAAAACGAACGAAGTTCCGATCTGCGGAAAAGATTTCAAGACGGGCCAGACGTTTATGAAGACTCTGTTGGCGCCGGGCTTCAAGGCTCGGATGTTGGGTGTGAAGGGCTGGTTCTCGACCAACATCCTCGGCAATCGAGATGGAGCGGTTTTGGAAGATCCTGGATCATTCAAGACCAAGGAAGAGACGAAACTCTCCGTTCTCGAACAGATCCTGCAACCAGAACTCTATCCCCAGCTTTACAAGGACCTCTACCACGCAGTTCGGATCAACTACTATCCACCGCGTGGCGATGCGAAGGAAGCGTGGGACAACATCGACATCACGGGTTGGCTCGGTTATCCGATGCAGATAAAAGTTGATTTTCTTTGTCGCGATTCGATTCTGGCTGCGCCGCTCGTTCTGGATCTCGTGCTTTTCATGGATCTGGCCCAGCGCGCCGGCATGAAGGGAATCCAGGAATGGTTGTCGTTCTACTTCAAAGGTCCGATGACAGCGCCTGGTCTCTATCCTGAGCACGACATCTTCATTCAGCTCATGAAGCTGAAGAATACTTTACGCTGGATGCGCGGGGAGGAACTCATCACCCATCTCGGGCTCGAATACTACGACTAGCGCGGCACCGATCCTTGCACGGTCCTCCGGCGAACGGGAGCGCCCCTTGTCTGGGGCACAATGGGTATATAGTTTTCTAAGGTCATGCCCATTAGGATCTCGAGATTTTCCATGTTTGCGGCCCTTCTCGCTGGGGCTGCGATCGCCTCAGCGCAACAGACGCCAGGAGCAAAACCGGAGGACACCGAAGTATGGGAGCCCATTCCCAAAGTTGTCACGCCAGGGGCTCATAATACGGAGCCGCCTTCAGATGCAATCGTGCTGTTCGACGGCAAAAACCTTGACAATTGGGTGTTAGCAAGCGATCACTCACCAGCGAAGTGGACCGTTTCGGATGGCCTGCTGACGGTGAACAAGGAAAAAGGTGTCGGCAACATTGAGACGAAGCAGAAGTTCAAGGACTATCAGCTTCACGTCGAATGGAAAGTGCCAGAGAACATCACCGGCAGTGGTCAGGCACGCGGAAACAGCGGCATTTTTCTTGCGTCCACCGGGCCTAAGGACGCCGGTTACGAGCTGCAGGTTCTTGATTGCTACAACAACAAAACCTACGTGAATGGTCAGGCGGGCAGCATCTATAAGCAAGCCATTCCGCTTGCGAACCCGTGCCGAAAGCCCGGCGAATGGCAGTATTACGACGTTATTTGGACTGCGCCGACGTTCAACGATGATGGCTCGGTAAAGACGCCAGCTTACGTAACATTGCTTTTCAATGGTGTTCTTGTTGAAAACCACTTTGAGTTGAAAGGCGAAACTTTCTATATCGGAAAACCGGTGTACAAGAAATACGATAGAGCTCCGATAAAGCTTCAAGCACACGGAGACAAAAGCGAGCCTATCAGCTTCCGGAACATTTGGATCAGAGAGTTGGACTAGGTTGAGTGGTGGACCGCAAGGGCGTAACTAGCTCGGGCGGTCCTCCACTCGAAACGCGAGGCCTGTTAAAGGGATCGCATAAAGGGTGGCAGCACTGCGTTCGGCAGTGGCAAAGCCGGTCTTTATGGAATTCGAGATTCTGGAGCATCCGGCGGACGTCGGGTTCCGCGCCTGGGGAAACTCTCTGGAAGAGGTTTTCGCAAACTGCGCTCGAGCATTGATCTCGATCATTCTGGACCCTTCGAATATCACTCCGACTCTGCATTGGGAACTGAACGCGGAAGGAAGTGATCTCGAGTCTCTCCTGGTTAATTGGCTGAATGAGGTCCTGTTTCACGTAGACACGCGGCGTCTTGCCTTCCACTCCTTCTCCCTTGCGATCACGGAATCTTTCAAGCTTACGTCCGACGCTACCGGTGAACAACGTACGCCCGTAAAACACCCGGTCAGAGTGTCGGTAAAAGCGGTCACCTATCACCAACTGCAATTGTCTAAGAGCGGAGACAGGTGGATAGCCGAGGTATTCGTAGATGTCTGAAATCAAGTTAGAAGCTCTGGACGAGTACCGATATCGGATCGCGCGGAACGAAGCTTCCGGGATGCGCACTGACGTCCTTGTTTTCTCGAGCCCAGTCCTGATCGAACACGTAAAGAAAGATCAGTCGCTCACGCAGGCGATGAACGTGGCCACCCTGCCTGGCATTGTCGGGCCAAGCCTTGCCATGCCTGATATTCATCAAGGGTACGGATTCCCCATCGGCGGTGTGGCCGCGACCGATATCGACGAAGGCGTCGTCTCTCCCGGCGGTGTCGGATTCGACATCAATTGCGGCGTCCGCCTGGTACGGAGCACGCTGACGCGATCCGACGTGAAACCGCGGATGAAACAGCTCATCGATCAGGTCTTTCGAGATGTGCCGTGCGGCACTGGAACGGAAGGCCGCGTGAAATTGAAACGCGGCGACATCGATGAGGTGCTTGCCGGAGGGGCCCGCTGGATGATTGAGCAAGGCTATGGCGAACCGCGGGATGTCGAGCGTGCGGAAGCAAATGGCGCCATGCAGGGTGCGCTCCCGCGAAAGGTGTCCGATCGGGCGAAGGAGCGGGGAACTCCGCAGCTCGGGACCCTCGGAAGCGGAAACCATTTCCTGGAGATTCAATACGTCGATCGGGTGCACGACGAGCCGGCCGCGCAAGCGCTGGGGATCGAGCAGGATCAGGTGGTGATTCTAATTCACTCGGGATCGAGAGGCCTGGGCCATCAAGTCTGTACCGACTACGTCGCGCTCATGAACCAGGTCATGTCGAAATACGGCATCCAATTGCCGGATCGGCAGCTTGCCTGCGCCCCGATTAGCTCGGACGAAGGGCGGTCGTATCTAGGGGCAATGGCCGGAGCTGCGAATTTCGCCTGGGCCAATCGCCAGGGCATTCTCCACTTTCTCCGTGAGGCGTTCCGCCGGGTCTTCGATGCTGACGCTCGACTGGAGCTTATCTACGACGTTTGCCACAACATCGCAAAAACCGAAACGCACGTGATCGGCGGTCGCCGCCGCAACGTGCTGGTCCATAGAAAGGGCGCAACGCGTGCATTCGCCCCTCATCATCCGGAACTCCCGGCCGCTTACTCCGATATCGGCCAGCCTGTATTTGTTCCAGGCAGCATGGGCACTGCCTCCTGGGTACTTGTCGGCCAGCCGGGCGCTATGACGGAAAGCTTCGCCAGCGTATGCCACGGCGCCGGCCGCCTGATGAGTCGTACCGCGGTACGAAAGGGCAAGAACGTCGTTGAAGAGCGGAAAAAGCTCGAAGAGAAAGGCATTCTCGTCCGCAGTGAATCCCGCGACGGCATCCTGGAAGAATTACCCGAGGCTTACAAAGACGTTGACGAAGTGATTGAGGTTGTCCACAACGCCGGCTTGGCGAAGAAAGTAGCGCGCCTACGGCCGCTCGGTGTCATCAAGGGTTGAGAACGCCTTCTGCGCGTTGGCCCTTTAGGCCGGGATTACGCGCGTCTGTCGAAGTCGCTCGAAGAACAGCCGGAACATATCTTCTGTGTCAATGCAGTCGTGAAAACCAGCGCGGCGTGCTTTGATTGTGCTCGAGATGTTATCGAAGCCGCTATTAGAGATGAAATCGCCAAACGCCCAAGAAACAAGCTGGTCATAAGGTATCGATTGCAGATTGTGTTCCCGCACAATTTGATCCCAGAGTCCGGCTTTATCTTGCATGTACACAGTCAGAGGCGTCGGAACTGGATCGGCGACTTGCATCCCAAACATGTTCGCGATCCGCGGCCACATGTGCTGCCAGCGAAAATAGTCGCCGTTCGTAATGTTGAAGATGTCGTTTCGCGCCGATTCGTGAGTGCCGGCCCAGATAGTAGCGCTGGCCAGAATATCAGCTGACGTGACCTGATACAGCGCACGGTAAGCGGCTTCAGTGCCCGGAAAACGAAGCGGCAAACCGAGCCGCTTAGAAAGAGTCGCATACACGGCGATCACCATCGCGAGGTTCATTGGATTGCCAATCCCATATCCACAGATTGCCTCCGGGCGAAGAGCCGTCCAATACCAATTCCTGCCTTTCTGCCGCTTGCGCAAAAAGTCTTCCTGATCGTAATAGAAGTTGGGAGGCATCAGACGCGGATCATCTTCACGCGCCGGTGTCTTAAATGGGCCAAGATCTGCCCCATACGCCTTGCCGCCCTGATAAAACGTGATGTGCTCGAGCGTGTCAGATCCGGCTTCAACAGCATCAAGGAGGTTCCGCAAAATTGCAACGTTGACGGCGGATTTCTCGGCCGCGGTCGGCTTTTCAATATAAGCTCCGAAAACCACGTGCGTGACTCCTCGGACAGCTGCGAGCTTTGAATGGACATCCCGCGGGTCAAGAAGGTCGACGATCACGGGCTGAACGCGTTCCGGTACCGGCGCGGTCCGGCGCGAAAGGCCGTAAACAGCGGTGTCGGAAATCTGCCGCCAATGCTCAGCCGCGGCTCTTCCGCTGACGCCGTGAACTCCGGCAACGACGACTACCTTCGACGACACTTGGAAACCCTTCCGATGCTTACCGTACTATTTGACGCTTCTAGAATAGACGGGCTTCGGTCGTTGTTACGCCAGGCGGAAATCGCGCCGGAAGCAATCTTCGGCATGATCATTGACAATGCCGACTGCCTGCATCCACGCGTAGACAATTACGGGGCCCACGAATTTGAACCCCCGCCGTTTCAACTCCTTCGAAAGTGTCATCGAGAGTGGGGAACTGGTGGGGGCGGGACCTGTGTTCCGGATCGGTTGACCTCCCGCCAGTTCCCATGCCCAACCGGAGAAATCGATGCCAGCATTCTGCATTGCAAGGAACGCGCGAGCGCCATCGATCGTCGCCTGAATCTTGGCACGCGAGCGGATGATTCCTTCGTCGTTCAACAGGCGGGTAACGTCCGATTCGCCGAAGCGCGCGACCTTCACTGGATCGAACTGCTGAAACGCTTCGAGGAAAGCGTCCCGCTTGCGGAGGACCGTAATCCAAGCCAACCCAGCTTGGAACACTTCCAACATCAATTTTGTCCAGAGTGAGATGCTGTCGAAGTCCGGCACACCCCACTCCTGGTCATGATACTCACGGAGCAGAGGATCGCCCTCTGCCCATGAGCATCGCGTTACCGAGTTAGAAGTTGAGCTTGAAGCCAAGTTGTACGTTGCGGGGGAAGTTGCTTTGGTTTGCCGCAACGAAACCGAAGTTCAAGTTCGAGGTGGAGTTATTCGCAGCTCCGAAAATCGGCGTGTTGAACACATTGAAAGCTTCGAAGCGGAATTGCGCATTGATGCGCTCCGTGAAGTTGAAACGCTTGTTGAGCGACATGTCCCACTGCGCTCTCCAGGGGTTGCGAAGAACGGGGCTGGTGAGCTGAATGTTCTGGAGAGTGTTCGGGCCGCGAACCCGCCACGCCGGGTTGCTGCAGGGGATGAAGGCAGTCCGAGTGGCGTTCGGGGTAACACTGGTTCCGTTCGTTTGCTGCACGCACGTGTTGAACTCGCTGCTGTAGCTGGCATTGCTGATCGTGGGATCGGCGATCTGGTCTACGTTAGTCGGGTTATTGAACGGCGTTCCAGACTGAAGCGTGCCGATGAAGTTATATTCCCAACCTCCGACGGCTAGTTCCTGCCAACGACCGGCGCTGCCCAGGAACTTGCGACCTTTTCCGAACGGCAGTTGGTAAACGCCGCTTAGCACGGCGCGATGCGGACGATCAGAGCTTGAAAGTTCCTTTGTGGGGCGAGGATCCTGGCCATTCAGGAAGTTGATGGCATCCAGGTTCTTCGAGAACGTATAGGAAAGCGCAAGGACCAGATAGGAGCTGTAGCGCTTCGTCGCGCTTACCTGCAGGGAATCGTACCAGGATTTTCCCACTGATTCGAAAGCGTACTGAACCGATCCGAACTGCGGATAGGGGAGCAGCAATTGCTGCCTGGCGACGGTCCCTGCATTCAATGTCGCATTGTTCGGAATCAAACCAGCGAATGGATTGGTAACAGCAGTTGTGAAATAAGTGGGATTCTGCTGTGCAATCTGCAACTGAGCGAGCGAGGGCACATTGATGTTTCGTGCGCTGCCCACCTGGTTATCGCCGATGTTCAGATGATAGGAGCGGCTGCCTACGTAGGAAACATCCAGTTTGGTCTCCCACGGCAACTGGCGCTCGATGCCCACGGAGTACTGGTAGACATGCGGGATGTCGTGGTTCGGATTGCTGAAAATGACGTTGTTGCCGAGCGCGGTGTTTGCTCCCAGAGACGCTCCGGTTGGCAGGAGGAGACCATTTGTTCCCGGGCTGTTGCTGAGCGGGAATGGATCGCCGTTTGCGAAGCTGGTAGCTGGTTTGAAATTGTTGATTCCGCCACCAGTCTGGGTAGCAATGTAATTGGTATCGGCGGCGTAGCCGAGGGAGCCGCCATACTCAGCGGTTGGCAGATAGAAGATGCCGAAGCCACCACGGATGACGGTTAGCGGAGTTAACGAGTAAGCGGCGCCGATTCGTGGCTGCAGGTTCCCGTACCGCTTGTTATAGGCTCCGCGCGGCTGGCCGTTGTTACCGGCAAACAGGAGGCCGCCGGTGAGATTTGCGCAAGCCGGGCAGTTTGCCAGATTGGCATTGGACACGAGACCGGCGAGCGGGCTCGGGGTGTTGAATGCCCATCCACGATTCATCCGGTTATAGCGCTCGTCCGGCGATCCCTCTATGTCATATCGCAGCCCGATGTTGAGAGTCAGCTTCTGCGTGAGTTTAATGTCGTCCTGAATGTAGAAGCCATAGTATCCCCAGCGATAAGCCAGTTGCGGTACATACTGCAGAACACCGTTCGCCGGCGTTCCGAGCAGCAAGGAAGCCATGCTGTTGCCGGACGTGGAACTCGCGAATTCGGGAAGCGCCTGGGTGAAACCCGGTGTGAAGTTGAAGAAACCGGAGCCGAACAGGAAGGATCCGCCGGCAACGTTGGTTCGGATATCGCGGATATCCGCTCCAAGCTTGAGAGACTGTCTGCCTCGCACATAGGAAACGCTAGGTGCAAAGCTGAGCAGGTTTGTGATGTTGGAGTTTGAGTTCCGGCTTCCAAACAGCGGGTAGATTCCGTTAGATCCGTTCCCGGTTGCGCTCTGATCGCCGATGCGCGGAGGAAGCGCGTTGAAGCGTTGATTCGCCGAAAAGTTTCGCGAGAAGCCGAGCAGGGTATCGTCGAACCCTTCCACGCTAGTGCGATACGCAGCTTGAATAAACCTTGCAAACCCGAATCGCAGGTCGACTAGAGTGCTCGGCGAAACCACCGTCAGGAAATCGGCAACCGCATTATCGTTGATGCGAACCAACGGGTCTTGTGCGTCGCGTCCCGGTCCGGTAAATCCATTGGCGCCATTATCGACCTGGTTTCTGCGATTGTGCGCATACCGGAAGAACATGCGCTCCTTTTCACCCAAGCTTTGGTCGACGCGGCCAATCCAATTCCGGAAATGATCGGAACTGATGTTGGGGCTTGCGATGAAGTTATTCGTGACCGCATTCGCAGCGCCCGTATTCGGAGCAGGGTAAGCGTTGATGATGGCGAGTCCGACAGGGCTGATGCTGCTTGCGGGGATCACATTGCCTGGGAATGGAGGACGGATGTACTGGGGATTGGTTGCACTGTTCGCCAGGCTCGGATTGAACGCCGGATTGACTCCGGTCATAAACGGGTTGTAGATGCTGACGCCCGTCGCAGAGAAATCACCCGCGCGCATCGCCGCCGAAGGTACGCTCGTGAGGATCGGCGAAGGCGTCGTTTCGACGTAGTTTTCCCATCCGAACGAAAAGAATGTCTTGTCCTTGCCTTTGTACACTTTCGGGATCCATACCGGGCCTGTGAACTGGGTTCCGTACTGATCCAGGCTATGGCCGCCTAGGTTCGCTTTGGTGACGGGATCCACGCCATATCGGGGTCGGCCGGCGCTGTTGTTCTGGATCGTGTTGGCGTCCAATTGATAGCGGCGGAGGAAGTCGTAGCCGGTGCCATGGAAGTCGTTCGCGCCGCTCTTGGTGGTCACGTTCATTACGCCCCCGCCCGTACGCCCGTATTGCGAGTCGTAGAAGTTGGTGACGACCTTAAATTCCTGGGTGGCGTCCACGGTCGGGATATAGGCGACGTTCTGGTTTCCATGGCTTCGCTGGGCGTCCGTGTCGGTAACGGAATCATCAGGTACACCATCGAGTAGCCAGGAGTTCGTTTGCCGTACGCCGCCATTGATCGAAAAATTCACATTGTCGCCGTTGTCGAAAGGGCGTGTGAACTGCGGGTTTCCAGCAAATATCACTCCAGGCGACAAGTTGACCAAAGCGAACGGATTGCGTCCGTTCAAAGGCAACTCCGTCACCCGAAGGTTCTCGATCACGTCGCCGCGGGTAGCCGATGCGTTATCAAGCAACGGTGCTGCGCCGGTCACTTCGACCGTACTTTGGCTTTGACCCAATTGCAGCGGGAGATCTACCGTGAGCTTGTCGTTCGTGTGCAACTCAACGAGAGGTCTGACCGCTGTCTGGAAGCCCGGTGCTTCAGCGGTAACTTTGTAATTACCGGGGATCAGGAATGAGACCGTATAATTACCGGACTCGCTCGTCATCTGAGTCTGGGACTCATTCGTCTGAAGATTCTGGATTGTTACTTTCGCGTTGCTAACTCCGGCCCCGGTCGGGTCGGTTACCTGTCCGGTGACCGTAGCCCGAAATTCCTGGCCCATGGCCAACGCGCCGCACGCGAACGCGGCTAATACCAGCCGTGCGTATTTGCTTGTCATTTTCTCCCCTGGGTTCCTACAAAAAAGCGTATTTGTAGGGACTACCGACTAACCAAGTCTTGCGCTCAGTTTACAGCGCCTTAACGGGCACGTCAATGGAAGAAAATGCGGTTAGCGTGGCTCGTGGCAGGAGCCGCAGTCGATAGTGGCGTTCGTTTCACGATGGCAGGTCACGCATTCACCCATAGAGAGTTGCCGCTCTCGCCACAGACTCACCCTGGTGCCAACTGGCCCATGACACACATCGCACTTAGTACCAGCTTGCGCATGTTGTCGATGACTGAAGCGGACGAAGGTAGGGATCTGGTACACGCGAACCCAATCGACGTCCCGATTTTGCTTCGCAAAGGCAGCCAGCTGCTGCTCGGCGCTCGTTCGGGGAGTGATTGACGCGTGACACGACATGCATTTAGGGACATCTGGCATGTCGACTAACTCGCCCCCGTCAGTCTCAGCGTGGCAGGAGACGCACGTTTGTTTCTGATCAGTCACATGAATCTTGTGATTGAATTCGATCGGCTGCTTGGGCGCCTCAGGCTCGCCTTGCAAGGCATAGCTGTTGCCGGAAAGAGCCATACACAGCAGCCATGCCGAAACGAACACAGTCCTCACAGATTCCCCGCGCGCATCTGTTCAGCCATGTAATCAGATGCGCGCATCGCTAACGCCGAAATGGTCAAAGTTGGATTTTGCGGGCCGCCGGAAGTGAAACTGCTTCCATCAACAACAAACAAATTTTTGATGTCGTGGCTCTGGTTCCATTTATTAAGCACGCTGGTCTTGGGGTTCTCACCCATACGGCACGTTCCCAGTTCGTGGATGCTTTCCCCGGGTGGAACCATCTTGTCGTGCTTGGCTAATACGTGGAACCCAGCCTTGTGACAGACTTCGCTGAGAGTATCCATCGCGTCACGCGCCATGTTGAATTCGTTATCGGTATAGCGGGCCTGTATTTTCAGCGACGGTATGCCCCACGCGTCAGGCACATCCTTATCGATCTGAACGTAGTTCGCGTGCCGGGGTAAAACGGTGCCCATCACTGTCGTGCTGAACCGCGCGTTATTCAGCTCGGCCAGTTCTTTCTGCAATTGCTCGCCGTATCCGGGCACGATCCGGCTGGGCGGGGTACCTCCGCTACTGAAATCGGCAGTGTAGCCCCGGATGAAATCCTTTTCGCGCTTCGCAATGTTTCGGAAAGGCGCGACGTAACCACCGCCGCCCATCAGCTTGAATGTGTTGCTTGCGCCGCGAGCTTCCGGCACGATCGCCTCTACGGCGTTCTTGACATAAAACTGATCGAACAGGTAGTGACCCAAAACACCGCTCGAATTGGCTATGCCGGAATTCAGCAAGAGGCGCGTACTTTCGAGACACGCAGCGCCAACGACCACAATTCGTGCTTTCGCGTGCATCTCGCGCTGGGATCTGCGATCGATGAACGTTGCGCCATTCACAAGGCCAGTGTTCGGATCAGTTGTGATGCGGCTCACGACAGCGTTGGGAACGACGGTCAGGTAGCCGCTTTCGAGCGCGGGAGGAAGCAGAAGATTGATGGAACTTGCCAGCGTACCTGTCGCGCGCCTGGGTTTTGTGATCGGTATGCCGTGAGCTTTCGCGGCTGCGGTGAACCGCTTGACGCTCTCGCTATCGGGCGAGTGATCTTCGAGAAAAATGCCATCAGGTAGCTGCGGCAACCCTTCTTTGCGTCCGGCAACCCGCCAAATCGGTTCCACTTTGTCGTAATACGGAGCCAGATCGCTGTACGATATGGGCCAGTTCTCGCCGAAACCGTCATGGTCTTTGCACTTGAACTCGAAGTCGCTCATCCGCCACGAGGCGCGGCCCCAGACGAGCGTTTTGCCTCCGACGAGGCGCACTCGAACCCAATAATACGGGTCCTTCGGGTCGTACGTGTAGGGATTTTGTTTCTCATCAGCCCACAAGTTGCCGTTGAATTCGCTGGCCTGTGTCACGTGGGGGAAGCGATCCGGCTTGCCAAATCCACGGTACGGCAATTCGTATACATTTTTCAGGGCGCGGTCCCTCGAGTAATTGATAACGGGACCAGCATCAAGCATCAGGCAGGAGATGCCCTTCTTCGTTAACGAATAAGCGACGGAACCGCCGGAAGCCCCAGACCCGATGATCAGGACGTCATATTTGCGTACCATGTCAATCGATCGGGAACCAGTACATCCCGACCCCTCCAGCGCTCCTTACTCTCTTGGACATAATCCGGATCCAGTCATGCGAACTCTGCGTCGCTTGAATCACGTCCTGGTTGGCCGCCCTCAAGAATGAGGTGAATGAATCGGGGTCTGCCGTCCAAGGCTCGCGCAGAGGCGCCAACATCTTCTCAGCTCCGGCCTGGTCTGCCGAGGCGAACGAAACCTTGAGAGCCTGTTGGGAACGGCGCTCGAGGTCGTCGACACCGTCGCGGTACAACACCTGCCGAGCGGTCGGCGACTCGAACAAGAGAAAGTCCAGGAACTCCGGTGCTCCTGCTTCGAGCGCGCCCGGAACGCCATTGATTGCCGGGTACAGCAGGTCGGTCAGTCGCCGGAAACAAGCGAACTGAGCTGGTGAAAAAAACTTCGTGACCGTCGTTCCGGCAAAATCCGGAATCGTCGCCTCGATGACCGGGATCTGTTCTACCGCTGCCGGGCTGGGCTTGGGCGGCACAACGGGCTGTTGTGCCTTCAGCAAACTTGCAGCCGGCAACGTAGCCAGAGTCTGCAAAACCCTTCTTCGTTTCATTGCTAATGCCCAGGATACGCCAGATACCCCGAGTCCGCCTATTCACAACGGTTTCATCCAGCTGATTACAAGTACTTGCGATCCACGAAGATGAGAATCCCCGGCACTATCCAAATTTAGGTGCGGCGAAGGTCGCGCGCAACGCGAGACACACGGCTCCATGCAGCAGCGAATCGTCGGCTGAGAGGCGAGCCGGACGCAATCGAGGGAGAGGGGCTGTCCCGGAATTTCGATGGAGGACCGCCTCGCGAATCAGATCCCAGGCTCCGGTGATCCGGCCGGCTACTACTATTTCTGACGGGTTGAAAAGGGCCCCAATGTTCGATATGCCCACCGAGAGATAGCGCGCAGTTTCGTCCAGTGCTTTCAGGGACCTCTTAATGCCTTTTTTTGCCGAAGAAAGCAATTGCTCAAACCCTTCTTCACTGAAGCTAGAACCAGGATGCAGCCGCTTGTACGTAGCGTCGTTGCTCACATACATCTCCCAACAGCCATTGCGCCCGCAGCGACAACGTAAGCCGGACGATTCGACCACCATGTGTCCCACTTCCGCGGCGAAGCGGGAGTTGTGGCCCAGATAAATTTCGCCGTTTATCACAACACCAGCTCCCACGCCGTAATCGCTGAGATTCAAGAAGACGAAATCGGAGCTGCCTTCCCGATTCGACAACCAGAGCTCCGACAGTGCGCCCAGGTTGCAGTCATTATCGGCCAGAGCAGGGATCCCGAGTTCGCGTTCGACGGCCGCTGCAATCGAGAAGTTGCTCAACTCCGGATGTGTTGGTGTCCACAGGATATCTCCCGTGCGCGCGTCCACGTGCCCGGGAATCGCGATGCCAACCCGTTCGTACTGGTCGAAGTTGTGCCGCACCAGTTTCCTGAGTTTGGATGCGGCTTGCGCGATGGACGAAATGAGCTTCCTGGGTGACGTCGGGGTCGGGAAATAAAGGCTCTGCTGAATGGTTCCGCTAAGCCCGGCGCAAGCGATCTGTGAGTAAGCCGGCCTTATGTTCAGGCCGAGAACGCGGCAGCTCTCTTCGTTTAGCCGCAGATTGATAGGAACGCGTCCCCGTCCCCGACCATGTGAATCGCGCTCCTCTCGGACGAGTTGCTGGTCGAGCAGTTCGTCCACGATATCGGAGACACTACTGCGGAAGACGCCCGTCATTTTAGCCAGGCCGGCCCGGGATATTGGCTGGCATTTCCGGATCAGCTCCAGCATAATTGCGCGATTCACTTCACGAACACTCGAAGGCGTTGCTGTTCGAATGGACGGCCGGGATGGCTGGCGCGTCAACCTACTGGCCATCGGAGCGGCTGAGTGTATATTCCTGAGCTTCCTGTATTCCGGTTCCGGCTGGCCTTGACCAAAGAAGGTGGAGGACTATACCCAGTCCTGTGCCGCTAAGGTTGATGAACACGTCCCGGATCGCAGGATCCCGATCGGGGAAAAAGGACTGCAGATATTCGCTGCAACAGCCGACGACAAGTCCGAACGAGAGTATCCGGATGATTTTGTGCCGCGGATTCGCCATAGCTCGATAAAGCAGAAGAGCCAGAACCGCGAACAGAGTGACATGCAGCCCCTTGTCCGCGGCGAGGTGTATCGCTCCGAACGACGTGCTATCTCGAGGAACATTCGAGATGAAAATCCCGGACAAAAAGCTGAAGGCAGACTCGCACCAGAGCGAGGCCGTGCTCGTTGAAGAAAAGAAGATGACGCCGATCCATCCAAGGACAGCCAGCCACCATGTTTTCACGTGAACCGTCCCACATTGCCAGTGTCACATGGAGTTCGCCCGATCATTTTCTCTGGTGTTGCGACACTTTGGGGAGAGCATGGCGAACGTTCTCTATTGGCTTCTGTTGTTGGTCCCACTAACTCTGGGTATTCATATCGGAATGCCGTCGGCACATACACTGGTTTTCGCACTGTCCGCCGTCTCGATGATCCCGCTTGCGCATCTGCTCAGCGAGGCGACTGAAAACCTGGCCGCTCGTGCCGGTCCCACGCTCGGAGCACTGCTGGGCGTCACGTTCGGAAACCTCGGCGAACTTCTGATCGGCTACTTTGCCCTTCGAGAAGGATTACAAGAGGTTGTGAAGGCGTCCATTACCGGTTCCATCCTTGTGAACCTTTTGCTGACGTTGGGCGTCTCGATCGTCGCCGCGGGTGTCCGCAAGAAGACACTGAACTTCAACGCGCTCGGAGCGAGGACCCAAGCCACCACGCTGGCGCTCGCAGCGGTTTCACTTGCGCTCCCGGCAGCGTATCACTGGCTGGGTGGCAATATCGCTGCGCGCCGTGAGGCCGATTTGAGCTTCGAATTTGCCAGCGTCCTGATTGGAACGTACGCGCTCAGTCTTCTCTTCACGCTTCGCACGCACCGTCAGTTGCTGACGACGCCTGAGCACGAGGAGGCCGATGAAACGCATCAGCCCTGGAGCACGAAACGGTCGCTCGTCCTTCTGCTCGTGAGCGCAGCTTTTGTTGGTTGGATGGGTGAAGTGCTTGTCGGCTCCGTCGAAGTGGCATCCCGAAGCTTAGGCCTGACGGAGCTTTTTGTGGGGCTCGTCATCGTGGCCATCGCCGGCAACGCGGCCGAATCAACGTCGGCCATCCGCGCGGCAATGAAAGGGCAAATGGACTTAAGCGTGGGCATCGGCATAGGCAGCAGTATTCAAGTTGCCTTATTTGTTGCGCCGGCGTTGGTCCTTATCAGCCATTGGGTGGCCGCACGGCCGATGAATCTTGTTTTTACACCTGCTGAGTTGGTTGCGCTCGTGTTTACGATCGCGATCACGGGCCAGATTGCCGGAGATGGAGATTCAAACTGGTTCGAAGGCGTTCAACTCCTGGCTGTTTACTTCATGATGGCCGTCATGTTTTACTTCCTGCCTGGAGCGTGAGCGGACCTGCTTGGGCCGACGCAGTCCCAATAAAGGAACAATCGAACGGTACACTGCGGTGTGGGCTCTAATATGTATGCTGCAGAATCAGAGAGGGAACCGAGAGTAAAGGCAGGGACGCCCGCGGGAACTCTTGCTCCTCCGCGGCGGACGCGCTTCCTTTATGATCTGGTCGCTCCTTTTTACCCGATCTCGAGCCGCCTGTTTCATACACGTGCGCACGCGAAGACTCTGGAACTGCTGAAGATCAGGAACGGTTCGTCGGTGCTCGAGGTGGCCATGGGGTCCGGGGAGATGTTCCAGCGCTTAGTTCGCGCGAACCCGGGCGGGCAGACCATAGGATCTGACTTCTCAGCCAATATGGCCGCTCAGTCACAGGCACGAATCCGGCAGAGCCACCTAGGTGCGAATGCTCATTGCCCCTGCACCGATGCTCGTCAGCTTCCGTTCCGAGATGGTTCTTTCGATGCGCTTGTCTGCTGTTACTTGTTTGAGTTGCTGAGTGAGCCCCACATGCTGGAGGCAATGGACGAAATGGCCCGCGTGCTGAAGCCGGGCGGCCGCTTGGGCTTAATCCTGGTCGCTCAAAGTGAATCGACCTTCAACCTTCTGTACAAGGCTTGCACGCTGGTCGCTCCCGCGTTCTGGGGTCGTCAGGTAAGTTCTGTGATGCCTGATCTGTTGCGTTCTCGTGACTTCGAGGTCGAGGCTGCCATGAAAATTCGCCAGCTCTATTTCCACTCGCGCATCCTTGTAGCCAGGAAGCTTGGATAACTCCGGCAGCGAGGCTGCAATTCGCTGAGAGGTTCCCCACCGCCGGGTCACATTTGGAAGAGAGGTGGATTCCAAGTGTACATAAGCACACGCGAACTGCTGGGCCAGACAGCTGATCGTAGTACCTACGAGGCTGTTATCGAGCGCTACTGCGGCCGCATCACCGGACTGGAAAGCCTGTTGAACGAACCGACCTTGGGTCCGATTTTAAACCAAATGGGAGCCGCGGCGCTCAGCAATGAGGCGCTCGAGATGCTTGCGAATGCTCTTGCGAAGAGTTGCAAGCCGTCTGTCTCTCCTATCGCCACGCCCGTGCAATCGAACTAAGTCTCAGGCTGCAGTGGTGCCAGAGCTTCGGCCTGTTCCGTGTGACCGCGTGACTCGATCGCTCTGAGATCGGGCAAAAACGCGGTGAGAAGCCCAATCAGCGGCAAGAACGAACAGATCCGGTATACAAACTGAATATCTGTAGCGTCGGCGAGTTTGCCTAGCAGCGCTGCGCCAATTCCTCCCATACCGAACGCCAGTCCGAAAAAGATTCCCGAGATCATCCCGATGCGGCCTGGCAGCAGCTCCTGAGCATAGACCAGGATGGCCGAGAATGCAGACGCCAGAATGATGCCGATCACCACGCTCAGCACGGCCGTCCAGAATAGATTCACGTAGGGCAATACCAACGTGAAGGGTAGCGCACCTGCGATTGATACCCAAATCACGTACTTGCGCCCGATACGATCTCCGACAGGTCCTCCCAGGATCGTACCTGCTGCAACGGCGCCCAAAAACAGGAACAGATGCAACTGAGCGCTGCGGACGGACACGTGGAACTTCGATATCAGATAGAAAGTGTAGTAGTTCGTCAGGCTTGCCAGGTAGAAGTATTTGGAGAAGATCAGCGCAACCAATATCGCCAGCGAGAAATACACCTTCCTCTTCGAGAACACGGAACCTCCGACTCTCCTGGCCTTCGATACAACTGTGCTCAGACGGTCTCGATACCAAACTCCAATGTTCGCGAGGATGACGATGGCGAGAACAGCGGCAATCGAGAACCAGGCAATGCTCGTTTGACCGTGCGGGAGAACGATGAAAGCGGCAAGGAGAGGGCCCACCGAAGAACCTGCATTTCCTCCCACTTGAAACAGCGATTGCGCGAGCCCATGCCGTCCTCCGGATGCCATTCTGGCCACTCGCGACGACTCGGGATGGAAGATGGAAGATCCCAGACCTACCATTGCAGCGGCAAGAAGCAGAACCGGAAAACTCCAGGCGAACGCCAGTAGCATGAGACCCAAAAGAGAAATGCCCATCCCGATCGCAAGTGAAAAGGGACGCGGCCGGCGATCCGTGTAGAGTCCAACAAGCGGCTGAAGCAAAGACGCTGTCACCTGAAACGTGAGCGAAATCAACCCGATCTGTCCGAAGTCCAAATGGAACGAGGCCTTGAGGATCGGGTAAATCGCAGCGAGCAGCGACTGTAAGAGGTCGTTCAAAAGGTGACAAAAAGAGATTGCAGCGAGCACTGCGAACGCTGTCTTTTGAACAGATAAGTGGGAAGAGCTCCCGGAAGCTTCCAGTCTTGTTCCGCCCGTCGACACTTACTACCTTACCCGTACGTCACGCTACCACGGGCGGTAATAACCATCGCGTAGCGAGAGATCGATTTCAACGCCAAACAGCGCGGACAGGCGGCTAGAGTTGAGTACGTCTTCTTTCGGGCCATCCGCATACACAGATCCCTTCCGCAACAGCACGACCCGATCAATTTCGGGAATGAGTTCTTCGAGATGGTGAGTGACGAGGAGTAAGCCGACACCGCTGTTCGCCAGTTTCCGCAAGTGTTCACGCATCTCACGCTGCGCGGCGAGATCAAGACTGGTTGTGGGCTCATCCAGTACTAAAGTCGACGGATTGTGAATCAGCGCTCGCGCAATCAGAAGACGCCTTGCTTCGCCAGATGACAGTTCGTCGACCCAGCGCCCAGCCAGCTCCGCGACCTCGAGCTGCTCCATAGCGTCCTGTGCGGACTGCTCCATCTGGGGCGTGGTGTGCTGATTCGGCGAAAGTCCAATGGAGCCAAAAAAACCGGAGAGGACAAGTTCACGCCCGGTGATGTCACGAGTACATTGAGTCATCAAATCATTGCTGACGATGCCGATTTGCGAGCGCAGGTCAAAGATGTTCCAGTCTGGTTGACCAAAGATCGACAAGCAGGTCTCCGGGCGCAGGAGCGGATAGCACTCTCGCGTGAGAAGCTTGAGCAGGGTCGATTTACCACTTCCATTTGGCCCCAGCACAGCGACATGCTCACCGGCTTTCACCTTTAGAGTCAGGCCTTTGAGAACGTAGCGCTGGCCTCTCTGGACATAAACATTTTCGAAATCGAGGAGAAGTGGCTTCAAAATAGAAAAAGGTAAACAGGACCCGCCATGGCAATCAATGCAGAACAAGTCAAGCTCTTGGCTCGCCAATGCGGATTCGAACTCGCGGGCATTGCTGCCGCTCTCCCATTATCCGACTACGACCGATTCGAACACTGGCGTGAAGCGGGACTGGCAGGCGAAATGACCTACCTGACTGACCGGCGCGGTGATCTCCGTCAGGATCCGCGGCATTTGTTTCCTGATGCGAAGACAATCATCTGCGTCGGGAAGCTTTACAACACTGATCAGCCGTACTCAGTCGAACGCCCGGCACATGAGGTCGGTTGGATCTCGCGGTATGCGTGGGGTGCAGATTATCACGATGTTCTGAGACGGGGTTTAGAGCAGCTCCGCGCCAAGCTGGAAGAGGTTCATGGGGAGCCGTTCAGCTCGCGGATCTGCGTGGACACCGCGCCTCTCCTCGAGCGTAGCTATGCACGCGAAGCTGGCCTGGGGTGGATTGGAAGAAATACTTGCCTGATCAATCAGGGAAGTGGCTCCTGGTTTTTTCTCGGTGAGTTGTTGACCTCGCTCGAACTGGCTCCGGACTCTCCACCTCCGGATCGATGTGGAACGTGCACGCGCTGCATCGAGGCATGCCCGACGGCTGCTATTGTGCCCAGCGAACACGGCTGGAGAATCGATGCGCGCACTTGCATCTCATACCTCACGATCGAAAAGAGAGGCCCCGTGGACACCACCTTACAGGCGGGCATTGGCGATCATCTGTTCGGATGTGATATCTGCCAGGATGTTTGCCCCTGGAATCGCAAGGCCCCGGATACGATGGACTCCGCTTTTGAACGTGGGGCGAGTCTGCCTTCTCTCCTGGAGCTGTCGGAATACTCGGACGAGGACTTCCGCCGCGAGTTTCGCAAGTCGCCGGTGTGGCGGGCAAAGTACCGCGGATTCCTCCGGAACGTGGCGATCGCAATGGGCAATTCTCGAGATCCCGCGATGCTAGATCGCCTCAGGGAGTTAGCCGCGCATCCGGATGCGTCTATATCGGCTGCTGCCGTTCAAGCTCTTGCCATCCTCTCTCATGGCGAGGTTCACTCGTCAGAGGTCGACGCGATCTCCTCATGCGTTCCGTTGTAATCGCACCCGTGCTGCTTGGCATTGGGCTGCTAGCCAGTGTGCTGGCTTATTCGGGGTTTGCTCACGAGGTGCCGCTCAGCCCAGGCTTCGAAGCTTTCTTCAACAACGACTACGATGGCGCGCTCGCGTTCTTTGAGAGAGAGGTGAAGGCGCATCCAGATGATCCCGATCAGCATAACCATTTGGCCCAGACGATTTTGTATCGAGAGTTATTTCGAAATGGCTCTCTCGAATCACAGTTAGTCACCGGCAACAACGCGTTTCTGCGCCGGCCGAAGGTTGAGATCAGCGCCGAAAACCGGCAGTTCTTCGCCGATTGCATCAATACCAGTCTGAGGCTCTGTGACGAACGTCTGCGAACGAACGCGCGCGATCGGAAAGCGCTGTATCAATCGGGCGTGGCACACGCGTTGCGCTCGACGTATTCGTTTCTCGTTGAGAAGCAGTGGACGGACGCATTGAGAGAAGCGGCGGGCGCGCGAAGGGCTCAGGAGCGGGTGCTTCAGCTTGATCCGAGCTTCATCGATGCGCGGCTCACGCTTGGTGTCTACCAGTATGTGGTTGCGAGTCTGCCCTTCTATGTCCGGGCGGTCGGATTTCTGAATGGTTTTCACGGGGATCGGGCAGGGGGACTACAAGAACTCGAGTCTGTAGCGCGTGAAGGTGTTTCAAACCGCTACGACGCAAAGATTGTGCTGGCTATACTCTATCGGCGAGAACACGAGCCGGCCAAGGCGATTCCGCTGCTCCAGGAACTGGCCCAGCGGTTTCCGGGTAATTACTTGTTCCTCTTCGAGCAGGTGCAGATGTACAGCGATCTGGGAGACAAAGGCGCGGCTCTGCATGTCTTGGAGAGAATCAACGCTCTACAACGTTCCAATGCTCCTGGATATGGCACGCTTCCGCCTGAAAAGATCGCGTATATCGCCGGAAATCTGTATTTCTGGTATCGCGACTACGATCTGGCTTTGGCACGTCTTAAAGAGGCATCGGCCCATACAGACGTCGTTGATCTGAACAGTGCCGTCCTGACTTGGCTCAGACTCGGGCAGGTATACGATCTTCGAGGTGACCGACCAGAAGCGACGAGTGCATATCGTCAGGTGATTCGAACTGGCCCGAATTCGGACGTGGCCGCCGAAGCGAAGCGCTATCTTTCTGCTCCATATCGCCGTCAAGCTAAGTGAGGATTATCGGCGTCCTTCAGTTTTGTCTCGAGTAGCCTGGACGCGACACGTCGCAACCGGTGTTTCCGATCCGCGGTACCATGACCTACCCCTGTAACACTGTCGACAATTCGATAAGGCCTTCTACGTCATCGACCTGTTACGCTGTCCCGAGCAAAGTAGCCAGCGATATCCAAAATCAAGTAAGTCGGTTCAGACGCGAAGGCGTTCACCAGGCCATCTGTTGTCGGCAGGAGAGCCATGTTGGACGTGACGGTAGCAGGATCTGCATTCAGCGTCGAGACAACGGGCATGGGTTGGCCGTTGGGCCACAGGGTCAGGTATTGGAGTATTCCTGAAGGCACAACGGTGGCGTTGAGCGCATAAGCCTGAGCCGAAGAGGGGGCTCCGCAGCCGCTGCCTTTTACGTCGACAGGGAGCGCGCCACTGAATGGCAATGAACCGGCAGGGTTCCTCGTGTCAATGACACGGCACGGCGCGAGCGTGTAGAAGTAAGATCCACCGCTTGCCGGAGGCGCAAAGTAGCCGTTGATGTCTATCACTACATCCGTGTTGTTGCTGGCGAAGGTCGTAATGCTTCCATTCGCACCAGCCGGCACAATCGCCGCGTTGGCTGTCACAGTGCCTGTCGATGCATTGACAATCGAGGTCGGCGGTTGGCCTTGCCCGGTTGCCCATCCGGCAAGATAGTTCAGCGGTTCACGAGGAACGACGGTGAAGTTGAGCGAGTAGGCTTGCGCACCTGACGGCACATTGCAGGCGCTGGACAGTATGGGAAAGTCGCGCGCCTGCCCGGCAGAGAGGAAGGGTCCACCGAGCGCACCGCTGGTTCCTCTCGTATCCGCCACCCGGCAAGGCGTCAGGGGGAAGAACTGCATTCCGGAGGAAGTCGCAAAGGGCACGAAGTAACCGGTGATGTCCATGATGAAGTGGGTCTGATCAGTCACGTAGACGTTCACACCACCGTTGACGCCGGCGGGAACGATCGCCGCATTCGCCTTTACACGGCCATCGGAGTTCAGAGTCGAAACAAAGGGCTGCTGCTGTCCACTCGGCCAGAGCGACAGATAACTGAGGGACCGATTCGGCACGACGGTGACGTTCAGGGCGTAGGCAACTGCGGTATTGGGAATGCTGCAGTTACTCGCAGGAAGGTCGAACTCCCGTACGGAGCCAGCGGGCAGTTCCGAACCGCCGAAGGCTCCAAAGGTCTCCCGCGTATCCGCAAGACGGCAGGGCGTGACCGGAACGAAGCTTAGAGGCCCCTGGGTGGTGGGAACGGAAGCCGCAGCGACGCCACCCCACTCACTCACCAGATGGGAAGCGTCGACTGAGCCCCAGCCGGTCGCCTGATCATAACCGACGGCGGCAGAGAACCCCATCGTTCCGTTTGTGCAGTTAGCAGTTCCTGTCCGGCACGCGACGGCATTCGTTCCCGAAGTGGTGTCGTGGAACACATCGGTGGAGGAGGCGGCGAGGGAATAAAGATGAGGGTTGATATTTCCCTGCGCACCATGCGCCTGGACCATCAACGCAACGATGCCGGCGAAAGCGGGAGCACCGCAGGAGGTACCGCCCACCACATCAAGAGTCGTGTCCGTATTGCGGAAGCCATTGACGCAATCGCCGTCTGAGCAGACGAGAAATCCATCGTGGTTTGGAGAAGCGGCAAAGGCGAGGTCCGGTACATCTCGCGCACCATCGTTCGGCACGCCGTTGCCAACCTGCCACGAGGGCTTGGCGTTGTAGATGCTCGCTCCGCCACCACCGGCAGAAAGAGAGTTGACCGAAGCCGAATCATTCCAAACGCCTTCCGGAATATACGAGACGGCGGAACCGGAAAGACTGTTGTTCGTGCTGTTCCAATAATTTCCGGATCCCTCACTTAACGTAGTGCCGCCGATGCTGGTGACATACGGAAGGCTGGAAGGCACATCCACCGCTAGTCCGCGCCTGGCCGGATAGCTGGTATCGCAATCCGCGGCACCAGAATCGCCGGCCGCGGTGAGCACCGTCATGCCCTGCGCGTTGGCCTGCTGATAGAGCGATGCTTCCGTGTTCGTTTCCGCCCGTCCTACCTCCGACTCACAAAGGCCGTAGGAAACCGAGACTATGGGTGCAATATTGTTATCGATCGCGTAAGTGATGGAAGTATCGACGTTGGTGGACGTGACGAACACAATATTTGCGTTTCTGGCAATGGCGCCTGCCCACTCCACATCCAAGTCCGATTCGCGTTCGTCACCGGAGGTCGATCGAACGCCGGGATCGGTGCCCGTCAGTATGATTGTGGGATCGTTGGCCGGCAGACCAGCGGCGGCGCGGAACGCCCGGATGTCGCTCAACTGAATGTCACTTTGGCCGACAACGGCGATCTTGACTCCGGTGCCATCGATTCCCGACCGATAGAGGGACCTAACGTTGTAGATGGTGGCGAAATCATCGGGCGCGATGAAGTGATTGCCGGAGATGCTGGAGGTGAAATGCGCCTGGGGCTTGCGGATGCCACGCGGCCGCATGCGAAAGTTGTGCAACCCGCGTACGCTCTGGACCGTTCCCTCCAGTGCCGTAGGCAGTAACGGATCGCTCGTATTTGCATAGTGCGTTTCTCCATTCAGAGAGTAGCGGTGAATGGAGGTGTGGAAGGCGGCCTGCACCAGTCCCGCATCACCTCCAAAGCTAACGAAAGTTCGGCTACGGGCAACTTGTATATCCGAAAACCCACTCGTACTTAACCAATCCGTTACTTTGGCAAGATCGTCCCCGTTCAGGCCGAACCGGTCGGCATACTCTTCGGGGGTCAGGAACTTGTGGTACTGCGCAGAATCCGGAGCCTGCTGCTGCCGGAGCAGTGCATCGAGATCCTCCGCCTGTTGAGTGGACATGGCGAAATGCAGTGACATCCGGGGGAGGGTTTGCGCGCTACTGGCTTCACCCTCGTCCTGTGCCAAAGAGAGCATCGGACGGGTATTTCCCACAACCCGAAAGGTCCGATTGTCGTTGATTTCGCCAATAATTCGTCGCGGAACACGAGCCGCACGCAGATTCGGACCAAAAGTGGTCAGCAGAATGCATACACCGGTTGCAGCGGAAAGGGAACGCTTGAACTCCGCCAGGATACGTTTACAATCCTGTTTAGATACTAATTTCATGACTATTCAAAGGGCTGACGTCTGCATGTGAGGGGCCTAATTAGGCTCCTTATCCAGGTCTGTCTATTCTCGCTGCCCGTTTGGTGAAAGTGACGAATACTGCGGTGATTAGGTTGTAAAGATTGTGTAACGCATGAATGCCAGGAATATCGATTGCCGCCCGTTCATCTCCTTCTTGGATTATCTTTCTGTCCTACCGGAAATATTGGGCGCTCAACAGTTGAACTAATGGCCGGTTAACAGGCGAGAAGTGTACAGGTGGGACTTTCTTATCAGCCAGAACGACTTCCGCTCTCTATGACCCGCTGCCCATCAATTTCGATTCTGCTCTTAGTTCTTTCACTCGCTGCGTTTCGTCTGAATCCCGCGCTCGCCCAGAGCCCCGCAAATCAGCTACCGATCGACCCCGCATTGGCCACAACGCGGTTTATTGCGGCACCCCTCGCGCCAAGCCATGCCGCATCGCAGGATCCTGCAGTATCCAAGCGATTACTAGGGGTAATCCCGAATTTTCGAGCAGACCAATACCACGAGCAGTACATCCCACTATCCACAGCCCAGAAATTCGAGATCGCCCGTCACGATAGCTTCGATTGGCCTAACTACCTTTTGCTTGTAGGATATGCCGCCCAAACTCAGATGAGCTCCGAAGCTGGCCACCATAAAAACGTGGGTGTGGGCTTTCGTGATTCCTATGTTCGATCGGTAGCGGATCAGGTCGCGGGCAGCTACATAACTGAAGCCATTCTGCCAAGCCTCCTACACGAAGATCCCAGGTTCTTTCGTTTGGGATCCGGGACCTTCCGGCACAGAGCCTTTCATGCGACATCTGCCGTGATGATCAATCGGCGAGACAATGGAACGCGAGGATTCGCCTATTCCGAGATGCTTGGCAATGCCGGCTCGGTGGCCCTGAGCAACCTCTACTATTCAGAGGACCGTTCGGCCTCGAACGCGCTAGAGCGCTACAGCATGACAATTGGGAATGACATGATCTCGAACTTGCTCACCGAGTTCTGGCCGGATATCAGGCGCCGGCTGACGAGAATCCATCGTTAGATTCTCTGCACGGTTCGCGATTTTGCAGTTTGGCAAATGCCAACGAGCTTGGGAACCCGATTGAAAGGACTTTGCTGCTTTGTTCTTTGGTGCGGAGAGAGGGACTTGAACCCCTGCGGTATTACCCGCTGGCATCTCAACCTTGTCGTCCGACCTGCTGGCACGCCGCTGCAACGACTTACGGCAGTAACGCGAGTCGCACCGGCTGGGCTTGTTAGCGTCGTATGCTAACTTTGCTCTCCGGCTTCGCCGCCGACGAACGGGAAATGATCCGGCCTGTCAATGACAGCCACGAATCGCGGGTTTGGTGTTGCGCCTTCCCGGTTGACTCGGACAATCTGAACCAACGGTAATGCGAGCGGAACGGATTGCCGCTCGGTGACTGCCAATGCCGGAGTCATGGAGAATTGTCCGGCAGACTTACGAAATAGTGATGCCTATTTAGGCGGATTGCAGAGTAGTTCAGTACTGTAGGACTATGTGGACCGATCGTAAACCACAAGAAGATTCGCCCAGAACGGCCCCGGACGTGGGCAAACCGGAGGCTCCAGTGTCGGAAGCGCGCACTGAGATAGTCGGGCGTAACGCGACCGCCGAGTCGCGGGAGGTCGCGATCATAGCGAAAAGCATGATCATCAGAGGCCAGATCAGGAGCCTTGGGCACATGCAGATTGCCGGCGAGGTTGACGGATCCCTGGACATGGCTGGCTTCGATTTGACAGTCACAGCAGATTCCAGAGTGCTGGCTAATGTGAGGGCGCGAGAAGTTGATATCTCGGGCAGCATTCAAGGTAATGTGGATGCAACGCGGAAGATAACTGTGCGGACGGGTGGCAAGCTGATCGGAGATCTGCGTACTCCGGGAATCGTCATCGAGGACGGGTCCTATTTCAAAGGCAACATCGAGATCGTGACCCGCGAAGCGCGTCAAGATGACGAAGAGCCTAAACCGGCTCTCGCTCGGAGCGCCAGCCGCTGAACGCTTACTAGTTCTCTTTTGCGCGAGAAGTCCCATCAATACCCTGATGAGCGCTAGACCAGGCCACCATTCCGACTGACGACCTACGCCGGGTGATTTGGCACTGTCCGGCGTCGATGAAGAATTTTGGGCCTTCTCGTCTTGCAAGAGCCAAGCCGCCGCTATTTGGCCGTGGAGGTTTGTTCTATGGTGGCTGATCGTCGATCGGGTGGATCATGCTGAGTAATGCGGGTCGGGAGCTCCTGGAGCGGCTCATACGAGCCGGCTCAACGAGTTCACGCTTTCGAACGAACTCATCTATACTAGTGCCGAAAGTTGCAGGAGAACACATGATCGCAACATGGACCAGACTGATGGCCGGGGCAGTAGCGATTTTTCTTCTCAGTGCCACGATCTCTTCGGCGGTTCCTCTCTTGACGCCAATCACCTTTAATGAGTTGAAGGTCGGGGAGCAACCATTGGCTTTCTACAACGGCGGATTCGGAAGCTCCGGTACTGGTGCTGGACCAAGCTTTGGCATTTCTTTCACACCAGATTTCATTACGGCCGAGGGTGGCGTGATCTTTCCTGACTTCCGCATCCTACAATCGGGCACCCTGGCCAGTGCATCCGGAGTTATGAACATTTCAGGTGGCTATGGTGGAACTTTCTCCTTCTACTACATGACAAGTCAGAGCAGCGGTGCCGAGCTCTTCTCCGGCCTAAATGGTACGGGCAGCCTTGTCGGCGTCCTCCCGTTGCGGCCCGCCACCTCTATATGGACTCCAGCAGGTGCGAACTCGAGCCCCGAATTTCAATCCATCGTTTTTACCGGAACTGGATTAGCCATTGATAACATCACGTTCGGTGGCACCGTCGTCGCTGAGCCTTCGACAAGGATGGCCGGGTTCATTGGGCTGACTTTTTTCCTCGGTTGGGCCGGACTGGACCGATGGAGGAGGAATGGAAGAACAAACATCGTATTGGTCGTACGCTGATCGCCTCGATCGCTACGGCCGAAGTTTGCTCGGGAGCTTACGCGCGCTCTGATCCTTTTGCGGTTCGAGCCAAGCCACATCTGTCGAAGAATCGCCGAACCGCTTCAAGCCCGATTCCAGAATCGCTGAATCTGACACTTTCGCGAGTGGCGTGTACCGCGGGTGCTGCGCTTCCTTGTATGGATCGTTGCTCGCTGCGTTATAGCAGCAGATCATTGCCCAGCGAGGCTTATCAGAATGATTCTGGTCGGACCGATGTAACAGGTTCGCGTGGAAAAAAAGCACATCGCCTGGATCCATCTCCACGTGCACAAGCGGTAGTCTTTTTTCGGCTTCGCGCACCCGCTCCAGGTCGGCGCCTGCCTGATCTCCCGTCAGTGTATGATCCAGGCGGCCCATGCGATGCGATCCACCCAAGACTTGCATGCAACCGTTCTCGCGTGTGGCCGGGTCTACAGCGAGGAATGCGCTCGTGAGGTCGGGGAACAGCACACCGTTCTCGTACCAGTAGCCGTAATCCTGATGCCAAGCCCACGCCCCGCCAACCCTTGCGTCTTTCATGATCATTTTCGAGTGGTAATGATAGGCCTCGCCGCCGAGCAACATCTCGGCCGTGTTCACAATGCTTTCGCAGCGCGCAAACGTCCCGTAGATCGTGTCACCGGGATGATTCCATAGAGATAAGCGCACGATGCCGCCCTCGCCGTCAGCTCTGTTGAATGAGTGTTGGTCTAATTCGCGATCTTCTCTGGCTGCTCGTCGCAGCAGACTGATTTCTTCGCGTTCGAACATCCCGCGCGCGATCACAAACCCATTTCGCTCGTACTCACAGAGAACTTGGTTGCCCAGGGGTCCCGTTGCCATATTAGTTTCTCCTCGTGATCAAATTGCCCTCCAGCGTCGCCAGCGGCGAGCTCGCGTTGAGAAAGCTTTCTCTAAGTTGCCGTTTTGATGCTGATTGCTTGCGTCGGACATGCTTCGACCGCCTCTTGAATCAATTGCAATTCCGTTTCAGTGGCCTCGAACGTGTAGTCGGTTCCTTGCGAGCTCCCGTCGGAATCGGTGAGCTCCACATAAGTCTCCTCACCGATCTGAAACAGCTTCGGCTCTATCCCTACGCAGTTTGCTGCGAGAATGCAAGTGGACGGATCAATTTGTACGGTGACCTTTGGCATCACTGCCTATAGTGCCACTATCCGACTACCACTTGTATCATCTGGAAAATCGCCAGCTCTCGCAGTCAGACCAGATAACAAGGAGGGCCTGCGACTTCAATCCGGGACCAGTACGATCCGTGCGCCATCTTGTTCCACACCACAACAGCGGATTTAGGCGAATCTCACAAGACCGTGCCAGGAAAGCCCCAATGGTCCTTACACCAGCCGCACTCATTAGGCGGAGTCAAACCATGATCTGACTTCCATTTGCCGACCGAAGCGAGAAATCGTGGATCACAGACCAAAAAAAGAACCAGGTCGTCACTCTCGTCATCAGATGGGTCACGGATGTGTTTGCTTCCGGTTGCAATCTTGGCTGCTGGCGAGAGTCGGGTTTGGTGCATTCCTTTGATCACGGTTCAGATTGGAGCAACACATGACGGGGGCTTGGCCAGTAAGCGGGCTGTTGATGCGTAAGAGCACCCTTACTACAGGAACCCGGCTGTCTGCATTGCTGGTGTTGTCAAGCTTCCCGGTGTTTGTATCGGCCGAACCCCAAGCTCTGCAGATACCGGACCTGGTCGCATCCGCTGTTATTCAAGGTTCCGTCTTTGATGAAGGCGGGGGAACCGTGGCGAAAGCTGCGGTAACCCTTACAAAGGTCGACACGGCAGAGAAACATACTACGGAGTCCGATTCCGTGGGCAATTATTCGTTCTTGGCTTTACCACCAGGCACGTTCACGCTGCTTATCTCCGCTCAAGGGTTTAGCCCGTTCACAAATCAGCGAATCGCCTTAGCCTCCAATCAGTCGTTACAACTGCCCGACATAACCCTACATCTTGCTGCCGTTTCTTCCAACACGGACGTAAGTGCTTCCAAAGAGGAGGTTGCGGAGGCACAGATGAAATCAGAAGTAAAGCAGCGGCTACTCGGCTTTCTTCCGAACTATTACGTTGTGTATTTTAAGGACCCGGCTCCGCTCAATGCAGCGCAAAAAATGCGTCTGGCCTTCCGTCTTTCCGTTGATCCGGTCACTTTCGGAATGGCCGCGGTCCAAGCGGCCAAGGAGACCAACAGCAAAGACTACGCAGCATACGGCACCGGAGCGGAGGGGTTTGCTAAACGTTACGCCGCGGCGTATGCTGACGGCTTCGTCGGTACCATGGTCGGGTCGGGCCTGCTCCACGCCGCGTTACGACAAGATCCGCGCTACTACTACAAGGGCACCGGTAGCGTTCGCGCCCGGATTCTGTACGCACTTTCCTGGTCGTTTCGCTGCAAGGGCGACAACGGACAGTGGCAGGTAGCCTACTCGTCGCTCCTTGGCGACATTGCTTCATCTGGCATCTCCGGCCTTTATAATCCGGCGGGCATCAATGCCAGCCAAACAGTCAAGTACACCATGCTGAATTTAGCGTCGCAGGGCGTGAATGCACTGCTTCAGGAATTCTTGTTCAAACGGCTGACGACACACACCAACGAGCCGGGAAAATCGCGGGAGGCCGGTTCGAATTGATTCGACGGTGCTCGGACGGTGGGTTCGAATTGAGTGATGATTCGTAAGGGACAGTGAGTTGCGCTGGCAAAGAGCGCTTGGCGTGCACGATCAAAGTGGCTGCAGGCCGGGTTGAGATGCGATCGGATTTCAGGGAATCAGGATTGTAGGTCCTTGCTAACCCGCAGAACACATAGCCCGATCCCCGAAATAGCGAGAACTACCCCCACGATCTTAAGCCATGTGCGCTTCGTTCGGGTTGCGGTTGCCAAACACGCTATTGCCAGAACGCTGGAAGCGGTCCCGAACCTGGTGATGGGATCGAGCATTGTGACCTCATCACTCGCCGCTTTAATCCTGCTGGTCGCGTGACAACGACAACGTGGGCCAGCAGTCCAGGGCCTGCCGGGCCGCGTGCGATTGAACCGCTCGGTGTTTCCGGTTGTACGATCACGTCGCACTTAATGCAGCACATCTTGCCGAACATGCTGAGCTCACCGCGAATATTCAGAACGGAACGGTCGAGTTGTGTGTCCCGGGCTTTGAGACAGTGACGACCCTGTGCAAGCGTATAGCCCGAAGACCAAGATCTACGTCCGTTGGATAACGGTTCCACCGATCGGTGCTCGGCTCTCGTTGAAAGCGTGACATTATTCTGGGCAAATTGTGAGAAGATCTTGTGCGGCAGTCTTCCGACAATGAGTATTCGGTACCGACTCCTGTTTACGATGATCGCGTTGAGTTCGGTCGCAGTCATCGTTTGTTCGTTGCTGGCCTACCGAAACGCCAGAATGGGTCTGCGCGGAGCTACAGTCCGACAGTTGGCTGGCATCCGTCGCAGCCGAGCCTACGCCGTAGAACGCTTTTTCGATCAAGTCCGGGACCACTGCGATTCGCTGAGTGACGATCGCATGTTCGTAGAAGGGATGCAACAGTTCAGCAAAGCGTTCAAAACACTGAGGACGACCGGTGACTTAGGTCCGCAGCGGGCCAACGTACTGCGCTTTTACGAGGGAACCTTTCTACCGCAGGTGGAGAAGTACGAGCCTTTGAGGAAGCCACGGGCGGACTACCTTCCTCAAATTGACGCTGCGTATCTGCTACAAGATCGGTACGTAGTCCGGCAACCGAGAGTTGCCAACCAGGCGAACGGAAACCGTGTACGCGCAATGACCAATGTTTATGAGCGTGTCCACGCCAAGTATGATGTACCGATCCACAAACTGGCGACCCAGTTCGGCTATGACGATCTATTGCTGGTAGAGCTTACGAATCTGCAGATCGTCTATTCAGTTGCAAAGAATCCCGATTTTGGAACGAGTCTAAAAGGTGGGCCATACCGCGACACGCCGCTGGCGACAATCGTACAACGAGCGGCCGTCAGTGAAGATCGGAACGTAGTGTTCACCGCAGATTTCACGCGCTACGAGCCAGCGAAAGGAAATGTTGCGGCTTTCGTGGCGACGCCAATCTTCGACGGATCGAGGAGAGCCGGAGTCTTTGTCGTGCAACTCTCGACGGCTGAACTCGACCGCGTGGTATCTGGAAATCGCGGGTGGAGCAAGGACGGGTTGGGTGAAACGGGTGACGTGGAGATTGTTGGGCCAGATCACTTAATGCGGTCAACGTCGCGAAGGTTCATTGAATACCGGGAACGATATTCGAACGCTCTGCGGAGTCACGGAGTTCCAGAGAAAGAAATCGGCCGCGTTAACGCCTACGGGACTACAATCCTGGTCACAACGCCTTTCTCGACGGCCATCGACCAGGGATTGCTAGGAAGAGAAGGCACGGTCGTCGAGTCAAGCTTATTCGGCCATCCCAGTTTGGTCTCTTTCATGCCTTTATCCATCTCGGGACTCCGGTGGATGCTTCTGGCGCGGCTCGACGTCGCTGAGGCACTGGCCCCGGTGCGGAGGTTGGAGCGCGCTGTCGTGTTATGGAGTTTGGTGACAATTCTGGGGACGGTCGTCCTGGCGCTGTTCGTGACGGCTCGATTGTTGAGGCCAATCAGCGCCCTTGCTACGGCGGCGCAGCGAATGCGTGATGGTGATCTCAAGGCCCGCGTGGACGTCCTCTCGCGCGATGAATTGGGACTCCTTTCGGCCACTTTCAACCAGATGGCGGGAAGCATCGAGAAGAGCGTCCAGACAATCGCGGCCAAGAACAAAGAGAACGAAAGCTTGCTCCTCAATATACTTCCCGGGCCGATCGCGCAGCGACTGAAAAGTGGCGAAACCATTATCGCGGACCACTATCCGGAAGTGACGGTTCTATTTGCCGACATGGTGGGATTCACAACCATGTCTCAAAGCCGGCAACCAACAGAGATCGTCTCGTTGTTGAACGGGCTCTTCACGCGTTTCGATGCGATCGCGGCGAAACACGGCATCGAGAAGATCAAGACCGTCGGGGACGCGTACATGGCCGTGGCGGGGCTACCGAACGCAGAAGCAGATCATTCGAAGCGGATGGTCGACGTGGCTTTGGAGATGCTCGAAGCGGTTGAAAGCTATGGAAAGCACTTGGGATTGCCATTAGCGGTTCGGATCGGAATCAATTCCGGACCCGTCGCGGCGGGAGTGATTGGTACCAGTAAATTCATCTATGATTTGTGGGGTGACAGTGTGAACATGGCAAGCCGAATGGAGTCGACGGGTGTGCCAGGCGCCATTCAAGTCACCCGTACCGTGTACGAAGCACTCAAGGCGGACTACACGTTCGAGTCGCGAGGTGCAATCCAGATCAAGGGAAAAGGTTCGTATGAAACCTGGCTGCTCCAACCGACGGCTCCAAGTCTCCATTTGACACGCTAACGAGAGAACCAAGGATAAGCATTGCGACGGCGGTTCATCTGCTTAATTCACTCGTTGTGATACGCTGGGGACCCAAATTTCGGGAGCGTCGAGAATCTAGGAAGCTGCAATGAAACGTCGAACCTTTTTTCAAACGGCGCTCGGTGCAACGGCTACGATTCCTAAGAAGATCGTATTCGCCCAGTCGCCATCAAAAGAGGACGCAGACCGTTTCGTAATCGGACCGAAGCCTGGATATTCTCCTCAAATTGGAACGCTCGTTTCTATGATGAAAGTCATGCGGTGGCAGGTCATCGAGTCGGTGAAGGGTCTTAAGCAAACAGATCTCGATTTTCTACTCGATAAGAAGGCGAATACGATTGGCGCTTTGTTGATGCGTCTGGCGGCAACCGATACTTACTATCACCTCCATACGTTTGGAGGGAAACGTTGGGACACCTGGGACGAGAGTGTGAAGCAACGTTGGGACGTGGCCATGAAGCTGGGCGAACCAGCCCGCAACACCATCAAAGGCCACGACCTGAGATATTATCTGGACATTCTGGAAGCGACGCGCGAAAAAACGTTTGCCGAGTTTCGAAAGCGCGACGATCAGTGGCTTTTATCTCTCGACAAGGACCCGGACTGGAAAGGAATCAATCATTATCTCGAGTGGTTCCACGTCTGCGAACACGAATCCAACCACAACGGTCAGATTAAGTTGATGAAAGGCCGGCTTCCGGGCGCAAAGCCAGAGAGTGGATGAGTGTAATGCGGAAACAGCTCCATGCCGACGGCTAGCAGCCTACCACTGCCTTCTGTACTTCGGGCCGCCTGTGGAGGTCTTCAAAGGTAGACCTAATGAAAACCAGTATGGATGATGTGTCCGAGAAGAACAGTCTTCTCAGTAACGACCTTCAATCTCCGGAGAGCCTCAGCTCCGAATATTGACATGCCAATTCAGCGCACAACGCTTCTACCACCAATTCGTGATCGGCGCGCTGCGGCAATCCCGAGACGGCGATCGATCCAATCACACCCGAGCCGGCGATTCTAACAGGAAAGGATCCACCGTGCGCCGCGAAATCTGTGAGCACCAGTCCGAAACGGTCAGCCAAACTCGTCTTGTTCGCCTGCAGTTCGAGCCCCAATCCATACGAGCTCCGATGAAATCGGGCGACCACATTCGATTTCCGTCTCGCCCAATCGGCATTATCGGGTGTGCTGCCCACCAGTGCGCAGAAAAAGAGCGGTTGTCCGAATCGCCGTATGTCGATCACGAGTGGCGCACTCCGCGCTAGTGCCATGTCGCGGAGCCGGCAACCGATTGTCCAAGCTGATTCTTCATCGAACGCGGGAAACTTTAACCGCTGTTCCTGCTTGGCAATGATTGCAAGGTCTTCGCTAAGGCCCACGTCACTCACGATATCGCATGTTAGCGTTCTCGCTACGCAGAATGTATTTCGATCACCGTTCTCCGCACGGCGCAGGCATTTCTTCGATTCCCTCGGGGCTGGACCGGGAGGCTGGACACCCAGAGCCACGCGCAGGAATCGCTGACACATTCAGCCCACATCTACAGAAGGATTTTCCTCCGGTGCAGTATGCGACCAAAGCCGACCACCAAAGCCAAAAGTCCAGCAGCCCCGGTCCCGGGTTCCGGAACTGCAGAGTCGGCCACTGTCAGAGTTGCTCGTCCAGCAACGGTGAATGGACTGAATGAAAGTGCCTTACTAGTGTAGGTGCCGTAGTTGGCGAATGCGCCGGGATCGAAGACAAACAACCCACCTTCGAAACCTCCACCGTTGATCGAGACCTGGACATCGATCGCATCCAAAATGGAGCCGGGCCCCTGACCGAAGTTGACGTGCGGGGTGAATACGGCATCGTGGCAATTAGCATTCGCACACAACAGAAAAGCATCTGGAGGTATTGGCGTTCTTTGAGTGACAAAGGTAGGGGTTGTATACGCAAACGAAACCGGCACATCAAAGAATCCAGCGGTAACACCGGTCAGAGTGTAAACAACCGAACCGGATGCCGGCATAATGACTGACGCCAGCAAGGAACCCCAGGGAAGCAAGCGAAGAGCTCGCATAGAGAATCACCTTTCCGCTAGTCTGTGTCGCCTCCAATGTTGCGCCACTCATCTTCCTCTGTCAAGCCCAGGAGCCGCAGTTCTCGCGTGCCACCCAGAAGGTTCGAGGTCAAGTACAACCCGTTCGACCTTGGGACACGCCGACTAGCTTGCTAGCAAGACCTGCTCCCAAAAGCGGCACCATCTGGAACCACCTGCCACCTGAACACTGCAGAGTACCGCAGGAATTTGATGTTCCCCACTCGATCCTGTTGATTCAGGATGTAATCCAACAACACTCTCTCTAAAAGTTCTTCCGGTGGACCAAAGGCATCCTCAGCCGCCAGCGTAATCTCACGGCCTCGGCTGGGCGGCCTGCATCATCGTTATACCTGGACGGTAGCCGCTTGATCCGTACCTCGTCAGCCAGCGACTCGGCTCAGATCGAGGAGCCTCGGCAGGCTCGGACGAGTGTTATAACCTTGGTCCGAATGCTATGAATCTGACGCTGTTCGAATGGTTCTCGGGTGGAACGATCAGCTTGCTCAGTCATACAAGCGCAGTGCTCGCCCTATTGATGCTGGGTTGCTCAGGCGTGCACGCAGCGGATGTGCCCGCTACGCCGGAAAGGCCGGTTACGGAGGTCTACCACGGTGTTGCGGTAACCGACGGTCGCTGGCTAGAGGAGTCAGCCAATCCAGAAGTAAAGGCGTGGGTGGCGCAGCAGAACGCGTACTCCGCTTCTATTCTCAGCCGCTATACGAATCGCGAAGCGATCCGGCAAAGCATCAGAGATTCCCTCGAGAAACGCTCAACGACATACACCGGTTTAACCGTGCGTGCCGGCCGTGCTTTTGCATTCCGGCGGCAACCCTCAAACCAGCAGCCCAGCCTGGTGGCGTTCCCCTCCACGAATTTGCAGCCAGGCGAAGAGAAAGTCGTGCTCGATCCAGTGGCAATCGACAAAACGGGTTCCACCACAATCGATTGGTTCGTCCCGTCAACTTCCGCACGCTATTTGGCGGTTTCGCTCTCGAAGGGAGGCAGTGAGCGCGGCGATTTGCATGTCTATGAAGTCGCGACCAGTAAAGAATTGCTTGCGGATGTTGTACCGCGAGTGCAAAACGGAACAGCAGGAGGGAGCGCAGCCTGGAACCGAGACGACACCGGACTCTATTACACGCGCTACCCGAAACCAGGGGAGCGTCCCGAAGCAGATCAAGACTTTTATCAGCAGATTTACTTTCATCGGTTGGGCGCGCCGGCCGCGAACGATCGTTACGAACTTGGACAGGATTTCTCGCGAATTTCAGAAATTGTGTTTGAGTCGAGTCGTGACGGGAGGCGCGTATTAGCAACCGTCGAAAATGGCGATGGCGGCGAGTACCTACACTTTCTGCAGACGGAGGATGGCTCCTGGCGTCAAATCACGCATTACTCCGATCAAATCACAATTGCTCATTTCGGCACCGATGATTCACTTTATCTGCTATCGAAGAAAGACGCTCGGCTGGGAAAGATTCTGCATTTGTCGAAATCTGCCTTCGAGATAGATAGAACGGAGCAGGTGGTTGCGGAATCTGATGCCGCAATTGACAGCTTTCGGGCAGGAGACAAGACGCTCTACGTCGCTTATATCGCAGGTGGCTCCTCTGAGATCAGGGTCGTTTCTACTAAGGGACAAGCCCTTGGGCGTGTTCCCCTGGACGGGATTGTTTCCGTCGACGGCCTGGAAGTCACCGCTTCGGAGGATTTGCTGTTCAATGAGAGAGGGTACATTCAGTTCTCGTCTTGGCGTAGATATTCGGCAACTACGAGGAAGGTGAGTACAGTAGCTGCGCTCTCGCCTCAGCCGGCGATCAGTTTCAGCGATGCGGAGGTGGTTCGGGAGTTTGCGGTATCAAAAGACGGCACACGCGTACCGCTTAATATCATCCGCAAGAAAGGGACAGTGCTGAATGGAAAGAATCCGGTGCTCCTGACCGGATATGGCGGGTATGGGCTGAGCGAAAGACCGAATGCCGGGCTGGTTAGGCGCCTGCTTCTCGACCATGGAGTGATCTTCGTGACCACGAATCTTCGGGGTGGGGCGGAGTATGGCGAGGGTTGGCACCAGGCGGGCAATTTAACGCGCAAACAGAACGTGTTTGATGATTTCTACGCGTGCGCTAAGTACCTGGTTGACCATCAGTACACTGCAGCCGAGCGACTAGGCATTCTAGGGGGTAGCAACGGCGGACTGCTGATGGGAGCAGCATTCACATAGCATCCTGAGATGTTCCGGGCCGTGATCGCATTTGTCGGTATCTACGACATGCTGCGCGTGGAACTCTCGCCGAATGGAGCGTTCAACGTGACTGAGTTTGGAACGGTGAAGGAGCAGGATCAGTTCCGGGCACTATATGCGTATTCGCCGTATCATCACGTGCAGAAAGGTGTGACTTATCCGTCTGCTATTTTCCTCACCGGCGACAATGATCCACGAGTTGATCCGGCACAATCGAGAAAGATGGTTGCGCGGCTGCAAGCTGCGGGGCCGGGGAAGGGCCCGTTTCTCCTTCGGACTAGCAGCAATGCCGGTCATGGGATCGGGTCCTCGCTGAACGAGATTATCGCTCAGGAGACGGATGCGTTCAGCTTCCTCTCTACTCAGCTGGGCATCGACTGAGACCATTGCCGACGAGAAAGGGGCGGCGTTCCGCAAATGCACACGCAGGGATCTGGATCGGGTGTTCCTCGACGTCTACCCGAAGTTCTCGACGCCGTCGGCTCGAAGATGCCGGTTTCGTCGCTGGCGGGTTTCGCCGGGACAGCAATGCATTCGAGTCGTCGCTCTTGGGGCCCGCGCCGTAGGCTCGGTCGCCCCTACATATGGGCATGCGCGCATTCGGGCAAGCAGGTATCGAGTGCGCACTTTCCGTCAAGTCAGCTCGGTCCAGGCTTTGGTGCCGGTGATACCTTCTGGAGTAGTTCATCAGCGAACTTCTTGTGTAGCTCCTTTACCCGCACGAATTCAGTATTCGCTTCGTCGGTCCGCCCAAGGTCGCGGTAGAGCTTGGCAAGGCGATAGTGGGCATCGGCTAAGGTTGGATCGAGACGTACTGCTTCCTGGTACTCATAAAGGGCACGACTGGTAAGTTTTTTTTCCTCGTATATGATGCCGAGATTATAGTGCGCAATTCGAAGGTCACTCTGAGTACGAAGGGCCTGGTCGAGCAGTGCTTGAGCTTCTGCGTATTCTCTCCGGTGAACGAGAATGTCACCAAGATAGGCTTTCGACTGGGGATGGCTGGAATCGAGAGCAAGCTCCTGGCGAAATTCGACGACCGCCTCATCGTAGTGATGCTGCTTCCAGAAAATATAACCAAGAGCAAAATGAGCATTCGGTTCACTTGGGGATTTTTGCAGGGCTATCCGCAATTCGGCTATCGCTGATTCCTCTTGGTTAAGGCCGTCCAAAGCCTGTGCGGTCAGGATGTGAACCGCGGCAGAATCGGGATCGCTTTTGAGTAGCGCTCGGAATTGCTCCAGAGCGCAGGAAAACTGTTCGGACCAGAGACAGCTCTGAGCCAAAACAAGGCGCAGTTCTGACTTGCCCGGTGTATTGTCAACGATGCGGCTGAGCATCTTTGCTGCGCTCGCATACTGACTGGCGCCGTACAACGACATGCCCAAAAGGAGTTCCGCCTGATGGTCGTTGGGCGATTCGCGGATGGCAGCTTCGAGCGCTGGAATAGCCTTGGTGAACTGTCCCTGCTTAAATTCAGCCAGACCAAGATTTAAGGCAACCCCCCGCAAGTTAGGATCGAGGGAGAGAGCCCTTCGATATTCGGCCGCGGCTTCCGAATACCGGCCAAGCCGCGAATAGTCCAGGCCGAGGCTCGCCACAGCGCCAGCATCGTGAGGGTTATCTCGAATCACACGCGTCCAGAGGGAGGCCGCTTCCGCAAATTGACCCTTGCTGTCCAGTTCAACGGCACGAGCGGCTTCGGAGACATGCTCCGCGCAGAGTTGCACGCCAAGACAGCAAGCGATGAACAAAAGGATGCTCGCGGACGGCACTGGAATCATCGTACCGACACGGAAGATAGAGGGGCGGAGGCATGGCTCAGCCCCTCTGTTTAAGTGAATTGCTGCGAAACTTTGAGAGATCAGAACAGCAATTTCAAACCAAGCTGAATCACACGCGCATCCCAAGTGGAAGTCACCTTGCCAAAATTCTGGTTGCCCAAGCTGACGTTCACGTCATGAAATTGCGTATGGTTGAACGTGTTGAAGGTCTCGGCCCGGAACTCGAGTCGTGTCCCCTCATGGAGAGCCGGAATATCGAAGTTCTTAAACACAGATACGTTCCAGTTATTACGGCCAGGCCCTACGATACTGCCGCGCGCAGCATTTCCGAAAGAAAGAAGGGCCGGCTGAGCGTAGGCGCTTGGATCGAACCACTCGCTCACAGTTTTTGGTGTGCTCAGTGGACCGACTACGTTCGGGCGCGCCGTCACATTCCCGCCCCCAAGACCGAGTTGTTTGCCGGAATCGGAGACAATCGGCGTAAGCGGGGTTCCGGTTTCAAATAGTGTAATGCCGGAGAGTTGCCAGCCTCCAAGGAGTGACCTGACCGGTCCCGGATTTCGGTGACGGAAGAACGGCAAATCATACACGTAGTTGATCGTGAGCACGTGCCTGCGATCCAGATTGCCGGATCCGTAATTGAAGTGTCGATCAAACGGGTTAGATAATACAGACAAGTCGCCACTGACGTAGTCCAGTTGGTGAGACCACGTATAAGACCCCTGCAACGTGAGACCGTGGGTCGCTTCTACGCGCATCCCGACCTGCAGCGAATTGTAATTAGAACCGGTGGCAGCTTCCGTCAGGTTGATATCGGCAAATCCGGGATAGATACGATCTCGATTCGGGCGATCGTAGGTGCCATTGGCGATTGCGGCCCGATTAGGATCGTTGAGCGGGACCGTGTTGATGTTCCGGACGTCAGGTTGATGGTAGTTGGAATTGCCAACGTAACTCACCGAGAGCACGGTGCTGCCGGCAAGTTGCTGCTGAATTCCGAAGCTCCACTGCATGCTGGTCGGAAGTTTGTAATCTGAGAAAGCAAGAGCGGTAAAGCTTGCGGGGAAACTGGGTGTGCTCGCCGCCGCTCCAGTCTGATAATTGATGTTCGGGTTCGAGAGCAGGACGTTGTTCGCGCTTGGGTCCAGAGAGAACGGTGGATTTGGCCCCATGTTGTAGACGTCGTTACCCTGGATCCGTTCATAGAACATGCCGAAGCCGCCACGGACAATTGTTTTACTCTTTCCGAAGATGTCGTAGGCAAATCCGACGCGCGGCGCAAAATTCCGCCAGTGGTTCTGAACAATGCTGCGCGGATAACCGCCAAGTCCGGAAATGCCTACCCCGTTTAAGTAAAACGGCACATTCGAAAGAGCAATGCCGGGAACTCTCGTAAAACCAGGTCCGTTGGTAGAAAGGCTCCCATCAGCGTTGAATACAGGCGCTTGAGCCCTGTTGTACAAGGTCGGATCGAAGTTCGACAGGCGGTTCAAAACGTCGTAAGCGTGGGGAACGCCTTCCCACCGGAAGCCCAGGTTCAAAGTCAGGCGGCTTGAAGCGCGCCAGTTATCAATCACATAAGCACCGAAAGTGCTATTCCGAATGTGAACGTTGTCTTGTATTGCGAGTTCATGATACGTATTCGCATATCCAAGCAGAAGATCGGCGAACGCGTCGCCTGTGGCATTGCCGTTGAAATTAAAGCTGCCTTGCGTCTGGCCGAAAATGTCTTGGTTCTTGCGGGTGCGCATGAACGAACCACCGATCTTTATGTTGTGGCTGCCCCGGGTAATAGAGAAGTCATCGCGCACCTGGAAGCTGTCGAAGGAGTTGTACCAAGGCCATGAACCGACCTCGTACCAGACGCCGTAGTTCCCCGCAACGTTAACTTGCGGAAGCCGGTTCAGACTGTTATCTGAAAAATACTCGGGAACGTTCCACCCGCTGGGTTTTTGATAATTTCCGGTTGGACTATTGAGGATCCGGTTTCCGTTGTAATTAAATGAGGTTTCGTTGACGACAGTCGGGCTAATAGTCTGGGTGAGGCGAATAACGGCCGCGTAGGACGGACTGTTGATCGCGGTACCCACAGAAGGATAGCGATTGTCGTCGCCCCAGAGGGCAGTCGCGACGGACTGATTCGTGATGTCGCGGATGAAATGCCCCATGAGCATCAGCTTGTCAGAAATTTGGTGATCCACCCGTACAATTTGTTCGGTGACGTCGGTCGGCACTGCTGGAGACGCAGTGAAGTTGTTTCCAGCAGCGTTGGGAAGCGGGAAACCTACGTTCAGAAGCGCCGTGGCATTCGAGTTGATGAGACCTGCCGGAATTCTGTTATTCGGAAATGCTGCCCCGGGCGTTAGTCCCAACTGCGAAAAACGGGCGAGGGCGGCGGGATCTGAAGTTTGCGGAACGCGTATCACCTTCCCCAGCGTGCTAAAGTCACCACTGCGGTAAGACGCCGGGAAAGCCGGAAGGACTGTGGTCTGAGATCCCTGCACAATTTTCCGCCATTCCTGGTTATAGAAGAAGAACGTGCGGTTACGATCCTTGTTATAAACGCGCGGAATAAATACCGGGCCTCCGATATTGAATCCGAAGGTGTTATATCGCAGTTTAGGTTTGTTTTGGCCGTTTAAGTTGCCGAAATAGGTGTTTGCGTCGAAAGCGTCGTTTCGAACAAATTCCCACCCTGCACCGTGAAGATCCCTTGTACCGCTCTTCAGGATCATCGTCATGGTGCCGCCGGAGCCTTGTCCAAACTCAGCGCTGTAATTGCTGGTAAGGGCCTTAAACTCCGCAATCGCATCGGGAGACGGGAGCGTTGAGATACCGCCGCCTCCGCCACGGTCGTAGTTCTCGCCGCCATCGATCATCCAGAGGTTGTGCTCGGCTCTCTGCCCGTTGAAACTGATATTCGCGCCGCCGAGCAGGGCAGATGGAACGCGAAAGTCTGCGGAATCCGTGGAAGCACCGGTGCCGAGGACGGCAAGAGATGTGATATTCCGGCCGTTGATCGCGAGCTGCGTAACCTGTTTACCTGAAATTAAATCGCTCTGTTCACTCGAATCTGACTGCACCTGGACAGCTTCGGCCGCAACCGTCACACTCTCGGTTGCCTGACCCACTTGGAGTACGGCGTCGACACGGGCAACATCGTTCACATTCAAGACAACCCCAGTCTGCTCGTATTTCTTAAAGCCGGGGTTTGTCACTTCAACGTTGTAATTACCCACCTGCAACTGTGCCGCCTGGTACGAACCCACTGCGTTTGTCATAACGGTTCGGGACTGGCCGGTTCCGTTGTTGGTGATCTTTACTGATGCATCTGCTACAACCGCCCCGGATGAGTCAGTGACGGTTCCGACTAATGTTCCGGTCGATTGTGCCTTAAGGCAACTTCCGGTAAAGGCAATTAGTCCGAGCGCTATTGCCAGCGGGCGTATCTGTACTTTCACGGAGATACTCCTCCCTTTCACCCATCAGATCCGGCTTGTGCAGGTATGGCGGGCGCTTTTCTGGGGTGAAAACTAACTGGGAGGGATTATACATGGAATCTGGTAAATGTAGTAGTCTTTTGCGTCACGACGGTTCGTGTCTTGAAGTTATTAAGAATTCAACACCGAAACCGGTCAACGGCAGACATTGCGGGGCTCACCGAGGTGGACGGCAGACTGCGCCTCCACTGCAGACTGCGCCTCCACTATTGTTAGGGGAGGATTGCCCGGTGACATTGGTTCTTGTCGCCGCCTCGCTAATATCGGCGAACAGCTTCTTGTAATCGCTTGCAAGCGCTCGGCAGCGGCGAAACAGCCCAGATTGTCCCTTAGCAGGATGCTGAAAAAGGGTTCTGAGAGGCTTCCATAAAGTCAGATCAGGGGATCTCCAATGTATACCCAAGCTCAAACGATCGCGTATACAACGTTTCTGCAAGAAGTTGTTTTTGGTGTAACCGACTAACCTGGGTCGAAAACCCCTTTTTCAGCATCCTGTTAGAGTGCTCGTGAGCAAGGACAGGGAAGTAAAACCGATGGACACAAGCGCAGGGAAGGTGTGCCGGGCGCGGATGCTTTTCTCCTCGCATACATTTACTTGCGGAGTCGCTTTCTAGCGAACCCTGAAATGTTCATCTCCGGGTAAAATCGCCGGTTCTTCAGTTCAGCAGCTTACGATGAGCAACAGGTTCTTGAAACCAGAGCTGTATCAGAAGTTGCTTGTTTGAACTTCCTGAAGATCTCCGGCGCCTGTTCGTCGTTGCTTATGACGTTTGGGTTGCGTCGAGTAGCGTTACCGCGAATCAAGTGGTCGCAGGTAGATCTCAAAGTTAATACGATCTGGATGCAGGGGCGAAAGCCAATTGCAAGCCGGAACCAATGCCCTTCCAATCTACGGAGATATGGCGAAGTTCACCGAATGCAGCCGCAAACAGCGAGTATCTAATTCGCGCTGTGCGAAGCCGATAAGATTTCCGGGAAAGCTGGGACTTAGCTTGTGAGCGCGCTGGTGTTCCAGATTTGCTCTTCCATCATCTACACCGCACAGCGGTTCGGAATTTGCGGCGGGCCGGAGTGCCGGAAACTGTCATTATGAAGATCACCGGGCACAGGACGAGAAGCGTGTTCGAGCGCTACAACATCACTGATCACACCGATACCAGGAAGGTGGTCGCAAAAGCCGAAGAGTTCCTGGCTCGTGAACAGGAAGGTGTGGCACAAAGTACGTAACAAAAGCCCGAGAGGGTGAATTGAAAGGAGGAGGGTAAATTCTTTGTTTTCTGTTTGGTGCGGAGAGAGGGACTTGAACCCCCACGGTGTTACCCGCGCACCTCAAGCGGATCTTAAGCGTCCTGCAGCGCTCGCGATCCATCTAAATTGCTGATTTTACGCTGGAGACCGTTCCCGTGCGGTCCCCGTCCGCTTGGGGCGTAAGGTCCAAATAGGGTCAAACGGCTCTAAATACCAGCGAAGGTAGTGTCGCAAACGGCGGAGCAGGGCTGGTAAGGTAGACGGAGTGCGAAAGAACCGGGCACCGGTATTCCGAGACGACATTTCCCAAAATGAATTGATCGTGCTGTGTGTGCGGTGGTATCTCCGGTATTCGCTCAGCTATCGCGATCTGGAAGAGATGATGGCGGAACGTGGTCTAAGCGTGGATCATTCCACGATTGCTCATTGGGTTTCGCGGTCTGCTCCGATTCTGAATGAGCGGATGCGGCGCCATCTCCGCCATCCGAACGGGTCCTGGCGAGTGGATGAAACGTACGTCCGAGTAGGCGGCGTGTGGACCTATCTTTATAGGGCTCTGGATTCGGAGGGCAACACCATCGAGTTCATGCTCTCGCCCTACCGTGACCGAATCGCAGCCAAACACTTCCTGCAGCTTGCCTTGTGGCGTGTCGGGCATCTTGGACCGCGAGTGATCAACGTCGATGGGCATCCATCATATCCGTCCGTGATTGCTGAACTGAAGCAAACAGGGGACCTGTCGAGTGTCTGCCGATGCCGTCCCTCTCCCTATATGAACAACATCATCGAGCAGGACCACCGCTTCATCAAGAAGCGCATCGTGGCCAGTCAGTGGTTCCGCTCCGTTCAAGGTGCGGTGAACACAATCCAGGGATACGAAGCAATGCACATGATTCGCAAAGGACAGATCCGATGGTTACAGAAGGGCGACATCGCAGGTCAGGTTCGATTTGTGAACCGTGCTTTCGGGCTGGCTGCCTGATGCTCGCTATCTCACCTCACTCGTGCCCACACTGACTCGTTTGCGACACTACCGTCGAGATTCGTGAAGTCGGTCGTCGAACACCAAGATTACGAACGCCAGGCCGCCTAAGTAAATCGATCGCACGTCAGAACCGGATCCAATCTTTGGGCGAACCTGGCCGGTCGTCGTGCGCGTTAAGCCTACGTGATCAGGCCCTCATTCAGCTACTTTCCGGACCGCCCGGTGGCGAGCTCTCGTTACGCGAGCCTACCAGTCTTCACGCAACGAACCGTGTGTGTGTCAACGCTTTCTAATTTCTTTTAGACACAGTCTTATTGTGTCTTTTTCGCTGGAATCAGTGGGTATTGGAATTGTTGTATGGTGTCTTCAGCACGTGGATCGTTAACGGCCTTGCTCGTTGCTGTGCAGATTTTCGTACAACTTCAGCCTTGCGCCTCCGATGCAGACCAGATCGATGACCGATCCGCGTTTAGATCAGCGGCGACACAGGTGGAGCCTGGCATTCCTCCGGCGTCGACCACCTGCTTTGTCCACCGCCCTGCGTCGTTCGCACGATAAAGGAAGACGCTCGTTGCACCCCTGCGGAAGCCGACGACCACCTCGTCGCGGCCATCGCCGTCGAAATCCGCGGCTACGATTGTGTGGCCGTCTACGAGTGAATTGTCGATCACTTCCCGTTTCCAGCCCGCGTGTTGCGGCGAGTAGATTACGACCTGATTGCCATGCCATGGCTCAATCGCGGCGAGAAACTTCTGGTTTTTGAGGTAGCCCAAGGCCACGTCGCTCGATCCACACTCAGGACACGAAGAGAGATCGCCTTTCGCGAGTTCGCTGCGGGTCCACGTTGAGTTGGCGAACTGATACAGATCGATCCCGGAGAAGCTCGCCGTAAGGACGCTGTCGCGCCGGTCTTTCCGATTCCAGCGGGTGACCAGGATGCCGTGCTGGACGCCTTCGTTCACATGACTGATGAGTTCCCGTTTCCACTCCCCGGGACGATAGAGAACAAGTGGAGCGTGGTCGCCGGTGTAATTCGGAGGCACAGCGCGGGGGCCGGTAAGCACGGCGTTGATCACGACCTTCTTTCCAGACCCGTCAATGTCGGCCCAGCGGAGGCGGTGCGACGTCGGGATCGCATCGAACTGTCGCAGCTTCCATGGCTGGCGCGGGTCGCCATCGTGGTG
>JBJMGK010000287.1:0-14802 GCA_045807925.1 Bryobacteraceae bacterium | reverse complement strand
TCTACAGTGAAGTGTTCATCGGAGAGCAGTTTCTTCGCGCGGGCTTGCTGGACAATGAGCGTGAAGAACTCGTCGGCCACGGCGCCATCGAGCAAGCGGTCCCGATTCTTGCTGAATACCGTGTGATGCCAGACCGGCTGGTTGGCCGAAAGCCCGACAAACCACCGAAACAGCAGGTTGTACTCCAGTTGCTCCATGAGCATGCGCTCGCTGCGGACTGTGTACAGAAGCTGCAGCAGCAAAGCCCGCAGCAGACGCTCAGGTGGAATCGATCTTCGCCCGTCCTCGCCGTAGATCTCGTCAACCGCGCACTCATGTCCTTCAGCGCGGCATCCACCATCGCCCGAATGGCGCGCAAGGGATGATCGTTGGGCACCCGCTCCTCAAGCGATCCGTAACTGAACAACTCGTCCTGCTCCCGATCTTCTCCACGCATGCTGATAAGACGCAACAAACATTCCTTAGGTCACTTGTTTCGCTAGAATTTCATCACCCCGCTAGCCAGAAGGTCAAGAAACGAGATTACGAGGAGGTAAAAAGCCGATGCCCAGGCGATCTATCAGGGCCGATACGAGAGCCAGCGCGCGTCATGCCTTTCTCCGTTTCCGCAAAAGCTGGCATCCGGAGTATCCGGTGATGGTGCGGCAACTCGAACGCGACCTGCCCGAGTTGCTGGTCTTCTATAGCTTCCCCAAGCCGCTCTGGAACAAGTTGCGTACGACAAACTTGATTGAGCCCGTTTTTGTAGAGGTGCGCCGCCGTACTCGACCCATAGTCTGCTTCGTGAACGTGGCCAGCGTCGATCGCATCATCTATTCCATCTTTCAACGCTTCAAATTAGAATGGCGCACCGCACCCTCGGCGTCTTTACACAAGCCGCTTGACATCACCGCTATAGCAAGGTTGTTTGATTACGACACGAGAGTACTTTATCCTAAAACCGACCCCTCTCAAAAAAAAGGAATTCCCAGGTTCTTTACCGCCAGCGCTTCCGCTTCGTCGTTTAGTTGGAACATGATAGTGCGGGCCTGAGCAATAAAGAAGCTTTCCTCCGCATCGCCGGTTTCGTAACCCTTGCGCAATAATTCGAGAATACTCGCGTACAGAGAAAGCGCCTGGGCTGCATCCGTTTTTGAGGCCACCTGAATCGGCTGCAGATAGGGCGGTGTGGGATCCTCATAGCCTTTCAGCACCAGCCGCATGGACCGAAAACGCGTGTAGTGCTGCATTCCTTCAGCGATAATACGGGAAGCGATGGGGTATAAGCCTAGCTCTTCGCCAAACCGTGGCAGTTTCAATGTGGAAAGCACGCGCGCATATTGACCATCCACACCACCGCTGGGTTCTTCGACAGAGATGAAATCTTCGAGAGTCTTGCGGTCGAGCGGTCGTAATTGCCGGTCGCGCTCGTCGCCTGGTTTGCCCGACAACGGCACCCTTTCCGCCACGCCAAACTCGGGGACGAAAGGCTCTTTAATCAGACCTTCGTGACTCAATTTCCAAAGAATTTCGTTTACCCAGCGTAAGTGGCGCATCTCGCTAACGGCGACCGCGAGTAGTTCGTGGCGAACAAACGTCAAGTCCTGTACAAGGTCTGGGAACTTAGCCTGTGTGGCAGCGTCAACTCTGGTTGGATTTACGACGGAGAAGGTAGCGTATAAATATTCAAGCGCCAACACATGTTCAAGAGTGGCGAGATATCGCAAATGAGTGGCGAGGTCCTCGACCGAATCGAAGGGTTGAGCCGCCGCTTCGAAAGAAGGGCGATACATGATTGGCGTTTCACGGCGTTCGAGAACCATTGGCCGGTCCTGCCAACGCTGATTGATCTCATAGTGATCTAACTGGTAGGTTCGATCACCGGAGCCGCTCTGGGCGGCAGAGGTCGCGGAAAGCCGCAGGTCCGCTCGCAGCCAATCGACGTAAATGCTCGCGCGCAGCGGGTCCTCGGAATCACCCGAGGGCAGAGTAGCCTCGCCCGGCCGCTCCTCTCCAAGTGCGATGTCGGGGTGGTTCGAAGCCCAGTAGTTACAGCCACAATCGCGGAAATCATGTTGCCAGGGCGAGCACAAGCTTTGCGACAGCTCGCCCGGCTCGTACTCTTGGGAAATGACACCGGAATCGGGATCGGTGAACGCCCGCCTCCATCCAGTAAAGGTGAAAGTGGAGGGCTGAGGGGGCGTTCCGTTTGCGCTCCCGGGACGGAAATCAACCGTGATTGTAACTTCCGCGGGCTCAAGGGAGCGCACCAGGCGCCAGACCGTTATTCCGTCGAACGGCTGCGGTGTTCCATCGCTACCTGGCCCCTGGCAGGATATTTTTTTTCCGCCTTGAGAAATACTCGACAGATACCAAGCGCCTTGACTAAGATCCGCCGCGGCGGCAGAATCGAAGCTTCCGGAAAACTTTCTAACATCCTGCTGCAGGCGTGTGGCAGCGTCAGCGGGAATCCGAGTGTCCTGAAGGGCTGGATCAGAGGTGTCAACCAGGAGAAGCCTCGCGCCCCCAAGATGAACATTGGCCTGGCTGTCCGCAGATACGAAGTTCCAGACCATGCCCGGGAAGAAACGGCGGTCGAGGTTGCGGTGATCGAACTCAAGTCCAGGAAAGCAGTTGCCCACGCCATCTTCGAGACGCGTGACCACTGGATTGCCAGCCACTTTCACCGCAGCGCGCGCAGTTAGATTGAGAGGAAAAATCTTTTCGCTCATTGTGTCCGGTCCGAAAGCAAATGAGGTGCATAGTTCAGCACCCAGTTATGAAATTGCAAACAATACTCGAGCCAGCCGCGAATGAAGTCGCAGCCCCGACGACCGGAAGCGATCACTTCCGCGTGGCAGCCACCCCCGCACAGGTACCGGGCCCAGCAGGTGCGGCACTCCTCTTGGCCGTCGACGTGACGCGCGGAGAGAAACGCCCCGCGGAGATGATCAGACGGGCCGCTCGAAAGGTCACCGAGATAAAAACGCTTATCATCGATGGTTCGATGGCAGGTATAGAATTCACCTTCGGCGTTAGCGGAAAGGTAATTCGCCGCAGAGCCGCACGGCAGCGGCAGGGAATGGCCGTGGTGAATCTGAACGATTGCCGTATAAAGATTTGAAAAGCGTATCGGCAATCCTGCAATGATGCGGCGGCGTTCGACTTCACCGGCTCGGCACATCTCGGAGAGAAGGACCGGCCAATCTTCATCCTGCAATGCGAGATGCGGTATGGGACTGGAACGCAACGGGCTGACACCGGATTCCGCGAAACCGATTTCCTCCAAATCATCGAGCCGATCGAGCACATCGAGATCGTCCCTGGTGATAGTGGCGCGGGCAGCAATGCGACAATTTTGCGGATCTTCGAGCAACGGTCGAAGGGCTGCGACTATTGCCTTGGAGCTTCCACCTCCAAGGCGCGTGCGACGATGGGCATCATTGATTCGGGCGGAGCCGTCAACACTGACAGACACCGCGAAGCGATGTCGCCGAAGAAAGGCGATGTCTTCTTCCGTCAAGAGAGTTCCATTCGTTGTAACGGAAAACCGAGTATCCAGATGACGTGCAGCGCCCAGATCAACGGCGCACTGGACGGCGGCAACGATCGCCCTCCGATTGAGGAATGGCTCGCCGCCAATGAAACCTATCGTGACCCGTCCGGCGGGCGCTCCCGTCAGGAAACGTTCTACTGCCGCGACAGCTACGGAAGGATCCATGAGCCGGCCGCGGCCACCGAAGCGGCCTTCGTCCGCATAGCAGTAATCGCAAGTCAGATTGCAGGATTGAGCAACATTCAATGAGAGCGCATTCCAACCCGGCAGAGCCTTCGCAGGAGAGATATCGCTTTCTGCAACCTGAGCGAGAGTTCGGAAGGAGTTTGTTGTTTCAGGATCTCCTGCCGCTAACGCCGTGGCGGTCTCAGGATCTGCTGCGAAGACTTGGGAACCATGCGGAAGGTAAACAAGCGTCGGCTGGCCCGGAAAGATTTGGAACCAAGGCGCGGGTTGCGAGGATATCGCGGAAGGAGGCGGATCGATGCGGCCCGGCAGTATGACGAACGGCGAGCTCATGAATTTTTATTCCTGTTCTTTTTCATGAGCCGCACGCCGCTTCACAACACGCAGTTGATGCGCTTCCAACTCCGTCAAAGGCAAAGCGGTCGCGGTCTCAGCAACGGAATGCACCATCGCCATGGACCTTTCGGCAGGAACGGCTTCGGCGCCTTTCGCCAACTTGTCGATCAAAGTAAGAATCTGATGATATTGACGGCGAGTTAACGAGAGAGGGGCGGCGTCGGAATCGCGCATGAAGGGCGGCATGCGCATATCATGCGTCAGATCCCGCTGAATCCTGGGATCACGGTAGGCGGGTTGCGGTATAGCGGGCGGCGCCTCCTCGAGTTCTCCGATAACTCCGAACGGCGGACGTAAGAGTAACTTGACGCGATCGGCACGTCGCGTTAAGAACTCCAATAAAGATTCAAGATCGGCTAGCGCGCTATGAGCCACCGCCACCGTTTTTGAATAAGGAAGAGGCGCTTCGGGAGTAACCGGCATAGGTCCTGCAGTCTTTTCTGCGAACGGCTTGTCCTCTGCCGTCATGCTGGTTTGATTGGTGGCCGGAAGCGGGCGTCCATCGGGCAGCGTGCTCTCATCCTCGGAAGACCCGTTGCCTGCGTTCTCCCCCAGGTGACGCCTGCGCATGGCGTCGAGATTGGCTAAACTCGATGCTTCGTAAGCTCGCTGGAATAGATCAGCAATTTCTAATTGAGTGACAAGTTCGTTTCCATCCAGTGATCGTTCACGATCGACCAAATCGTCAGCGAGCGAAAGGAAGGGCCGCCTGTCGGGAGCGAAATCAGGCGGAGCAACGAAGATTCTCGCGACTGCAGTGAATCGGCGCAGGCCAAGAGTGACCGCCGCCAGGATAACACCGTCACAAGTGTCGTCGACAACACCCCAGGATACGGAGTTCCCAATATCCGCGCCGTCGTAGGTATCGGACGGTTCCGGATTCATATATTTGGAATAGGCGCCGTTGTAGGACGTCCAGGAGGCATCCGGATTCAAGATGCGATTGGCCGGCGGGACGATCTCGTGCGCACGCTGCGTATCGGGAGCAATCGCCACACCGGCAGAAGGCGGACCATAGACCTCGCCTCGAGCTGGCGTGAAGCGGATCCGAATGACATCTAAATTGACATCGAGGTCTTTTCCTTGCGCCGGCTTTGGAACCTGAATAGAGCCAAGAGGGATGGGCCGATCGCTGCTCACGAGCGGTTTCGTTCCCGGTTGATTTGGACTGGAGGCTAGGAGCTGCCGTCGGGAATGGTCATTTGCCACGACCTCCGCCCTAGCGCTATACGAACATGCGGGATCACCACTTCGACGTGCGGCTTTTGCGTTAGCCACCTCGACGATGAACTTCACGTTCGCAAGGTGACCCCCGGCCGAATGCAGCAATGCCACGGTGAGTGGGCGATCAGCATCCGGCTTTTTATCGACCAGGACCTTCGCCCACAGTTCGAAGAATGGTGCGGCCGGACGCAGTTTGCCGGTGCTTTCGCGAAAGCGAATCAGGCTTGGCAAGTATACCCGAATGTTTCCTTCGTCATCCACCTCGAGGGTAGTGTCAGGACGAATCACGGTGTCGCCAGCGCCGTGCGTGTTCGGACTTTCCACCCAAGTGAAGTTCTCGAGCGGCGTCTCGGCGCCACCTAATCTGGCGACCGTCATGGGAGGCAGGAAATAGATGCCTGTGATCTCGATGTTCACCGCCACATAACCTCCCGCCGCAAGAAGTGTCGACTAGCTTAAGCCGAGCTTGGGCAGTATTTCACAGCCGCTAACGCTTGTCAAACGGAAATCGCGGCAAATTCCCGACCAAGTAATCGTGGAACTTGACTTACTTGCGTTTAGACTGAACACTAGCCTATGGCAGTTCTCGATTCAGGGAAACGCCGGGTCTGGATTGCAGGCGCGGGGATCAGCGGAATCATCGCAGCGTTGCGATTGCTGCGCCTTGGACACTCCGTTACAATTTGGCAGACTCCCGGTTTCTCTTACAAGGCGATAGAGAGCACGCAGTCTGCATCCTGTCGGATTCTTGAGGAATTAGACGCTCTCGATTGCCTGTCGGAATGTGACAGCTATATTGCCGACGGGCTCTGCTATTTCGAACGCTCGGCTCTTGCGAAAAGATTATCACTAAAAGCCCGCGAGTCAGGCGTTGTCATTTGTGATAGTGCGGAGATGCCTCGGGGATGGGATGCGCATTGCGATGCGCTTATCGATGCGACGGGACGCGCCGCAACTTATTCAGGCTCTGTCAGGCGTTACGGAAGAGAAGTTGCTGATTTTTACGAGATTCCGGCGGCTGAAGCTTACCTGGGCCGGCAAGTGATCTCGGAGGAAACCTTCTGGGCGTACCGGATGGGAACGCGTTGCGCGGCCACGGCGGCGGTGATTGCGCGTCACAAACAGAACCTTGCGCAGATAGCGGAAGACGCGCTATTTAAGTTAGATGTTGATGTTTCAACGGCTTGTTACGTCGGCCGACGCTTCTGTTCTCCGCAGTGGACAGAAAGACCGTTGGAACTGAACCGGATCAGCGTGGGTGATGCGGCATTCGCCTATTATCCGCTTGCCGGAATGGGCGTTCGCTTCGCTATTACGACGGCTATAGCGGCTGTCGCCGTATTGCAGACTCGATGGTTCCGTCCAGAGATAACGAAGGTGGCGGACGAATACTACCATGAGCTTTGTGAGGCGGCTCGCGTTTCTCATCTTACGAATTTGGCGGGGGCGAGTACGGCTCGCCGTGTCTCAGACACCGAGCCACTGGTTTTCACGGCGAAAGAAGTAGAAGGCGGGGTTTTACGAGGAGATTACATCGTTCCTGAGAAGACCTATCTACTTTCCGATGGTTCGCGCGTCCGCTGGTTGGGGTCGATTGATTTGGCTCAACTGCGACGCCTTTCTTCCATTCCGATCTCAAGGGGAACTTTGACAGAACGGTTGCGGAAGGGTTTCTCTACTAGGACGGATGCACAACGGCTAGTAGACTGGTGCGTTCAACACCGGGTGCTCAGTCCTTTGATTGAAGTCCAGGAGTGCGGCTACGTTTTAGCAAGCAGAGCGAACGAGCCCTCAACAGCTAAGCCCACAATGAGGTGGGCTCTACCCCCTTCGATTTTCGAGTAGCGGGATGCCCTTTGCTTCCAAAACGAACACTCAGATGTTTGGCCGACTAGGGCCGACATTTCTATTGGCTGGGGATGTTCTTCGGATTTGTGACGTGAAGTCAAGTACTCGGGCAACAGAAGATACGTAACATAAACCCGGCTCCGACCCGACGTATGAAAAGCAAAACGGCCGTGAAATACTTATCATTTGCCGTGAGGAGGCCGACCGGGGATTGTGCCTGCATCGAGGTTCTTCCTGCCGTACTATGAATTTCATCAAAGCGCATGTGAGGGGGCGGAAAGTCAGCGACGGTCTTGTAACAGTATCCTCCGCCATGTGGGGAACTCTCATCCGAATCTATGGCCTGGAGATCATGCTGATGAAATCGGCCACGACCTAAGACCGACAGCTCGGCAATACGCTCAATGCGTGGCGTAATGAGATCGCCTGGATGTGGCGCTTCGCCCGCAACAGCGGCATTATCGAAGTGTCCCTCCAAAATATTCCGATTCACCTGTAATCATTGAAGTTGATTGACTTTCATCTTCTCGTTTGCTGGGCGCAGCAGCGCCTGCCCGCTGTGCTAGACGTCCTTACCTCGATGTTCAAGACGTCGGCCCAGCTACGCCTGGAAAACCTCGCCTTGCGGCAACAGCTGACAGTGTTGCGTCGTTCACTTCCCAAACGGCTGAAGCTAACACGGGCCGACCGAATCTTCTGGGTCTGCCTACGGCGCGCATGGCGTGATTGGAAATCTGTCCTGTTGATCGTCAGAGCCGAGACAGTCGTCGCTTGGCATCGCAAGGGTTTTCGCTTGTTCTGGACGTGGCGAATCCACCGTGGCAAGCCGGGTCGCCCCAAGGTGCCGCAAGAGGTTCGAGATCTGATACGGATGCTGAGCCGCAACAATCCGCGCTGTGGTGCGCCGCGCATTCATGGCGAATTACTGAAGCTGGGTATTGAGATCACGGAACCTACCGTGGCGAAATACATGGTTCGACATCGCAAACCGCCTTCACAGACTTGGCGGACGTTTCTTGAAAATCATGTGAAGACGATGGTGTCGGTGGACTTTTTTACTGTGCCGACGATCCGGTTCGAGATCCTCTATGTATTTGTCGTGCTGGCGCATGAGCGCCGGCGAATCGTGCACTTTGCGGTGACCGCCCATCCGACCGCGGAGTGGACGGCCCAGCAACTGCGGGAAGCCTTTCCGTGGGACAGCGCTCCGGGGTACCTACTGCGCGATCGGGATCGAATCTTCGGGCAGGACTTCGTCGATCAGGTGAAGGCCATGGGCATTAAACAAGTGCTTTCCGCGCCGCGATCTCCCTGGCAGAGGGCCTATGTCGAACGGCTCATTGGTTCGATTCGCCGCGAGTGTCTCGATCACATCATCGTCTACGGAGAGTGCTCTCTGCGTCGTGCTCTCGCGTCGTATGTTTCCTATTACAACTACGCTTCACACTGCCCCACCTTTCTATGTGTCTGATAAATCGAGGACGGCCTGATCTTCGATCGGTGTTGCGGGGGTATCTTCCCAGCCTTGGCACCGTGCTGCTAACCGGGTAGCCGATTTGGTTTGTAGAGCGCTCCGATTCACAATCCACGGTCCGCTGGCAAACGGGTGCTCGGTCTGGATCTCACCGCGCTCAAAAGCGATGCGGAGTGTAGTGCTGTTGGTATCTAGGAAGTCGGCTGCCTGAGTGAGATTCATCCACCCATCCGCCTTTTGGCGCTCGGCGGTGTGACGAGGAATTTCGTTATAGGATCGCAAAGCGGTGACCCGCTCTTTTGTCCACCGGTTACCACGGCCGGTCCGCAAACCATTGCGGGTGAGAACGCCCGCGATCATTTCATCGGAACAAACGCGCGCCAGCATCCTCACTGCTTCGACAACATCCTTTGGGGTTTGTGCGCGATTCTGACCGCGTCGCCGACGGCGTACATGTAACTCAGTATGGATACCACCTTTCCAATGAATGACTAGAATCAGTACGCCTTGATCAGGATCTACATCTGCGATAACTTCGTGAATCAATGTACGCGCGATGCGCTTTTTCAGCCGAACATCAGTAGCGGGGCTATTCCAAACCGTTTCCAGATCGCTCGCCAGGTGCTCGAACTGTTCTTTCGTGGGTCGAACTAACGCGGTCTGTTGACGATTGTGCTGATCTATCCTCAGTTCTACGTCTTGCAAACGTCGGAGCGCTTCATTCCATCGCCGTTCCAACTCGTCCGCAACCAAACGATTCTCCGGATCTGTCAGATCATATTGCTTCTGTGCACGATGAGCGGCATAGCGTGCTGCCTCCCGTTCTCGTTCCCACGCCTGCAACACTTGGTCGTCCTGCTGACTCTGCTCTTCTGCAGCCATGACCGCAGCTTCTATCGCTGCGGGCTGCACCACGCGCACAATCTCCCGAGCGATCGCCTCGTCCACAGGTAATCCGCCGAATCCGATACACGGGGGCTCGCCGTTATCCAGCCATGCTCGGTAGCACGCATACCGCAACACATGAGCTCGATTACCGGTATAGCGGACCATCAGCTTTCGGCCGCAGCGGCGACATCGCAGAATGCCAGCCAATAATGCCGCCCCCTCCTTGGGGGCGCCCACCTGCTCTCGACCGTAACAGTTGTCGGACATCATCTGCTGGATGTGCTCGTGCTGCTCCAAGCTAATGTACCCCTCATGAGCGTTCGGTATCAATGCCCACCAATGCTCTCGATCCTTCAGCCGAGAGCTTCGCCGGGGTTCGCCATTTTCGTAGCGTACACTGTGCTCGGTCTTGCCATAGGCGTAGGCGCCTGCGTACGTCGGATTGCTGAGGATCTGATGGACGGTGCTGTAAGTGGGGCGTATCCAATGGGGTTCGCCTCGCTGGTTGACAACCGGAAGCTCCAAGCCGTGTTCAAGAAGCCATAACAGGACCTGACGTGCGGTACCGAGTTCCATGAACTTCGCGAACACGAGTTGCAGGGCCTGCTGAATGCGGTGATCCGGGTCCTTTTCCAATCGCTGATCCGGGGTTTTGATGTAGCCAGCCGGAGCTGCCACTATGAGCTCGCCGCGCCGAGCCTTCTCGCGTCGCGCTTCCACCGAACGCTGTCGCAGTAAATCCAGTTCGTACTCGTTTAAACTTCCTTTCAATCCCAACAACAATCGATCGTTACTTTGCCGCGGCGTATAGACGGTCTCTTGATCGATCAGGAGAGTATCCACCACCCGGCACACCTCGACGAGTCGTTGCCATTCTCGACTGTTGCGTGCGAAGCGTGACACCTCTCGGGCGGCAACTGTGCCCACTTGCCCCAAGCAGATTTCGGCCACCATCCGTTCAAAGCCCGCCCTCGTTACTGTTCCCGCCGCCGATCGGCCCAGATCGTCATCCACGATGTCAATCTCGAGCCAACCCAGGTGCTGCAGCCGCTGCTGCATTGCATATTGCAGCTTCTGGCTCTCGAGGTTGTTGCTCACTTGATAAGTTGACGACTGACGTACATACAGAATCGCCTTGCGCTCGAGGTGATGCGCTTTGATTTTGTCACTCATGGTTGCCTGCCTTCACTCCTGGGCACGGCAACCAAGTTCGCGCGTGTTCGCGAAGCAGCTTGACCAACAATGTTTTCGCCTTTTGCTGAGTCTCGTGCGGCAACTCGTGCCAGCTGATCAGCTCGGGCTGGGGATGAAACAACTCCAACTGCGGGGGTTGGAGCTGAATTTTGCGCGTCTGCATCGGCACCTCCTAACGAAGAATGCCGATCTTCTAGCACACCGTCCTGCAGCAGCGTTTTCAGTGCCTGCAGCGCCCTGTAGTCGACAACGGGATTCTCTGTCAGACGCAGCGACGAGCAGGAGCCGGCCTCGAACATCCACAGCGGTATTTCCAATGATCTCGCGTGCTGAATACGATCCAGTCCGCATTGTGCTGCGGACCGGGTCCGTCGCATGAGTGTTCGGTAGACCCATACCGTCCGGCCGAACCATGGGTGCCATGGATACTGAACCTGACGCGGTTCCTCACTATGGGTTTTGTATTGACGAGTTGTACCATAGCTGGCGCACTCATCTGTCGCTCGGCAAAGACGCCCCGCAATTCCGACGAACGCAGTCCTGCGCCGAAGGTAAGGTGGTCGAAATTCGTGAAGTCGGTGGTCTACACCACCATTACGAACGCCGAGCCGCGTAACTACAACTAAATCGATCCACACCAGCACCGGACCAAATCTTTCGGGACAACGTAGCCGGTCGTCGTGCGCGGTAACGATAAGTCATCAGCTACTTTCTACTTTCCCGCCACGGTCGGGTGACGAGATCTCGTTACGCGAGCCTCTTGGCCTTCACGCGATGCGCCGTGTGTCAACTCTTTCTAATTTCTTTTAGGCACAGTTGATATCGATCCGATAGTGCTGCCCAAGTGGCGTGAATTCGGGGCGTGTGCCGAGTACAGGTTTGACCGGAACATCAACATTCGGCAACTGATTCCGAGCCGACCAGGGTTCCTCAGAGGCGAGACTGGCTTCTCCCCGATTTCTGGCTACTCTCCCGAGAGCGCCTCCTATGAAGGAAACGATCGCAGCGGCTCCGCTCAACCGGATCATGAAGCGACGGCGACCCGTTGAGTCCAATGCGCCGACCTCCAACGGACCGGTCGGAGCATCGTGAACAGTGCGGCGGTACGACCAGCCCAGAGCCGCGCCCCACGCAAGGAACATCAACAGGATCCAGAATGCTCTTCCGACCGGACTGACTGCGGAGGTGAGCTCGACGCTACGGCTGATTAACACTGCCGATGAGCCAAGAACACCGCCTGTGAGCACACCCGCTATGTCCGTGAGCCTCCGAGTAAAGAAACGCACGATGACAAAGAAGACTGTCCTAACGAGGATTCCGGCGACCACGAATTCAACGACTGCGATCGTCTGTTCCGCCAGTTTAGCCGTGACGGAGGTGCTCCCGACCTTCAGCCATCTAATCCCATGGACCATCGAATCGATGCCCGCGCGCAAAACGGTGCCGGGCAAGAGCCGTGTTTCCCAATCGAAGATGGTGAAGGGGACGAAAGGAAAACCTGCGCGCCGATGGATGGCGTAGAACATAGCTGCGAGGGGTACGGTCAGAACGAATCCGATCAGCGCGCCGAGCTCGATCCTTTGTCTTCGGTGCATTTGCATCTATACAAAACTATGCAGTTCGCCTGCCATCGAAACCGCAGTCCGTTCTTTGCATTTATCCAAGAACCGGCGCGGGTATTGAGGGATAACGATCAGAGCCCGTCGACCTGATCGTGCCCTGGTGCGAAGTGATCTGCAACATAGTGCGCGAATCCTTGAACTGAGTAAAAGCCACATCGAAACACGATCCAGAACGTCTCGTTGGCAGCAGGTTACAATGCGCTCGATAAGTGCTCGGTCTCTGGCGGATCCTACTGCCAGCAACTGCGGGTGCTGCGCTAATGTCAATGAGCACCATCATCGGGCTATGACGCTCGACTCCTTCGTCGTGCTTAGTTGTGAGGGCCGGCTGAATGGTGCTCCTTGGCGCGAGAGAGATATAGATGGATCCGAGGTCCGCTCGTGGCCGATAACATACTTCAGTGAGTACATGAACAAGCAGCATGAACCGAAAGACACCTGACCGGATTCCGCCGGCCAGTCCGGCGACGATCAGGGACTCCCGGATAGCGCGGAATCGGACTCGGGAAAGCGTGAAGAACTCGTCCACGATGGGCAGTTTCGAGACACGCGCGGTTGACGGTATCGAACATATGCCTGATACGGTCTCCGAGGTCCGTACACGGCAAGTTTCGGAAGATGACGTACCTTCCGAGTATTTCAATCGGGGCTGAAGTATGTATTCGAGCAACACGGCCAGCCAATAAACTTGCCGAAGTCGCGCTTGATAGATTCTCTGCCAAAAGCTCGGAGCGCATCTACCGGACCCCTGGCTTTGTTCTGTTGGTGAGGCTCAAGGACGTTATGGAGCGCACATCAAGGAAGGACGTGCTGGCGAACATTTACAAAGACAAAAGAGTACGTGCTCTCTAATGGCGCATTGCGCTATGACACAGCCGGCGTAATCTCGTGTACTCCTGGTCTAGTATCGACGCGCGAGGTCAGTTGCGCTATTGGGTTGAATTCGCGCAGTGTCAAGATAACGACGCGGAGGCATCTGCTCGACACGGTTTTGAATGCGCCAGCTCTGGAGCCGCGTGCCGCTGCACAGAGGAGCGCGATTCACCCGTGCCTATCAGAAACAATATCGATGAGTAGTGAAGCACTAATAGTGGACTATGTCGGTGGATTGTTCCTTTCCGTGGATAGCATAGCCCACAGCAGTGACTTTCGGGCAGCGTGAGGCACGTTTCTTCCTGTGCCGACCGCATTCTTTTCTGAGCTTGTCCTTCGGTCACCGAACGCTCATTGCACTCGCTCTTACACGACGCGGCCGCTTTATCATCAACATTCCCTCGGCTGCGATCGCGCCGGAGAGGCTGAAAGGAGTTTACGCACGCATCGAGGACTTCGTGCTCGCGTTGGCAGGTGTCGGCCGACCGAAAGCCATAGTGGGAGTGGATCAATCGCCCTTTCCGGCCCGGGGTCGCTCTAATCCTCCGGTAGGTATGTAGCCGCGCCAAATTGAAAGCGGATTACTAGCGCGGACGAGCCTGTGCGCCATTTGTCTCTGCCAGTGGATCTGCCTGGGCTTGGTAGCTGGCCGCTGCCGGGTTATTGGGTCGATGCCCGTTTGGTCAAAATATTGGAACGCACTGAAAAGGAAGTGCCAGTATGATGGTGCGTTTCCATGAAAAATGCCCAAGTCGCCCACCTGTTGGCCTATATCAGCGGCATGGTAAACCGCCAACTTCTGTTGCAGAATGAATACCTGATTGCAGAAAACAAGATTCTACGCTCGCACTTGCCGGCACGAGCGCCCTTGACCGACTCACAGCGAGCAACTCTGGCGGAAATCGGCAAGCGAGTCGGGCGTCAGGGCCTCGAACCGGTAGCCGGTGCTGCCAAACCGGACACCATCCTGGGTTGGTATCGAAAGCTGATCGCCCGCAAGTTCGACGGCTCCAAACACCGGACTTACCCCGGGCGACCGCCGGTCGGACGAGAACTCGCCGAACTGGTCGTCCGCATGGCTCGCGAGAATGGCGGCTGGGGATACGATCGCATTGCCGGAGCCCTACAGAACCTCGGCCACAACATTTCCGATCAGACCATCGGTAACATCCTTCGTCGGTACGGTATCAGCCCTGCTCCTAAGCGTCGGCAACAGATGAACTGGGCAGACTTCATTCGGTCTCACATGGCTGTGTTGGCGGGTATTGATTTCTTCACTGTCGAAGTGCTCACCTGGCGCGGCTTGGTCACCTACTACGTTCTCTTCTTCTTGCATCTGGAGACGCGACGCGTCACTCTCGCTGGAATCACTCCACACCCTAACGAGGAATGGATGGTGCAAATGGCTCGCAATGCTGTCGACGTCATCGATGGCGCTCTGCTTCCTGTTCGCTTTGCTCTGCATGATCGCGATACAAAATTCTGTACTTCCTTTCGAACCATGCTTCAGTCCGGCGGAGTGCAACCCATTCTGCTGCCGCCTCGTAGTCCAAACCTCAATG
>JBJMGK010000286.1:0-6442 GCA_045807925.1 Bryobacteraceae bacterium | reverse complement strand
GCCTGTGCCACGTGCGGGTGCCGACATGGCTGCCCTGCCGCCTGCAGATTTACTTCAATGGGCACAACTGGCTGGCGGGCCAACTGAACAAGTGCGGCATCGCCTATCAAATGACCGACAACGCCTTCACACATATAGCCGACTGGCAGCGGGCACAGCGGCTCTCCAACGGCTGGGAAACCAAACGCATTCACACGCGGCTGAACGATCTAGCCCGGCAGTGCTGCCCAATTTATAAGGACTGCGCCAGCGGTTATCACTGGAGCGTGGACCAGTGCGAATACGCCACCGGTTGGCGCTGCGTGCGCGGATTGTGCTTAGCTGTGCCGAGGGGATGGAAAGCCGGAAGGTCGCACGGCAACTGCGTATCACCGACCAGACAGTATGCAAGTAGCGCGAGCGCTTTCGGATGGCACGATTAGAGGGTCTGGCCGACGAACCTCGACCCGGTGCGCCGCGACAGATTACAGATGCTGAGGTGGAAGCTTTGATCACGCGCACGTTGGAAACCATACCAGGGCAGGGCACGCATTGGTCGACGCGAACCATAGCGCAGGCCAGCGGGTTATCCCAGTCTGCCGTCTCACGCATATGGCGGGCATTTTCGTTACAACCTCACCGGATGGAGACGTTCAGTTGTCCTCGGATCCGTTCTTTGTTGAAAAAGTACGGGATATTGTGGGCCTGTATCTAAACCCCCCCGGAGCGCGCGCTGGTGTTGTGCGTAGATGAGAAAAGCCAGATTCAAGCACTGGATCGGACACGGCCCATCCTACCCCTGCGACCCGGCGTACGGCAAAGTGATGGCCTCTTTCCACCACCGGCGGCGCCATCAAGAATTCCTGCGCTTCCTGGAACGAGTCGATGCCGCCATCCCGGAAAAAATTGACATCCACCTGGTCATGCATAACTACGGCACTCACAACATGCCTAAGGTGAAACGCTGGTTTGCACGGCGGCCCCGCTATCACCTGCACTTTACTCCCACGAGTGCCAGTTGGCTGAACCAAGTCGAGCGCTTCTTTAACTTGCTTACTGAGCGCCGTATCCGGCGCGGCACTTTCGGCAGCGTCCGGGCACTGGACTCCGCCATCCGCGATTACCTGACGCATCACAACCAGAACGCCAAGCCCTTCGTCTGGACCGCCGACGCCGATTCTATCCTGAAGAAAATCACTCGCTTTTGTATGCGAACTTCTGACTCAGGACACTAGAAAATAGAAAGGCGTTCGCCCTCTATACGAGGTCGGTTCTCGATCGACCAATGCGCGAGAACTCCAAAGACATTTTGCCGATCCGCAATGCAGCTCGGTCGGTTGTGGAAGTCATGGTGCGGCAGGCTAAAAATTAGCACGACTTGGGTGCCCGGCGCCAGCCGGCTTTCGACGACAAACAATAAGCGACCAGCAAGACTATCGGAGCACCACGTCTTAGTACGCTTAATCCCCTTAGGGCAATACAATCCGCTCATCACCCCACTTATCGTCAAGCAGTAAGCTTCATTACCGATGACCATTCCAAAAGCTCTATCCAAACTCTTGTTAAGCGCGTTTGCGGCTTTACTCGGTGCCGCAAACATGACCGCTGCTCCCCCGGTGGTGATGAAAATTCTTGTTTTGGCAGGAAACACCAATGAGGCGAGCTACCAGTCGATCACGAGTTTTCTGAACCAGATTGGAGTTCCGTACCAAGGCGTTGCACTAAGGAACGTCACCCCAGATGCCGCGGGTAATCGGATGTCCAAAGTGAGCCTGACTGATACGGCGTTAGGTCGCGGGCTGTATCAGGGCATTATTGTCACGGATAGCACGTTTGCCGCGTGTACTCCCTCGTGCATGTCTGCTGCTGATTGGACCACCCTAAACAGTTATGCATCCCAATACAGCGTGCGCGTCGCGAGTTATTACACGTCCCCACAAGCACAGTGGGGCCTTGTTCCGGCGGATGGCGGGACGAACTACTCGAGCTCGAATCCACTAAACGTGAAGCTCACGGCGGCAGGTGCGAGTGTCTTCTCGTATTTGAATGCAGTGAATTCGATCCCCGTGAACGGGCAAGGAACGAGCACCGTCCGAGCCTATCTCGCAACGACAACAGCTGCAGCTAACGAGACAACGACCCCGCTCATAACCACGGGTATCTACACGGTCGCCGCGACGCATACGACTGCCGACGGGCGCGAGACGCTGGCACTGACAATGGATAACGGCCCGACTCTGCTTCATTCTGTCGCATTCTCTTACGGTGTAATCAACTGGGTCACTAAAGGTGTATTTTTGGGTTCGCGCAGAGTCTATTTAAATCCACAAATCGACGACATGCTGCTCGGTAATCGCGTGTACGCTCCTACGCTTCCCCAGTGCCCTGATGACGACAGCTGTCCCACGGTGTTTGCGACCAGCCAGGATATTCAAAGTCTTGTTACTTGGCAAAACAACTTAAAAGCCGATCCATTGTTTTCGACTTTTCACGCTACCTACGCTCTTAACGGCGTTGGGACTACGTGGTTCCCTTCTAGCGATCCAGTCTTCGCTGCCATTCGCTCCCTAGGCTCCAATTTCACTTGGCTCAGCCACACTTGGGACCACGCGAATCTCGATTGCTATTCGGTAAACACGTCAGGTGCATGCGTGCCGGCAAATCTTTCCCAGTCCTCGGCGGAGTTGAATAAAAACATTACCGTCGCTCCGAGTTTGGGCATCAATCTCGATCGCACCAGCATGGTGACTCCATTTAATGGCGGGTTGGGCAACCCGAACTTTTTGAATGCCGCGGTGCAATCGGGCATCCAATACATCGTTACCGCCACGCTTCCTCAGGCAATCAGCACTGGGAACGTTAACCCGGTGAATCCGAATATATACGAGATCCCGCGAGTGAAATCGATCTTTGATGACGTTTCTGTGCCGCAAACGGGTGCGTACGGCTCGTATACGGACGAATACAACGCAACGTATGGCCCGCGAGGTACGCAGCCGAAGTACAGCCAGAACCAGACCTATGCCCAAATCGTAGATAACGATAGCAACAACCTCCTCATCAACAACATCCTCGCGTACGAACCGTATTTGCTGGCCTTTCACATCGACAATGCGTCGGTTTACGACGGAACACACTCAATGTTTACGGACCTTATGGATGCAATTGTCGCCAAGTACAGGAAGCTGTTCACTCTCCCCGTCTTGACGGTCGAAATGAAAGATCTCGGTGCAGTGCTTAAGGCCCGCGCGAGTTTGAATGCATCAGGCGTTGTAGGGGTCTACACACCTGGCGTGAGCGTGGCGCTGACAGCGACCAGGGCCGCAATCGTCCCTGTGACGGGCATCTGCTCGCAAGCGACTTGTGGAACGTATGGAGGACAGATTCAAGACAACGTCGTTATGGCGGCAAATTCAACCGTGACACTCCCGCTCACACCCGTAGAGGGGGTCGCGCTTTCTTCGTTCTCGGTCAGCCCTGCAAGCCTCACAGGAGGTACAGTAGCAACTGGAACTGTTAACCTGACTGGCGGGGCACCCTCAGCCGGCGTCAGCGTGACGCTCTCGAGCAACAATGGATCCGCCGTTGTACCCGGTTCCGTCACGATTCCGATGGGCAGCACCAGCGCGAGCTTTACGATCACTACTAGCTCTGTTTCCTCTTCCATTTCGGCAACCATCACGGCCAGTTACGCTGGCCTTAGCAAGACTGCTGATCTCAGGGTTGCGCCGAGTTCGAGTGTTGCCCTGGTATCTGTTTCAGTGAGTCCTTCGGCTGTTTCGGGTGGGTCTTCCTCAATCGGAACGGTAACGTTGACCGGCAGCGCTCCCTCCGGCGGTGTAGCCGTGACACTCTCAACCAATACTTCTTCCGCGACCGTCCCCGCATCGGTCACCGTTGCCGCCGGCGCTTCGACTGCGAATTTTTCGATCTCGACCAGCACGGTCAATTCGACAGCTTCGGCCACCATCACGGCGTCTTACGGAGGTCTCAGCAAGACTGCTGCCCTCAGTGTTACGCCCGTTTTGAGTACGGCTATTCTTTCGTCTGTTTCTCTCGCCCCGACGAGCGTGATCGGCGGAGCCTCCCTCACCGGTACCGTCTCGTTAGCTGGTCCGGCACCAACCGGAGGCAGTGTCGTGGCTCTAGCGAGCAACAATACTTTGGCAACGACGCCGGCTTCGATTATAGTGCCAGCCGGAAGCACAAGCGCCACTTTCACCGTAAGTACCAGCCCGATCGGGTCCACCAGAACGGTAACGGTCACCGGAAGTTACAACGGCGTCAGTAAGACAGCAACAGTTACGATTACCCCCTCAGCGACTGTTGCTCTTGTTTCGGTCTCTGTCAATCCGGCAAGCATCAGATCTGAGACACCCACCAACGGAACGGTCACCATAAGTACGGCGGCGCCCGCGGGCGGCATCGGCGTAGAGCTGTGGACCACTGGTACAGTAGCGTTCGTGCCGATTGGTGTAACGATACCTGCCGGATCCACGACCGCCACATTCAATGTGAGTACCAACTATACGACAACCACGCTCCAAGATACGGTGACGGCCTTCTACAACGGAGTAAGCAAGACGGCAGCAGTGACGGTGACGCCATAGCCTTGTCCTTCACGGGCCTTGCAACATAGGTGAGGCATTAGCTAGTCTCTGCTACGGTGAGGCGAATGCCTCTGCTCGGCCGGTGAGTCCAGATGCTTTGGTCTGAAACAACAGAGTAGAGCCACTAGTCCGAGACCGATGGGACAGGCCCGTCTTGCAATGATCGATCCACTCACGAGGGGATCCTCGCAACGAGAAACATCGAGGGAAGGGACGTAGGCTAGCCATTCACGTCGCCTTTTTGCAATTAACGGTTCGAAATTGAGCGTCGGCCGTCAGCATGCGAAATGCGAACGCAGCACGTGGATGCCCCAGCTCTCAACCGCCCTATCTAGACTGACCGAGAAACTCGTCTACGTGGAACATCGAGGTGTTCGCTAATCATGACGGAACCGCTCGGGTGTGACCTGACCCCGTTTCCCGTCCACTAAGTTATACGACAATGAGGAGCATAGTTTACAACATTGCCTTCTTGATTGGTTGCTTGACCACGTAGCCGGGGCCGGGTCAACGCCGCCGCAGGCGCCCAAAGGGCTTGGCCTTGAGGCGGTTCCAGCGGAGTGGTACTCGTACATGCTGAAGGCGGTGCGGCTTGCGCCGTGCATCCCATAGGTTCCAGAACCAACTCGCGTTCAGGCATTCGTCACGAAAATCGAGCGTGGAAGCTCTCGATTTGCGCGTTGGCCTGCATCGAGAACTGCACCGCAATGCGAGGTTGCGAGCCGAACGTTCCAAGTCACTCATCCCTTTCATCCATGGCATGGGCGCCCGTTCGAGTTGGTTGCATACAAGAGTGCCTGGGGTGAAGACCGAGTCTATTTCTACAACGAACAGCAGCAGCTAATCGCCTTTCCGGCGAGTTGGACGGACGTCATTGCAGCGGATCCGTTTATCTCGGTGGCAGGAGGGCGGGCTCTGTTCCGAGCTGACGACCTGCTTGGGTTGGCCGGACTACTTCGGCATCTATCGGGGAAAGACGGCAGGGATGTGTAAAGCAAATTCTGTCCATGCTGTAAGTGGAATGTTCTGTATTGAGAGGACCGAGATGTTGTCTGGAGGAGCCTCCATTTGCTATATATCTACTGCGTATGCAGTGACATGCGCGCAAAAAGCACTTGAGGCCATGCTAAATAGGAACAGAGTTATCCTTACACGCAATGCCCGACTCGCAGAAAATCAAACGATTGTTCCTGCGTCAGCAGGGCACGTTGAATCCTCATGCCGAAGCCGTGCGCCACGACACTTTTCGGGACAACGAGTTCTTCGATCCGCAAGACCTGGTGCAGGTAAAGTACGAGATGCTCCGACAAGTGGAGGTCGACAAGCAGCCAGTCAGCCGGACGGCAAAGACGTTTGGCCTCTCACGGCCATCGTTTTATCAGGCACAAGCCGCATTTCAGCAAACTGGTCTTGCCGGACTGTTGCCGCACAAACGCGGGCCACGATCCGGGCACAAGCTGACGAGCGAGTTGATGCAGTTTGTGGCGCAACTTCAGGTGCTCGAATCGGGAATCTCCAGTCCTCAACTGGCGGAACGAATCACACAGCGTTTCGGCATCTCGGTTCACCCGCGCAGCATCGACCGTCACTTACGGCATCAAAAAACACTTCGGTGAGTGTTCCACCCGTTGCGATTCCTTTCACAGATCACCGGCTGGTTGCTGCTTACGAAGAACTGCGGTCTCAAGCAGTATAGGGATGGCGGCAGGGACCAGGTCTCGCGCTCATGATCACCCGCGGTTTGCGCGGCTGGATGGAAGCGGCAGCCAGTTGCTTGTTAACGAAGGCAGTCGATCGCAAGGGCCGGAGTCGCCTGCCACTTCATGCCTTCCGGCGTTCGCAGCGAGTTCATT
>JBJMGK010000285.1:0-15196 GCA_045807925.1 Bryobacteraceae bacterium | reverse complement strand
CAAGCCGGGAGCTTTGGCCGGCTCTACTGCTCTGGTGCAATGGCGGGAACAGCGGCGCTGGAAGGAGAGTCACGATCATATCTGGCGAGTGTTGAACGCGCGCCATGGCCGGCAAAACGGAACGCGATTCATGGTGGAAGTTATTCGACTGGGGCGCGAGCATGGCTACGAACAGCTGGAGAACACGATTGAAAGGGCACTCGCCTTGGGCTGCTCGGAGGTGGAATCCATCCGCTATCTGTTGCTGGAGAGCCGATTAGAGCGGGCCAGGCCAGAGGATCTGCAGATACCGGAGCTGATGGAATACGATCGACCGCTGCCTAGCTGCGGCGATTATGATCGCCTACTGACCGCGACGGAGGTGCGGGGATGAGCGCCGCGGATCGGACCTTACGGGAAGAATCAGTTCGACAACACTGCCGGTTATTGCGGCTGCCGACGGTGGCGGCGCAGTTTGGCCGCTTGGCCGACGAGGCGATAAAACAGCAGTATGGGCCGGTGCGTTACCTGGAAGCGTTGCTGGCCACGGAACTGGAAGAGCGCGAGCGCAGTGCGATTGCGCGTCGCATCTTCGAAGCCAAGCTGCCGCGAGTGAAAAGCGCTCGAGGAGTTCGACTTCAGCCAAGCGCCGCAGATCTCGGCGGCCCGCATTCACCAGTTATCAGAGGGCGGTTACATTCAAAAAGCGGAACCACTGGTCTTTGTTGGTGAGCCCGGTACCGGTAAAACGCATCTGGCGACCGGGTTGTGCGTCGTCGCCTGCCGACAGCGGCGGCGTGCTCGCTTCACTACGGCCACGGCTCTGGTAAACGATCTGGTGGAAGCCAAACACAGCAATCAGTTGAGCCGGGCATTGGGACGGTGGTCGCGTTACGAACTGATCGTAATCGACGAACTCGGCTATGTGCCGTTAGCGGAGGTAGGCGCCGAGCTGCTGTTTCAGGTGATTGCGGATCGCGCCGAGAAAGCGGCTGTGATTGTCACGACCAATCTGCCGTTTTCCGAATGGCCGCAAGTGTTCCCCAGCGCGCGCTTGTGCAAGGCCATGCTGGACCGCTTGACGGATCGGGCAAACATCCTGGAAACCGGGACTGAATCCTTTCGTTTCCGGCGGACGATTGCTTCCCGGCAGAAGAACACTGGCCGGGGGCGGCCGACCACCGAAGTTGTGGAAGAGCGGGCTTCCGCTTCGCCCTAAACGCGCCGTCCAAGGACGGCTCAGGGCTGCGCTCCAGCCCGCTATTCCACAACCATATATAGGGAAGAATGTTATTAGCCTTGAGGTGGGGCCAAATGTAGTGATCAAAGTGGGGCCAATTGACGTTGACAAACGCACGGGCCGGTCCACGCAAGCCCAGAATGGAACGATCCACCTGCTTCGACCTCCTCGGAAGATCCAGACTATGGCCGATACTATGGCTACCCCCTGCAGCTATCCGTTGCCACAGGCTGCTCGCTTGGGCCTCGGCAACCCTCCGAAGTTGTTCAGAATCAAGCGGATATCGCAATCGTGAGCAACCGGTAGCAATCAGGCTAATCCTCTGATTCTTCGTCGTCACCTGGTTCGGGACCAGGAGGCCGGAGGTTCGAATCCTCTCGCCCCGACCAATTTCCCATTTCTCACACCCAGGCTACCGGTGGCCTGCCTTTACAACCTGCGCCCGAGGAGTAAGTCGTGAACAAGGTTGCATGGCAAATGGCGCACTTCTGTTGAGGCGAACGCGAGTCCCGCCTTCGCCTGGAACTATATGACGGATGTCGCAAACTGGGACGACCCACCCGCCACGTTTGAACTCTACGGGCCATTCACAGTTGGCTCTGCTGGAGTGACTCGGGTGCCTGGGCAAGAGTCTCTGCACTGGGAAATTCGAAGCGTCAATCCGATCGAGTCGTACGCAATCGAAATGGCACTGGACCGGGCAGTCATATCGTTCGAGTGGAGATTTGAACGGCTCGGTGACAAATTAACTCAACTGACCCAGCATATTGCTTTAGCAGGCGATAATGCCCTGGCATACCTGGCCCATATTCAATCGATGTACACTGCGAATCTCGCGGCAGGTATGGCTAGGATCGCGGCGGCCATGGAACGAAGTCAAGCAACGGCGGGCCATTGATCCGCCGGTTCTTTCGGTGAAGTCCTCAGCGGCAGAGTTGCACCCATAGAACCCAGTTCGTACGCTAGTTGTGCAACGTAGTCGTTACAGGAAAGAGAGTTGCATGACTCCCAAGATGAATTTCAGACGAAAGTTTCTGGGTGGTTTGGCCGGTGTATGGGCAGGGACATTCGCAAGCCGCGGGCAGGAAACACAGGCGCCGTCATCCGCACCGGTCCAACTGCCCGAGTACGCACTTGCACAGAACTATCGGTCGCTCAAGCAATCCAGCTACGATCGAACCGGTGGCAACGCTGATCGCTGGCCCATTGCGCCCGGGGAGATAAAGGAAGTTTTCAACGCGAACGGCCCCGGTGTCATTTCGCACATCTGGTTTACGATTGCCGCACCTTCGACATATCACTTGAAGGAGATTATCCTCCGGATCTATTGGGACGGAAATTCCAAGCCGAGCGTGGAGGCGCCGATCGGAGATTTCTTCGGTTTGAATCTAGGTATCTACAACGTGTACCAATCAGCGTTCCTGAATTGCTCTTCGGTCAAGGCTCTCAACTGTTACTTCGCCATGCCGTTCCGCAGATCCGCTCGGATTACGGCGACCAATGAAGGGGCAAAGGCAGTGAACGCATTCTACTCGAATATCGATTATCAGCTTGTACCTTCTCTGCCTGCACGCTCTCTCTATTTCCACGCCCAGTACCGGCAGGCGACGCCGAATCGGGCTACGCAGTACCCATCGGCGGATAAACAGTTGAATCTCGAGGGAGCGAGCAACTATGTTATAGCCGAGACGCAGGGCAGCGGTCATTTCATGGGCGTCACACTGGGAGTGCTCCAAAACTCGGAGAACTGGATGGGGGAAGGGGACGAGATGGTATTCGTCGACGACCAGACCAAACCCTTGATTACCGGCACCGGGTCAGAGGATTATTTCTGCGGGGCCTGGGACTTTGGCGGTCGAGATAACGCGGTTCCTTTCGCGCATTTATACAACGGTGCGCATTACATTTCGGCTCCTGAACGTGTCGGCGGACGATATTGTCTCTATCGCTGGCACGCAGACAATCCCATCACGTTCCAGCGGCGATTCAAGCACACGATTGAGCACGGCCACGCAAACGACCGCGCTGATTGCTTCTACTCCACTGCGTACTGGTATCAGTCGGAACCGTTCACTGACATGCCTTCCCTGCCGAGTGTCTCTGAACGCATTCCCGCGATGAAACTATAGCCAGATCAAAGTCAGTCCGCACGACCTGCGGTTCACCCGGATACTGAAGAGCTAAACGAATACCTTGACTCGAGACTTGGTTGACAGCGCTTCGGGCAGCAACTATGATTGAGCCGATTTAAAGAGTGTGAACACATTGGGGCCTAGTGAAGAGGAAAGGGCGCGACGGATCTTCGTCTTCGGCAGCCTCAACGTGGATCTGGTGCAAAGGGTCGCTCGTCTTCCGGTTCCGGGTGAGACGCTGGCCGGCGACGAATTGCAGATCTTCTCGGGCGGAAAAGGCGCCAATCAGGCCTGCGCTGCCGCGCGTCTTGGAGGACACGTCTGCATGGCAGGGAAGGTGGGTAATGACGCTTTCGGCCTACGCCTGAAAACGGAGCTTGAGCAATCCGGGGTGGACACAACCCGCGTCGAGACGAGCAACAGGCAAACGGGTGCAGCTGTCATTCTGGTGCTTCCTTCCGGTGAAAACGTGATCGTGATCTCGCCGGGAGCCAATGGGACTGTCACTGCAAGTGATGCGGCGGCGGCCCTGTCGGAAGGACAGCGGGGCGACATTCTGCTTTGCCAACTCGAGATTCCTATCGAGGCGACCTTGGCCGCGCTGCATAGTGCGCGTCAACGAGGCATGATCGGAATCCTCGATCCGGCGCCCGCAAGCGCCATACCGGATGAAGCGCTTTCGGTCGTGACGATCCTGATTCCAAATCAAACAGAAGCGGCCGGCATCTTGGGCCGGGTCGAACTCGAGGGTGAATCTGTCGATGCGCCGCGTGAACTTGCCTCCGAACTGCTTCGGCGCGGACCTGAAATCGTGATCATCAAATTAGGCAGCAAGGGATGTCTGGTCGCGAGAGACGGGCAGATAACGAGCTTCGTAGGACACCGCGTGCGCGCTGTAGATACAACGGCAGCGGGAGATACCTTCAGCGGCGGACTGGCGGCGGAGTTGAGCAGAGGAGAGGATCTCGGGACGGCGGTCCGCTTTGGCAACGCTGCAGCGGCTCTTTGCGTGACTAAGCCCGGAGCGATCAGCTCCATACCGACCCGTGCGGCCGTGCTGGAATTTCTAAGCGGCCAATAAATGCGGTTTCGGAAAGGACAGGAATGTTCACAGTTTCGGGGTCGTTTGAAGCGATCGCATTCTGCCTGATCACCATGATCGGCTGGGGGTCTTGGGCGAACACGCAAAAGTTGGCTGGTAAGGAACGTTGGCCCTTTGAGCTTTACTATTGGGACTATGCCATCGGCGTGGCCGTTGCGGGCGTGCTGTTCGCTTTGACGCTAGGAAGCGTCGGGTCGGCTGGCATGGGGGCATTTGCGAATCTGCATACTGCGTCCTCCGGCGCGATCGCGGCGGCGTTGGAGAGCGGAGTGCTATTCAACATCGCGAACATTCTGTTGGTGGTCGCGATTGACGCTGCCGGTTTAGCGCTCGCTTTTCCTGTCGGAGTGGGACTGGCGCTGGTCATTGGCACGGTAGCGAGTTACTACGAATCGCCGAAGGGTAACGCAGTGCTCCTGAGTTCGGGAGTCCTGCTGGTTGTGCTCGCCATCATCATCTCGGCGATTGCAAGCAGCCGGGTGCAGCGCCAGCAGCGGACTCAAACAGCAAAAGGTGTCGCGTACGCATTTGCCGCCGGCTGCCTGATGGGTTTTTTCTACCCTCACCTGATGCGATCAATCTCGCCGGATTTCAATTCTGCGCCCATTCAAAGGGGGCAACTCACGCCCTACACCGCTCTTCTGTTTTTTGGCATCGGCCTCCTGTTGAGCAATCTCGTTGTGAACACGTGGTTCATGCGATCTCATAAATCGACCTTCGCGCAGTATGCTGGTGCGAAGCCCAGGCTTCACATGCTTGGGCTTCTCGGGGGCGTGATCTGGATGACCGCACTCACAACGAATGTTGTGGCATCGGGAGTTGCCGGGCCTGCGGTATCGTACGCCCTGGGGCAGGGGGCAACTCTCGTTGCGGCGCTATGGGGTGTTTTTGTGTGGCGCGAATTTCGGGGTGCGCCGGCGGGAACGCGACCCCTTGTAGCTACCATGCTTGCGGGGTATGCTGTGGGTCTCCTTCTGATCGGTAAAGCAATCCTATAGCAACGGGCGCTGCCCCCCGGAAAATGCGGCCCTTATGGCCTGGCATGTTCTGTCGAAAAACTCACGCGAGATAGTCCCCAGCCATTCCGGCTACAGTTTGTTCTGTGTTGCAGTCGAAGTGCGCGAACCCGTTGTTCCATGTTCAGGGTAAGTGGACCATTGATTTTCGCCGGTAGGAACCCTTTCTTTGATCATGGAGCTTCGTACGCTGCTGATTTTTTCTCCCATGGCATCAGCCTGCTCCTGTGACATGCTCGTGGCTTGCGGGGGTGTATCCATTTGTCCACGTGTTTGACGAACCTGCTGCACTGGATCCTCGACGTAAACCCATTCGTTGCCCTCGCCGAAAGGAACCTTCCCCTGATTCCACGGCCCGCGAGCGCTTGTTCCGTCAGACATGTTGAAGTATAGATTCGTAAATCGCTGCTCGCCTTGCAGTATGCCGGGAGGAAAGTTCGGAGTGATGGTTTCGAGTGCAGCGCCAAACATCTGGAAATGCGCGATTTCTCGTGTCATCAGAAACTGCAAGCTTTCCTTCACCAGGGGATCGTCCGTGAACTGAAGCAGATACTCGTAGACGATCTTTGCGCGGGATTCGGCCGCCATATCCGATCGAAGGTCCACGGTCAGATCGCCATTGGAATTTACGTATGCTCCCTGCCATGGAACGCCCTGGCTATTTGTTACGGCAGGTCCGCCGCCGGTGAGCGTCAGGAATTGCGGATTGACCATTGCCTCATGGATCATTGACTCCTTGCCCGCTTTCCCTTTCAGCAGCGTCATAAGATCCGATTTGTCCGCGGTGTCTTTCAACTCACCATTGAGGCCATCGAGAAGCATCGTGATCGTTGCTCCCACAATTTCCAAATGGCTGAACTCTTCCGTAGCGATATCCATCAGAAGATCGTAGTACTGCGGATAAGACTGACGGATTCCAAACGACTGCACAAAGTACTGCATAGCAGCCTTCAACTCACCGTTGACACCGCCGAACTGTTCTAGAAGGAGTGTTGCGAACCGGGGGTCCGGGCCCGAGACACGAGCATTGAATTGCAATTCCTTCACGTGATGAAACATAGTGCTCCTTTGATTACGCTGACTTGTTGACTCTCTTGTTCGATTGCTGCGAGAGTCGGTGGTTTCCCTGCCATAACTCCCGGCATGATCGAGGACAGGAGTCGCGCCCCAATCGAATGCACTAGTTATCGAGCGTCGAACTGTTATTCGTCAGCTGCGGTGTCTCTTGATGAGGGAGTTGTCTTTCCGACCGAGAGGCGCTGAGGAGAGGAGTTCGCAGAGGCGCACGTCGCAGACATCAAGAACATTTGTTCCGGACGCCGCGCCGAGGTCTCGAACAGACCTGTCAGTTAGGAGGTCAGTTCACGCGTGAAGCCTTAATGTTGTTGCTGATCTTTGCGGCTGGCTTCTTTCCATCCTTCATGTGCGTCGTGGGCTGCCTTGTCCAATTGCCGACCGATGGCCTTGCCAGCTTTGTCTGCTTCAATTGCAACTTTATGTGCCGCTTGCCCCACCTTGCCCGCCGGACTATTCGCATCCTGGCGGCGCTCTTCAGGCGTTTCACGATATCCGCAGCCAGACAGAAACACCAAGGTTAGCGCAAGCATTGCCCCAATACACCGAATACCCATGCGCTTTAGACGGGCGCTCTGGAAAGAAAGTGTCCGGTACTTAAAGCACCTGGAACTTCGCCTTGTTCTCTGCGGCAGTGAAGGGTGAAGTTCCTTACTGTTTTTGAGCGCCGCGATAGTTAGCTGGCGGTCTGAGACACTTGTAGCACGCCGGTGCAAGTCTCAGTCTCATCAGTATGGACTTGATCCAAGGACATCAGCTCCGCAGAATACTTGTTCAGAATGTGTGGAAAGTCGTTGGCGCATTTAGCCTTGGCATCGTCGCTGTCGTAGGCGCGGGGTTGATGTTGTCAGATGTGCATCGAATTCCGCAGGGGAAGCGTTCGGCTCGGGTCACAAAACCAAAACCGCCCGACAAGACTGAGAGCATCCCACTCAAACCGCCCGCAGACCAGAGCCAGCCAGTTCAGATCATCCCTGACGGGGTCAATGTTCCCTCGCCCATCGCGAAACAAGACGACAACACGGCCGGCGCTCAAGTCCCGCCTGAGATGAACCTGACCCGTCCTTCTCGGGCAAGACAACCGTCAATCCAATCAAAAGCTAAATTTCCGGACGAAAGAGGTGCTGTCGCATACGGGAAAGCTTCGGCCGCACCTCCGGTTCCGGTGACCCCCCTTATAGCTCAAACAGCAGCGCTACAAAACGGCGGAGGGCCCGCTAGTCTGCCACCGACGCCCGCCACTGCGGACCCGCGACTCACGCTAACGCCCGAAACGCCGATCGCGGTTCGCTTGGCTCAGCAGCTCTCGACCAAAAAGAATCGCACGGGTGAAGTCTTTAGAGGTACACTTGCGGGGCCTCTCACAGTGAAAGGGATCGTCGTTGCGGAAGCGGGCGCGCCGGTTCTTGGACGGATTGTCGAAGCCCGGAGCGCAAGGCTTTTCCGTGGCGGTTCCAACCTGAACTTGGAACTCACCGATGTAGGTACGACCGCAGGCTTAGTAAAGGTAAAGACGACTCAGTGGTACGAGACGGGGTCTCACAGCAGAGTCGTCACGGCTGCGATGCTTCCCGGCGAAGCAGCCAAGAAGGTCGCGGCTGGGGTGAAGGCGGACGAAGATGGCGCTGTACGTTCCTCTGAAAGGCCAGTTGCGGCGGAAGCGGTTGACACGGCCGAAAAGAACGACAGAAAAGGAAATTCGGTCAATCTTCCGTCCGGAAGTGAGATTGTGTTCAAACTACTGCAGCCGCTCACCGTTGCCGGCAAGCCGGAACAGCATTAAATAACGCCGTGTCGGCAGGACTGAGAAGTTCTCGGGCCTGTCCGCTCTTTTTCATGTGAGTACACTTGCGTCTCGGAATCCGCAACCAGTGCTGATTGAGCTACCCAGCAACAGCCTCGGTCTCATTCGCAAAGTTCCAGGCACGCTGTCCGAGGCGGCAGGCAAGTCCATGATTATTACGTCGCCCGAGAGCATCGCAGCGTCGTCCGCCATCAGGGTTCAAGGCAAAGATCTTCTGTTTTTAGGTGAAGTCGTACACTCGACGCCAGCGGAAAACGGACAGTGGTCCGTTCACATGAGTGTGAAACGTAAGTTCATGATCTTCTGATCAGCCCGACTTAGCTGACCTCGAAAATCGCTTCGATTTCAACGGTAATATTGTTCGGAAGGTGAGCGCCGATCGCCGACCGGGCGTGCCTTCCGCTCTCACCGAACACTTCCACCAGCAGGTCCGAGCAGCCATTGATTACCTGTGGCTGTTTGCCGAATCCGGGTGCGCTGTTCACCAGCCCGAGTAGCTTCACGACGCGACGCACTCTCGACAAATCTCCTTCGAGATACCACTTTGCCGCGGCGAGCAGTTCGATGCCGACGAGCCTCGCGTCCTGATAGGCTTCCTCGAGCGTCACGGTCTCCCCCACGATGCCCTTCTTAAATTCATTGGAGCCTGTTCTTGGTCCCTGACCGGAAAGGAACAACAGATTGCCCGTGCGGACGGCGGGTACGTAGTTCGCCATGGGGGCAGGCACGTCCGGCAGCACGATACCGAGGCCAGATAACTTCTCTTCTATAGGGTTCACCCTCTGAGATTGGCATACGAGGTCTAGTGCGGCGCAACTTGGTCTGTTTCGTCTGAACAAAACCTGGGGATCGCTCGTCTTCCACACTCGAAGGGAGCCGGGTCGCGGACTCGCTCGATGAGTCAATGCAATTAACTAGTCCACACATCCATCCTGTGAGCGCAAGGCCCGTTCCGCTGTCCTTGCGGTTTGGATTCTGGTTCTGCGTAGCGATTGCGATTGCAGTCGTGATCCGCCGGATTGTGGCACTCACAGCCTCTCCGGGACCGTCGACGGCGCCGATGGCCGGGCTTGATCTCGCCTTCGCGCACCATGCGGTTCTCACGTTCGCGCATATCATCCCGGCTCTCATGTTCGTTCTCCTTGCGCCGGTTGTGATGTTTCGGAAACGCGGCGGATTTGCTTGGGCAGACGCGCTGCTGTATCCCGTCGGAGCTGTTGTGGGCCTCACGGCTTATGCCATGTCTGCGTATGCGATCGGTGGTTGGCTGGAACGCTCTGCGGTTCTCGTGTTTGACTCATTCTTCCTGTTTTCGCTCTGGCAGGCATGGCATTTCAGAAGTCTGGGGCAGGGTCTCTTCGAACGCCGCTGGCTCTTGCGTGCGATCGTTGTGCTCCTTGGCATTGCAACAACGCGGCCTGTCATGGGCGTCTTCTTTGCTACAAGCCGGCTGACACACCTCCAGCCCGAGCAGTTCTTCGGGATGGCATTCTGGATCGGATTCTCGATCAACACGATTGTCGTTGAGCTTTGGCTGCAACGAAGGAGTCTTGCTGACCCGGCGCCGCTAAGCCAGGGTACGTGATAGCTTGACCTGTAGCGAATGGCACAGATTGCTCCCACCCCAAAGACGTACGACGTCGTTATTGTCGGGTCTGGTGCGGGTGGCGGTGTCGCGGCCGATGTCCTGTCACGGGCAGGGGCAAAAATCTGCATGCTCGAGGCCGGTGACTGGTACGACTGTACTCATGACGCCAAGATGTTCGGGTGGCCGTACGACGTGCCCCACCGGGGTGCAGCCACTCGCGCAAAGCCGCTCGGCTATTTCGATGCGACTCCGGTAGGGGGCTGGGAGGTGCCGGGCGAACCCTATACGAACGCTCCCGGGTCCGACTGGTGGTGGTGGCGAGCCCGCATGTTGGGCGGCCGAACCAACCACTACGGGCGTATCTCGCTGCGCATGGGGCCCTACGACTTCAAACCTTACAGCCGGGATGGCAAAGGTTTCGACTGGCCCATTTCGTACCAAGACCTGGCGCCCTATTACGACAAAGCCGAAGAGTTGATCGGCGTATTCGGGACAGCGGAAAATGTAGAGAGTGCGCCGGATGGCCGTTTCCTTCCGCCGCCAGCTCCGCGCGGTTACGAGAGGATCATCAAGGCAGCAAGCGACAAGCTCAACATTCCCTGTATACCCTCGCGGCTTGCCATATTAACGCTGCCACATAACGGACGCGCCGCCTGCCACTACTGTGCGCAATGCGGCCGGGCCTGCGGCGTAAACGCGAATTTCAATTCGCCGGGAGTACACATCTTCCCTGCACAAAAAACAGGGAACCTGGAAGTTCGAACCAGCGCCATGGCGCGGGAAGTGCTGGTCGGGTCCGATGGCCTCGCCACGGGAGTTTCGTACATCGATAAGAAAACCCGCAAGGAACTCGCAGTCCGCGGCAAGGTCATTGTATTGGCCGCGAGTTGTTGTGAAACGGCCCGAATTCTTCTGAACTCGACGAGCAATCTCTTCCCAAACGGGCTTGCAAACTCGTCCGGCCTCGTCGGGCGATACATCATGGATACAGTTGGGTCGTCGGTGAGCGGGTATCTTCCCGTGCTTCAGGATATGCCTGCGCACAACGAGGATGGCGTCGGCGGAATGCACCTCTACATGCCTTGGTGGCTGTACAAGGAACAGCAGGCCGGGAAGGTGCCGTTCGCCAGGGGGTATCACATTGAGCTGGGAGGCGGGCGAAGGCAGCCGGGAACAGGGTTCATGAGCGGGTATGCGGATCGCTTTCTTGGCGGCGGCTACGGGCTTGAACTGAAAAGGGGCATTCGTCGACTGTATGGCGGAGACGTTCACTTCGCCGGCCGCGGCGAGATGATTCCGAATCGAGAGAGCTACTGCGACATCGATCCGAATGTTGTAGACCAGTGGGGAATTCCCGTTCTGCGATTCCATTTCCGATGGAGCGAGGATGAGATCCTGCAGGCGAAACATATGCAGGAGACCTTCCGTGAGTACATTGAGACCATGGGGGGCGTAGTCACGCAAAGCACCGGAGCAGAAGGGAACTGGGGCATCGAGCACGGGGGCGAAGTGAAACACGAGGTGGGCGCGACCAAGATGGGGAGCGAACCGAAATCGTCAGTTCTCAATTCCCACTGCCAAGCTTGGGATGTGAAGAATCTCTTCGTCACGGATGCCGCTCCGTTCGTCAGCAATGCCGACAAAAATCCGACCTTGACCATTACGGCTCTGGGTTGGCGGACGTCGGAGTACATCATCGAACAGGTGAAAGCCAGGAACGTCGCCGTCTGACTTGCGTTGGGGATGGCTGATACACATATGCGTTTCGATTGCCAGCCCGGTTGTACGAAGTGCTGCCGGGTGAAGGGGTTTGTCTACCTCAGTGAGGCCGATCTAGTACGTGCTGCCGCCTACGTAGGGCTGACACCGTTCGAATTCGAAGCAAAGTATGTCATTCGGTACCGAACCTTGCTTCGTCTCCGAAGAACGCCAAAAAGCGAGTGTCACTTTCTCGAAGAAAGCGGATGTTCCATTCATCCGGCTAAACCGACGCAGTGCCGGCTATATCCGTTCTGGCCGGAGCTGGTCGAGGATCGTGAAGCCTGGACGCAGGAACGGCAAGTTTGTCCCGGCATCGGCAAGGGTGAGCTAATTCAGATTGGCACGGCCTGTGAAGTCGCGTACGAAATGAAGGAAGCCTACCCAACCATGTACCGCTGAAGGCACCCGAAAAGTACCGACAGTAATACCGGACTTCGGCCGGCTCCGGCCCGAAACTCGCGCCACTTGCAGGCAGTGCCTAAGTCTATGAAAAGAAAGATGACGCAGCCGTCCCGGGCACGGTGGTATAGTGCGGGAGAACGCTTTGAATCCCACCAGGATGTAGAGGCGCGGAAAGCTAGGGAGGAAAGCCTTTCTCCTCCAACACACATGCAGACGGAACAGATAGAAAAACAAAACTGGATGAGCCTTTCCGGCAAGATTTTAGAAGGCGGATTCGAGCTCAAAGACCTGATCGAAGCGGACGAGACTCGTGCCGTGTTCCGGGTACGCGTTCTGGGCGATCGGGAACTGGTGGCTACTGCTCTATTTCGCCGTCTGGAACCGGCGGGCGCGGAGCGCCAGGTCGAACTCTGGCAAACGGTGCGGGAGCTGCGCGATGTGCACCTCAACTATCCGCTTGGCAGCGGGACCGCCGAATTGAACGGCTCCCGAGCTGCTTACGTTGTTCTACGCCAACCCGACGAGTCACTCGCGGGAGTGCTGCGCGAGAGACCCCTAACTCCGGCCGAGATGAAAGATGCGCTTTTGAACGTCGCGAAGGGGCTTGAGGTCCTTCACCTGAACGGCTTGGTTCACGGCAACGTATCTCCCGAACAGATCGTCGCGATTGGCGACACCATCCGGCTATCAGGCGAAGGAGTGCGGGCCGCAGGAGTGGCTCCGCCGTTCGAAGCGAAACCGGCTAGCTATGCTGCCCCCGAGACTAAGGGCGTGAATCTTACTCCGCAAGCGGACATGTGGTCTCTAGGTGCCACTGTCTTCGAAACGTTGACCCAAAGGAGATGGACGGACAGCGAAAAAGAAACGGCCGATGCTTTGCCAGAGCCTTTTGCGACGGTGGCGCTCCGCTGTCTCGTAGCGGAACCAGGCGGAAGATGTCATCTGCCTGAACTCGTCGCCCTCGTGCGCGGCGAGATTAAACCCGCTCCTCGCCCGAAACCGGCGCCGGTCTCTCCACCCGCTGCCGCGACTGCCACAGTCCTGCCCATTGACGAGAAACAGATCCACGCTGCAGGCGTGAACGGAAGTCCAATGGCTGCTCCTGCATCAGAGCCAAAAGTGGAGACCATTGGGAAGCGCACCGAAGAACCCAAACCGCAGGCGGCACCGGCACCGGCAGCAACCACCGCATTAAGTGCTGCCGCCGCTGCGCCGAACGGTGGTGCAAAGCGCGAGTCCCCGACTGCGGAGACAACAGCAGCCCGGGACCGGGTGGAAGCTCGTACTCCGGTGCAAAGACCTGCGCCCGTAGTGAACAAAATGCCCGCCAGCAAGGTACAGCCCATCAGTGAGGGACCCGCGCCGGTACCTTTCGCAACCGGAGGATCTCGAGAAAACGCAAGCCTTCGGCGAGATGATGTGGACACGGGCGAACGGTCATCAAAGATCTGGATCTGGATCTGGGCGGGCGTGGCGCTTCTCGCGGTGTTGTTCCTGATCTGGGCCCTCCGGCCGAAGCATGCCACCCCTGTTGCCGCTGGTCCTTCGTCTGCAACCGGAGCTAGCGCCTCTGCTCAGACGCGTGCTGGCGGAAACGCTTGGGAGACCAAAACCATTCAGCCCGATGGAACAGCGACGAGCGCTCCGGCGCCCAATGAACCCAAGACATCGAAGAATGCTGTGAATGCGTCAGCTCCTGTGAAATCGGCGCCTAAGCCTCGCACACAAAGCTCCGCAGTGACGCGTACGACTGATGCTTCGACCGAAGGGGAGAGTGCTCCTAGCAACGGCAAAGTGTGGCGAACTGTGCTCTACACATACAATCGTCAATCGGATGCAGAGGAGAAAGCGAAGGCTCTGAACGCGCAGCACGCAAATCTGAACGCGGAGGCTTTCTCGCCTTCCGGCAACGGCGGACCATACTTAGTCGCCGTCGGCGGTCGTATGAGCAGAGAAGAAGCGATCCAAATGCGCAAACGCGTGATCGGCCTCGGCTTGCCGCACGACTCGTACATTCAGAACTTCAAGCACTAGGATGGGCCGGAATAGCCGAAGGGCTTTTGGACTCGGCCGCCACCAACATGGGTTGAGTATTCCGTCTCAACAGGTGTGCTCCAACATACTTTCAAAATGTGGGTTCTTGTTAGCTAAAAACGCGGGCTGAGTTTTCACTTAGCCCAAAACCAATAAGTGCTCCGGCCGCTCCCTCCTGGCGTTCTCAGTCTTGAACTGGCATCTAGTCACTGAGTTGAAAGGAGCAAACATGAAATTGAAAGCTTGTCGACATGCAATGAACCTACTTGGGTTCGCTGCACTTGTATTCCTTCCCGTGGCTGTGGAAGCCGCGGCTATCACGGGCGGAACCACAACGGTAACGTTCGACACTTCGACATTGTCCGTTTTGACCGGAGCCGGGTTTACCATCACTCCCGTGAGCCCCGCCACATTGAATCCATCGCCTGTAGCTGCGGTCTTCCCAATTACTGGCGGCGACACGACGACTAATATTACGCATTCGGGTGGATTAACATTAACCCGGAGTGCGACGGCAGCGTCGCTGACAAACTTCAATATCAATCTGACGAACAACACGCTTTTCGGCACTGTTTCCACAGGCGGAACCAGCACGGGCAATGTCGCCCTTTTCGATCTGTCCTCCTCGGGCGGTGCAACCTTGCTCAGTTTGAATAGCGTGCTGGCCTCGCAGATAGCGACGGTGTTCGGCATTCCTCTCCCAGCAGGAACTCCAATCGGGACAGCATCTGTAGCGGCTTCAGTGGCTCCGGAACCAGCGAGTGTCGGGTTTGCCTGTTTGGGCATTCTCTGCCTAGGTGCGATAGCCGCTAGCCGCCATTTCTCACGAAGACGTTGAATCCGAATAGCCGTCGGCTAAAACTGGGAGCACGTGATAAATCGAGCTTCAGAAGGCCGCCGAAAGAGACACCAGTCGTAAGTGGGTGAAATTTGTTTTGGAGTTGTCAAAGAACGAGTGGCCACAGGCCGCCATGAGTTCAGCAGCGCAATTGCTGAAGAGCCTGGCTGAAGAGAGTTTGTAGCGGAAAGCTGCTGCTCATCTGGACCCAAACCTTGCGCACTGT
>JBJMGK010000284.1:0-92308 GCA_045807925.1 Bryobacteraceae bacterium | reverse complement strand
GACGCCCATTTATTCACTCAACACGCACGCTCCGGATCAGACAATCTGACGCTTCAACTTCTCCATTGAGTTCTCGATCTCGCCGCTCTGGCCAGCTGCAATGTTAGCTCTGAGCGTGGACGACGACTTGGGCGGCAAAGTCCAGAGATACCCGGTAATTCATTTTCATGAGGTTTCGTGGGCCGTAGGCCCGCCAAGACAATCTGGACTGATCCGGCGGGAAAAGGTTGTGGCGCGATGTGAGGCAGATCGCCGGATCAGTTTAGATTGAGCCGTTTGAAGGAAGGCGAGCGCGTTTGCGGCGGACGCGGCCAGTTGGTAATAAGCCGCTATGGGATTTGAATACGATTTTGACTGTGCGGAGAAGGCAGGGAAACATCGAATTGCGCAAATCGGATCCGCTCGGAAAGTGTTTTGAGGATCGGATGCAGCGGGAAAGCCGCAAACGCGTGAGCCGAAGTGCCGAAATAACTGCTGGCGGCACAAACAGAACACACGAATAGTGTTCGCGCCGAAGCCTTGGTTGATCTAGCGGTGCCTTGTGAACGACTAAGAGCTGTCAAGGCGATACCTCCGTTGCACCGATTGCGAGTTGAGCTCGGTAGCGTTGAAGCTCTGAACAAGAAGCATCGAGCCACCACAACGTGGACACTGCCACAGCGGTGCAAAACTTGCTTGGGACTGGGCCGCATCCGGACAGGTGGGCGGGGGCATTCGCAGCAGCTGTTGGCACACCGGTAACAGGGCCTTGCGCCGTCGATTGGCCAGGAAGCCGAAGAAGCGGATACGGACGAATCCGTGCGGAAGCACATGGAGAAGAAAGCGGCGCAGAAACTCTTCCGCCGTCACTGTCATGAGCTTCTGCTTGCTGCCGTGTGCGTAGTCCTTCCAGCGGAAAGTGACTTGGCCATCAGCGAAGGAAACAATCCGGTGGTTGGAAATGGCAACGCGATGTGTGTAGCGAGCCAGGTAATGAAGAACGTGTTGCGGACTGCCGAAAGGAGGTTTGGCGTATACGACCCAGTTTTGGCGGAACAGCGAACGAAGAAAAGAGTGGAAAGCTCGTTCTTGCGCCAGTGGCTGAAGACTGCCTGGAAACCTCAACTGTTTCTTCCGAAAAGCTCTCTTCAGACCTGCCGTGAACTTCCCCCGAAAAACACGACTGAGCACCTTCACGGGTAGAAAGAATGCGTAACGAGGATGAACCCAGTGCTGATGATCCAGCGAAAGACCGCCCGCAGGAATCACACAATGAGCGTGTGGATGGTGCAGGACATTCTGACCATTCTGACCCCAGGTATGCAGCACGCTCATGAAGCCGATGTCGGCACCAAGATGCTTGGGATCGGCGGCGATCTCCAGTAATGTGGCTGCGCTGGCGCGGAGTAACAGATCATACAAGACTTTCTTGTTGGAGAGAGCGAGCTGTGAAAGCTCATGTGGCAACGTGAAGACCACGTGTACATACGGGACATCCAGCAGTTCCTTTTCGCGGGCAGCGAGCCACTGGTCGCGAGCGTTGGTCTGACATTTTCCGCAATGGCGGTTACGACACGAGTTATAAGAGATGGCCTGATGGCCGCAGCGAGAGCACTGATCCAGATGGCCACCCAGCGCCGCCGTGCGACAGCGCTCGATAGCACGCAGCACGCGGAGATGTTGCCAGGTTAATTGGGAGCGGTTCTTCTCGATAAAGCTTTTGCCTGCTGCACGAACGATGTCGGCCACCTCGAAGGGTGGCGCGTTCATCTCTTATGTAGCCTGCGGGAGCGCTTCACTTGCTTCGGTTCAGAGAACTCGGCCTTGTCGATGGGCGTGCCTGCCGCCTTCAGATGACGTTCGGAAAGATGCAGGTAAATGGAGGTTGCTTTCAGGTCGGAGTGTCCGAGCAGCAACTGCACTGTCTGTAAGTCCGCTCCGTTTTCCAGCAAATGAGTCGCAAAGCTATGCCGCAGTAAATGGGGGCGAACGGCTTTCGTAATACCGGCAGCTTGTGCCGCTTCGCGGCAAGCCTCCCAGAGCACTTTGGGAGTAATCGGCTTGTCGGCTCGCCAGGTGTTTACGGTGCCCGGAAACAAATAAGTCTTGGGATGCATCCAGCGCCAGTACTCGCGCAGAGTCTCGAGCAGTTTCGGACTGAGCGGCACATCGCGATCACGGTTCCTTTTTCCATGCCGGATATGGATCAGCATGCGCACGCTATCGATGTCTGCAACCTTGAGATGACAGAGTTCGGCTCGACGCATACCGGTCGAATAGAGAGTCATCAGCATGGCGCGATGGAACAGATTGCTGGCCGAATCGATAAGCCGGATTGCTTCTTCCTGCGTGAGGATGATCGGTAGCTTGCGGGGTGCTCTCGGATACGGCACTTCCTCGAGCGGATAGTTTCGTTTTAGCGTCCTGCAGAAGAAAAACCGCAGCGCCGCAATATGATTGCGGATGGTTCGCACGCACTGCTTCCGGTCGTTCAGCAAATGCAGTTGATACGTCCGGATCTCGTCTGGCCCCAGTTGATCAGGCGGTTGATGAAAATACTTTGCGAAGTCGGCGACGGTCTTGATATAACCGGTTACAGTGGTCTGTGAGTAGTTACGGCGCTGGAGTTCTTCCAGCATCAGTTGGCGTAAATGGTTCACAAGTTTCTCCTTGTGACCCGATACTCTATCGATCTTTATCTACCGTTCACCGCCCACGCGCAGCGTCCGCCGCGCGGTCGGCTTCGTTCTAACGGCACAGCGTCGGCCGATGGCCCGGATCGGATCCGGGGGCATTCCTATCAGGCGAAGCTCATTTTTCAGGCTGTGGAACAGGAGATGAATTGGAAGCCGGGCGCGGATCAGGACTGGGAAAAGCAGCGTTATGCGCTGGCCGGTATTCCGACGAACCTGGCGCCGCTGTTTCAGTTTGCCTACGACGAGGGTGCGCGTATTCACTCGAACTCCTGGGGCGGCGGCGATCCTGGTTCTTACGACGATCAATGCCGTCAGTTTGACCGCTTCGTCTGGTATCATAAAGACTTTTGTTTCGTCATTGCAGCCGGTAACGACGGCACGGACAAAGATGGAGACGGCAAGATCAACCTCATGAGTGTGTCTTCACCGGGTACCGCAAAGAACTGCATCACGGTTGGAGCCTGCGAGAATATCCGGCCGGAATTTAACGGGGAACGCTATGGCGACTGGTGGCCGGGTGATTTCCCCAAGAACCCCATGCATGATGACCCCATGGCGAACGATGCCGGTCAGGTCGTCGCATTCAGCAGTCGTGGCCCTACAAAAGACAACCGCATCAAGCCAGACGTGCTGGCGCCCGGTACTTTTGTTTTGTCCACGCGATCAACGAAGCTTGCGCCGAACAACTTTGCCTGGAAGGCTTACCCGCCCAACAAGAACTACTTCTTTATGGGGGGAACCAGTATGGCGACACCGCTCACGGCCGGAGCTGTTGGTCTCGTTCGCGAGTTTCTCCGTAAAAAACGCGGTATCGCGAAGCCCTCGGCGGCGCTGCTGAAAGCCGTCCTAATCGCCGGTGCTCAGCGGCTCTCCAAAACAGCGCCTTCCGGCGCACTCCTGGATCCTCATCAGGGATTCGGACGCGTGAACCTTGACCGCTCTGTGAAGAAGCCTCTCTTAACTCTCGATGGAGCGGGATTACGAACGGGAGAAAAATCGACCGCCCGGGTCAGCATGCCCGCGCGCGGCGGTGATCTGCGGGTGGTGATGTGCTACTCGGATTTTCCGGGCGGCAATCTGATCAACAATTTGAATTTGATCGTGACGGATCCTAACGGAAAGCGTTACGTCGGTAACCAGCCGACGAAAGGCAAATCAGCGATGACGCTAGACAGTACCAACAACCTCGAACTAGTCGAAGTGCCGAATGCGAAAGTAGGCAAGTGGACGATCGATGTTGTTGGCGGCAACGTACCCTCGGGACCGCAGGATTTTGCGTTAGCCGCGGTTATAGTTTGAACTCCGAAGACACCGTACAGGGTTAACAACGTATAACTCGTTCATACGCTACGCTGCTGCGTGAAGGCAGTGTTCATCCATTACGGCGCTGTTCTCGTTCTCAACGCAGAGGAGGTAAGTCGACATGAGACCTTTCCCCTTGACGAAAATCGCACCGCGCGATTCGAACGCGTATTCGTCTTTCAAGAGGTCGTAAGTCGCTTCCGTTACTTGAACGCGCCCAGGTTCCCCATGGCTTTCCATTCTCGAGGCGGTATTGACCGCGTCTCCCCAGATGTCGTACGCAAACTTGTGGGTTCCGATGACTCCGGCGACAACGGGTCCTGAGTTGATGCCTATCCTTAGCTGCAAGCTCCGTCCGTCACGGGTTTTCCGGCGTGCGACAGCATCGAGCATATCCATCGCGAGGCGGATGGCGGCATCAGCGTGGTCGGGACGTGCGTCCGGCAAGCCGGCGACGGCCATGTAAGCATCCCCGATTGTCTTGATTTTTTGCACGCCGTGCTTTTCCGCCAGCCTGTCAAATTCGGAGATCAAGTCGCTCAGTAATTCAACCACCTCACTTGCGGGCATCCGTGAACTGAGATCGGTAAAGCCAACGATATCGGCGAACAGAATGCTGGTCGCCGAGCAGGCGTCGGCGATGATTCGATCGCCCCTCTTCAGGCGGTCAGCGATGCTTGCGGGAAGTATGTTCAGCAGCAGGCGCTCACTCTCTTCGTTTTTTCGCGCCAGTTCGGCCGTGCGCTCCTGGATCTTTACTTCCAGAGATTCGGCGTAGGCCCTGAGGTCGTCCTCTGCAGCCTTTAAGTTGCGAGTCATCGCGTTGAAGGCGATCGTGACGCGTCCGATTTCATCATTGAATTGAACCGGAAGCTGGAGGTTGCGCGCGCCTGCATCGACGCGATCCACTGCATCTAACAGAGCGTGCAACGGCTTCACCATGCTGAGCCGGAAGAAGACGGGAAAGAAGCCCAGTACAAACAGTGCTGAACCGAGAATGCAGTAGTTGTACCTTATGATCGCGCCCTGCATCCCTTGCTGGTCGGCGAACCCGCGGTAAGATGTCCGCGCCGCACGCGCCGCCAGGTGGGCCGATGTGATTCCTGCGACGCGTGTTGACGGAGTTGAAACGTCCATCTCTGCCGGGATAACAAACGTCCATGCAACCGTCAGAACGGCAAGAACGGAAAAAAGAGTAGCGCCGACGATTTTCACTCGAAAGGTTGTCGGAATCGCGGAGTGATTTACATACACGAGTGTGAAGCCGACCAACGTGGATAAGTAAAGAAGATTGCAGATTACCGAAGCGACGTCGGTGGGAAAAATCCTGATGTCACGCAGGAAAAACACGGCAACGGCGGCAATGGATAAAAAGAAGATGACGGCGAAATCGCGAAAAGGGCGGCCCTCGTCGCGGCTGGCTGCACCGATCCACTTTCGAATGAGAACGGCTTCCGCCCATAAAAAGAGCACGACGCTGGCGCCGCTCCCGACACTCCGATTCGGAGGCACGCCGAGGAGGATCTGGCGCACGAGAACAAAAGAGCAAGCTGCGACAAGGGCAGTCGCGAGCGCAAACCCAAGCCGAAACTCATTGGGATAGCGGCTTCCTCGGAAGTTATAAGCAAAACCCACGAAGAGCACCAGCCCGACCAGCCCGATGCACAATTCGCAGACGGTGAGCGAGCCATGGACGGTAGACAGGCTCTCGTCGCAAATTGAGAAGAGGAAGTGTAACGTCCAGCAGGAGAAAGCGCCGATCAAGAACCGCAGGTCTTTCGTCTTCTGCTTCAGTGAGATCAGGTACACAGTGATCGAGGCGCAGAGAACAGCCAAGACAAGTACCCTCGGTTCAGACAATGTGAAGAGAATTTGCGGCATATTGGGAGCACCCTAAGGCACAACTCTGTTTGTGCACAGTTTGAACGCGTGAGAGCGGTCCCAAAAAGCTCATTTTTAGCAATTCTTCGGTCACGGCCCGGCGGCCGTCAACACCGCCGAACCCGCTATGTAGGCAATAGGTGTGAATCGAATGACTCTCGCTGGTTAGACCGGTTCGTGCGGCTCGGCAAGTTCCGGCTCGTAACCAGGAAGAACGTCATCCGGCCCTGCAATCCAGGTGTAGATCGTGGGGATCGCATAGATGCTCAACAGGAGCGTTGCGCTGAGTCCACCAACAATCACGATCGCGAACGGCTTCTGCGAATCGGACCCGATACCGGTTGAGATCGCGGCGGGAAGAAGCCCGAGAGTCGCTACCAACATGGTCATCATGATGGGGCGGAGTCGCAGAACGGCTCCTTCCACAGCGGCTTCGTGGATGCTGTATCCGCGGACGCGCAGCTGGTTGATGTATTCAATCATGATGACGCCCGTCTCGACCGCTACGCCAAAGAGAGCGAGCGTGCCAATGCCCGAAGAGACGCTGAAGTGCGTTCCTGTAAAGTACAGCGCCAGCAACGCTCCAATCGGTGATAAAAGCAAACTCACCATCGCCAGACCAGCCCACTTGAACGAGCCGAACATGGAATACAAAAGAAAGAAGATGACGGCTACGGTGACAGGAACAATGACTGCCAGCCGGGCGTTTGCGCGCTTGGCGCTCGCATATTCGCCCGCCCATTCGAGGTAGTAACCAGTCGGTAACTTCACGTCGTGATTCACTCGCTGGATCGCTTCGTCTACCGTGCTGCCAAGATCGCGACCTCGCACGCTGTATTTCATGGCGACGTAGCGCGAGTTATTCTCGCGATAGATCTGCGAAGCGCCGTCCCGCAAGGTGACGGTGCAAACCTGCTCGAGCGCGACACGCTCTCCGCCTGACGTCAGAAGGCGAATGTTGCGGATCGCATCCGGCGTAGCACGGTATTCCGGTTGATAACGGACCACAAGGTCATAACGCTGCTCGCCTTGCAGAATGTTCCCAACGGCTTTACCGCCAACCGCCGTTTCAACCGCGTCCTGAATGTCAGCCACGTTCAGGCCGTACCTGCTCGCTTTCGCACGATCGACCGAGATGTTGAGGTTCGGCTGGCCGATGACGCGAAATAATCCGAGGTCCTGGACACCTTTGATCTTGCTCATAACACGGATGATCTCGTCGCCCTTCGCTTCGAGTTCCGGTAGCTCAGTCCCGAAAATCTTGATCGCCAGTTCGCCTTTGACGCCACTGACAGCCTCTTCCATGTTGTCGGCGATTGGTTGTGAGAAATTCCAAAGCGCACCGGGGATTTTGTCCACCTCGCGCCCCATCGCGCGAATCAATTCCTCCTTTCTCTCAGCGAAAACCGGCCGCCACTGTTCCTTTGGCCTCAAGTCCACAAAGTATTCCGTATTCGAGAACAGCGACGGATCGGTACCGTCATCCGGCCGTCCAACCTGGCTGACGACTTTGATGACCTCGGGAAAGCTTGCGAGGGTGCGCCGAGCTTGCTTCATGACGCGTTCGCCTTCGGACGGTCCTGTACTGGGCGCGAGCGTGCCGCGAACCCAGACAGCGCCTTCATCCAGGTGGGGGAGGAATTCGGAGCCGATTGCACCACTGACGGCCAGAAACACGGAGATACCTAAGAGCCCGACGGCTGTCCCCAATACGGTCAGGCGCCGCGGGAGCGAGCTCATGGACCATTCGAGCGAAGCGCGATAAGCGCGAATAATCGCCTGCAGGATCGGGTTGCGCCACTCCTTGGTGTTTCGGCCGAAGAGCATGAGGGCCAGAACCGGCAGAATCGACAGCGAAAAAAGTAAAGCACCCAACAACGCGAAAGCGACGGTCAAAGCCATCGGCCGGAACAGCCTTCCTTCTACGTGCTGGAGCGTGAAGATGGGGAGATAAGCGGTGATAATGATCGCACGAGCGAAGAATACGGGGCGTTGAATCTCATGGACTGCTTCACGGATGATCTCCATGACGGTCCGCTCGTGATCGCGCCTGCTGATGTGCCGCAGGATGTTCTCGACCACGACCACAGATCCGTCTACAACCATTCCGAAATCAAGTGCTCCCAACGACAAGAGGTTCGCGGGAACATGGCTCAAATCCAAACAGATGGAAGCAAACAGAAGCGCGAATGGAATGGTGAGAACGACGATAATCGCTGAACGGACATTGCCGAGGAAGAGAAAAAGGATGATCGAGACCAGCAGAATGCCTTCGGTCAGGTTGTGCATCACGGTGTGCGTCGTGAAATGCACGAGATCGCTGCGGTCAAGAAATGGAACAATCTTGACTCCGCGAGGCAGGAGATGGTCATTTAGTTCGTCCACCTTGGCGTGGAGGGCCGTCAACATCGCGTCTCCGTTTGCACCCTTGCGGAGAAGAACAATACCTTCCACCACGTCGTCGTCGTCGACAACGACTCCATCTTTCCGGCGAATGGCTTTGGCAACTTGCCCCAGCCGGATCTTCGGTCCTTGTGTAATGAACGCGAGATCGCGAACCATGATGGGCGTTCCATTCTGCGATTTGAGAACGGTTCGGCCAATGTCTTTGACGTCGCGGAGCAGCCCCACTTCCCGGACGTTCACCTGCTGCTGTCCTTCCTGAATGAAACTGCCGCCCGCGTTGACGTTGTTGTTCGTGAGCGCCTGTTCAACCTGAGCAATGCCGAGGTTGTAAGCTGTGAGCTTGTTCGGGTCAACCTGGACCTGGTACTCGCGGGTAAGGCCACCAAAGCTTGACACGTCCACGACGTCGGGAACTGACTTGAGCTGTTTCTCGAGCACCCAGTCTTGAAGCGACTTCAACTCCATCAGATCGTATTTGGGATTAGTGCTCTTCAGCGTGTACCAATAGAGCTGACCAACAGGACTGTAATTGGGCCCGAGATTAGGCTGCAGACCGTTCGGAAGGTTTAGCCCGGAGATGCGCTCGAGAACTTTCTGTCGGTTCCAGTCATTATTCGAGGCGTCGTCGAAAATCATCGTCACGACGGACAGTCCGAATTCCGAAAGCGAGCGAATGTTTGTCAAATAAGGCATTCCGGCCATCTGGACTTCGATGGGAATGGTCACCTGCTGCTCGACTTCTTCGCCTGCTCGACCAGGCCACTGCGTGATGATCTGAACGTAGTTATTCGCTACGTCGGGATACGCTTCCACCGGGAGATTCTTGAATGAAAATGCACCCCAGCCAAGCAGGAGTAGGCCGACTATCAGCACCAGCAGCTTGTTGCGCAGAGAGTAATCGACAAATGCGCGGATCATGACAACTTGTTCCTTCTTACTTGAATCTCTGTTACTGAGCGCCTTCGGCGTTGAGTTCTAGCGCGTTCGCGACCACCTTGTCGCCCGGTTTAAGGCCAGCGACGACTTCCTGATCCCCGCCGCTGATCTTGCCGCTGGTAATTTCGTGCCGCCGGAACTCGCCGTCTCCTTGAGGCACGAATACCCAATCCCGGTCGTGAAGATGAATGATGGCGCTACTCGGAACCGCCGCATAGTTCCGACCATGTTGGCCGTAGAAGGTTGCTGTAACGAACATGCCGGCTCTCATCATTCCGGGATTCGCCATTTCGATGCGCACTTTCGCGGTCCGCAGATTGGGATCGAGAACTTTGCCGATATTGCTGATGCGCCCATGAAATGTGTGGTCAGGGTACGCATTGAGTTGCAAATCGGCGATGTCGCCCACTTTTACTGAAGGCAAGTCGTTTTCGTAAACATCGCAAAGGACCCAAACGCGGGAGAGGTCTGCAATGGTGAACAGAGGCTGCTGGCTGTCCGTACGAGCAGTCGCGGACAGAACTACATTTTGCTCGACAATCGTGCCTGACTCGGGCGCAGTGATGCTGACGATGGCGGCTCCGCTGTCCGGATCCCCGCCGAGCGTCCGAAGAAACTGTGCCGCCGCGGAAAGACCGACCTTGGCCTTTTCTTCCGTGCCCTCGGCTACCTGCAATTCGTTAAGTGAAACAGCTCCGTGGTCGTACAGCAGCTTGGCACGGTCCAACTGTTTGCGTGCGAGAGCCTCGTCGGCCTTTGCCTGCTGATAGGTTTGGGTCGCGTTCGAAATGTCGTTACTCAGGACCTTCAACAGAAGTTGGCCCTTCTTGACGTCGTCGCCCAGCTTTCCGTGGATCTCGACAACACGGCCGGCCGCTAGCGAAACGACGGGAATCGAACGTTCCACATCGGGGCTAACCGAGCCGGTGGCATGAATCTCGGGACGGGCGACTCGCTTCTCGGCTGTCGTCAAAGTAAACCGTTCCGGCCGTTCTACCTTCACTACGTTCAGATCGGGTTCGTTGACGACTGTTGTTTGCGGTGGAGCTGCCGCGGCTTCATCAACCGTCTTCGGTGCGGAATGGCAACCGGCCAGCAGCAGACACCCCAAGAGCGTTGGCCCGAGCTTGGCTGATGTTGCGTTCCTCATTGAATTACCTCGCGTCCTACTGCAAAATTCACCTGGTTTGCCGCCGCCATATAGGCGCCGATGAGATTCAAATAGCTGAGCTGGGTCTCCCGGAAAGCACGTTGAGAATCGAGAAATTCAAGCAGCGAGGCTGCTCCGTTCTGATAGGCGAACGTTACCGTGTCGCGTATTTCTTGCGCCTCCCGCAGGTATCTCTGCTTGTAGGGCCTCAGTTGCTGCAAAGTGTTTTCGAGAGTGGCATACGCCGAGTCGACATCGCGCAGTGCTCCGGATTGGACTGCATCCCGCAGTCGCTCGGTCCGCGTAATATCGATCAGGGTTCTTGCCTTTTCGCCTTGGTTTCTGTCGAAGATACGAAGCGGCAGCGTCACGCTGAAGCCTGCGTACGTGTTGTAAGGCGCGGGTTGCCACGATACAGAACCGCCGAACGTCGGGTCGGCCGAGCCGTTCGCGACCGCGAGTTGATGGTCCGTTCGTGCTTTTTCGATTGTCTGCTCCGCCTGCTTCAAGTCGGGCCGCGTGTCGAGAGCGGACCGGCGTAAGTCGTCCAAACTATGCGGCTGATCCAGGAAGTCAAAGCTTGCGTTGATATCGAATTGATCGACGGGAGTTGAATCGCGCAGAAACGTCAGAAGGTCGATTTTGGCTGTCCGGACCTCGACTTGGGCGGACAGCAGGTCGGACTCAAACTGGGCCCTCTGCAGTTCGACTCGCTGAAAGTCAACCCGTGAAATCGCGCCTGAATTCAACCGGTTCCGATAGACATCGAGTTCCTTGTCGTAATAGTCAAGATTCTCTCTCGCGAGGTTCTCAACCGCCTTCGCTTGCAGCAAGCGGACAAATGCATCGCGGAGCCCGAACGTCAGATTGCGTTCCAGGTCTGCCTGGCCGGACGTTGCGATCGCCGTTGCCCTCTGAGCGCTGGCAAGCCGCAGTTCTCGTTTGTGCTCCCGCTCGTGCAGGTAGGTGGTGTTTCCGTATGCATAGCTAAGCCAGATGGGCCGCAACTCACCATTGGTCTTATAGGGCGTAATCTGGTCCCACCCGAGTGTGGTCACCGGGTTCGGACGCAGGTATGCCGTGATCTCCTGGGCACGACTCTCATCGATAGTCGTCTGGCCTGCCAACAACGACGGGTTATTAGCTCTAAAACGGTTCAAAGTCTCCTGCCATGTCAGCGCTCGCGGTGGAATTACACCTTGGGCGAGGCATGAAACGGCAAACAGGAGACCGCAATACGTGCGCCATTCCGGACGCTGCATGTGTCCTCCTTATGGTTCTGTTTTGGGGGCTTAAGCTAGTGCAAACAGCGGAGGTGAGCGCCCCGAACTCTGCGGGGCCACACGGCTCAAATGCCAGAAGGGTAGAACGACAACCAACTCGAGAAATACAAACGTGAGTGCAACCTGCGAGGATGGCGAAACCACAGTGTGGTCCGCGGCCTCAAACAGGCGCAGCAGATTGTTATGGTGCCCGCCGGGGCTTTGCTGATGTTTATGGTGGGAAGTGTATTGTTCAACCCGCAGAACATCATCGGTGGCGGAAATGTAGGGGAACAGAGCGATGACGATCGAGGCAACACCCACGGCCTCGAATAGCTGCCTTCGCCGGCCCGATTTGCGCACAACGCGCCGCGAGGAGCGCAAAGTGCGCGCCAGCGCCAAGGCTCCGAGGAGAGCCCAGACCAGGTTTAGGGTCGCGTCGAACTGCAATTATTCAAAAATAACATGTAACTGAGCCAAAACGGCCTTGCCGTTCCGCGAACCTAACTTGGCTGTTTCTTTTCGGTCACCAGGTTGCTCTACATAGCAGGGGCCAATTTTCTCTTGATCCGTTTCGTTTGCTTTTTCGCGCTCCTAACTAGTACGTTGATAGCAGCCGGGGACCCGCCGGTGGGTACGCTCAGGCCGAAAGCAGCCAGTGTGGCCGTTCCCAAGCAGCAGGAAAACTACTGGACTATCTCACCTGCGGGCCAGAGTGCGGAACTGGTGACCCTGTTCAGTCGCTCGAATCTTCTCGGCGGAAGTGAGGCGAAGTATCTGCCCGTTGTGTCACTTTTGCGCGATACGCTCGGCGACAATGTCCGTGAGAACGATCGGATTCTCTACGTATGGCTGCTTCCCTCGGCATCCCGGAGCCTGACGCAGAGGCTGCTCGCCGGCGTCCCCTTCTTCTTCTGGCACCTGGGCAGCGGCCCTCAGACGGTCAGTTCTCGGGATCTCCATCCGCTGTTGAACTTGAACGCTCCCCAGCATCCGGTCCTGTCCGAGGCCCGGCGCAGCCTCCTGCAATGGACGACATTTGATCCGCTCATGATGCCGGTTCGAGCCAGCTCACGCATGTACCGATCCAACGACTCTGATCATGAGCGATTGAAGCTGGAGGAGACGATTACGTACCTGCGAAGCGCGCCGACTGCGACTGGAGACGGGGCTGGCCCGACCAACCAGCAGTTGAACACCGTGATTGCGCGTCTCGAGCTTCGAAAACAATTTCTCGGTGGGCTGTTTGGTGACAAGGCTGCGTCGCGGTACGGAATGGAGACAGACTTTGAGGCCGAGCGCGTGCGGAGCCGGAACTGGGAACTGCTAAGGCAATGCGCGGAGAAGACAGGGCTCTACTTCGAGTCAATCAGCCTCGGTGCGCAGAAGGATCAATACGGCTTGTTGTGGTTTCCGCAGGGTGTGGCTCAAAAGGCGTCTGGAACATCGCTCAAGCCAATCTGGAAATTGCTCAATATCAACGACCCGTGGTCGGACGATCGGCTGAATCGATTGAAAGGTGTCTACCGGCGGACCATCAACGGTGACGGTAGCAGTTCGAATGCGCCCGAGCCCGAGAGCGCCCGTACCTACGTGCCCCTGGCGCTCTACAGCCTGAACTATCCCAAGTTTCCGCTTCTCCTCGTCAATTTCCGGGATGAGTTGCAGGTCCGGCGTCACGAGGTGACACAAAGAACGATCAACGAAGTCACTGCCGGCGTGATTGGCATTTCGCACATCACGAACTGGTACTACTACGCCGGAGCCATGCTGTACAACTTGGTCTGGAGCCGTCACGGCATCGCTGTCATCCAAGCCGCGCGTTTGGATTGCTACTCGCAATTTCGAGCCCAGCTCTCTGCGGACAAAAGCTTAGATTCGCAGTTCCGGAACCAACTGTTGAAGTACGCGGATCAACTCCTGGTTAATCCGCTCGACGTTCCCGCTGAGAGAAAGGCAGAATTAGCCAGCGCACACTTCGACCAGATAAAAGGTGCGTCTTCGGAGAATGGCTTGCTGGTCAAGCAATTGAATGACGATCGCCGGGCGGAACTCGCCGCATTCGGCCAGGGAAGGGCAGCAGCATTTGCGCACAGTGCTCTTCACATGGCAACTTTCGGCCGCTATACGCAGCGTGTGTCGCCGAACCAACTCGCTCTTTCAACTCTCGATCGAGAGCGTCGCGTGCTCTACCGCTTAGATTTTCTGGATTCCCTTGTTAAGGAGGGGACTCAGCCTGAGGTGGCCTATGACGCCGCGCAGATACAAGATTCCGTCGCGGATTTGAATACACTCATGTCGGAAGTCAGTTCTGCGCGGATAAGGGAACGAGCCGCAGTGACGCTGGACCGCCTGAAGTCCCTCTCGCAAGATGCGGGAGTGCAGACCGTGTGCGCTGTAGCGTTGATTGGTTTGCACGACACATCTGGCACCGTCCGGGCTCAAAACCCGCCAGCAATCGCTTCCTCGCCGAGAGTAGCTGGCCATCCAGTTCAACAGGTGGAATCGTTCCGGTGAGAAGGCTGCGCAGCAGCAGCCTTACCGCAGTCATTTTTGTCGCCTCTGCCTTTGCCCAGAACTCTCGGCTCACTTCAGCGGAACCGCATGCCCGACGTGTCGTGATCCTGAAGATCGACGGCTTGAATGGCGATTTGCTCTATCGCACCATGGGCGAGGTGGATCCGACGACGGGCAAGTCGCGCTTGCCCTGGTTCTCACATATCTTTTCCGAAAACGGCACAATTTTCGAGAACTTCTATACCCGCGGTATCAGCCTGTCGGCGCCATCCTGGTCAATGCTGGACACGGGCCGGCATACGGTGATCCGGGGAAATGTGGAATACGACCGATACACGGGCCGAGTCTATGATTACCTGAACTTCTTCCCGTTTTATCTGATGAACGCGCGCAAACGCCAGGTAGACATGCCGGGTGTGGAGGTGCTGGATCGCACTGGTATCTCGCTGCTGCTCGACAGCTTTCCTTACGCGGAGCGCTTCCAAAGCTTCCAGCTGTTTCAGCGGGGCGTTCGATGGCAAACCTTGGGCGCTGTCCTGAATCTGAGGCTTAAGTCCCAACTGTTTCTATCGCCGGTGGAAGGTGTCGAACCCCCTTCTCTCGACGAACTGCTGGAACGGCGAACGGAAACGGAGCTGAAAACCCGAAACGAGGATCCCGAAGTCGTTTACCTGGATTTCTATACCGGGGACGCCGATCACCAGGGACACGCAACAAATCAATCGGCAGCTCTTTTGGATGTGCTCCGCGGTCTCGATGCGCTCGCAGGACGGCTCTGGACAGATATCCAATCCGGACCGCTCTCTCGAGAAACACTCTTTGTTGCGGTCTCGGATCACGGGATGAACAACAGACCTGACGTGTTCAGTCAGGGGTTCAGCTTGCCCGATTTTTTCAACAGTCCGGCCGGCGGAGCGCACCATGTCGTTACCAATCGCCATCAGCTGAGTGATTTCAAGATTATGGGATTAGATCCGCTGGTCCAGCGTGTCGTCACCCCGAGCACTGCGTCGTTCTATCTGTCTGGTGAGGTATCGAAATACCCGACTGCATGGCTGGACCTCGATGGCAACGAACGCGCCGGGGTACAGCTTCGGAACAGCGATCTCAATAAGGCTCACATTCTGCTGATCCAACTGGCCCGGAAAGATCTGTCCCCGGCGGTTCGACAGCCAGCGGCTAGATACCTCCGCCGCATTATTGATAAGCATCGAGCAGCGTGGACGCGAAACGCTGCGGAACTCGAAGAAGAGCTCGCTGCTTTGAAGGTTGAATCGGAGGGGCGAAAGAGTAACGCGCCCAAGAATCATCGCTGGACGGAGGGAGAGAAGGAGCACGGAGAAGATAAAGTTGCGGTTCGCAATAACCGCGAGCTTACGTGGTGGGAGCGTGAGCTCTCCGCATACGGCGGCTATATCCGCCACCTTCGCAAGCTGATGAATTTTCAACCGGATCCGGCTCGCCCTTTCCACGGGAGCATCCCGGACCTCATCCCGGAGTTTCAGCTCGGCGATAACAACACGGTTTCAGACCTCCAGCACTACGTGGTGGGCGCAGGGCCGTCGGGCTTAGTAACGGATGCCGCGACGGGTGAACTGGACGAGAACAAATCCTTCCGGTTCGTGGATTACTTCCCGCTGCTGGCAGCACAGCGGGTGCGCAATAACCCACAGGCATCGCTTCCGCCAAATCCCATCGACTTCAGCGCCCTGCGGCTCCCGACTGAGGCGCCGTCCGACGCCAAACAAGCTTACTGGTTATTTGCCGATGACGACCACCAGTTGCTGATCTTCACTGATCAGCAAGAGCAGATCTCTATCAAAACGGTGTCTCGCCTTCGAGCTGACCCAAGCGGTGCTATCTCCTGGACGGACGAGCCGTGGCGGGCCGGCTTCCCGTTGCACCTGTTCGAAGATCCGGCGCTTCACGTCCCCTCGGGTACGAGCCTTGAGGAATGGTTATCGGGCTGGCACACCGAAGGGGAATGGCTCGACGCCACTCACCGATGCCGCTACTCAAATGCAGTCATCGGGATCACTGAAGAGATGTCACCCGTCGAAGAGAACGTTCCCGGGCGCCCCGGAATGAATCCTGTGCTCCTGAGATATGAGCGCAGACGGCGTGCTCTCGTCACCCCTGATTTTCATGTGTTCGCTGCCGACGGATGGAATTTCAACGCCAGAAATTTCAATCCGGGTGGCAATCACGGCAGCTTCTTTCGTATTTCCACTCAGTCCGTTTGGATGATGGCGGGTGAAGGCGTGCCTGTTCGGCGCATTGAGAAGCCTTACGACAGCTTGAACTTCGCATCCTCCATCTTGCATTGGCTGGACAAGCCCGCACCTATGCCCGACCGGATTGTTTCCTTACAGTAACCGGCCTGGATGAGCTACTTGACTTCCAAGTCGAATGCGCCGGTTTCGACGGTCTCGCCATGTTTCATCTGCACGAAGATGCGATATCGTCCCGCGGCGGGAAAGCCGTAGGGGAACGAGACCTCGCTGGGAAGTGCGGAACCGGTTCCGCCGCTGTGCATAGAGCTCATGTCCATACCGGGCATATCCATTCCAGACATGTCCATTCCATCCATGCCCATGTCCCCCTGCGGCTTCTTACTCGCGGGAAGCTGATTTTCGGCAAGCATATAGGAAGCCATCGACACTGATCCTGTGGGATGGATGTGAGCGAAGCGGCTGCCATCAGTTTTGACAAAGGCGGCATGACCCAGCATCCCCATGTAGTAATGCATGTCTCCGGCCGGTTTGCCCGAACGATCGAGTAGCCGAAAACGAAACAGGTTCCCTTCGCGAACTCGGATGAGACCTGCTGGTTTCAACCATTCCATCGTGTAGCCGTCCGGAAGCCGGAACGCAGTATTGGAGATTGACGCGTTCTCCCACGCAGTCGCCGAGCCGCTCGCATCATCGCCTTCCAAAGTCTTTCCGGTGAAATGGTCCGGGATCGTCACGCGCCCGACTGGCGTCTCCGGGAATCCGTTGGCGTGTACGATGTCCGCGTAAAGGCGGTACGGGCCCGGCTTCATGCTCGGTAAGTGGAGGCGAAAGACACCTGCGGACGTTTGTTCCGGATGCAGGTGGTACACCTCGTCGAGCCCGGGTTCACGGATCGCGTATAGATGCATCAGGTGGTTGTGATCGGGCACGAGATCATCAATCGTTCGGACGAAAACGGTAGGGCTAAGTCGAGACAGTTTCTGTCCCGGTAATCGCAACCACCCTGGGTCGCTTAATTTAAGAGTTAACTCATTACCGTTCAGAGATGCCGCCATGTCCAGCGGCTTATAGATTTTGTCCCGGTAATCGCGTTCGGCACTGCTCCACCACCAGAATCCAAACGCGATTAAAAGCCCGACCACAACGCTGGCCTTGATCATCGCGCGGTATGAGCGGCTTACCCTGGCTGGTTCGGGCCGCTCTCCGGGCTGTAATTGACCCTCCCGCACCGATGCGCCGACGATCAGAACCACTCCCGCGGCCAGCAGGATGGTCATAGTGAGCAAAATTGCCCCCAATCCGCTGCCCATCTTTTTTGTCCGGGTAGCGTAAGCCGGAAGCGGCACCGCCACTTCTCCCGAACCATCGCTTCCAGCTGCTGCAATACGTACCTGCCACGAACCCGGAGTCATAATCCAGAGCGATCCCGTAAATTCCTGCGGATCCTGGGCCGAAACTTTGAGCGTATCCGGCACGGGAGCCAGATTGTTCCCGGCTCTGTTAAGCGGCACCGGTACGACGGTCAGTTGCTTTACTCCTGAGTTCTGCGCCCTCACTTCGATTTCGGCCACACCCGGTATCACCGTTGGCGGCCGAATCGTGATAAACAGCTTGTAAGGGCCTGCCTGGCCATCCAGGTAGATGTCCGGACTGCCAACGTGCGCAAAAGCGACGAAGGCCAGTGGGAGCAGCAAGGCGAACGCCTTGACGATCTTCATAAATGCCGCTACCGCTGGACCTTGGCCATCCATTCTCCGCGCCCAATGCCGAATCGAGTGGCCAAAGTTGCACAAAGAACTGCGATGCCCAGTCCCGTCCAGAACTGCGCAGGAGTATCCGTCAAATAAAACATGTCCCGCGCTGTGTAAGACGCCGGGGACACCGCATAAGGCAGATACATCGTGCCGAAGAATGCGTTCTTAGACGCGGGCGACATGAGGAAGCTTGCAAACGGATATTGCACCGCTACCAGGGACCCTACGAATAGCACGGCGCTGCAGGCGGCGAGCTTCCATCGGTTCCACGCGGGAGCGGCGCTCCAGAACAGGTCCAGCACGATTCCCGGAATGATTAGAAGCAGCGGAAAAGGAGGTGGTACGAAGTGTGTGACGTGCTGGTAAACCGGTCCCAACTTAGGCTCGGCCGGAAACAGCGGCAGGATCAGGATCATTGCAGTCACAAACAGCATGTAGAACAACGCAACGAATGTGGCCGCATGCTTCACTCGCGTCGCCCTTGAGGTGATGGCCATCACTATGGGAATCAAGAGGGAGATTGCAATATACGCAGCCGAGTTGTGCAGCACTACGCGCGACGTGAACTGAAAGATGAGCACGGATGCGGCAATGGTGCTGATTCCTGCAACATAGAGATAAAGATTTCGCGCTGTTTTCCGCTCTTTGCCTGTCGCCCGATTCATGTGCCCGGCAATCAGCACAAGGGTGCCGGCGAGGATAGCGTACACTCCGATGAACAGTACGACATGGGGCGGGCTCAATATCTTCACGTCCAAACCGTAAGCGTCGTGCCACCAGTTGTCGAATGGTGCGGAGGTGAGCATGGCGATTCCTCCCCATGACGCGATAAAGGCGCCTAAGGGGCCGCGGAGCCCAACAATTCGAACGGAAGACCGTTCGAGGTTCGCACGGGACGAAAAGGTGGTGGAGAGTATAAGATACCCGTACGCGATACCGGCCAGTACTCCGCACATGTAGATCGCGACGTGTGCCGGTGTCCAAAAAGTATCCCGGCCGATCGATTCGTGCCAGGAGATGTCCCACATTGCCCCGACTACGGCGGACGTGACAGCCGCCGACGCACACCAGAGATACCAAGGCAAGCCGGAATGGCTCTCGACCAGGGCCTCAGATCCACTTGCGACGCGTCCTGCTGCAATCGTTGCCATATCGTCTTCTCGCTTCTACTTGACGGCGAGCCCTTTGGATCGCTCTGTCGCCAGCAGCGCCTCCGCGTTCAGCGCTCCCGCCGGCGTTTCCTCATGCTTGAAAATCGCAAACGTGGGATACGCATTGTTCAGATACTGGTCAACGCGGTATGCGATGCTGGCCAATTCGGATTCACCGTAATCGGGTTTGCGCAGCCGCAAATACACGAAGTCCGCGGTCAGCACAAAGGGAGTGTCGAGGCTCTCGTTCTCAGCGAGGCATAGCGCCACGTTGCAGTCCTGCAAAACTTTGTAGACCTTTTCCTCGAACCAGGAAGCGTTCCGAAACTCGAAAGCAACCTTTAGTCCACGGGGCAGAAGTCTCACAAAGTGGCCGAGGCGATCGGCGTCCGAATGCAGCGATGGCGGGAGTTGGAACAGAATCGGACCTAGCCGCCCGGCATTCTTTAGAGGCTCGAGTGATTGCAGGAACACCCTCGTAAAGTCTTCTGCGTCGGCTAACTTCAGATGATGAGTGATCTTCATGTGAGCTTTTGGCAAAAACATGAAGTCGCCGGGGGTTGCTGCTATCCACTTCTCAAAAGTTGCCTCGGAAGCCAGGCGCCGGTACGTGTAATTTACTTCCACGGCGTTCAATCGGGTTCCGTAGTATGACAAGAATTTGCTGCTCGGCAGGTTCTCCGGATAAAAATCCGGCTTCCAACTCGGATAAGCAAATCCCGAAGTTCCGCAATAGAGTTTCGCTTCCGGCATCACTCACAACCCCGCGAACCAGTCATAGCCCTCGTCCGCCCAGTAATCAGCCGGGCGTTTGTCAGTGTACTGAATAAGCCCAATACGCTTGATATTCTTGATACCGTACTTTACCGGAATTGCCAACCGCAAGGGAGCGCCGCGCCTCTCTTCGAGGGGCCGACCGTTCTGCTCATAAGCAAGCAGAGTCTGCGGGTGGAGAGCGCTTTTCATATCGAGGCCAACATAATACTCTCCGTCCGGCGTCGCCATATAGACATAAGGAGGAATCCGGTAGCCAGGTCCAAAGAGGTTCTTACTGAAGTCGGAAAATCGCGCTCCGCCCCAATGTGCGACCCCGCTCCAGCCTTCAATACAGCAGAATCTTGTTGTCATCTCGGTCTTCGGCAGCTGTTTAAGATCATCGAGCGACAACAAGATCGGTTGGCGGCCCGGCGCAGTGACTTGTAATGTCCATTTACCGGCTTCCAGCGGCTGTTCTATCCCGATATCCCCGTTGGGCTTCACCCCGCCGATCTTGTCCGGCGGATAGGTCGCCATCAGGTGCTTGTCGTTAAGGTATTCCTCCGATAGCCGCCCGTTGAGATCAAGCACTCGCCGCTGTGGCCAGGGCACTTCGTCTTCCGCTGGAGCGCGGGTGATCCATTCGTAACCGCCGATTCCAGCCACAGCGGCAAGACCACCCACCAGGAAGCTTCGTCGGCTCTTGTCTCGGATCAGCCGGCGAGCCTCGTCGTCAAGGAGAGACAGCTCAGGATGCCGGTGTTCGTTCTTCTTCATTTACCATCTCCCAACCGCTCATCATGCTGCGGAAATTGTTCCAGCCCGCAACGATCACCTGCGCTACGTGCACAGCGAAGAAAACGAGGTACAGGACGGTGAGTGTGAAGTGGAACATCCTCGCTGTCTCGTACCCGCCAAAAAGCGCCGTTAGCCAACCCAATTGAGCAGGCTTGTAGACGGCTAAACCGGTCAGAACCGACCCTGCTCCCATCAACACGATCGCTGTGTATGCAATTTGTTGCGCCGCATTGTATTTTTCTTGTGGCGGAAGGTCCCTTTTCAAGCGGAGGTCGTGCATCACCACAAACCAGGCGTCGCGAAAGACCGAAGATGACTGCGGAACCAGGTAGCGCCATTCTCCTGAGACCACGGTGTAGCTGACATAAAGCACGCCATTGAGCACGAACAACCACATGAAAAAGAAATGGAGCGCCATTCCTTCCGCAAGTCGTTGCGGAATATTCATGAGGTTATAAACCCATCGGGGGAAGAAATGGATCGGACCGATGCTATAGGTGGGGAAGGCCCAGTAGATCAGCATTCCGCTCCAGATCATTACAAAGATTAACGGAAAGTTGATCCAATGGAACCACCGTGTTCCTATAAGATGCTTCTGTCTGACAATCTGCATAACTGCTAGTACCCATGTCTGCTAGCTAGGTTGCTAGACAGCCTTCCCAAAAGAAGATTACCGTTATTAGCGTAGAAAGTTATCGTTTTTAGCAAAAGATGAACGCCATCTCCCAGATCAACGGCGGAAAGACTCCGACCCTGTTATGTCTGGCGAGCTATGAGAAGGGACATCGCTTTCTAGCCGAGGCGAAAGAGCTAGGTTGTCACGTTTATTTGCTGACGTCCAGCATGCTCCAGGATGCTCCGTGGCCGAGGGAGAGCCTGGACGACATTCTCTTCCTTCCAGGCGACCAGAGCGAGTGGAATCTCGAGCACATGCTCGCCGTAGTCGCGCGCCTGTGTCGCCACATCAAGCTGGATCGAGTAGTGGCACTTGACGACTTCGATCTGGAGAAAGCGGCGCTGATCCGTGAGCATTTCCGCATTCCGGGAATGGGCGAGTCCTCCACCCGGTACTTCCGGGACAAGCTTGCAATGCGGACGGGTGCGCACGCAGGCGGGATTCGCGTTCCCGCTTTTACCAGCACAACAAATTACATCGACATCACGCGTTTCGTTGATTCCGTGTCGCCCCCCTGGGTGCTCAAACCGCGCCTGATGGCGGGCGCAATCGGTATCAGTAAAATCGCGAGCCGGGAAGAGGCTTGGGAGCGGGTTCATGCCCTGGGCGACCAGCAATCTTTCTACGTTCTGGAGCAGTTCGTTCCCGGCGATATCTTCCATGTGGACTCGATCTGGTCGGGCGGACAGGCCGTGTGCGCCTTCGCCAGCGTTTATGGCACTCCTCCGCTCGAGGTTACGCAAAGCGGCGGGGTCTTCACCACCAGGCTTCTTCCCCGAAATTCGAAGACCTCCGACGATCTGTGTGGAATCAATGAGTCAGTACTGCAGCTGTTCGGGCTGAAGGACGGCGTCTCTCATACGGAGTTCATCCGGTCCAAAGACACTGGTGAATTCTTGTTTCTGGAGACATCTGCTCGCGTCGGCGGGGCTCACATCCCCGAGTTGATCGAAGCGGGAACAGGAGTTAACCTGTGGGCTGAGTGGGCTAAGATAGAGTGTTCAATTATTTTAGGCTCGTCATACTCCGTACCCGAAGTCCGCAACGAGTACGCCGGGCTCCTTGTATCACTCGCCCGGCAGGAGTGGCCGGACACTTCGGTGTTCTCAGATCCTGAAATTGTCTGGAAACTGACGAAACGGCATCACGTGGGTCTGGTCGTGAAGTCCTCCGACAACTCACGCGTGGCTGAACTGATGGATACGTATATACAAATTGTTCGAAAGGACTTTCATGCAAGTGTGCCCCCTCGAGAAAAAGTCGGCTTATAGCTCTTTTCAGAACAACATTGTCGACAAGGTGGGTTGCTGAAGATGCGGGGGATCAAATTAGCCGGTGTTGCGGCGAGCGGTGTTCTCGGGGCCATGTCGGCGACGGCTGCGTACGGGACTCTCTCGCGGACATCCCAGATCTTCGGGCCTTCGGTGTACCGCGGACCAGGAAGGCGTCGAACGGTCGCTTTGACGTTTGACGACGGGCCGAGTGAAGGCACTATGGAAATCCTGGAGTACCTGGACCGGGAAGGTATCTGGGCGACCTTCTTCCAGTGCGGCTTGAATGTCCGTCGTCACGCCCAGATAGCCGGCCAGGTCGCTGCCGCCGGCCATCAACTCGGAAACCATAGCTACTCTCACCCGACATTGCCTTTCAAATCCGCCCAGTTTATTGAGCGTGAGTTTACCGACGCTCAACATGTGATCACCGAAGAAACGGGGATTGCTCCCATGATCATGCGCCCACCGTACGGGTTTCGCTGGGTGGGGCTGCGCGAGGTGCAGCAAAAGCTGGCTCTGTTGGGAGTGATGTGGACCGTTATGGGCAACGATAACCGCTGGCCTTCGGAGCGAATTGCCAACCATGTGCTGCGACGCGTCACCCCGGGCGGCATCATCTGCCTGCACGACGCCTGGGGAGTGGAACCAAAGCCGGACGTTTCGAATACGCTGCGTGCCCTCCGAACAATCGTGCCCGTGCTCAAAGATCACGGTTTTCGATTTGAGGTCATCAGCGATCTTATGCAAGTTTGAACAGCGGCTAAGCTGTTCATATCGGCTCCTCTGTCCCATTCCGAATCGGATCGCTGTACTTAATCGGCGCTGGTCCTGGCGACCCTGAACTCCTGACCTTAAAAGCTGCTCGGATTCTCCGCGAGTGCGACGTCGTGCTCTACGACCGCCTCGTCAGTCCCGAAATCGTTCGCTTGGCGAGACCCGATGCCGAGTGCATCTACGTCGGAAAGCACCAGGGCGAGCAAGAGCTGCGACAGGAAGAGATCTTCGAACTGATCCGCGACCATGCCCTTCAAGGCAAGGTGGTAGGGAGGCTCAAAGGCGGAGACTCTCTCGTGTTCGGGCGAGGTGCGGAAGAGTGGCATCTGGCTGTAAAGCACGGGATTCGAGTGGAGTTGATTCCAGGGGTGTCCTCAGCCATCGCGGTGCCGGGACTGGCGGGTATTCCGTTGACCTTTCGAAGCGTCTCGCAAAGTTTTGCAATCGTCACCGGTCACTGCCACGAGGGCGCAAATCATGGCTGGGAACATTATGCTCGGGTCGATACGCTGGTCATCCTAATGGGCGTGAAAAACCGGCAGACAATCGCAACTGCGCTGATTGCGGCGGGCCGTCCACCCGATGAGCCCGTCGCCTTTGTTTATCGCGGAAGCTTGAAGGAAGAGCAAACGATCGAGACTACGCTCGCTGAAGTGGCAGCAGGCACTGTAGAAGCGAGAAACCCGGCCGTCTTTGTTATCGGAGAGGTCGTGAAGCTGCGGAACCTTCTGAAACCATCGACGACCTAGCCGGGCACCGGCAGAAATTCACGGCTCTTACACGTGATTCGCTTGTACTTCGTTGCTTCCGTCGCGAGGCCCGGTATCGGGCTGGCTCCGTCTACGCTCGTACTCGATAGCGGCCTCACGTACAAGGATGCCCATCTTGGGGTGAGACGGTTCAAGATCGGGTGTCAGACCGTTACTTTGCATCGTTTCTGTGCAAGTGGGCCCGATAGAGGCGAGGAACATTTTGCGCAGGCTATCGATCACCTGATTCCGTTTGCCACGTTCATCGGCGAGTTGGAGCAGGTGGTCCAGTTGAACACCGGTGGTGAATATCGCGACATCAAAGTCACCGGCACAGAGTCCTTCGACGGAGCGAACGAGGGGCTCCGTGTCGAGCGGCAGGCTCCATTGATAGACCGGCACGGATGCTACGGTTCTGCCCTGAGCTTGCAGACCCTCTACGAGAGCGTGGTTGGTTCGGCCATATTCCTGGAGTGCGACGGAGTGCTCGGGCCTGTCCCTCAAAGCTTCAAGCAGTTCACGATAGGTATTCGGTTCCGGAACTTGCACGGCAACCGGGACGCTCCATTCCTTCATGACCGCCATCGGCTTTGGGCCTCGCACGGCAACCGACAATTTGCGCAGGGCCGCCGGGAGGCGCTCTTCCCCGTCGCGCGTGGCAAGCACCTTCTGCAGATAGCGTGCGCCCACGCCGGTAAGGAAAATGACCATGTCGAATTCACCGCGGTAAAGGCGATCGGCGAACGCGAATGCTTCCGAGTTCTGGTCGATGGGTATCTCGCGTAATGCGGGTGCGACAAACGGTTGCCCGCCATTAATCCGAACCAGTTCGGCGATCTCTTTTTCCCGGCGACTTTCGAAGCACAGAACGCGAGCTTTCAGAAACGACATGACGGAGTACCAGCGACAACCCTCCCTCAGGGCCGCATCGCTGTTACCATTCTAGGTAGTTCCTGTTTGCGAGGTCTTCTTTAATGAGCATGCGACTGCTCCTTCCGTCAGCAATAATCCTGGCCGGTCTTGCGGGCGCGCAAGCTACCAACAATAACCCGGCGAATACGCCAGATGTATTACTGGACAATCACCGGCCACTCGTCAAGAAGAAGGACAAGGCTCCGACTTCGCGCGATGTCAGCGGGAAGGTGGTGGACATCTCCGGTCGGCCGATCGAAGGCGCGCTCGTGACCCTGACCAACACCAAGACCAATTCGAAAGTCACGTTCGTGACCAAGAATGATGGACGTTATAACTTCGGTGACCTGAGTTTCACTATCGATTATCAACTGCAGGCCAAATATAAGGACGCGAGCACCGAGCTCCGGAAGATCAGCCAGTATGATCGCAACCCGAGCGTGGTGCGCATCTTAGAGCTCGACGACTCTGCTAAACCGTCCGCGCGCGCAGATGAAGCGAAGCGCGAAGACGTCAAGAAGTAAATTTCCGCCCTGAGTCTTTTCTCCGCTCGCTTCGACCGTCGGCGTTTCGCCCGTTTCTGACGCCGTACACCGCCCGAGACACATTCCGCACTGAGCAGTCCCAGCCGACACGCTTGGTTATCATGAAGAACCCGAATTTTCTTCAAAGGAAGTGTCATTGCGTACAGACCCGATCAAAGCGATGTTTCGGCGAGCTGCTTCTCGTCTCTTGACTGTTTCCGCTACGGCCGGAATGCTTTCATTCGCCGCGGTCCCCACTCCGGAGAGCCATTTTGGCCACCCAATTGGAGTCGACCGTGTTCTCCTCGATTGGGACCAAGTCGTCTCCTATTTCTATAAGCTCGAAAAATCCAGTCCCAGTATTCGCGTCAAGGAAATCGGCAAAACTGCCGAAGGGCGGCCGTTCATTCAGGCCATTATCAGTTCGCCCCAGACGATGAAGCAATTGGACAAGTATCTGGATATCCAGCGTCGTTTGGCCGATCCTCGCGTCACCCCGCCCAATGTAGCCGAGCCGTTGTTTGCGCAAGGCAAGAACATCGTGCTGATGACGTGTTCGATTCACGCGACGGAGGTAGCGTCGACGCACAGCGCTGTTGAGTTCGCTTACAAGATGCTCACGGACAACTCGCCGCGATTCCAGAAAATCCGAGAAAACACCATCCTGATACTCGTGCCATCCCAGAACCCTGACGGTGTCGACATCGTCACCCGGTGGTATCGGAAAACTCTGAACACCCCGTTCGAAGGTTCGCAACCGCCAGAGTTGTATCACCATTACACCGGCCACGACAACAATCGCGATTGGTACATCTTCTCCCAAGCCGAAACACGCGCGACCATCGGCCAGATCCAGAACGTATGGCACCCGGAGATCGTCTACGATGTTCACCAGCAAGGCCCGAACGCGTCGCGAATCTTCATTCCGCCATGGTTGGACCCGATCGAGCCAAACGTAGATCCGATCCTTTCGCAAGAAATGAACATGATCGGTACGTCCATGGCTACGGACCTGACCGCCGCGGGCAAGGTTGGCGTCGCGATTCATGCCGCTTACGACTTCTGGACCCCGTCGCGGCACTACCAGTCATTCCATGGAGGCCTCCGGATCCTTACCGAATCGGCCAGCGCCAAAATCGCCACTCCGATAGAGGTTAAGTTTGACGAGCTCGATACTCATCCGCTCGGCTACAACGCCCAGGAACGCAGCTGGAATTACCTGGAACCCTGGAAGGGCGGGACCTGGCATCTCCGCGACATCATCGATTACCAGCAGATTGCCTTTGAATCCTGCTTGTATAACGCCGCTATTCATCGCGAAGACATGCTGCGCAACTTTTACAAAGTCGGCCAGCGTGCCATAGCTCGCACAAGCCCTGCCGCGTTCGTCGTTTCGGCTCAACAGCGTGATCCGGGAGCAACGCGCCGCATGCTTGAAACACTCGCGTTCGGGCAGGTTGAAATCCAAAGGGCGGCGAATGGCGACCACGTCATATCCATGCAGCAGCCATACAGCAGTTGGGCGAAAGCGCTGCTCGAGCGTCAGAACTATCCGGATGAGCATTTGTATCCCGGGGGGCCTCCGAAGCGCCCCTATGACACGACGGCCGAAACGCTTCCTCTCCTGTTTGGTGTCGACGTGAAGGCGGTCGAAACAATGCCGGGAGGACCTCTAGCCAAAGAATCGTTCCCCTTCGACGCGCCGCCGCAAACGGCTTATTCGGCTGCGGACACAGATTCGTGGCGCACGGTGGCTGCGCTATGGAAATCGGGTAAGCAGGTCTGGCGGAATGAACAGACTGGTGATTTTTCGCCGACCGACAAAGGCGCAGGCTGGAAGCCCGTCGCCGCCCCGCGAGTTGCGCTGTACAAGAGCTGGATGGCCAGCATGGACGAAGGCTGGACCCGCTGGCTTCTCGAGAAATTCGGCTTTCAGTACAAGAACGTCACCGATGCAGACCTGCAAGCGGGAGATCTTCGAGCGAAGTATGACGTCATCATCTTCCCCGACCAGAACGCAGGCGGGCTTATGAACGGGTATTCAAAAGGCTCAATGCCGGATGAGTACACGGGAGGGATCGGGACTTCAGGAGTCGCTGCCCTGAAGCAGTTTGCCAGCACTGGCGGAACGGTGGTCTGCTTCAATCACGCGAGCGAATTCTGCATCCAAGATCTCGGAGCGCCAGCAACCAACGTTCTGGGCGGGCGTGTCGCGGCCGCCGGCGGTGACCGCGGGGATATGCCGGGTGCACCGGGCGGTGCCGGGGCTGCGGCAGCCGGTCGGCGGGGAAGAGGCGGCGAGGGAAATACCCGGGGCGATTTCTATTCGCCCGGTTCGCTGCTGAACGTCAATCTTGACCTGTCGAGCCCACTGACCAGAGGCTTACCGGAACACATCACGATCTGGAGCGAACAAAGTCCGGCGTTCACCACAGATCAGCCTTCAATTGCCACTTACCCGTCCGACGACATTCTGGCCTCTGGCTGGCTGCTTGGTGGAAAGCTGCTGGCAAATAAGAGCGCCATTGTCGATGCGAAGGCGGGCGAAGGGCACATCGTGCTGTTCGGGATGCGTCCTCAATATCGTGCCCAGAGCTATCAGTCGTTTAAGTTGTTCTTTAACTCGCTTGTGGCTTACCGCTGACCCGCGTTAGCCGGTTAGTCTGCTCGAGCCGCCGCAAATCGCAGCATCCGGGAGTTCTCGGCCTGCTGCTCGGGAGTTCGGGCGGACTCGGCCGCTTTCAAAAGAAAGGCCTTCGCTCCATCGAAGGCCTTCATCTTTATGTCGCAATACGCCAGCACGGAGTAATACGTATATGCTCGTTCCGGCGCAATTTTTTGCAGGCGAAGAAGAGTCTGCGATGCGGCTTCGTATTGCCCTTCCTCGTACTTCAGCACGCCGAGATTGTAGACCGCTTCATCACTGCCGGGCTTCGCCGATACCGCTTTCTCCATCAGGGCAATGACCACTGAAGAGGGACCACCGGCCGCGTGCAGGTGCAAGGCGTGCCGGTAAAGTGTTTCAAAATCAAGCGATCCATGCTCAATCGCCTTGCCCCAGTGCCGTTGCGCTTCTTCTGAATGCTTCGCGTCCCATGCAAGGTGCCCGAGCAGTTCGTCTGGTTCCGGCTGTTCCGGAAATTCTTTTTTCAGTTCGAGTAACTGATCTTTGGCTCTCGCTGCCGTTGCAGGATGGGCAACCAGCAGGTCGGCCCACAGCACACGTCGCTCAAACTCTGCCACCGTTGCTTGCCCAGGCTCAACCTGCATTTCTGAGATTCCGACGACTGGGCGGCCTTCTTGCATGTGACGAATATAAGCCGGCAATTCAGCCTCGAATTCCTCCGGAGTCCTGCGATAAATACTCCACAGGACATCAGTGGTTGAGCGACCAGCACTTAACTCGTTTAAGAGTTCAGGGAATCGGCCAGCGTAGCGACCGTCCATGGCCAGCAAGTGAGTAAGCGCCCAGCTTTCCGAGTAAAAGAGAGCTGCTTTCTCGGGCTCGGTATAAAGCGACAAACCGCGTCCAACGGCAAATAGATCGTTCAGAGGGAGCAGACGGATGGCATTGAGAGTCGAAAGCCGTCCGGAGAGTGGGCCGCCCAGAACTGGATGTCCGGTCTTGGTGGCTGTCGTCGAGTACAGGTCAGCTATCCCCTCATTTAGCCAGAGGGGGAGATGATAACCAGCGCGGTTCGCTGAATAGTGGGTATATTCGTGGACTGCCGCCTGAAAGTGCTCGGGGTCGGCACCAGCCAGAACGATGTAATCCCGGTCGCGAGCGTGCAGATAGTGTCCGAGAGCCGCCGCGTTCAGGCGAAACGGCGCATACTCTGCTTCGTTCGCGAAGGCAATCACCCGAAGACGTCCCTGCGTCTCGCGGCGCGCCTGGTCACCCGGGCGAAGTGTGGCAGATTCCGCCGTTTCGAACAGGCTCAGAATTTCCCTAGCTGTGGTGCTGTTCGTATCTGTGTAGAGCTCGCATTTCGGTGTGCTGAGCTTGATCCACCGTTGTGAATCTCGTTCCTGACTCTGTCCGACACTGCAACAGAAAGCTAACGAGGAGATCAGAATGCAACGGAAGCTGACTGTCACCAGCTGTATATCGGCAGTCGAATCTCACGACAGTAGACCCTTATTCATCTTTTCGATGCCGTAGGCAGCCCGGGGGTTTTCCGGCGGTTTGGCTGTTCGGCAGGAGAAATCCTGTGGGTAGCCGCCACTTAGCTTTATGTTTCACTGCCGAGGGCCCCATTTTTGAATTCCCCAGGGCTCCGAGACCCTCGGGCTGCGAGGGTTGTTCGGTATGCGGTTCTAACGGCAATGTTTTGCGTCGCCGCTTTGCTCTGGTGCGAGAGGCCGGTGGCGAAAGTGGCGACCTTCAGAGTGCCGGCGATGACGCCGCGCGTAGCCAAGCCTGAAGCTACTCGGAAGGTGTATCCCTTCTCCGTTATTTACGGGGGCGCCTACTCGGGCGAGGAACTCGCTCGTATCCGGCAGCTGGATGCGGTGGTTGCGCGGCATTACGTCGGATTTGGCTCCTCCGCAACCGTGCAACGCATCCCGAAAGACGCATTCATGTATGTGTCTTACCGAAAATCGAATCAAGTCTTTTGGACGAAGGCCAAACACCGCATCCCACAAGGCGAAGCAGTTCTCTCCGACGGCAAAAAGATCGCCCGAACCCGTTGCGGAAACCGGCTCTCGTTCAAGCCTGAAGCGCCCGTCGATGCCGCGAACGAGCCGACAGAAGAAGCGCTGAACATTCCCGACCGGCCGAAAGCCTCACTCGAAGCCGCCAATCCGGGCCCGTCAGGGCCGGAGCCGGACTTCTATGTTCCGGCAACCCCAGTCGATATCAGTTCGTTGTTGCCGCCAACCGGCCTGAACGCCCCATCTTTGTCGCAACCCGGCGCTCCGGGCTTCGGGACGGGAGGACCGTACGGATTTGGTTCGAATCCCGGGGGCGTCGGACCTTACTTCGGTCACAGCCTCTTTTATCCGAACGCGGCGGGAAGCTCCAGCGGGGGCACTGGCCCGGCGGCTGCCATTGCGGATTACGGACCGGGAACCGCCCTATCTGCCCCCGAACCAGGCACTCTGACCCTTCTGCTCATAGGAGGCTTGCTCGGGAGTCCAACCTTGCTCCGCAAGTGGCGAAACAGGCGTGACACTCGCGGCTAGAAATAATCAGCAGGAACTAGCTCCGTCTCGGTCAGAAGCCATTACAATCGAATCAAAGCTGGGGAGACGCAGTGTGCGAAGCGTTCGCATTTCGACTCTGATTTTGCTGTTTGCCGCACTCGGGTGGGCTCAATACCCGATAGACCGCCAGAATGATGCGCAGCTCGTCGAAAGGGCTATGGACGACGGGTCTCCCGGGCAGCAACTTAGCTGTCATGTTCAGCCTTTCACTCCGGTTTTAAACTTCGCGTTTCGCTTTGAGGTGCGGTTCATCGTCGACTGCCCTTTGGCACAGTTTGAAGGCCGGGCGAGCCAGATCGCCTCGTACGTCCGTGTCAAGCCAAGGGGAAGCGCCCCCGTCATCCTGGGAGAACGTCTCCAATTGCCCGCGATTCTGCCAAAGCGGACTCAGGACTTTCATTGGAATCGATTTCATGAGCAGGCAGAATGGAGCGGCGTCTTCACTGTGGGCGAAGGTGAGTACCCCGTGGACCTGCTGGTTATCGACGAACGGAACAGGTTTTTTCGGAAAACCTGGAACGCGAAAGCTGAGCTGCACGGTAAGGAGCGGATCGTGAAAGTGGCCATATCGCCGAATACGGCCGCATCTGCTTCCATCCAGTTCTGGTCGGATAACCCGGAAGTTCACGACAAGGGGCCGCGCATTGACGTTCTGCTTGACGCTGCGCCACTCTTTCCGAGGGAGCTGAGCCTGCGCGCGTGGGATCGGGCGTTCCTCCTGAACTCGCTGAGTTCACTGCTGCGTACTCTTCATCCGGACGCGGTACGGGTGACAGCGTTCAATCTGGACCAGCAACGGCAGATCTTCACAGACGACAACTTCACCCGCCATAGCTTTCGGAAACTCTTTCGCTCTCTGCAGGACCTGGAACTCGGGACGGTGTCTTATCGGAATCTCAGGCGCACCGGGTGGTCCGAATTGCTGACGAATCTGGTCAGCGCCGAGATGAAACGGGAAGACCCCCCTGAGGCGATCATCTTCCTGGGGCCGAGCGCACGTATCCTCGACAAGCTTCCTCGCGAAATGCTCAGATCTTGCGAAAGTACCGGGCGACCGATCTTTTACTTGAAATTCTCCGCGACCCCCGGCAACGAGTTCCCGGACGCGATCCACCATCTGACAAATACCTGTCACGGCACTGTATTCACGTTGCACAATGCCGGAGACTTCGCGGAAGCAATGGCCAAAGTACAGCGAAAGATACACCCGGAATTAGCCCAGCGCGAGACCGGGATGGCTCATTAAGCGAGTGCGTTGGCGGTTAGTTCCCGCGCCCGTTTACGAAGCTTCGCTTTCAAAAGGACCGGTTGAGCCGGGCGGAGGGTGACTCGTGCAACCGGTTGGGCTCGCTGGCCGGACACGGACGTGAACTCATAACGGCGCATCAGTTCTGCGAGGATGAGGACGCCTTCGGTCCTGGCAAGCGGTTCTCCGATGCACATCTTCGCTCCGCCTCCGAAAGGAAAAAAGGCAAATTTAGGAACCGTGTTGCTGTCCTGCTCCCACCGCTCGGGCCTGAAGTCATCCGGGCGCTCGAAGTACATAGGATCCCGCTGGGTGATGTATGGACTGAGAAGTACCGTGGCCCCTTTCGGTACTTCGTAGTCGCCCAGCCACGCCGGCTCGTGGGCTCGCCTGCCAAAAAGAGCCGCAGGCGGATAAAGCCGTAGTGTTTCGTTAAAGACGAGAGACGCCAGGCGAAGTCGTGGGAGGTCTTCGGGGACTGCAGCGCGTTCGCCGAGCACCGACTCCGCCTCATTCGCCAGGCGACCCTGCATTTCCGGTTCGGCGGCCAGGAGATCGCAAGCCCAGGTCAAAGCCGTGGCGGTGGTTTCATGGCCCGCCAGTACAAACGCCACCATCTCATTGCGAACGGCCTCGTCATCGAGCTCGCCTTCCTTTTGGCCCAGCAGCAGCGAAAGCACGTCCTTAGAGTCCGATACTCGTTTGCGATCGATCAGCGGCTGGAGAACAGCATCGAGTTCCTTCCGCTCAGGTTCGAAAAAGAGGCTTTGGCCTCCGGGCGCCATGCGACGGTAAGAGCGAGTGATCGGCTTCAGGAACGTTACAAACGGAGCGATTCGACCGGCACGCTTCATGACACGGCCGAGAACGGTCGAAATCTCTTGCGCCCTGTCTTGGAAATCAGGCCCGAAGAGCGAACTGCCGATGATCGAGAGAGTCAGGCGGCGCATCTCGTCTCCAATATCGATTCGCCCTCTCTCCTCCCATCCGGGCAGACACCGATTCGTTTCGTTGCCGATGATCTCGACATACGAGCCGACCTGGTCGCGGTGAAATGCGGGTTGCAGGATCCTGCGCCGCTCCCGGTGTTGCGGTTCTTCGAGAGTAAGCACGCCGTCCCCGACGAGTTCTCGCAAGAGCGTCGCACCGACGTCACGTCCAAATCGATGCTGCTGAACGACCAGCACCTCTTTGATCAGGTTGGGATCGTTAACGAGATACGTGTGCTGATGTAGCAGCCGAAAGTACGACAGTGGACCAAAAGTTCGCGCCGTGTTCTGGAGGAAAGCGAGCGTGCTTGACGCCGTTCTTACCCCAAAGAACCCTAGAACTTCCAAGCCTCTTGGTCCGGGTGGTTTCTTCATGCGTTTTTCGCCAATTCCGAGAAGAGACTCTCCGCGCCCGGTACAGGCGCCTCCGTTACACTTTTAGTCTTGCAGTCTGCTTTACGTACGATCTTAACCTTTGCCGCCGCGGCGTTCGTCTCGGTGTCACCAGTCCGCGCTACGGGTTCGTTCGTTGCGGAATCTCAAGGCTTCTGCCCGAACGGCTTTTATCAGGTTGATGCCTCAGATCTGAAGAAAGCGCCGCAAAACCAGGAGCTCTGGGGCTCCTTCTGCGGCGCCGGAAACAAAGATCAGAACACTGGATATTTAAAGACAAATACATTCTCCGCGCCGGGATTGCTTGAACTCTATTTGGCCGGTTATCCGTCGCGTCCCGGTCTTGTTTTAGAGATAGAGAACCTGGACGACGGATCGAAACTGCCGATCGAGATTACGCATGTCCCGCGCGAAACTTGGCGTTTGTACCAGGTTCCTCTACCGGCCTCCTGGCGAGGCAAGCCTGTCCGTCTGGTCGCCCAAGATCGAGCGGTCACGGGCGACGGTTGGTTCGCCTTAACGCGTCCCGAGCCGGGAAAGGCCCGGCCTACTCAAGCGCTGTTGGTTCTAAAACCACTGGTTCTGAGCTTTTTCCTGATGGCTTTATTTTTCTATGCAGGCTGCTGCTTTTGCGCACGACTCGGAGTCCGTAATGTCGTTCTGATTGGATTGAGCGGGCTCACGGCCGTAGGCTTAGACGGCTATCTGTCGTTCTGGCTGTGGTTCTTTTCGCCTTTCGCAGGTAGATGGAGCAACTTGCTCCTGCCTTTCCTGGCGGCCGGTTTCATCTTCCAGAGCCTTCGCGCCCTCGACGCGCCTGCGCGGCAGGCACTCAAGGAACTCTTACTTCCTTTGACGTTAGTCGGCTTGACCTCGCTGCTGGTGGCCTCAACAGGATTTGTCTACGGAGGATTGGAAGGGCCGTTTGAGACGGCAAGCATGCGTTTCACTCATCCTCTGCCTGCCGATAACACCATTCCTTATCTGGTTGCAGAAGGCGTGGTTAATGGCCATGTCAGGCGCCCGTTGCTCGCGGATTGGCTTTCAAGCGATCGGCCTCCCTTGCAAACCGGGATCTATCTGGCACAGCGGAGATATTTCGTGCACGAGTTGCCCTACACGGTTGTAAGCATCATCGTCCAATCGTTTTGGATACTCTCGCTGTGGCTCTTTCTCAAGGCGTTTCGAATCAGTCGTGGCGCACTTAGCTTGATACTGGTCGTCGCTTTGCTGAACGGGTTCATCTTCTTGAACACCTTTTATACCTGGCCTAAGCTAATCGCGGCAGCCTACGTTCTGGGCTTTGCGGCCCTGCTTCTTCCGCGGGAGTTTTACGTGCTGTCGCGCGACCGTTGGCCAGTGGCCGCTCTTGCGGGCGCCATGCTTTGTTTGGCGATGCTGTCACATGGCGGAAGCGCGTTCGGGATCGCCGGAGTAATCATTACTTATTTCGTTCTGAGAAGATCGCTCGATTTCAAACTCATTTCGGCAATGGTGAGTTGCGCCTTCCTCCTCTATCTGCCGTGGATGTTGTACCAGAAATTGTCTGATCCTCCCGGCGATCGCCTTCTGAAGTACCATTTGGCCGGCGTAGAGCCGATAGATCCGCGCGGGTTCGGGCAAGTTGCCCTGGAAGCTTACGGCAAGCTGACTCTTCGCGATTGGACAAACGCCCGAATCGATAATCTGCTCACCGTTGTCGACCATCAACGCGAATATTGGGGAGATACCCTCGCCTTGATTTCCGGACTGCTTCAGAGTGGTTCCCATTGGAATGCGACAGTCGCGAAAGACGCCGCGGAGCTACGGGCCATGAACTTCTTTTACCTGTTCCCGTGCATGGGTCCGTTGTTGTCCGGTCTGGTTGCATTGGTAGCAGGAGCTGTGAGGCGAGCTAATAACACGGAATGGAGAACCGCTCTCAAGCTTTGGCTGTCCACCGCCGCCACAATTATTTTCTGGTGTGTGCTGTTGTTTAAACCCGGTACAACGATCATTCATTCAGGGACCTATGCGCTGGTTCTTCTATTCATCGCAGCCTCAATTCTGACGCTCTGGGCGTTGTCTTCCTGGCTTGCGCTCATCGTGGGTACGCTCACTGCCATGTTTCACGTGGTTCTCTATATTTTCTTGATGAGGCAATCGACTGCGGGAGATTCCTTGCAGGCAGACTCGCTCGACTATGGGTTCGTGAGTTTAGCCATCGTTTCTTTTGCCGGCCTCGTTTTGATCTTGTGGCATCTCGCTCAGAGTCAGCCTCAGGATCCTCACGACCTCGCGAGCCGTTCAACTCTATCGAGCAGTACCGTTCCCATGAACCTTTGAGCTCAAGCGTTCCTTTGAGCAGCGCGAAACGTCAGGAAAGCCTCTGCTTCACCAGTTCGCTCAGCGCTTTGCCGTCGACACGCTTCCCCGCTAACTTCGCGGAAGCGGCCTTCATGACCACGCCCATCTGTTTTGTCGAGGTAGCGCCGGTTTCCGAGATGGCGGCCGTGACCGCTTCGTCCAATTCGGCGGGTGACGGTGCCGAGGGAAGATAACTGTCGAGGATCTGAATTTCGGCCTCCTCCTTCTCCGCCAGCTCCGGTCTGCCGCCCTTGCGGAAAAGGTCCGCCGATTCTACCCGCTGCTTGACTAGCGTCTGAAGCACCTGCATCTCAGCGGATTCTGTCAAAGGCTTCATCGAGTCAATCTCGAACTTTTTTAACGCTGATTTGACCATCCGAAGAGCTCCCAGCCGGCCCTCGTCTTTCGACTTCATGGCCGAAATCATGTCTTGTTGTATGCGATCGAGAAGCGCCATCGCTCAAGATTGTACACGTGGGGCAGCACGCCTGAAACCGGGATACCGCGCAGTTTCGACGCAACCGGCAGCAGGGGTCAAACGTCCCACCCGCTATACTTAGCTAGTTTTGGGGCCTTTGTTTGAACAAGACGTCTTTATGCATTTCTCTGACCCTATTTGCGACCGCACTGCAAGGCGCAAGTTTAAGTAACGGGCAAGCAGCCCGCGCCGAATTTGGTCAATTCAATTTCACCCAGGGGGCTAACGGTACCCAGCAGTTTTTTTTAGGCGGCGCAAGTGGACTGGCTTACGCCAACGGTGTGCTCTATGTCGCCGACGACAACCGGCTCGGCGCAACTCCTCAGAACAACCGAGTGATGATGTTCAACACCGCGGTTATGCCGGGGCCGCGCGAGGACCTGTACACGAAGACCCATGCTTCGGCGACATGCTGGCTCTGCGGGTTTGGCGCCTTCCAGGTCTTGGGGCAAGTGAATTTTCAGAGCTCGGTTCCCGGGCGCAGCGATGTTCCAACGACATCGGCCGGCAGCATGAATGCCCCAATTGCCGTGGGCACCGACGGACGAGTTCTCGCCGTTGCGGACACGGATAACAACCGGGTCCTGCTTTGGAATTCTATACCCGCCAGTTCAACAACGCCTCCGAATATTGTTCTCGGGCAGGCGAACTTTACGTCTTTTCAGAGCCCTCAACCGATCAACGCTAACTCTTTACGCGGGCCGCAAGGTGTCTGGATACAGAATGGGAAAGTCTTCGTCGCCGATACCCAGAATCACCGCGTGTTGATCTGGAACAGCATTCCGACCCAAAACAATCAACCGGCCGACGTCGTTTTGGGGCAAACGGGCTTCAATGTCGCGTTTGCTCCTTCCGTATCACCCGGCAGCAATCCCCTGACGACTGCTTCGCGCCTCTTGAATCCGGTTGCGGTAACTTCGGACGGCACGCGTCTTTTTGTTGCAGACCTGGGATACAACCGCGTCCTGATCTGGAACAGTATTCCTACGAGTAATGCGCAACCGGCAGACGTTGTAGTCGGTCAGCCCGACATGACCTCATCAGTGCCGAATTTCGTGACAGCGTTGTGCGCGGATGCTGCCACAAACGGCGCTGCGCGGTGTGCCGATACCCTGAATTTCCCACGCTTTGCTCTTTCGGACGGAACTCGACTCTTCATCGCTGATGGGGGGAACGACCGCGTTTTGATCTTCAACTCGATCCCCACCACGAACGGGGCGAATGCTGATTCCGTGCTGGGCCAGCCTGACTTCGCCACGGACATCGTCACAAGCCAAAGCGCAACGATTACGAGTACCGCGATCGATAACACCGGCGCCGTCGATACGACTCCCGCGCCGACCTCGCTTGCCTATGACGGGACGAATTTATATGTTGCCGATCCCTACAATCGCCGAGTTCTTCTCTTTACGCCGGCTGACATACCGCTAGCTGCGAATTCGGTTGTCAATTGGGCTAGCGAGATTATCCGCCAGGAAGGAAGCGTCACGATCAGGGGAACCGTCGTGGCCAATGATACTGTCACGGTGACCATTGCTGGTACGGCATACACGTATACCGTGAAGTCGGGCGACACTGTGGACTCCATTGCCAAGGGGCTCGTGTCGTTAATCAACGCGAGTGATCCAAACGCAACCGCTCTTTTTCAGGGCACAGGCTCCGGGGGGCTGTACTTAAGCTCAAAGGGTGTCAACCTCCCGTTCGACGCCATTTCGCTCGCAGCTAGCGCATCCAACACCCTGAATCTGACCGTCACGGCATCCGGTTCTTACCTGACAGCAGGAACGGCGGCCACTGGTGCGCCGGGAATGCTGGTGGAAATCAACGGTTCCAACTTGTCGGATGTAACGGCTACCATCCCGACCGCGAATGCTGCTAACGGCTTGCCGACCGGTTTGGGGAACGTCCAGGTGTATATGGACGGTATTCCCGCTCCTATCGCTTCCATATCGCCAAACCAGGTAGTGGCGCAAGCCGGGTTCAATTTCAATGATCGAAATAGCACAAGCGTCTACGTCCGCACGGTTCACTCGGACGGCAGCATCACGGTGACCACGGCAGCTCCGCTCTACATCGCACCCGCTAACCCGGGTCTCTTCAATGCGCCCGCGTTTTCTGGTCAGCCAAGGCCATGGCCTGCAACTGGCGCAATACACCAGCCGGGCAATCCGACAGCCGTTGTTTCGATTGACGGAACCGCCACTGCCAAAGATACGGCGACTATTTCGGTTGCTGGGACAAACTACACCTACACTGTGCAAGCCGGTGACACGCTCAATTCCATCGTTAACGGGCTGCTAGCTCTCATCAATGCTGATCCGAACGTAACTGCCGCTGCCGGTGGCGCGTTCTCCCGAGTCGTTCTGACGGCGCGGCAACCGGGCGCTGCGGGCACGGGCATAGCGGTCGCAGGTTCAGCGAGCGCAAATGCCACGGTCACGGTCACTGCGTACACGAGTACTACTTGCTGCAATGTCGTTCCAAACTCTCCTGTCACCGCGTCCAATCCGGCGGTCCCGGGGGAGTTGATCCAGATGGACGCCACCGGTCTAGGCTTAATCCAGACTCCAGACGGAAACCCGGTTACTGTGGGAGCAGGTCAGCCTTATAACGGACCGGTTCCAAACAGCGCCGTCAACTCGGTCAGCGCGACCATGAACAACGAAACGGCGCAAGTGATATCGGCTGGTCTCGCGCCCGGTAATATCGGCCGGTACTCCGTGCAGATGATCGTACCCGCCGACCTTGGCTCGAACGGCGCCACCCCCGTTTACATTGCTCAGAATGCGTTCATCAGCAACACGGTCACACTTCCGGTCGCTTCGCAAACGCAGGGCATCGCTATCAATGGATTGGCGAACTCCCAGATTCTCGTGAACCCGTTGAGCCTTGTGTTTGGCACGCAATCCGTCGCGGTCGGAACGATCCCAAGTACCAAGACTGTGACTGTGAGCAATCCCAGCACTTCTCCTCTTGGGATTACGAACGTTCAGGTGACCGGGTCTAACGCTTCCGATTTTTCGTTCAGTCATAATTGCCCGGCCAGTCTGGCCGCGGGATCAAGCTGCATCATCTCGATTACCTACAGTCCCGCGAATTCAACGGGAATCCACTCCGCATCGCTTCTGGTGAGCAGCAGTGCGAGTTCATCACCTCAGAACATTGGTCTCACGGGCGCGGTCTTTTCAGCCGTAGAAATCGTGAATAAGCTGAGCGGCAAGGTGCTCGACGTCAGCGGTGGTTCGAGTGCCAACGCTGCCGGTATTCAACAAAGTTCCATCAACGGCGCCCGTAACCAGAGGTGGTCACTGGTTGCCGCAGGCAACGGGACGTACGCCATCATGAATCTTCTGAGCGGAAAGGTTTTGGACGTGCGATCCGTCTCCTACGATAACGGTGCGCTGATCCAGCAGTACGACTATCTCGGGGGACCCAACCAGAAGTGGTCCCTTGTTCCTGTCGAAAACGGCTACTTCGAAATCGTCAACGTCCTCAGCGGCAAAGCGCTGGACGTGCTCAACGCGTCGACCGACAGCGGCGCGCCGATTCAGCAGTGGGACTACGCCGGCTTCGACCAGCAGAAGTGGCGTTTTGAGGCGCCCTTCCAGGCTTACAAGATTCAAAGTGTTGGAACGGGTGGTGTTCTGGACATACCGGGGGGCCCTCAAGACAACGGCGCGCCACTGCAGCAATGGCAGGACCTGAACGGGATCGACCAACAGTGGTTTCTGGTACCGATTGACAGTATGTATGTCCAGATTGTGAATGCAGCGAGTGGAAAAGTGCTTGATCTAGCCGGTGGGTCCTATCGCGCGACCACGCCTATCCAGCAATGGGACTACCTGGGCGGAGCCACTCAGCATTGGGCGTTGAACCCGCTCGGCAACGGAGTGTACACGATTGTAAATCGCGGGAGTGGTCGAGTGCTCGATGTGACAGGCAACGTAAGCGATAACGGCGTTCAGATACAGCAATACGACTACATTGGCGGTGCCAATCAGCAGTGGTTGTTGATTCCGGCCGCTACGCCCGGTCCCTGAGCCGGGACGGTGATCCACTGATCTGAGGCGGGTATCGAACGCGCCTCAACGTTTCTCATGCTCGTTCGTTGGCGGCGGATGAGTCCTTGCCGCGCCTGCGGCCACCCTCCTCGGCTCGCCCGGGAAAAGGGCCGAAATCTGGTATTCTGAGGGTTTCTGTCCCCTTCGGATCTCCCTCACGAGACCAAGTTGTTTCGGGCACATCGCGGCAATGTACATCAAAAAACAGCGTCTTCTTACTCCTGGTCCAACACCTCTCCTTCCGGCGGCTCTTCACGCCATGATGGGGTCCGATATCCATCATCGAACCGAGGATTTCCGGAAGTTGTACAAAGGCGTCCTTTCCGACTTGAAAGACGTTCTGGCGACAAGCAGTGAAGTGCTGGTGTTGGTGGCTTCGGGCACCGGCGGCCTCGAAGCGGCTGTGCAGAATTTCTTCTCCCCCGGAGAGGAAGTTCTGGTTTGCTCTGCCGGTAAATTCGGTGAGCGCTGGGTCGACTTGGTCAAGGCATTCGGCCTGAGTGCCACGGTGTTGAGCGCCCCCTATGGGGATGCGGTTCAGCCCGAAGCAGTGGAACGCGCGCTCGCGGACAACAAAAACATCAAAGGTGTTTTCGTTCAGGCCTCCGAAACCTCCACCGGCACTCAGCACGACGTGAAAGCTATGGGCGAGGCCGTGAAAAAGACGGACGCGCTCTTCGTCGTGGACGCAATTACCGGCGTGGGAACCATGCCGCTTGACATAGACGGCTGGGGACTGGACGTTGTCATTGGGGGCTCTCAAAAAGCCTTCATGATTCCGCCGGGACTTGCTTTCGTGGCCGCCAGCGAGAAGGCCTGGGCGAGAGCGGAAGCCTCGAAGGCCCGGCGGTACTACTTCGATCTCAAACGCGAGCGGAAGAACGCTGCGGGTGGTGAGTCGGCCTGGACACCGAATACCGCGCTGTTGTTGGCCTTTACCGAAGCGCTGAAGTATATCAAGTCGATCGGCATGGACAAGCTTGTGGCAAACGCGCAGCTTCTGGCTCGTGCCACTCGCGAAGCTATGAAAGAGCTTGGCCTTGAGCTGTTTTCGAGCTCGCCGGGCTCGTCCGTCACCGCTGTTCGCGCGCCGAAAGGCATGGACTCGGGCATCATTATCAAAGAATTTCGTAACCGCTTCAATGCGATCATCACGAACGGGCAGGGGAGCATGAAGGGGCAGATTTTCCGCTTCGCGCACCTCGGCTATTTCGATTTCCACGATCTGTTTGCCGTTGTCGCGGAGCTCGAGATTATCCTTGCTGCGCAAGGTCTTCCCGTTCGCTTTGGCGCTGGTGTCGCGGCCGTTCAGAACGTGTACGCCGAAGTAGCTATTACGAAAGAAGCCGTGCTGGCATAGCCGAACGCCCCTCAATCAATGAAAATTCTAGTTGCTGAACCGCTGGCTGCGGCGGCTGCAGATGTGCTGCGTCAGGAAGCCAGTTGGGAAATCATTCAAGCTGATCCAAAGACGTATGGAGAATATCTCGCCGACTGCGATGCTCTCCTGGTACGTAGCGCTGTCAAGATCACGAAGGAAGTTCTGCAGCGTGCCCCTAAGCTCCGCGTGATTGGACGTGCCGGCGTTGGCGTGGACAATGTGGACTTGCCTGCCGCAACCGATGCTGGCGTGCTGGTCATGAACACTCCGGGAGGCAATGCGGTATCAGTGGCCGAGCACACTCTCGCGCTCATGCTCTCGATGGCCCGGTCGATTCCTCAAGCCAACGCATCTACAAAGGCGGGCAAGTGGGAGAAAAAAAAGTTCCTCGGCAATGAACTGCGCGGGAAAACTTTAGGCATCGTTGGACTGGGCAGCATCGGGCGTGAGGTTGTGAAGCGTGCGAAGCCTTTCGAGATGCGGATTGTTGCTTATGATCCGTATGTCAGTCCGCAAACCGCACGGGATATAGGCGTTGAACTGAAGCCGCTTTCGGAGCTGTACGAGCTGAGCGACTACATCACCCTGCACGTTTCGCTTACCCCGGAAACCGAGCAGATGCTAAATGCGGAGGCATTCGCAAAGATGAAGCCCGGCGCTCGTATTGTGAATTGCGCGCGCGGCGAGCTCATCGATGTGGGAGCACTCGAAGATGCGCTGAAGAGCGGCAAAATCGCAGGCGCCGGGCTGGATGTCTTCGAAAAGGAACCTCCCGGCGAAATTCCGCTGTTTGGCGTTGATGCGATTCTTGCAACGCCGCATATTGCAGGTTCTACCGAAGAAGCTCAGGAGATCGTGGGTATCCGGATTGCGGAGCAGGTGGCTGAATATCTGAAGAGTGGGGTCGCCTTAAACGCAGTCAACATGCCCGCTCTGACCGCCGAACAGTATAAGGCGCTTGGACCATTCGTGGACCTTGCGGAACGCCTCGGCCAGTTCCTCAGCCACATCGCCGAAGGAAACATCCACACGATCCGCATCATTTATTTCGGCCGGCTTGCGGACGGCAACGTTCAAATCCTTCGCAACGCGGCGCTTGCCGGAGTGTTGAGCCGATCGGTTGAATATCGGGTCAACCTTATCAACGCTATGCCGATCGCCACGGAACGCGGGTTCCGAATTGTCGAGCAGCGTGAACCGGGTATGGGTGGGATGGACTCCATTCGTGTCGAGCTGGAAACGCAGACAGGGAGCTTTTCCGCAGTGGGTGCGCTGGTACTGAACAAGCCGCGGTTGCTGCAAGTGGAGAACATCTCTTGCGAAGCCACGCTCGACGGTAATCTCATGTACTCGAAGAACGAGGACGTGCCCGGTGTCATCGGGTACCTTGGTTCCTCCCTGGGCAAGAACGGCATCAACATCGCAAACTTCGCTCTCGGCAGGCAGGAGTCCGGCATCGCAGATGGACAGGGCAAAGCACCCCTCATGGCTATCTCGATCATCGAAACAGATGAACCCGTTCCCGACGACGTAGTTGCTCAGATTCTCGGGCACAAGGCCGTGAAGTTCATCCGGCGCGTCACGCTTTCCAGCAAGTAAACCATTTTGAAGCGGGGCAGTAATCCTGCTCCGCTCCCCACGAGCGCCTCTCGCAGAGGTAAAAAAATATTAAATCGCAACGCCCACTGTCTTCATCCGAGCCTGATTGCGCCAAATGGCACATTTCCTATTGACGGCTGTTTGAAAACCGACGATCATTGACCCAAGCGGGAAAGCTGTTCATTCCCGGCCATTTAAGTTCGCTCTGGTTCGTCAGGCTCTCAGGAGGTTCTTGCCTTGAAGAGAATTTGGTTTGCGTCCCTTCCCGTCCTGGTTTTCATCTCCCCTCTGAAAGTGTTTGCAATGGAACAGTTGATTCCAGCTGGCTCTTTGGTTCAATGCACCGTTGCCGAACCAAAGCTTTCCTCGAAGGCCACGGAGGTGGGCGATCCTGTCCTTTGTCAGGTCAACCATGTCGAGTTGTACGGTCGCTCCGTGTTTCCCTACGGTAGCTATCTGGTAGGCCGTTTTGAAGACTACAAGGATCCGGGACATTTCGTTGGCAAGGGTTGGATGGAACTGAGGTTCGAACGCATGGTGATCCCGCCGGACATCATCTTGCCGGTATCCGCCAAGGTGGTTTATGCGCCGAAAGAAGAGGTCGACAAACAAGGCAGGATCCACGGGAGAGGTCATCCGGTGCGGGACACCGTGGAGTGGTTGATCCCCGTTCTTTGGCCGATCGACTTGATCAATCTTCCGCGACGCGGGCCTCGTCCTGAGCTCAAAGCTGAAACGCGTTTGACGTTAAAGCTCATGGACGACCTTGGCGTGCCCGTAGCTTCCCAAACGGCCGCCGCGAACTACGGCTACCCTCAATACAGCGCGCCGCAAAACCCGTATGGCTTCTCGCAGCGACCTCAAACGTATTACGCGCCGCAACAAGCTGCCCCTCCCACTGCGTACGCCCCGCAACAAGCTCCGCCTCCCGCCGGGTACGTGCCGCAACAAGCGCCGCCCGCGACGTACGCGGCTCCGGCCCCCAATCCGTATCTGCCTATCGCGGCACCCGCGCCAAGGCCTGCCTGGGTAAGGCCGCGCGTTATGACAGTTCTGATGCTGCGAGGTGGTTATGGACAGTTCGCGTCGGATTACTGGTATGAAGGGCCGGGACGGCTTCGCTACGTTCCAATCAACGGTGCTCCGGTCGTCATTCCTGCCGAAGCGCTCGACTATGCGAGCACGGTCGAGGTCAATCGCCGCCGTGGCGTCGCTTTTGACATTCGTTACTTCACCAATTGAGGCGCGCGGATCGCTAACGACGACCTAATATCGAATCTTCTGAATGCTCTGCGCCCATTCAATAAAGGGCGCAGTTCCTTTGTCGATCATCATGCAGTGTCCGGGAATGGTGCGTTCCCCCGGACTGAGGTGTAGCTGATCGTAAATGAACGCGTCATCGAAACCCGCCTCGGCCGCGCTCTCTCGTGTACACGCGAAATAGTAGGCCTTGGGTCGGGCCCAGTAAATCGCGCCGAGGCACATTGGACACGGTTCGCAGCTCGAATAAAGCTCGCACCCGACAAGCTGATGTTGCGAAAGGTGCTGACATGCCGAACGTATGGCGACGATTTCTGCATGAGCCGTCGGGTCGAAAGTGGCGGTAACGGTATTAACGCCGGTCGCAACGACTTGACCGTCCTTAACGACCACGGCTCCGAACGGACCGCCCCGACCTTCGCGAACGTTCTCAATGGCAAGACTGATGGCTTGCCCCAGCCATTCATCACGAAACCCAGACATACACAACTACACTAACGTTTGCCATCAGTCACGTGTTCCAACCTAAGGTTTGCTCTTTCCCCAACCGCCGCCGCCCGGCGATTCAATGCGAATGCACGAGCCAGCTTTCGCCGTAATGCTGCACTTACCCGGAAGCGTTTTCTCCTCGCCGGTTTCGTTCGTGAGAACGCTCCTTCCTTGCTTGCCGTCCTCTCCGCCCGATAATCCATACGGAGCAGTGAGCCGCCGGTCCGCGAGGAGCGTGATCTGGGCGGGCCCGAGAATCTCGATCTCGCGAATCAATCCATCGCCTCCGCGGAACTGACCAGCACCCCCCGAGCCTTTCCGATAAGCGTAGCGATGAACCCGAAACGGATACGCAAATTCCAGAGCCTCAATCGGAGTGTTGGATGAGTTTGTCATGTGGGTGTGAACGCCGGAAATGCCATGAGAACCGGGACAGGCCCCCGCGCCGCCTGCCACTGTTTCGTAGTAGGTGTACGGCTGAGAGTTGCGTGGATCGATGCCGCCGATTGTCACGTTGTTCATCGTGCCTGAGCTTGCGGCCGGTACACGGTCGGGAAGAGTTTTGGCGAATGCCCGCATGAGCACATCGGTGATGCGCTGCGAGGTTTCGACATTTCCGCCTGCCACCGGCGCGGGTGGCCGTGCATTGACGACCGTTCCCGGTTTCGTGATGATCGAAACCGGCCGCATGAGCCCAGCCGTAGGCGCTGCTTCCGGCGGAAGCAGGCAACGCAAGACATAGAACGTGGCGGAGTAGGTGATTGCGTGTACCGCATTCACACTCCCTGTTACCTGCGGAGAGGATTCAGAGAAGTCGACACGGATCTCTCCCCTCCCCGGATCCGTGATTAGGGTGACACGGATCGGTATCCGAGCATTCGAGATGCCGTCGTCATCCAAAGCATCTTCAGCGCTGAACTCGCCCCGCGGCAATTGTCTTAATTCGGCCCGCATCAGCCGCTCGGAATGATCCAGTAACGCTGTGATGTTTGCCTGGACGCGCGCGATGCCATATTTCTCGACCAGGCTCAAGACCCGTTCAGCGCCGATGCGGCAAGCGCCGATTTGGGCGGTGAGGTCGCCATCCCGCTCTCCTGGCGTCCGTACGTTGTTCAGTATCAATCGGAAGACGCCATCGTTCATTCGGCCCGCCACGTATAGCTTCACCGGAGGGATGCGAAGCCCTTCCTGAAAAATCTCGCGGCACGGACCCATGGAACCCGGATACATGCCGCCGACGTCGGCATGGTGCGCCCGGTTCGCTACGAAGAACGCGGGCTGTGCTTCTGAACCCGCGAAAACAGGCATGACGAGCGTGATGTCGGGAAGATGTGTTCCGCCCGCATATGGATCGTTCAGGATCGCGATGTCGCCCGGTTCGAGCGTAAGCGCATCGAGGGCCGCCCGTACAGACATAGGCATCGAACCCAGGTGGACCGGCATGTCATCGCCCATCGCGATTACATTCCCGTCTTTGTCGAAAACAGCGCTCGAGTAGTCGCGCCGTTCCTTGATGTTGGGGGAGAACGACGTACGACGGAGAGCCGCACCCATCTCCTCAGCGATGGAATGGAACGCGCTTTTGAAGATTGCAAGCTCGATTGGATCAGTTTGCGCAGACATCGATCACCATATTGAGGAAACCGTCTACTTCCACACGGCAGCCGGGAAGCACGAATGTGGTCGCGCTGTATTCGGTGACGATCGCTGGTCCGGCAAAGGCGTCACCCGCATTCAGTTCGTCCCGGTGGTACACAAGACCCGGCAGCCAATGTCCGTCGCTGTAAATCTGTTTCTCTGAAGCCACCGCTTGCCGGCCATCGCTCCCGTCCCGGCTCTGTTCGCGAACAGCCGGGACCTCACTCGCCAGAACAGACCGCAAGCGAACCGTCACCACTTCTGCGCTTCTGTTGCGGTCGGCATAGCCATAACGGCGCTCATGTTCCCGATGGAAATGCTCGCTAACATCACCCGCCGCGTCAACTGAGATTTCGTACCCTTGCCCCACGTAGCGAAGATCGAGAGTGCGAAAGCTGGTTATCGATTTGTTACCCGCGCTCTCCTGCCTCTCGAGTCGTTCAAGGTCTTCGAAGTGCTTCTCGAGTTGAGGGTCCGTGGGAGATAGCATTACGGTCCGCGAATAATCCCGGACGGCATCCGACACAAATACCCCGTACGCTGACAGAGCGCCCGGCATGCGCGGCACCAACACCTTCGGAATGTTCAGCGCCTTAGCCAGCGCGCAGGCATGAAGAGGACCGGCGCCGCCAAAGCTAAGCAGCACGAAGTCACGCGGATCATAGCCATATTCGACCGAAATCTTGCGTAGGGCCTTCTCCATATGAGCGTTCACGACTCGAGTGATCCCCTCGGCGAACTGCTCCACCGTCCCTAGCTGGCCTTTTCTCGATTCGAACAGTTTGCGCGTCCGATCCTCGTCCAGCAGCATTTCGCCGCCAAGAAGGCCTGCTCCGGCGAACCGCCCGAGGAGCAGATTCGCGTCTGTAACGGTGGGTTGCTCTCCGCGTCCGTAACAAATCGGGCCCGGATCCGCTCCGGCCGATTCCGGCCCCACCTTTAAAGCGCCTCCGCGATCGAAACTGGCGAGTGATCCTCCGCCCGCACCGACCGTATGAATATTGAGCATAGGCACAGCAATCGGCATCCCCAGGACACGTGATTCGGTTGTCGTACGCAATCCGAGTTCGCTATCCACAAGGGCGACATCGGTCGAGGTTCCTCCCATGTCGAACGTGAGAATACGTGGGAACCCAGCCATTTTGGCGAGGGCGAGTGCACCTACAACTCCTCCGGCGGGACCCGATAATACGGTGCGTACCGGCTCCCGCGCGGCCGTTCGAGCGGAAATGATCCCGCCCGACGACTGCATGACATCGAGTTGTGACCTTCCCTGCTCGAGTTGCTGATTCAGGCGGTCGACATAGCCTTGCATCTTGGGCGCGAGATAGGCATTGATCAGCACCGTCGATCCGCGCTCGTATTCCCGGAATTCGGGCAGAATCTGGTGAGACAGCGAGACCGGAACATCCAGACTCGCGAGCGCCCGTCCGACTGCTTGCTCGTTTGCGGGATTCGCAAATGAAAACAGGAGTGAGACCGCGATGGACTCTGGGTTTTGTGCGGCAATGGCATCGCGTAAGCGACCGAGTTCCTTGTCGTCCACTGCCTTCAGGATCGTGCCGTCGGGCCCCGTTCGTTCGGCTACACCGAAACGCATCCCTTCGGGCGCGAGCGGCGCTTCGGGTTGCCAGAACCAGTTGTATAGCTCCGGCCGAGCCTGCCTTCCGATCACGATGGTGTCTTCGAATCCGGCAGTGGTCACGAAAGCAACTCGAGCGCCTTTACGCTCGAGCAGAGCGTTCGTTCCAACCGTAGTGCCATGGCGTACTTCTGCCTGCCGATCACCGGCAATCTGCTGAACCGCCGCCAACACTGCCGCGCTGGGATCTTTCGGCGTGGACGGCAACTTGATGACGCGGAACTCGCCGTTTTCGGAGTAAACGCAATCGGTGAAGGTTCCGCCGGTATCAATGGCAATTCGCATTTCGTTCGGTTCGCGCCTATCCTATTCTCAATGGTCGGTTTGCGTGGATAGATCCGTGGTGCAACCGGCAGCCTCGCAGAATCCGCCGCCGTTTCGATGGCGCGCTGCGACCGTACCACAGCGCCGGACCGTGATTGCCGCCGGACTTGGATGGATGCTCGACGCCTTCGATGTCCTGCTGTATTCGATCGTGCTCGCCACCCTGATGCGCGAATTCGGTATGAGCAAACTGACTGCGGGACTGCTGAATAGCCTGACTCTGGTTGCGTCCGCCATAGGCAGTTTCATCTTCGGCGTGCTGGCAGACCGAACGGGCCGCCGCCGCATGTTGAGTCTGAGCATCTTGACGTATTCTCTCTTCACGTTTGCTTGCGGGTTTTCGACCAGTGTGACCATGCTGGCCGTCTTGCGGTTTTTGCTTGGACTCGGCATGGGTGGCGAGTGGAACGCGGGAGCGACCCTTGTCGCTGAAACGTGGCCTTCTTACTGGCGGGGAAGGGCAATGGCGATCGTGCAAAGCAGTTGGGCTGTTGGTTACGCGCTCGCGGCCCTGACGGCCGGGTTGATTCTGCATTATGCAAGCTGGCGGTGGGTTTTCTTCGTCGGCGTGCTGCCGGCGCTGGTGACATTTTGGATTCAGAGGAGGGTTCCCGAGCCGGAGATCTGGAAGCGTCATCATGCACAGACGGAGCGGACGCGGATCGACCGGAAACCGCTATGGGTTGCCATTCTTCCGCGACTAGCTGCTTTGCTCGCTATGAATACCTTCGGCATGTTCGCGTGGTGGGGCCTGTTTACCTGGATTCCCGCCTATCTGGCGCTTCCGCTCGAGCGGGGAGGGCGCGGGTTCAACAGCCTGGATTTCACTACCTTCCTCACGCTGCTGAATCTCTGCGGAATGTTTCCGGGCTATCTGCTCTTCGGTGTTTTGGCCGATCGGTTTGGGAGGAAGCGCGCTGTCATCGCGTATCTCATCTTGGCCGCATTGTCCGTGCCGGCGTTCGCAACAGCAACACGTCCGGCTATCATTCTGATCACGGCGTCAATCACCGCGTTCTTCGGTACGGGCTTCTTCGTCGGCTCCGGATTGCTGGGAAGCGAACTGTTCCCAACGGCCATACGAGCAACCGCGCTCGGCATTTCCTATAACGTCGCGCGCGGTTTGAGCGCGCTGGCCCCTCTGGGTATCGGCGCAGTCGGCGAGCGTTACGGATTGGGCTGGGGGTTCGCTGCCTGCGGCCTCGCCTTCGCTTGTGCCGCGCTCTGCGCCGTTTGGATTCCAGAGACTCAGGGGACGGAACTCGATTCGCCTGGGTTGGCTTCCCCGGCTACGACGTTGCAATACACTGATGGCTGATGACTCGTAGAACCCTGGTCGGTTCTTTAGCCGCTTTCGCCTCAGTCAGCCTCGACGCTGCGCAGCAAAATCAACCGGGAACCCAAACCGCTCCTCTTTCTCGCCGCCCCAAGCACAAGGAGTGGCGGCCGAAGCTGGGCGTGCTTGGCCCTTATACTCCCGCCAATGTCGAATGGACGAAACAGGCCGGCTTCACCAACATGATTCTCCGTTCCGGGCGCAAGGGTTCTCTTGATCCGGACACCACGACCGATGCCGAAATCGAGAGCATCAAGACTACTTTGGCCAAGAACAATATGCATGTCTCGGCGTTTCAGGTCGATGGTGATCACATCAACCCTGATCCGGCCCGCCGCAACGCCGTGAATACCAGGTTTGCGAAAACGATCGAGTTGGCGGGGAAACTCGGCGTACGGTATATCGGCACGCAATCGGGTAAGGATGCCACCAAACCCTTCCCGGACCAGGTAAACGAAATCGTTCGCGTCTATAACGAAAAATACTTCGCAGCCTGCCAACGCCATAATGTCCGCATTCTCTGGGAACCTTGGCCCGATGGTCCGAATATCGCGACCAGCCCGGTTGGTTTCGAGGCGTTGTTCAAAGCATTTAGCGACTCGCCGTACGTGGGATTGCAGTACGATCCTTCTCATTTGTTACGGCAATTTATGGATCCAATCCAAACGGCCCGGGATTTCGTTGACAAGATCTATGACGTGCATCTGAAAGATACCGAGATCTTATGGCCGGTGGTACGGGCCGGCGGAATTGATCCGGTGAACAAAGCGCACTGGTGGCGTTATCGCATCCCGGGAATGGGCACAATCGACTGGCGCGGATTCTTCAGCGTCCTTCAGGATGTTGGCTACGACGGTGGTATGAGCATTGAGCAGGAAGATGACCTATACGGCGCAGACAATAATCCAGGGCCGGATTTCAGCGATGACTTCAAGACGGGCTTTGTTATGGCAAAGCGCTATCTCGACCAATACGTGCCCTAAAGGGAACATTCACGGAATCGCTCAATTAAATCTCTTGCATTGCTGGGCAAAGGTTATATAATTTCGTTCCAGTAGTGCACAGGTGGGGTAGGGATTTGGCCGTTCGGCACTTCCCGGCTGGTCTTTCCTGCCTTTCCATCTTGGAGGGCGTTTATGAGGGTAGACTTCGCCAGGAAGTTGTCTCAGGTTCTCGCAACTTCTTGTCTTTTCATTTTTGCTGCCGTCGGCTTCGCACAGTCCGATTTGACAGCCGTCGCAGGTACCATTCACGATCCGACCGGAGCTGTTGTATCAGGCGCAACGGTCACCATTCGAAACAATCAGACCGGTGCTGAACGAAAAGCCACCACCAACGCCGGCGGTGCTTATTCCGTACCGAGCGTTCCGGCCGGTCCAGCAACGCTTATCGTCGAAGCGCCTGGTTTCAAGCGGTTTGAACAATCGGGGAACAATCTGCAGGCCAACGTGACTGCTACGTTGGACGCTACCTTGACCCTTGGTCAGGCCACGGAGACGATCCAAGTCACATCCGAGGCACCTCCCGTGCAGGCGGACAGTGCCACATTGGGCCGCGACATTACAACAACGCAGATCCAGAATCTGAATTTGAATGGTCGCAATCCTTATCTTTTGTCTCTTTTGAAGCCCGGCGTGACCGGCAACTCAGCAATTGGCGGATTTAGCTTTGGCCTGAATAATGGGTTGAACGTCAATGGGGCGCGCAATCAGGATACGTTGATCACGCAGGACGGCGCGGTTGCCGTACGTACCCGTTCAAACGGCACCAGCATTGGCGTGGCGGACGCGGATTCTACCCAGGAAGTCCAGATCCTGACGTCGAATTACAACGCGGAATACGGTCGTGCATCTGGTGGTCAAATCCGCATCGTTACGAAGAGCGGCGGCCATGATTTCCATGGCTCTGCCTACGAATACTTCCGTAACTCAGCGTTAGATGCCAACTCGTGGTCTCGAAATAACAGTCCCGATCCGACAATCAATAGCCAAGCCGCGCCATTTCGATTTAATCAGTTTGGTTACAATATCGGTGGTCCGATCTTCGTTCCCAAACATTTCAACAAAGATCGGAGTAAGCTCTTCTTCCTGTTTGGTCAGGAATTTATCAAGTACCGCAATACCGCCCAAAGCAACAACACTACCACGCAGTTTGTCCCGAGCGTGGCGATGCGTCGCGGTGATTTCAGCGAACTGCTAAACCCGAACAATCCGTTCTACAATCGTGCTCGTGTAATCAACGACCCGGCCACTATCAGTGCGGCAAATCCAAACGGTACGCCATTCCCCAATAACATTATTCCCACCGATCGACTCAGTCCGAATGGCAGGAGCTTACTGAATGTCTTCCCGTTGCCTACCCAGACTGGCTTGTTGAACTACCAGCAGAGTGCTGCGAATCCTATCAATCAGCGCAAGGACACCGGCTCCATCGACTGGGTTCCGAATAGCAGCCACTACATCCGCGGGCGAATTTTGAACTACTCCTATACCGAGGTTTCCCCATTCGCCAGCAACTATGCTGTGATCAATCAGCTTTGGGATCGGCCGAACCAGAGTGCCTCAGTGAACTGGACTTGGAATGTAGGCCCGGCCGTTGTGAACGAGTTCCTCGTCTCGGCAAGCCGCGACCAGGTCTATATCAACATCGATCAGTCGAGTCCTCTGTACCGGCGGAGCACTTACGGGATCAACTATCCGTACCTTTTTCCGACAGGCAAGAACATACCGGAAAAAATCCCGACTATCACTTTGAATGGTCCCTTCAACGAACTCAGCGGGCTGCCTTATCCTTCCTCCTCGAAGGGGCCCATCTACGATATTTCGGACAACGTGACCAAGATCGTTGGTAGTCACACGTTGAAAGCTGGTTTTTTGTTTGAGCGCGCTGGTCAGAATGACTATGACCAGATCAACGTGCAGGGCGTTCCGGGTGGCACTAACAACCAGAATGGTCGGTTTGTGTTCCAGGACACTACTCTGAACGGCACCGGTCTTTCAGTTGCGAACGCCGCTCTCGGTCGATTTGATACGTATGCCGAATTAGGAACTCGCTCCTACACGCCCTATCGGGGCTTTATGTATGAATGGTTCGTTCAGGATTCCTGGAAGGTGACTCCGAAGCTTCATATTGACTATGGTCTTCGCCAGTCGATTATCGTCCCGTTTTACAGCATCTGGCGGAACATGGCCCTCTTCGATTCTGCTTACTACAACCCGGCCCAAGCGGTTCAGGTTAATCGCACTACTGGAGCTCCGATCCTGGGCACTGGCAACCCTCTGAACGGGGTCGTGATTCCCGGCAGCGGTTTTCCTGCCTCTGCGCACGGACGCGTGGAAGCTGATGATTATCCCCTGTACCAGAGTGGGGTACTGAGCCTGTTCCACAATCTGCCCAAATCCTACTCTGATACGCAGCCGCTCCAGGGACTGCAGCCTCGCGTCGGAATCGCATACTCTTTCGATCAGAAAACAGTGATTCGAGGTGGCCTGGGTCGCTATTTGAGTCGCATTGGCGTCAGTGATTCGGTGTTTCTCGGAGGAAATCCGCCCTTCCAGCCCAGTGCTTCCGTTTCGAATGGTTCCGTAGATGATCCGCGAGGCGTTGGGCAAAATACCTATCCGCTGCCGATGACGTCGCAGAGCCGCGCTTTCTACAACCCCGAAGCATACTCCTGGAACCTTGCGGTTCAGCGGGAAATCGGGTTCCAGACCACGCTGGAAGTTGCGTACGTTGGTCGGCGCGGGTTGCATCTCCCACAGGAAATGAACCTTAACCAGTTGCTGCCTGGCACTAAGTTCTTGCCAGCGAATACTGGCGCCAACGAAGACGCGCTGCGCCCTTACAAGGGGTTCGGCGCGATTCGTCAAACGGACAACGTCGCCAGCTCCATCTATCACGGGCTTCAGGTCGACGTGAACCGCCGCTTCAGCAAAGGATTCCAGTTCGGAGTAGCTTACACCTTCGCGAAGAGTATGGATAACGGCTCGAGCACGCGTGACGTATTGCCGAATACCTATGGAAGCCGCAACCTACTTTACGGCTTTTCCAACTTTGACCGGCGGCACGTTGCGGTTGTGAACTTCATCTGGGAGTTGCCGTTCCTTAAGGACAGCAGAAGCTTGGCCGGCAAACTGCTGGGCGGCTGGCAGATCACTGAGATCAGCCAGTTCCAGACCGGTACTCCTGTTTCGGTCATGACTACGGAAGACATCGCCGGTGTAGGGGCCGGCAGCGGCAATCCTGGTGATACGAACGACGGGTTCGGCACTCGCTACATCATCAATGGCAATATCCCGCAACCCGCGTTGTTTGGCGACCAGGGCCAGTGGTATGCCTTCCAAAATGGTGCCAACGTTATTCGCCCTGCTGCAGGAACGTTTAGCGACCAGCGCAGCCGGAACATCTTCTTCCAGCCTGGTTTCCAGAACTGGAGCGCCGGTCTGTTCAAGACGTTCCACACCACGGAAACGCAATACGCCACGCTTCGCTTCGAGGCTTTCAACTGGCTGAATCACCCGAACTGGGGCACCTCTACCGGCGGAGGCCTCCAGGTCAACCCGAACGGTGCCAACTTTGGAAAGGTCACCAACAAAGACGGCCAGCGCCAGTTGCAGATTAGTCTGCGGTACACGTTCTAATCCTTCCATCAGACCCTAAAGGCCGGAGCGGGAAATCCCGCTCCGGCCATCATTTTTGTCCCGCACTATCCCCCGATAGACTCGAACGTTCTGTCACGAATCGAGGTACTCGAGATCGGCTTCGTTGCTGCAGACCTAGCGTTATGGCCACGTACCGTAACCAAACAATTCAAACACTCCCGAATGAAAACGTTTGCATTCGGCTGTCCACGGTATATAATCTCGTTACAGTAGTGCAAGGTGGGTCAGGGACTTTTGCGCGTACGCGCGCCTTCAGTCAATCTCTCCTGCCCTTTCCATGTTCGAGGGAGTCTATGAGGACAAGTCTACTCGCGAGGTTTGCGAGCATTTTCACTGCAACATTATTGTTGCTTTGTGTTTTATCGCCCGCGGTGGCGCAGTCTGACCGCGGCGCGATTACCGGTTTCATTCGAGATCAGTCCGGAGCGAACGTTCCGAACGCAACCGTTACTGTTCGCAACGAAAACAACGGTACCGAGAGTAAAACCACAACCAATCAGGACGGATACTACACCGTCACAAACATCCTGCCCGGGACGTATACTGTCACGGCTGAGGCATCGGGCTTTAAGAAATACGAAAGCAGCAATAACAAACTGGACGCGAGTGCACGAATTGCAGTCGATGGCACTCTGGCAGTCGGAACCGCGACTGAAACGGTTGAAGTGACATCGACGGCTCCGATGTTGCAGTCGGAATCGGCTGCCACGCAGAAGACGGTCAACCGGCAACAGATCGATGCTCTGGAACTGAACGGACGCAACCCGATCTTCATGGCACAGCTTGTTCCGGGTACGCGCGGCAGCACGCTAGCGAGACTGCAATCCGGCATGAGCCAGGGACCCTCACAAATCAATGGCGCACGTACTCAGGACAGCTTGATCACTATGGACGGTGCTCCGGCGGTCCGCACCCGTTCGAACGGCCTCAGCATAGGAGCCGCCGACGTCGACTCCACTCAGGAAATGCAGATTCTGACGTCGAGCTACTCGGCTGAATACGGTCGCGCTGCTGGCGGTCAGATCCGAATCATCACGAAGTCGGGCGGTACCGAGTTTCATGGCGCGGCTTACGAGTATGTTCGTAACAACGCATTCAACGCTAACCAATGGGCGCGCAACACGAATGCGACGACCGGCTACGTCCTGCCGTTCCGCTATAACCAATACGGCTATAACATCGGCGGTCCGTTCTATATTCCCGGCCACTTCAACAAGGACAAGAGTCGGTTTTTCTGGTACTACGGCAACGAGTGGCTCAAATACCGCAATACTGATTCGAGCGTGACGCCCGGGAACCCCGGTCTGTTGACCGTTCCCACAGCCTTGATGCGTCAGGGCAACTTCAGCGAGCTGCTGAGGTCAAATATCTTCTATAGCACTCCAAAACAACTGGTCTTCCCGGGGACAACCACTCCGATCTCTGGCAACATCATTCCGCCGAATCTGCTCAGTCCGAACGGCCTTGGCATCTTGAAAGCTTACCCGGACGCAAACACCGTCAATCCGATCGGCGGAAACGGGAACTGGTACGCCACTGCGATCCATCCCATCGATCAGCGCAAGGATCAGCTAAATGCTGACATGGTGCTGACGGATAACCAGCGCCTGTCTTTCCGGCGGAACAACTATATCTACGACGAGAGGATTCCGTTCGACAATAACAGCGATCGCGTTCCTCGCATCTTCTCGCGGCCAAACCAAACCAATGCGATCAACTATGTATGGACAATTAGCCCGACTATTGTCAACGAAGCGATTGCTTCGGTCAGCTTAGACGCGAACTATATCGGCCTTGATTTGCCTAACGTGTTCAATCGCGCCAACGCTGGTCTGAACTATCCATATCTGTTTCCCACCGGAAAAGTCGTGCCGTACAGAATTCCAACCGTGACAATGTCTAACTTCTCGACGTTGAATGGTGGTCCGTATCCTTCGCAGTCGTCCGGCATGATTTACACGGCGGCCGATAGTATCACATGGATCAAAGGCACGCACACAATCAAGTTCGGCGGTTACTTTGAGCGTTCCGGTGAAAATGACAACGATGAGATCAACGTCAGCCAGGTGCCCGGTGGCACGAACAATCAGAATGGTGCGTTTACATTCACAGACACCAGGCTTAACCTGTATCCAACAACGGGTGTCGCAGTTGCAAATGCGGCGATGGGTTTATTCGATCAGTACTCGGAATTGGGTCAGCGTGCATATACTCCCTTCCGCGGCAGCATGACCGAAGCCTTCGTCCAGGATTCCTGGAAGGCCACCTCGAAATTGCACATCGATTACGGTGTCCGTTATTCGGTCATCGTTCCCTATTCCAGCCTCTGGCGGAATATGATCGTGTTCGACCCGAGTCTTTACGATCCCACGAAAGCGGTTAAGCTAAACCCTGCAACGGGCTTAGTTATACCCGGCTCCGGCGATCCTTACAACGGCATGGTTATTCCCGGTGACGGCTGGCCCGACGCGGCCAAAGGGCGCGTTCCGGAGGCGAGTTCAGGAGCTTACAACTATTTGTTCCGCGGCATTACGAACCACTACTCCGATATCCAGTGGGGTCAGATACAGCCTCGGGTTGGTATCGCCTATCAAATGACGCCGAAGACTGTCATCCGTGCCGGTGGCGGACGGTTCTTCACTCGCGTCGGCGTGAGTGACTCTGTCTTCCTTGGTGGCAACCCTCCGTTCCAGCCGACCGCCAGTGTCAATGGTGGAAACGCGGATAATCCGGGCGGAACTTCTACAAATGCCTTCCCTCTGACCGTAACCACCCAGAGCAAAACCTTCAAGAACCCCGAATCTTGGAACTGGAACTTCACGGTCGAACGCGAACTTCCGGGAAATTCCGTCGTTTCGGTCGCGTATGTGGGACGTCGCGGATTGCACTTGCAGCGGGAATCGGATATCAACCAGCCGACAATTGCCGCTCGTCTGGCTAATCCGACTGCGGCTCTCGATGCGATCCGTCCTTACCAGGGGTACGGGAGCATTCGCGAGACGGACAACGTCGCCAGTTCTCTGTATAACTCCTTGCAAATATCCTGGAATCGCCGCATGTCGAGAGGATTCCTGTTCGGCTTTGCATACACGCTTTCGAAGAGCATGGATAACGGCTCCAACCAGCGCGACGTGATCCCGAACACCTACGACGCCCATAATTTGTGGGCTCCTTCCGAGTTCGACAACCGCCATACGCTGGTCGCTAACTTCCTCTACGAACTGCCGATTAAACCGAACAACGCTTTCCTGAAAGCTGCAATCGGCGGATGGCAAATCAGCGGCGTCGCACAATTTCAAACCGGAACTCCCTGCAATGTCCTTACGACAGCTAACAACACCGGTGTTGGTCTCGACACCAACTTCGGTTGCGGTAGCGTGACGCAGGGCCAATTCCCAATTGTCAACGGAACGCCCTATATAACCGGGCAATTCGCATCGAGCAATGCGGATCCACATTATTGGTTCAATACGCAAAACCCGGACGGAAGTGCGATCTTCACCAACCCGCCGGCTTTCACATTCAATACGAGCCAGCGGGTCCGTAATATGATTTACCAGCCTGGCTTCCAAAACTGGAATGCTGGCCTGTTTAAGGCGTTCCCGATCAAGGAACGGGTTGGTCTCCAGTTCCGTGCCGAAGCGTTCAACGTCCTCAATCACCCGAACTGGGGTGGGGAGAGCGGCGGCGGTGTGCAGCTCAACCCGACCTCGAGTACGTTCGGAAAGGTCACTTCCAAAGGTAGCGAACGTAACATGCAGCTTTCGCTTCGCCTCTACTTCTAATCGACCTGCAAATCCAGCTTCGGCGTAGCGTAACTGCTACGCCGAAGCTTTCTTTTTTTCCGATCTAGAACAACCTCCTAAACGGGTGTAAAGATAGTTAAAGATGGCCCAAGTCAAGGCAACCCCCAAGTCATATGACGTCGTGATCGTCGGCTCCGGAGCCGGCGGCGGTGTCGCCGCGCATGTTCTCTCGCTGGCCGGTGCCAAAATCTGCATGCTCGAAGCGGGCGACTGGTTCGATTGCACGAAAGACACCAAAATGTTCGAGTGGCCCTACAACGTGCCACATCGGGGGGCCGACTCGCGCGCGAGATCCTTCGGCTATTTTGATGCGACAACTGTCGGCGGATGGCAGGTGCCTGGAGAGCCTTACACCATTGCTCCGGATTCCGACTGGATCTGGTGGCGCGCCCGCATGCTCGGCGGTCGTACAAACCACTACGGGCGTATTTCGCTTCGCATGGGGCCCTACGACTTCAAGCCGTACAGCCGCGACGGCAAGGGTTTTGACTGGCCCATCACCTACGACGATCTCGCGCCGTATTACGACAAAGCCGAGGGTTTAATTGGTGTTTTCGGATCCCACGAGGGTTTAGAAAATACTCCGGACGGCGTTTTCCAACCTGCGCCCGCGCCTCGCGGCTATGAGCGCCTGATCAAGGCAGCAAGCGACAAGCTGAACATCCCCTGCATTCCCTCCCGGCTCGCCATCCTGACGAAACCGCTGAACGGGCGTCCGGCATGTCACTACTGCGCTCAATGCGGACGCTCCTGCGGCGTGAACGCGAACTTCAACTCGCCCGGCGTGCATATCAAGCCCGCCATGAAGACGGGCAATCTGGAAGTCCGTACCGGGGCGATGGTTCGTGAAGTTCTGGTCGGCTCGGACGGCCAGGCCAGCGGTGTCTCCTATGTAGACAAGAAGACCCGGAAAGAGGTGGAAGTCCGGGGGAAGATCGTCGTTCTGGCCGCAAGCTGTTGCGAAACCGCTCGCATCATGCTGAATTCGAAATCTTCGCAGTTCCCGAACGGAATTGCTAACTCGACCGGCCTGGTTGGGAAGTACGTGATGGACACCGTGGGGTCCTCGGTCAGCGGCTTCCTGCCCATCCTGCAGGATCTTCCGCCCCAAAATGAGGACGGTGTCGGTGGCATGCACCTGTACATGCCGTGGTGGCTCTACAAAGAGCAAAAGGCCGGGAAGATGCCGTTTGCGCGCGGATATCACATTGAACTCGGCGGCGGTCGCGCGATTCCTGGCAGCGGCGCGCTCGGCGGCTATGCCACGCGCTTTTTAGGCGGCGGGTACGGCGTCGAGTTGAAACAGAATCTGCGAAAGCTCTACGGCTGTGAAGTCCACTTCTCCGGACGGGGCGAAATGATCCCGAACGAGGATAGCTACTGCGAGATTGACCCGAACGTTGTCGATCAATGGGGCATTCCCGTGCTGCGGTTCCACTTCAAATGGAGCCAGGATGAAATCCTGCAAGCCAAGCACATGCAGGAGACCTTCAAAGAGATCATCGAAACGATGGGCGGTATCGTCACCGACAGCTACGGGGGCGACGACAACTGGGGCATCAAGCGGGGCGGCGAGATCATCCACGAAGTCGGCGCAACAAAGATGGGTGACGATCCGAAAACCTCGGTATTGAATCAATACTGCCAGGCGTGGGACGTCAAAAACCTCTTTATCACCGACGCTGCGCCGTTTGTCAGCAATGCCGATAAGAACCCAACTTTGACCATTAGCGCTTTGGGCTGGCGGACCTCGGAATACATCGCCGATCAGGTGAAAAAGCTCAACGTGAAAGTATAGGAGAGCGGGAATCTACTGTCATGGCAGAGTCAAAAGAAATCAAAGATCAGACCGCGGGTGTTAGCCGCCGAAACCTCTTCCATATCCTCGGCTCGGCCGTTCCTGCGGCAGTGGCTGTGGGCGCGGCGGGAACTCTCCAGGCTCAGCACGAACACGGCGAAAGCTCTTCCGACTCGAAGTCGGCGAAACAGCCCTTCCAGCGCCGAGTCTTCAATGATCATCAGTGGAAAACTGTGCAGGTTCTTTGCGACCTCGTTATCCCTGCCGATGAGAGCGGGCCCAGCGCATCGGCCGCCAAGGTGCCCGAGTTCCTCGATGACTGGATCGCGTTCCGCACGGATCAGGACGGCAACCAGAACTTCCAGGCAGAGATACTCGGCGGATTGATGTGGCTGGATCGAGAATCCAACAGGGCAAGCGGGAAGGATTTTGTGGATGCCGGCGAACCCTCACAAAAGCAGCTTCTCGATCGGATTGCCTATCCCGAAAAAGCTGCGAAAGACGACCATCCCGGGATGGCGTTCTTCAGCCAGTTTCGCAGCCTGACCGTTAGCGGGTACTTCTCGAGTAAGCCCGGCGTCGCTGCCTTGCCATACCTTGGCAATAAGGCGGTCGCTGAGTGGAAAGGATGCGATCCCAAGGTCTGGGCCATCATCGAGGAGAGGATGAAGAACGGTTATAAGGGAATTCTGGAAGTGAAGCCCTGGGGCGCCGCATAAGGTTAGCTCTTCGCTGGTCGCCGCTACTTCTCGCAGTGGCCTGCGTTCCCGTTGTTCTCCGGTACCAGGCCTCCGGTTATATCGTCGCCAAAACCAGGGCCCAGCCTGAACTCTGGTATTGGCACCACAGCTACAACGTCAACTACGACAATACGGACAAAAGCCGCGCGCTGATCGATAAAGCCGTTGCGGCCGGCTACACGGGCGTCGTTTTCTGGGACAGCGGGTTCAACTACCTCGGCAACGAGTCGTGGCCGGCTGAACACGAAGACTTTCTGCGCGACGCTGTCCACTACGCAAACAAGAAGCATCTGAAAGTAATCGCCGCTCCGACTTTGTACGGCTTCTCCAACGAGGCGCTCGAGGCCAATCCGAATTGGGCCGAGTCACAGCGTGTAGTTGGCACCCAATTTGAGGTAGACAAACTCGGAAGGCGCCTGGTCTTGAAAAACAGCTTCCCCGGGTTGGCAAACGGCGGCTTCGAAAGCGGTAAGCGCGACTGGTTTTCGACGGACGATCCCGGGATCGGGGTTAACACAGTCGCCCACAGTGGCAAGGCTTCGGGAGTAATCGTCGACGCGCCAGTAAACGCTCGCTTTCGGCAGAAGATTCCGCTGCAGCCGTGGCGCCAGTACCATCTGCGGCTGTTCTATCGGACCTCGAAGTTCCGTGGCAACTCGATGGTTTCGGTGTACGACGCTGGAGATCTCGAGAAGGTTCGTTTCAACATCACCTTACCAGCGGCGGGCGATCACGATTGGACGCAGACCGACTACACCTTCAACAGCCAGGACAGCACAGAGGGGTACCTGTATTTCGGTGTGTGGGGCGGCAGTTCGGGCGTTCTTTGGTTCGATGACATCAGTGTCGAAGAAACGGCGCTCGTTTACCTTACCCGGCGGTCCGGCGCGCCTTTGGAGGTCTACGATCCAGCGAATCCGGGCAAGTTGTACCGCGAAGGAACGGATTTCAAGCGGATCGAAGACGAGCGGATGGTCTCGACGAATCAGCCGTTTACTGATGATTATCACGAGCCTTCTCCCGTGTTGCTAACGAAGAAAACTCAACTCCGCCCGGGACAAACGGTCGCGATCGATTTCTACTCGGCGGTACCAGTGCCCGGTACGCATGGCGTGTCGATGTGTATGACGGAACCCGCAGCCCTGAAATGGGTAAGGCAGAACGGGCGGGCGATCAACAGAGTCTTACCGCCTGACGGCGGCATTGTCCTCGGTTACGATGAAATCCGGCAGATGAACTCATGTGCCAGCTGCCGGGCGAAGAACATGAGTGGCGGTCAGCTTCTTGCCTGGAGTGTTGGCGAAACGATCAAAACGTATTCTTCAGTCGCGCCCGGCCGGCCATTGTACACCTGGAGCGACATGTTCGACCCTAAACATAACGCCCACACGAATTACTTCAGCGTGGAAGGAGATCTGGCTGGAGGCTGGGCCGGTCTCCCGCCCACCGTGACGATCTTCAACTGGAATCTGGACCAGCTGCATGACTCACTCCTCTGGTTTGCCGGGCGAAATTCCGCACAGCCAGTCCCTCACGACCAGATTGTTGCGGGTTATTACGATCGCGGCAACGGCACCGCGGCTGCGCAGGAGGAACTTGGAGCTGCATCCGGGGTTCCGGGCGTGCAAGGGTTCATGTACACGACCTGGAACGATGATTACTCACAGCTGGCGCCGTTCGCCCAAACGATTCGCGACGGCTGGGAACAGTACCGATCCAGCGTGCGATCAGACTAGCTGCTGGTCCTGAACCGGTCCCGGTTCAAAGCTTTGCGTTTTCGGAGCAGGCCGGATGACCGCATCCACAGGTTAAATCGGGTGTACTGCCGGTCCCTTCACAGTAGGTGCTGCAGTAGTCGCTGCCTTCCCGCGCGGAACACTTGCAGGACGGGTGAGCGCATTTCTTGTCTTTGTCAGCCATGGAGCCTCCACGAATTTGACCGATTCTCCCGCGCAAAGTGCACATAATTTTGTGTGCCAACCCGGTAAACGGACGTGAAAGACTAGAGATTATGAGGAATGACGAAGCTAAGGTGACCGAACGGACGAGCGGCGTGGGCGTGCTCGAACCGACTCTGAGCCATGAAACAAAGCTCGACCGGTTGGCCGAAGTTGCCGTTCGAGTCGGTCTTGGGGTTGCGCCGGGCCAGGAAGTGGTGATGACCGCGCCCTTGGACTCTCTTCCGCTGGTCCGAAAAATCACCGAACATGCCTACAAAGCAGGTGCTGCGATAGTGACCACCCTGTTTGCGGATGAGGAAGCCACGCTTCTTCGTTTCCGCTACGCCCCCGACGATAGCTTTGACCGGATGCCCGAGTGGCTTCACACGGGCATCGCGAACGCATACCGGAGTGGCGCCGCGCGGCTGGCCATCAGCGGATCAAACCCGGCGCTTCTGGCCGGCCAGGATCCGGGAAAGGTGTCTCGCGCAAACCTGGCTCTCTCGAAGGCCACCCGCCCGGCGCTCGATCTGATTACCCGGCACGAGATTAATTGGACCATTGTTGCGTGCGCGACGCCAGCCTGGGCACGGGTTGCATTTCCGGATGAACCTGAAGACGTAGGGATGGCACGCCTCTGGGATGCGATTTTTGCCGCTACACGCATCGATGTTCCAGATCCGATTGCCAACTGGCGCGAGCATAACAGCGCTCTGCAGGGGCGTGCCCGATTCCTGAACGAAAAGCGCTATTTGGCCCTTCATTTCACCGGACCCGGAACGGACTTGAAAGTCGGGCTGGCTGATGACCATGAGTGGCACGGCGGAGGCACGACCGCCCTTAACGGCCTGCCCTGCATTCCCAATCTCCCAACCGAAGAAGTGTTTACGACTCCACACAAGGATCGGGTGGAAGGTACGGTGAGGAGCACAAAACCCCTTTCCTATCAAGGCATGCTGATTGAAGACATTCAGGTTCGATTTGAAGGCGGGCGAGTCGTTGAAGCGAAAGCCTCGAAGGGTCAGGACATTCTTCAGAGCATGATCGACGCGGATACCGGTGCACGACAGCTTGGCGAAGTCGCCTTGGTTCCGAACTCATCGCCCATCTCGAAGACCGGACTCCTGTTCTGGAACACGCTATTTGACGAGAACGCCGCGAGTCACATTGCTCTAGGCCAGGCGTACAGCACCTGCATTCGCGGCGGTGACTCGCTCAATCCAACTCAACTGGCGGCAAAAGGCGCGAATGACAGCCTGATTCACGTGGATTGGATGATTGGTTCGGGCCAAATGAATGTTGACGGCATCAGGGCCGATGGCCGAGCGGAGCCTGTTATGCGACAGGGCGAGTGGTGTTGAGCCTGCTTTCGTAAGAATTTTTCCACGTTGGTGCCACCTTCCTGTAAAGCAGCCCGAGAGAACATTTCACTCCACAAATGTTTGAGTCGAAACCGGGCTGCTCGCGAAGAAAATGCGCCACTTTACACTGCGAGTCTTTCAGCCCCTAAAGCCCGCTCGGATCTCGGGGCTTGCGTTGATCGGGGAGACTCAATTGACCGCGAGCACTGCCGAAGAGGGCAAACGCAAGCTCTCGGAATGGATCGACGGGCGAGTACTGGAGCGGGAACGCTTTTACCGCTTCGAGGGCTATGCGCCCTTCCGAGGCGGTCGTCCTCAGTTCGTCCTGAACATCTCGTTTTACCTCTTCGAGGACGGCCGCTTGTGCCCGCTCCGAATTTTGGCACCGCTCCGAACAAGCCAGCAACCAGACCGGCGAATCAGATTGGCTGGTCGACTTCAACGGTATTCCTGGCTGGTCTCTCATCGCTTCCATTGAACCGCGTTGGTATTCGATGCCCGGGCCAGTGTCAGCAGACCGTTGGATCGGGCGGTCACACCGCGACTGGTACAAACGGCCTTGCTGGAGTTTAACGATCCCGCAGGCCCACACACAACCCAATGTTTATCCGCTGCTCAAGGTTGCGTGTTAATAATTCGTTCCGCGCCCGCTTTCGCAAGGTGATCCTCCTACCATCGAATATTTCGATCAAGTAAGTCGATGACGTGCTTCGCTTCGCGAAATTCGTGACCTTCTCGTGGATAACGGACGAAAATCGTTTCCAAAGCGACGCCTTTTAGGGCAACGAAATATTGCTCCGCCTCTGCGATGCGCACGTCAGGGTCGTTTTCGCCGTGCCCGAGCATCGTAGGCGTGTGCACCTGGGCGACGTACTTCAATGCGGAACGCTGCCAGGCCTTATCCATCATTCGATCTGGTGCAGGAACTGGCCGAATTCCATTTGCTCATACTGGTTGTAAAAGGAAATGTAGTTGTAACTGATGAGGTTTGAGATTCGCTCACCGCCTCCAGTACGTCCTGCGCTTCGTTTCCGTCCTGGTCGGCAAAGACGCATCCGCGAACTTAGTGAACGGGGGTCCGTCGGTAGATTTCCGTCCGTCAAGCATCCAATTTCTGAGGAGTTCATCTCAATTGAGAACGCTATGGTTTTGCCTGGCTATTCGTATGTTTAACCCGGTCGTTGTAGCTCAAGGGCAACAGGGCCAAATTTAACATTCCAGACCATCCGTACCATGTCACGATACTTGAGAAACAACTCCGTGCAATCCTGCCTCATGGCTGTGTGCCGCAGAAGCGATCAGGCTGTGGTAGATGTGAAGTAAGCCGTTCTTGTAGGGTCTCAAACGTCAAAGCTACCCTCAGAACCTGCAGCAAGGCCAAGCAAACCGAGCGTGTGCAACGTCAGCTTTCTGGTGGCGCTATACTCAGCGTGACACGGAACCGACCCAGCCTATCAGGTTCTGTGCTGCTTCTTCGAACAAAGATTTGGAAAGAGAGATCCAAAATGTTGCCTTCAGGGCGTACCGCCGATCTGAGTCGAAAGAACTTAGGGAGCAAAAACCGTCTCCATTTTTTGGACTAAAAACGAGGCGGCTTTTGCCCGATCTTCTTTGAATCGATACCGATTAAGTACCGAACCTACCTACTGCTGCGGCATCTGACTGGGCACCGCCGAAGGAGTGGCCATAGCCGCAGTGGCCTGTCTATCAACATCATCCGATGACTTAGTAAGGGCTACATTCGCGCCTGCTGAGGGAACGTACCCGAAGAACGGCCCGAATCCACGGCTGGGACCCAAAGTTAGATTAGGATTGACTATCCAGATAGCTGCTCTGCCGTCCGTATCTTTCCAGATAACCCGAACTCTGTCGTTACTATTTGTGTCGACGCTAAGTGACTCGGCAATCCAGCCATCAAATGGCCCGTATTGATGGCTGCCGCTGAAGTTGAGATTGGCATCCACCGTCCAGATGGATATCGTTCCGTTTGTGTGCCGCCAAAGCACGTACGAAGTACCATTGTTGGCTGTCGTAAGGGCAATCGGGAGCCAGCCGAAAAATGGCCCGTATTCACGAGCGAACAAGGGATTTAAGCCACTATCGAGTTTCCAAAGCGAGATACGGGAGTCAGTGCCCCTCCACATGAATCGATGGGTATTGTCACCGGCTACGCCGCTGTTCTGGGCGGACACAATAGCGGGCTGAATAAACGCTGTCGCAATCGTAAGGACCGCGGTTCCGAGCCATTTGTTTCGTACTGAATGTAACACTTATCATCCTCTTTTCTTACTCTAGAGTCTCTAGAGCTTTCTTGAATCTATGGACGTAGTGAAAGAAACAGACGTAGCGTTACACCTAAAGTGATCATTCTGTGCCGAATGAGCGGCTGCGAGGTTCCTTCTTCACGCATCTGATTCTGTTAACCACGAACCAGAAGGAGGAATGCCGCTCGCGCGATTGCATCTGGCGGCAAAGACAGACGTCACCGCTCGTGTTACCCGATCTGGTGATGGTTGACTGGCCCCGCACCGTTACCGGAGAGGTGGGGCAACCGAGATTGTTTAAGTAAACAGATCGCGAGTTTCTACTCGATAACAAGGCGAACCCGACTGGTGCTTTGCTGATGCATTTGGCGGCAACCGATAGTTACTATCACCGTCATACATTCGAAGCAGGGCGCGCGGGAGTGTAAGGGGTGCTCGGGATCTAAACGAGAAAGCTACATGCGATATCGTGAGTGAGCGACCAATTCATCCCCGCGGGGTGTTACCGGCGCCTTATGGCTAGGGCATCCGACAAGGGCCGGTTAGTGGTGGGAAACGGGTGAACGGCCGATCACCCGGAACTTCTCTATGCAAAAGGTAGGGATACTGAGAGCCGAATGGAGCGGCGTAGTGCCGACGTGTCGCCAAAGTGGGCTATGCACTGACGAAGTTCAAAGTGGGCGACCTCGCCTCAGTCGGATGTATGGTGGATCCGATCGCACCTACCCCGAATGTCAGGCTGGTCTTGAGCAGCTCTGCCCTACTGTGACTCTGACTTACGACTGTCCGGACAAGCACACCGGGGGAATCACCTATGCGGCTATTCAGATAGGTCGTCGTGGACGAGAAGTTCGTATTGCGTGTTCCTCTGGTGTAGTTGGTGTCGGTGGATTGGGACATATGGCGGTCAAGTCTGCTCATGCGCTCGGAGCCCACGTGGTTGCGTTCACGACTTCACTCAATAAGAAGGACGACGCGCACCGTCTCGGCGCAGACGAAGTGGTCATCTCGCGTAACAGTTACGAGATGCAGACGGACCGCCGGCAGCTTCGATTTTTATCCTTCACGCAGTGGCCGCCGACCACGACGTAAAGGCGTACATTCACCTTCTGCGGCGATATGGGGATAGCTGTATTCCCCTTCTGTTCGGAAATGCAGCCCCTCCGGTTCGCCGATCGGCGGTATTGCCGAGACTTAAGAGATGCTCGATTTCTGCGGAGCACATAACATCACCGCCGACGTTGAGATCATCCCCATACAGAAGGTCAACGAAGCCTATGACCGGCGTCAGACGTGAAGTACCGATTTTCGATCGATATGGCGTCACTTAAATCGGAGTGAAGTGAGTGGCGAGGTAGACAGGCAGTCGAGCCGGAATCCGGAATGGAAACGATTGCACCGAGGACTCCGCCACGCTCAGGGGGATTTCACTTCGAATGTCGACCGGTCGGGAGTACCCGATAACACCCCGACTCAAATCTATTGCTTATCAGCGGGCTCTGGTTTGCGCGCGAGCAGTTGCGAGCTTATTAGGGGAGTGCACTACGGGTCGTGTAGGCCCACTCTGAAGGCGAATTCCTACGATCGACTGGAATTAAGCCTCGATTCATACTTCGCCAGCCAGGGTTACCTGGCCGAAGCCGACTGCTACACTAACCGAAATTTAGAAGGAGTCCCTTGCCCATCCGCTCACCGAATGTGTCCGCCGTCTCAGCCGCTCTGCTTTCCCTTGAAATCCTGTCGTTTGCAGGATCAGTCCAGGCGCAAACTCTCGAACCAAAGCTATACGCCGAACTTCATTGGCGTCAGATCGGACCCACTCGCGGCGGTCGCGCTCGTGCCTTGTCGGGTGTGCCGACCCAACCGAATGTCTTTTACATCGGCTTCGACAACGGCGGGGTTTGGCGCTCCACCGATTATGGATCGACCTGGCAGCCGCTCTTCGACGGTCAGGCAACTGGCTCTATTGGCGCGATTGCCGTCGCTCCTTCTGATCCGAATGTCATTTACGTCGGTACTGGGGCTGGAATTATCCGCCCTGATCTCGCCGTTGGCAACGGCGTATACAAATCGACCGACGCCGGCAAGACATGGCGGTGGGTCGGGTTGCGCGACTCGCAGATGATTGCCAACATCGAGGTCGACCCTTTAGATGCAAATCGCCTGTTCGTCGCCGTTCTTGGTCATCCTTACGGGCCCAATGCTGAGCGCGGTGTTTTTCGCTCGACAGACGGCGGCGCCCACTTCGAGAAGGTCTTATACAGGGACGAGTACACGAGTGCCAATGACGTTCGGATCGATCCGTCAAAGCCCGAAATCGTCTATGCCGCTCTGTGGCAGCAACAACAAGGCTTCTATGAGAACGGATCGTTCGGAGGAGATGCCGGCGGAATCTTTAAATCCACAGATGGAGGCACCACCTGGAACAAGCTCACCAACGGGTTACCTGCTGTCGTTCAGGCCAATCTTGCGATCGCTCCCAGCCGTTCCGAAATTCTCTATGCTGCGGTAGCCGCTAATGTACCGTCCACGCCGGGTACGCCTCCACTTCGCGGTCGCGGGGGCGATACGTTCCTGTATAAAAGCACAGATCGCGGTGCTACCTGGCTGCTAGCAACTGGAAAGAACGATCCGCGCCCGCTGATTCGAATCGGCGGTGGAGATTTACCGACCATTACGGTTGATCCGAAGAATGAAGGTGTTGTCTACAGTTGCTCCACGGTGCTTTGGCGGACGGAAGATGCTGGTGCGAGGTGGACCGCTGTTCGTGGTGCGCCGGGTGGAGATGATTACCAGAAGACCTGGATCAATCCGAACAACCCGGACATTCTTCTCGTAGTCAGCGATCAGGGCGCAGTCATCTCGGCGAACCGCGGCCAGTCCTGGAGTAACTGGTACAACCAGCCCACGGCCGCTATGTATCACGTTAGTGCGGATAACGCATTTCCATACCGCCTTTGTGGAGGCCAGCAGGATTCAGGCTCGGCTTGTGTTTCGAGCCGCAGCATGGATGGCGAAATCACATTTCATGACTGGCATCCGGTCGACATCGAGGAATACGGAATGGCCGCTCCCGACCCGAAGGATCCGGATCTCGTCTATGGCGGCAAAGTGAGTCTCTACAACCGTGTCACCGGTCAGAAGACGAACATATCGCCGCCGCGTCCGGGCCAGGGCTCCGCAGCGTCAGTTCCGCCAGCCCGCACCGTTCGCACACAGCCCATCATCTGGTCTCCGAAAGATCCGAAGATTTTGTATTGTGCTACCTCCGGCGTCTGGAAAACCACGGATGGAGGACATATCTGGAGACCGATCAGCGGCGACCTTACACGCCAAACCTGGGACGCTCCTTCGAATGCCGGCAAATACACGTCTGAAGTGAAACCAGCAGCTCTCGGTACGGTGACAGCGCTGGCGCCTTCTCCTCTCGATCTCGACGTCCTTTGGGCGGGCACGGGCGACGGATTGATTCAAGTGACGACCAATGGCGGATTGAAGTGGACGGACGTGACACCGCCGCAGATCAAACCGTGGACTCGAATTTTCAACATGGACGCCGGCCACTTCGATACCAAGACTGCCTATGCCGCAGCGAACACGCTGCGATTGGATGATATGAATCCTCATCTGTGGCGTACACATGACAGAGGTAAAACCTGGACTGAAATCAATAACGGAATTGCGCCGGGCGCAGTGACTAATTCCATTCGTGAAGATCCTCGAAAGCGTGGCTTACTCTACGCTTCTACCGACACACAGGTCTGGGTGTCAATCGACGATGGAGATCACTGGAGTTCTCTCCGGCTCGACATGCCCGCCATCTCGGTTCGGGATATTCAGATCAAAGACGATAAGTTCAACACAGATCTTGTCGCGGGCACGCATGGCAGAGGCTTCTGGATACTCGATGATGTTACTCCCCTGCGGCAAGCAGCAGACGCCGCTTCCGCCGGAAAAGCTTATCTTTTTAAGCCTGCGAATGCGGTTCGAGTGAGATTCGATACCAACGATCCGACGCCTTGGCCTCCGGAATTGCCTGCGGGCGAGAATCCGCCAAATGGAGCGATCGTCGATTACTACTTACCCTCACAGGTAAGTGACGTGAAATTAGAGATACTTGATGCTCAGCGCAACGTAGTTCGCAGCTACCAGAGCTCCAATATTCCTCTTGGACCTCATCCGGCGACGGATCCGGACGCGTACAACAAGCTGTGTCAACAGAACCCGGGCGCTCAGGATTGTGGCCTTCCTCTCTATTGGCCGGCCCCTCCGCACTTCCTGAAAACTTCCGCAGGCATGCATCGCTTCCTTTGGGACATGCACTACGATCCTGTGGCTGGGACCGTCGGTGGACGGCGTGGAGGTGACGACGAAGCAGGAGCTGTCCCGCATCGAACGGTGCCGGAGATCGACGCTCCCTGGGCGCCCCCTGGCACCTATTCTGTTCGTCTGACCGTCGACGGGCAAGTGCAGTTGCAGCCCTTATTGCTCCTCTTGGATCCGCGCGTCAAAGTCACTCCAGATGTTGAGCAGATCTTTGCCTTCACGAAACAGGTAGAAGACGCAGTGAGAAATGCGGCGCAAGCGCACTCCGAGGCGCAAGCCGTGGTTGCGAAAGTCCAGGCGAGTAGGCCAAGCGATTTGTCTCAAAGTCTGCTCAAGAAGCTGCAGGAGTTGGCTCCTGCTCCGGACCCCAACGCAAACGCGAACGAAAGAACGGAGATCAATTCTGGCTCAAGAGCGACAGCCCCGCCATCGCCGGCAACGCTGACGAATATCAGTGGCCGGCTGGTCACGTCGGTGATGAGCATGCAGGGTTCAGAATTGCCGCCAACTGAACCGCAAATAGCTGCCTGCAGGGAGCAACTGGCAGCGTACGCCGAACTCATGGCTCGATGGGCTGCTCTGCGCCGCCGGATGTGACAGAGCGTGAGGCTTCGACAATTCCGAGTCGATCCGGTAGAAAACCCGAATTCAGATTCAGGACAGGCCGTCGTAATTTCACTAGTTATATGATCTGAGGCGATACTTGCAAACCGAACGTACCAGGATCGCCTACGTTGCCAGATTTTAAATCACCCCTACGCCGCCGCGAGGCCATTGCCGCCGCTTCCTCAGCTGTCGGTCTGAGTGCCCTCTCACCCGAAGCGCTTGATGCGCAGGAGCAGCGAGACCGCAATGCCCCGGTCCCTGCAAAAGATAACCTCAAGATCACCAAGCTCGAGACTGTCCTGGTTAAGCCTCGCTGGCTGTTCCTGAAGATACATACGAACGCCGGTATCGTCGGTCTGGGTGAACCCATTACGGAAGGCCGTGCGTTGACGTGCGCCGAAGCCGTGAAGGAAATCGAACCCTACCTGGTCGGCAAAGATCCGCGGCCGGTTGCTAAACACTGGCAGGCGATTTACAGACATGCCTTCTATCGTGGGGGCCCGATTCTCACGAGTGCGTTGAGCGGTATCGACCAGGCTTTGTGGGACATCAAGGGTAAGGCTCTCGGGGTGCCCGTCTACGAGCTTTTGGGCGGATCCACGCGAGATCGTGTCAGGGTTTATGCTCACGCCGGCCAGCCTGAACAGATGAAGCAACTGCAAGGCCAGGGCTTTACTGCCTTTAAGACCGGTGTTGCCAGGCGAAAGCCGCGCGGCAATCGCTATATATTCACCGAAGCCGATGTCGAGTATGCCGCAGAAGTGTTCGCCAATCTCAGGCAGGCCATGGGCAAAGAGGTGGACATCGCAATTGATTTCCACGGAGCGATCAGCCCCGCGACAGCCAAGCTGCTGATCAAGGCCTACGAGCCGTACTACCCCATGTTCATCGAAGAGCCTTGCCAGGCGCAGAACCACGACGTTATGGCAGAAATAGCGCGGGGCACCCACTTGCCTGTCGCTACCGGCGAACGGGTGTTTACGAAATGGGGTTTTCGCGAGGTCCTTGAGAAGAAGGCAGCGACCATTCTGCAGCCCGATCTTTGCCACGCAGGTGGTATTACAGAAGTTCGTCTCATCGCTGGTATGGCCGAGGCCTACTACGCCGATGTCGCTCCTCACAATCCTCTGGGTCCCATCTCGCTTGCCGCGGGCGTACAACTCGCTTGCAGTATTCCGAACTTTCTGTGCCAGGAGCAGGTGTCGTTGGGCGAAGGCTACATCAAGAAGCCCTTCCAGGTGCGTGAGGGCTTTCTGGAAGTGCCGAAAGGGCCGGGCCTCGGCATCGAGTTAGATGAGCAAGCGATGGCCGACAAGATCGGGCACGATTGGCGAAACCAGGAATCCTACGATCCCGAAGATGATTCAGTGGTCGACTGGTAAGCATAAGCACGATTCGATTTCAGGGAGAGTAAGTAATGGGAAAGCTTTTTTCTGCCTGCCTTTGGGCAATACTATCGATTGCGCCTGTCTATGCGCAGGTGGCGACCGCAGAGCTGAGCGGCGCCGTTCTGGATCCTTCGGGCGCCGCAGTGGCGAATGCCAAGGTGAATGCGGTTGCCACTGCCACCAACCAGCCTCATGAGACCGTTACGTCTTCGAGCGGCACGTATGTATTAACTCTGCTGCCCCCCGGTGATTATCGGGTTGAAGTCGAAGCCCCGGGTTTCAAGAAGCTCGAACAAACGGGAATCACACTCCAGATCAACCAGCAGGCGGAAGTCAACCTTACGCTGCAAGTCGGCGATGTGTCCCAGATCGCGCAGGTGACGGGCCAAGCGCCGGCACTCGAAACAGAATCGTCGTCGATGGGCGCGGTGGTCAACCAGCGCCTGACGAATGAGCTGCCGTTGAATGGGCGTAACTTCATTCAACTGGCAACGCTCAGCCCGGGAGTGAACGGCGTCGGCTATTCAGCAACCGGAACCATTATGAGCGGCACGCGCCCCGATGACCGGCGGCCCGGAACGGAGATTTTCGCCAATGGAAATCGTGAAGGCTCCAATAACTTCCTCTATGACGGTGTAGACGACAACGAACGACTCACGCTTTCCATCGTCTTGCGTCCCGCGGTCGAAGCAGTGCGCGAATTCAAAATCCAAACCAACCTGTACAGCGCAGATATCGGACGCAATTCCGGCGCAGTCGTGGATGTCATCACGAAATCCGGGACCAACCAACTGCACGGCAGCCTCTTTGAATACCTTCGTAACTCCGCAATGGACGCGCGCAATTTCTTCAACCCGGTAGGTACTCCCTTCCCGACGTTCCGCCTGAACCAGTTCGGTGCATCATTTGGCGGCCCGGTTGTTCTGCCCAAGCTCTATCACGGTAAAGATCGAACCTTCTTTTTCGTTGATTACGAAGGATACCGGCGCGACGCGCAACAGTTGCAGCTCGGGAACATTCCGACTCTTCGCATGCGAAACGGTGATTTCAGCGAAGTCGGCACGATCTACGATCCCACGACCACCCGGGCCAGCGGTTCCGGATTCGTTCGTACGCCGTTCGTTAACAATCAAATTCCGACGAATCGCTGGGATCCGATCGCCGCCAAGATGATCAACGCCTATCCCACACCGACGAGCACTGCCCGGTTGAACAATTACCTCTCCAACGTAGTACAAAATCAGCGCTGGAACCAGGGTGATGTGCGCGTTGATCATCAGATCTCGTCGAAAGATAATTTCTTCGCGCGTTATTCGATTCAGAACACCGAGACCACTGTCCCGAGCACGTACCCGTCCACGACGATCCCAGGCATTTCCGGACCGGTGAACTTAGCCGATGAAGCGGCGTTCGCGGGTACGTCGTTTCAACCGGCGCAGCATGCAGTGGCCAGTTACGCGCGCATCATCAGCCCCACGCTCGTGAATGAGCTGCGTGTCGGCTTCAATCGGTATCGCCTGGACTACACCGCAGACCAATATTCTCCAGGAGCGCAATTGGGAAATAAGCTGGGCGTGCCAAATGCGAACGTCACGCCGCAAGAGCAGAACTTGCCCATCTTTTCGCCGGCCAATTACCTGGGCATCGGTCAGACGCGTTCGCTTCCCATCTTCCGTCGCGAAAACATGTACCAGGTGGTCGATAATGTCTCGTTTACCACTGGAAAGCACACCCTCAAATGGGGCGTGGACTTCCGGCGACGGCAACTCACGATTTATCAGACCAACCAGGGTAACGGGCGCTTCAATTTCTCTCCCGCGCTTACCGATTCGCGAAATCCCGCGGGAGTTGGTGGCGATTCTGCTGCCAGCTTTCTCCTGGGTTATGCGACTGGTATTTTGCACGACTATACCCAGAACTGGCCCGGTGAGCGCGGTTACGAACTGGGCGTTTACATGGCGGACGATTGGCGTGTCACGAGCAAACTAACTCTCAATCTGGGCGTTCGCTGGGATTACTTCAGCCCCTATTCCGAAGTGGCAAACCGCTGGGCCAACTTTAACCTTGTAACGGCGAAGATCGATGTTGCAGGACGCAACGGTGTAAGTTCAACGGCGGGCATTCGATCCTACTATCCGAATATCGGCCCGCGCTTCGGTTTCGCGTATCAGGCCGCGGAACACACCGTGGTACGCGGCGGTTTCGGGCTCTTCTACAATCCGACTGGTAGCGAAGGCAACAGCCTACGCCTGTTCCGGCAGTTGCCCTACGGAACACTCACTTCCATTTCGCCCGGAGACATCTTTCCCGGACAGCGCGTTCAGGATGGATTTGCGCCGCTCGCTCCCCTCAATCTCGCCTTTGCCGATAATCCAAGCGGCGCGATGACGGCGGTTGACCCGGCGTTCCGCCCTTCCTATGCAGATCAGTTTAATTTTGGAGTGGAGCACGAAATCGCTCCCCTGGCGATGGTGATACAAGCGACAACCGTTGGGAACCTGGGGCGGCACTTGTACAACACGTGGAATGCAAATCAAGCGATACCCGGGGCTACTGCGCTCAATAGCCGGCGGCCCTACTTCGCTGCCAATCCGAATTTAAGCGACGTGAGCTACTACAATACGACGGGACTTAGTAACTACTATGCGTTCCAGTTGAGCGTCAACAAGCGTCTGCGCCAAGGTCTCAGTGCACTGCTCGGTTACACCTGGTCACATTCCATTGATAATGTCCAACTTGAATTCAGTGGAGGAGCCGGTGGTCCGCAACCTCAGGACCCGCGCTATCTCGGTCCCGAACGCGCGGCATCGAACTTCGACATTCGGCATCGTTTGACACTCAGCTATGTTTGGGAACTGCCCTTCGGCAAGGGACGAGCGATGCTCGACCGTGGCGGCTTTGCGAATTTCATGTTTGGCGGTTGGCAAACGAACGGCATTCTGACGATTCAAAGCGGTCTGCCCTTTACCCCGGTCCTGCAGACTGCCACGACGAATACGGGCACGGCCAGCCGACCCAACGTGGTTGGACCCGTGTCGTATCCCCAAACGCTCAGCCGGTGGTTCGACCCGGCGGCGTTTGGTAGTCCCGCAGCGTACACCTACGGCAATGCCGGTCGAAATATCTTAGTCGGACCGGGACGTTGGAACTGGGACATGTCGCTCTTCAAAGACTTCCCCATTCGTGAACGTATGAAATTCCAGTTCCGGGCCGAAGCTTTCAACATCTTCAACCATCCGCAATTTGGCTTGCCGAATCCAAACATCGGCAACGTACAGGCGGGTGTCATCACGAGCACAGTCGGCAATCCACGTCAACTGCAAGGCGCATTGCGCTTTCAATTCTGATCAGAAACTCTAACTCACGAACTGGGCCTGAAGCCACGGCTCCAGTGCTCCATCGGTAAAGTCGCGAATGCAGAGGTCCACGCCTTCGAACTGTGTAGGTGTGGTTTCCACTCCCACGACGCGCATGCCGGCAGAAAGGCCTGCTTGCGCGCCGGGAGGGGAATCCTCGAATACGATGCAATCGTTTGGCTTCTTGCCGAGTAGCTCGGCCGCTTTGAGATAGATGTCCGGGAAAGGCTTGGGACGTTCCACTTCCATTCCGTTGACCGTGATTTCGAAAAAGCGCCGGAGATCGAAGTGGTCCAACGTGAATTCGATGTTCGCCGGTTCGGCATTTGACCCAATTGCCTTCGGCACATCCCGGTAGCGTTCCAAAAACTCGATGAGCCCCGGAATCTGGAATTGCGCAAACCCTGCTTCGCGCATCAGTTTCCGGAACAGCCGTTCTTTCGCGGCTCCGTGTTCGATGGCGACCTCATCAGTCGCGTTCGAGTCCATGAATTCCCGAACCAGTTCCGGATTGCGCTTGCCGTGCATACGGGCCTCGAGATCCTGCACTGTGATACCGAGCCCTTCGAGATAGCGCTCCCACGCGAGCGTATGAAGAGGCATGGAATGAACCAAAACGCCATCCAGATCGAAAATCATGCCGATTCCGTTCGGGTTTGTCACGCTCACGCGCCGAGAATAGCATGCGGGGAGCCCGGCCCGGCTCTCGCCACCGGAAGAGGAACGACGCTATAATCAGGGCACGTCTACCTAAACGAGATGACTTTCTGTCTTGCTTCACTCGACACTCACCCGTAGATTCAGGCCAAGCCGCCGAGGTCTGCTAGCGGTCATTGTTCCCGTCATAGGAATCTTCGTCGTTCTCGGTTCTGCCGCTCCTTTTGTGGACGGTTCGCGATTCGGCGGACAGATCAGGCAAACGCTCGAAGCGACGTTAGGCAGAACCGTTGAGTTCGAGGAAGTTCATTTTACGGTATTTTCCGGGCTCGGATTTTCTCTCGAGAACGTGACCATCGGCGAAGACCCGCGTTTCGGTGTGGAGCCGTTTGCCTTTGTTCCGACTCTGCAGGCGAGAATCCGGTTGGACAAACTTCTGCTGGGGCAGATCCGGTTCTCGAGCTTCCGGCTGATTGACCCTTCGCTGAATCTGGTGAAGCAAGCCGACGGCACCTGGAATGCCGTGGAACTGGTGCGTCGGCTCACGGCTCCGCGACGGATGCCGCTAAATCTGTTTCCGGTCTTTGCCGTATCGGGTGGTCGCATCGACTTCAAATTTGAGACGCGAAAGACAACCCTCTACATATTGGATTCGGATCTGAGCATCTATCCTGCGCAGTCGGGCAAATTGTCTCTGCAGTTTTCGGGCTATCCGGCGCGTACCGATCGGTCCGGTCACGGTTTCGCTTACCTCCAGGGAGCGCTGAACTGGTACACAGACGCGCAAACGTCCGCGGCTAACCACCTGGACGGCGACATATACCTGGACCCGAGCAACCTGGGAGAGTTAACAACTCTGGTAGAAGGGCACGACGTCGGAGTTCACGGAACCGTCAGCGCACATGCCCGGATTAAAGGACCACTGAATGCGCTTGCGATTCGAGGAGAGTTGAAGGCTACCGATGTGCATCGATGGGATCTTCTGCCCGCGGGAGGCGCTGACTGGCGAATTTTATATGGCGGCACAGCTGACCTGATCACGAGCGAACTACGGTTGCGAAACTTTCCGCCTCCGCCCAACACCGTGAGCCCCGTTGTGCTCGAGATGACAGTTCGCGATTTCCTCAAGAGCCCGAAGTGGTCGGTGAATGCTCATCTGGACAAGATTCCCGTGCAGGACGTGCTACCGATGGCCAGCCGTATGGGTCTGAATCTTCCTGAGTCGCTGAGTGTCTCGGGGACACTTGGCGGGGTCGTGGATTACGTCGGCGGTGTGGGCCTGACTGGCCACATCCAGATGGAGAGTCTGGCGGCGACTTTGCCCGGTGTGCTCCCCGTCAGAGCCGAAAACGTGATGGCGAGTATTTCGGACGGACAGATCCGCTTCGATCCGGCTCGCCTCGACACCGCGAACGGGACGCTGACGGCGGCGGGGGACCTGCATTTTTCGGAGCGGCAGGCCGACCTTGCGTTAAGCGCGCAGGGATATCCGGTTCAGGACCTGAAAGAGGTCTTACACGCGTGGGTAGGCGATCCGCCCGTCCTGGAGGCGATGAAAGACGGACTGGTTTCGGGGGCTGTGGCGTACCGGCGTAACGAGGATACAGGAGACGGCGTCTGGTCGGGCAACTTCCGTGTCGATGAAGGTGTCATTAATTTCCCTGGATTACTGGCGCCGCTCGAGAACGTGGAAGCGCGAGTAGCGTTTGACAAGAGCGGATTGGAGGTCAGCCATCTCTCGACGTCCGTTGGCGCGCAAAATCTGCGCGGCACATACCGTTATGTCGTCGGCGCCAAGCGGCCGGAGCGGCTCCATCTGGAGTTAGCGTCCGCCAAAATGGAAGACCTCGAAGCCATGCTCGCGCCTACGCTCGAATCCAAGAGTTGGCTCAGTCGGCTGGGCGTGATGCGCCGCAGCATCCCTCAGTGGCTTGCAAGCCGGAACCTGGAAGGCGACATCAGCATTAGCAGTTTTGCAGTAAGCGATGCGCCGCTCGGACGTTTGTCGGCACGCTTCGTATGGCAGGGAACTAGCCTCGATGTTCTGTCACTGCAGGTGAAGATGCCGGAGGCTACGCTGCAAACCGAAGGGAAGATCAGCCTGAGTTCGTACGTGCCTCAGTTTGATTTCAAAGGGAGCGTCAATCATTTTCCCTGGCGTGGAGGACTCGTGGACGCTGAAGGAAGTTTCCAGACCAAAGGAATGGGCGAGGAGCGTCTTCGCAGTTTGCAGGCGACGGGAAGCTTTGTTGGAACAGATGTTGCACTCGGCGGAGACGACTCGTTCGACAGAGTTGCGGGAACGTTTGAATTCTCATTTGCCGACGGATGGCCCGATTTGCGGTTTCCGAGAGTCCAGGCGACCGATGGAGAAGACGATTGGATCGGTGAAGCGGCCAGCCAGAGCGACGGGAAGCTGGTTTTCGAATTGGCACATGGCGGAAAGCAACGAAAGGTCATCAGTTTGCTCGCGCCAGATAACCGGAGTGCGAGTGCCGCGCCTATCGATCGATGATTGACTGAGGAGCCTGTTTCAGAACCTCAGATAAAATCGGAAGAGTCCCGCATGAATTTTCCGGAACGGGCTTGGGAAGAACTCAAGCGTGAGTTCGCCTCGTTGAGTTCGCAGGCCGTGGAAGACGCCCGCTCTGAGCTGACGAAAGAACTAAATCAATCCATTCGACGTTTGCGTCAATACCAGGGCGAACGGGAGTGGTCATCGGCGTTGATCGATGCGCTTGCCCCGTTTGCGCCACAGGCCGCTATTTTCGAAGTCAGGAAGGACATGCTCGCATTGCGCAGGCAAATCAATCCCGAGTTGCCCGAACAACTCGAATTTCCGCTTGCGTCAGCGGCGGCCTTTCAAAGTGCGATTGAAGCAAAGGACGCAGTTGTCGCCCTCCGGTCCCCGTCCGAAGTGACGGAACACTTGAGCCGTCCGGGATCGGCGGCCCGCGCTCATTTATTGCCGATCGCGAATGGCAACAAGGTCGTGGCGGTTGTGTTTGCCGCCGATGACGGAGAAGCAGACCTGAACGGGCTCGAACTGGTTGTGGGGGTAGCGTCAGCAGTCCTCGAGCGTCAGTCGAACCGCGAGATGCACGGCCAGATTGCGGCGGCCCCGAAGAGCCCGGCCGGACATGCAGAAGAGCCGAATGCAATCGGGCATGCAATGCAGGCGAGTGCAGGGCAGCCCGCAGCGGCCGGCGCGCCTCGGGCGAAAGCTCTTCCAAAATGGGCTGATCTCGATGAGAAGGGTCAGATGTTACATGTGCGCGCGCAGCGTTTTTCGCGCGTCACTGTCGCGGAGATGCAGCTATCCCGGCCGGAAGCTTGTCGAGCGGGCAGGGAGAAAGGCAATCTCTACCTCTTCCTGAACAACGAAATAGAAGCTGCCCGGAACAAGTTTCGTGAACAGTTCATGGTCATTCCAAGCATGGTGGATTACCTGCACCTGGAATTGGTGCGCGCGGCGGCCGACGGCGACCCAAAACGGCTCGGAGCCGATTATCCTGGGCAACTCATTTAACGTGATCCTCTCGCGACGAAGCGCGGTGGTTCCGTTCCTCGCTTTCGCCCTGTTTGCCCCCGTCGTTTCGGGCATCAATCCGAGCGCGTCGACAAGAAAATCGGTACGACCCAAGCCCCCGACCCGTCCTCCGCTCAAAATGGTGGGCGGCGCAGGGCTTATTGCCGGTGCGCAGTACGAACTCGATCGTAAGAACTACAGCGCTGCTGTGGAGTACGCCAAATCGGCTTCGAGCAAGGCCCCTGCGCTTCGCGACTACGCAGAATATCTCCGAGCCCAAGCCGAATACGAGTTAAAGAACTTCGGCAATGTAGGGGATTCGGCGAAGAAGATTTTCGATTTTACTCCGGCGTCGCCGCTGGTGAGTCCGGCTGCTGCGCTGGCGGTCCGCGCGGATCTGGATGGCGATCGTCCACAACAGGCGCTTGCGTTGATGACGAAATACGCGGACGTTGTTCCTCAGCCGGAGAACAGCCTTCTTCTCGCTCGTTGCTACCAGGCAACCGGTGATCTGGCTCGCGCGGCCGATTACTTTCAGCGGGTCTATTACGAATACCCGACCGCCAAAGAAGCGGCCGATGCCGCAAACGCGCTTGTGGACTTGCAGGCGAAGCTAGGCGACGCACTTCCTCGCCCGACACCCAAGATGCTGATTGGCCGTGCGCAGCGACTGTTCGACGCGAAAGATCCGGGAGCCGCCCGATTGGAATTGGCAGCAGCCATTCCGCAGTTAACCGGAGCGGAGCAGGATCTCGCTCGCGTGCGGCTTGGGATTGCAGACTTTCTGGCGAACCATGTGGCGGATGCATTTGCGTATCTCTCAACGCTGAAGGTAAATGATCCGGAAGCGGATGCCGAGCGCCTCAATTACCTGGTTCGGTGTGCCCGGAAACCCGATCGTCATGCCGAGGTGCGCCCTCTTCTGACGCAATTGGAGCAGCTTCATCCTACGTCGAAGTGGCGTCTGGACACGCTGATCTATGTGGCGGATCAGGCTCGGACAGACAATGACCCGGCGACCTTTGTCCCTCTGTACCAAGCTTGTGCAACTTCATTTGCTACCGACCCTCGCGCTGCACACTGCCACTGGCGATTGGCGTTCCAAAGCTATCACACGGATGGCGATGACGCTTATGATCTTCTGCGAAGTCATATCCGGCAGTACGCGAACTCCGAAGACATCAACGATGCCCTTTATTTCCTGGGTCGCTTGCAGGAGCGAAAGAATGATGCCGCCGGGGCGCGCGCCTGCTATGACGAACTGCAACGTCGATATCCGAACACCTACTACGCTTTAGTCGCACGGGAGCGGTTGAAGGCTCCGAACATTCAAGCGGCTACTCCGAGTGCGGCGACCAGGGAGTTTCTCGATGCCGTAGAATGGCCTGCGAGACCCGAATTCCCGAGCTTTTCGCCTGGCGATCTGGCGTCGACGCGCATCAGCAGATCCCAGGCGTTACAGGCAACGGGACTGAACGCGTTCGCCGAAGGCGAATTGAAGTTCGGCGCAGCGAACGATGGAGACCAGGCGAACGTCTACGCCTATGAGCTCGCGAAGCTGGCGGACGAGCGGAAAGCACCGGATCAAGCCTTGCGTTACATCAAGCATTACGCGCCGGGATACCTGTATATGCCGTTCGATCAGGCTCCCGTGAAATTCTGGCAGCTCGCATTTCCGATCCCATACCGTTACAGCATTGATCAGCGCAGCCGTGAACAGAGCCTGGACCCGTTTTTCGTTGCGGCCCTGATTCGACAGGAGTCAGAATTCAACGCAGCTGTGATCTCCCACGCGAATGCGTACGGTTTGATGCAGGTGTTACCGACGACCGGCAGACAACTCGCGCGGCGGGTGGGTGTGCGCCGATTGGCCGCCCCGCAACTTCTCGCCGCGGACCGCAATATCCAGCTGGGAACGATGTACGTTCGAGACCTGATGAATACGTTCGGGGGACAAGAAGAATACGTTCTGGCCTCCTACAACGCTGGCCCCGGGCGCGCGAGACTGTGGCAGACATGGGGACCTTTTCGGGAGCAGGCTGAGTTTGTGGAGACCATCCCGTTCCATGAGACTCGCACCTATGTTCAGGTGGTCCTGCGAAACGCGGATACGTATCGCCGTTTGTATGCCGGAACTGTGCCGGAGATTCCCGCCTATCGCCCCAAGCCGGCTCCGAAACAGAACGTGCACAGAAAACGTCCGGTGCGACGGTCGTAACTTCCGGATGTTCCAAGGCCGTACAATCACAGAATGGCGGTGACAATTCAGAGCCGTTTTCAGAGTGCGCGAATAACCGGTTTCAAAGAATCGGTCATACGAGAAATGACGCGGCTCGCGCATCAACACGGTGCTGTGAATCTCGCGCAGGGGTTCCCGGATTTCAGTGCTCCCGAGACTGTTAAGCTCGCGGCGCAAGGGGCGATCGCAGCCGATATAAATCAATACTCGATTACCTGGGGCTTGAAACCGTTCCGTCAGGCAATCAGCGACTACTATCGCCGGTTTTACGGACTCCACTTCGACCCGGAGCGCGAGATCACTGTTTGTTGCGGAGCCACTGAGGGAATGATGGCGACGGTTCTCGCGCTACTCAATCCCGGCGACGAGGTTGTGGTTTTCGAGCCGTTTTATGAAAACTACTGGCCTGACTCACTCCTGAGCGGAGCAGTCTGCCGCTTCGTGCGCTTGCATCCGCCGCACTGGACTTTTGATCCACAAGAGCTGCGACGAGCGTTTAATGAGCGCACACGCGCTCTGATTCTGAATACTCCGAACAATCCCACAGGACGGGTGTTCTCGCGGTCCGAGCTTAAGGCACTCGCAGCGCTGTGTCAGGAATTCGACTGTCTGCTGATCACGGACGAAATTTACGAGCACATCATCTTTGATGGCGAGACGCACGTGCCGGCGGTCGGCTTGCCGGAGATGCGAGAACGATGCGTGGTCGTCAATAGCTTGAGCAAAACCTTTTCGGTCACGGGTTGGCGTGTCGGTTGGGTGATTGCTCCTCCGGAACTGACAAACTCTATCCGAAAAGTGCACGATTTCATGACGGTTGGTGCGGCGACTCCACTGCAGCAAGCGGGTATTACGGCTCTTCAACTGCCCGACGAATATTACTCGGATCTGGCCGCGAAATATCAGGCCAAACGCGACAGCATTGTTTCGATACTTCAGCAGGTCGGTCTCCGTCCGTTCATGCCCAAAGGCGCGTACTATGTGATGTGCGAGATGGGGGACTTGCCGTTCAAGAATGATTTCGAATTGGCGAAGTACATGGTAGAAGAAGTGGGAGTGGCTGCAGTACCGGGCTCAAGCTTCTTCAGCAGCGAAAGCGGGAACTCGCGCCTGATTCGCTTCTGTTTCGCTAAACGCCCGGAAACACTCGCATTGGCAGCAGAACGGCTCGAAAAGCTCAAGAAGTAGCAATTCCTTTGTAGACTCAGTGGCCGGTCAATGCGACGATATTCGCCCGGTTTGTAGATTGATCGTTGCTGAATCAGACGGCTTCGTCCGCTTCGCTCCCTGTTGCCAGAATTCAATTTGGATCTGCGCGACCGAAGCTGTGACGTACAGATATCCCAACGAGGATACAGACGCTTCGTAGGTAACTCCGGGAGTATTTTCTACGGGCTGTCCTGTTGCCGGAACGACGGGCTGGCGTGGCATGCCACCGGTTCCCGCTACGACGTAAGCGATCTGTTTGCCCGCTACTGCTCGCGTGTAGCGCTGATAATTATGAGCGTGACCGGACAAGAATAAGTCCGGGAAGATTCCAGCCTTCTTGCACGCTTCGTCGATGCTGGCGCTTAGTTCAACGCTGCCGCTGTGGCCGCTTTTGCTGTACGGGGGATGATGTGTCGCGATGATCAGGCCCTTCTTGTCCTTGGCTTTGGCAATGGACACGAGAACGTCCGCGAGCCAGGCCAGTTGCGAGTTGTCCGGTTTGTTGCTCGTTATGCCTGTCAGGTATCCCGGGTTTTCGAGCCAGCTGGAGTACAGTCCAATGATGCGGACGAAAGGTGTATCGAGCAGCCAATACGCGCCCGGCAGCGTCATGGTTTCACGGTAGATGCCGCTTTGGGCGGCACCCTTGGGAACGACGGGTTTGGTTGTACAGAAATTGGCGCGAAACGCACTGAGCGAGGGTTGATCGGCGGTGCTGAGCGCTTCACCGTCGTGATTGCCTGGGATGGCTATGATCTTGCCGGGATAATGCTTGTAGGGCGAATAAAAGCGTTCGACATAATGAGTTTCTTTGTCGGTTCCGTAGATAACGTCACCAAGATGAAATAAAAACGCCGGGTTCAGCGCGCCGGCTCCTGGTTTATAGTCAGTGGCCATGTCATCGGCAACGACCTGTGCCGATGTGGCATGACCCACCCCGGTGTCGCCGAGGGCGTGGAAGCGAATCTCCTTGAACCTCTCGATTTCTTGAGCGCCGGCCGCGCCAATCACATCCGAGAGGCTCAATCGTCCCCCGTTGCGCACTGCTGGAATGGGACCTAGCTGTTGCTTGCTCCACTCAGTAATGTTTGTCTGACCGTTGAGGGCCTGGCGTTGGGAAGCCGGAACCGGGAGAAAGAATGGATGAGCATACCGTTCTCGCGAGTACGACGTGGAGGTAAGAACTGAATCATTGTCCTGAGGATTCGGTTTATTTTTTGGGGGCATGCGTTCTGCTGCGACGGAAATCGAGGCCGCACGTAATACGCGGCTCGCGCCATAGTAGCGCAGTCTCAGGTTGTCTGGATGTCGTGATCTTCGAAGATCGTGCCCCGGCCAAGAAGCCAATGAGGATCGAGGTGCCGCTTCACCTCACGCATCGCATCTATCTCGTTTTCTGAGTACATGAGCTTCAGCAGGTTTGTTTTTAATTTGCCGACCCCGTGTTCGGCGGCGACGGTTCCGCCGAGCGACACGACGTAGTTCGCGAAGTCTTCCATCAACGCTTCTGCTTTGGCGGCACCTTCGTCCGTATCAGGAAGTAAGTTGACGTGAACATTCGCATCGCCGATGTGGCCGAATATGGTGTACTGCCGCGGAAACACGGCGTCGCACAGTTCGCGGTAGTAGTTATACAGATCGCGATTGCGCTCGAGGGGAACTGCGAAATCAGTTCCAAACTTTCGGCAATTGCCATGTCTGGCGCGGTCCACAATCATGGCAGGAAGAGCATGCCGGAACGCACGGAAGCGCTCCCGGTCAGCAGCCTGCAGCCCAAACCAGGATTCTTCTTCAAGGCAGCCCTCACGGTTCAGCCTTTCGCTCCAACGGTCGACTTCGGCGTCCTCGTCGGAGGCAAGATCCGCCTCAATCAGAAGTGCCGCGTTTGCTGGCGGCGAAATGTCGGGATACCGGGGCCGCAACAGGTCCAGGGCACGTGCATCCATGGACTCCAAAAGGCGTAGTCCGTCCAGGGTTCGCCAGTCGTCCACAGCATCGAGCATCTGTTCTTCTGTTCTAAAGAACACAACACCGCTCAGGATGGCCGCCGGCTCAGGGAATAGGGCAAGCTCGGCTTCCGTGACGATCCCGAGAGTGCCCTCACTGCCAGCCAGCAGATCAACCCACTGGAGGTCGGGTTGGAGGTAGTATCCGGCGGCGTTCTTTGTGGTTTGGGGTTGACGCAAAACCCGATACGGGAAATCCACTCGCTCGCCCCGTTTCATTTCTACGGTGCGGCCATCCATGAAGGTGACTTGTAGCGCTTGTACATGGCGGCGGATCGCGCCGAACCGGAAGCTACGGGCCCCGCCCGCGTTTGTGCTGATGATGCCGCCGATCGAAGCAGAGCTCTCCGTCGGATTCGGACCGAAGAATTGCCGAGTCTTGGACGCTTGATCCTGCAGCTCGCTTAAAGGGAGTCCCGCACCGCATCGCGCCGAACCTTTTGTAATTTCAAGCTTTTGGAAGCGTCCGAGCGACACCACTACGCCCCCGTGAGGAACACGAGCGCCGGTCAATCCCGTACCGGCTCCCGCTACCGTGACGGCGATCCGATTTTGGTTCGCTTCGCGGATGATCTGAGCAAGTTCTTCCACCGTTTCCGGCTGGAGTACCCGATCCGCCGTGCCCCGGTATCCAGATGAGTCTTCGAGGAATTCGTTAATGGCAATGTCGGTGACGCGCATCATCCTTAAAATACAGGTTCGGCTGGCGGCGGGCTGAGGAAAATTCGTCCGCGGTGACCTGGGACTATTCCGAGTCTGTTGTGTTAGTTGTAGTACACGATACGTCCTCCATGCGACCATGTCAGGAGGCATGCGACGTTTTTATCAGCTTCTCTCGTTTTGTCTCTTCGCCGGTTTGCAAGTGCATGCCGCGCCACCGAGCAAATTAGGAACCCTTGTAGCGGTCGGCGACTCGCTGATGGCAGGATTTCAGAACTTTTCGTTATACACCAGCGAAACCGCTCCGGGAATCGCGCCTGTTGGAGGACAAGAGCACGGTTATGCCCAATTGATTGCCAAGCAAGCCGGGACGGATCTCCAGAACCCAACGGTTACGTATCCCGGTATTCCGCCTGCATTGATCACGTCTGATAGCGGAAAGCATATCTCACGGTATCCAGGGATCGGCGGGCGCGCAAACCCGTTTGCCAAGACTCTCAACTTCTCGGTTCCTTCGTACACTGTGGCAGACGCACTTGCCAGACAAGTCGATCTCGTTCAACTCCTTACAAACCCTCAGGGGGCGAACGCGCAGGATGTTCTCGCATTTACCGTGCTTGGTCTCCCGAACTCCTGCGGCGCACTCCTGGCCCCATCTGGTGGGGTCCTCGACCTCCCGCCCGGAAAAGTGACGCTAAGTTCGGTTGATTGTGCCGTTCAGGCGCATCCGGACACGATCCTCGTATCGCTCGGCAGCAATGATGCATTGCAGGCGCTTACGTTCGGATATGATCCGACCTCGGAAGGTGCCTTCAAGGCGTCTTATCACGAGGTGATTAGCAGATTGAAGGTAACGAACGCCCGGATGATGCTGGCGAACGTGCCGGATGTCACTAACATTCCATTCTTATGGACACGTGAAGCCTTTACCGAACGGTGCCACGCCGCGCCGAATACTCCAAACCCCACAGACTACGTGGTTCCAGACTTGACGAATCCAAGTGCCAGCGGGGACATTTGCGACAAGTATGTCGGTCGATCTCTCGAGTTGGTACAAAAGGCTAAGTCTGCCGCAGTTGCCTATAACCAAATCATTGCCAAGGAAGCGGGAGCGAACGTGATCATCCTGGACGTAAACGCATTAGTCGCTGATATTGCCGCGAACGGCGAAGTAGTTGGAGGAAGACGCCTGACGACCGCTTTCCTGGGTGGCCTGTTTTCGCTCGATGGGATGCATCCCGACGACACCGGTTACGCCATTATTGCCAACGAGGCGATCAAGACGATGAACAGGCTATGGGGGACCGGAATACCGCCCGTTTCCGTGGAGCAGGTGGCGAAAGACGACCCGCTCTTTCCGCCGAAGTAGCACGTTTTAAGTTGATCCGTGATCAGTCACTGAGCCGTTAAGCACTACGGGATGAGCAGAATCTTCCCGCCCACGGATCCTTGTTCCGCGAGCCTCTGGGCTTCGCCCGTCTGGCTCAGGGGCATTCTCCTGGCAATAGGGATAACGAGCTTCCCATCACGAACGGCGTCCGCCATCTGGCGAAGCAGAGAGGGATCCGGCGTCGCCATAAACGCTTCCACACGGATGTTTCTGCCTTCGGCGTCTTTGTGTTTCCCCAACACGGATCCCAGGACGCCGCCGTCCTTTAGCTTCGGGATGAGTTTAGGGATCACCTCGTGAGCGACGGTATCCCCGATTGCGTCCAGTTCCGGCAGATCGGCGATTTCGGTGGAACTATCGATGGCAACGACCTGGTCGGCGCCCAAGGAACTCGCTTCTTCTTTTTGGGATGATTTCACTCCGGCGATCACCCGGGCTCCCATGCTCATGGCCGTGTAGACGGCCGCTCGGCCCACGCTCCCTAATGCTCCCGTGATGAGTACAATGTCGCCCCGTTTCGGCCGGATGTGGTGGGCCAGCTGCGCGCCCGTTGTCACGACAAGTGGTAATGCGCCAGCGTCCTCCAGTTCCACGCCGTCCGGAATGACTGTCAGGTGCTCGGCCTTCGCGACCACGTATTCTGCATAAGTCGCATTCACTAATCCCATAACCCTTTGCCCGGGTTCCGGATTTCGGACGTCTTTACCCGCTTTCGTGACAGTACCCGAGAGATCGCGCCCCAGAATAGCCGGAAACGTGAGCTGCATCAGATGCTTTGCCGCGCCACTCCGAAGTTTCCAGTCGATCGGATTAACGCTTGTCGCCGAAAGCTTCACCAGCACTTCACCAGCTTTGGGTTCCGGGGTTTCGACATCTTCGTAAACCAGTTGGTCCACACCGCCGTACCCGTGCAATCGCACTGCCTTCATGTTCACCTCTTCAACAGGGTAGACACCCTGCTAGGTGTCTGGTCTCGCGTATATTACTTACCCGGCGCTACAATCGGCCAAACTTCGAAACGGCCTCGCGGATGGATTTGTATTTCTCGATGAACGGGTACATGCTGTGTTCCGTTTCATCCAGTTGCTGTGCTTTCTTCAAGATTTCGGGTGCGTTCTCTCGAGGTACGACAACCACGCCATCCATGTCGGCAACGATGATGTCGGCCGGCCTGACCGTGACGCCCGCGCACACGACCGGCACGTTCTTCCCAGTGACTCGGAAATGGTTCACGGTCGTGGAAGGAACCACCCCCCGGCTGAACACTGGAAACTGCAACTTCGTGATCTGTGGCGTGTCGCGCACGCCGCCGTCAACCACGGCTCCGGCGAAACCGCGATACTTCATGGCTGTGCTCATCAAACCGCCAATGCCGGCGTAATCAAGGCCATCCTCGAGAGACATGACATAAACCGATCCCAGTGGTGCTTCGTCGATGACGTCCATCATGCCCTGCACCGCCTTTGAGCCTTCCTGGTTTTCGCCCTTCGTGAGACGAACGGTAGCAGCTGGCCCCGCAAACTTGGTTGTAGCGAGCGGCCGCATGTCGTGGCTCATGTACATTTTCTTGCCGTAAAGTTGCTCGATGGCATCCGCAACGGACGCCACTTCCACCTGCCGGAAGCCAGTGATTAGATCGTCCGGAGCGGCATCGCCCTTCAAATGATCGGGTATCAATTTCAAGCAAACGATTGCGACGATTACTGCGGAAAAACTCAGTTTCTTTCTCATAGCGATAAACTCCTGGCGATGCCCGCGAAGACATCAGCTCGATTCGTTTCTATGTAAGATTACTCCTCGGGACACTCAGCTCATGAAAGACATCTCTCGTCGTACCATTCTCAAATCCGCCGGAGCGCTTGCCGCCGGATTGGCAATGCCGCGCCACGTATTTCCGGAACCGTATGCTGGCCAAGCCGCCAACCTGGGGCGCAAGATCAAGATAACCGACGTGAAGTGCATGATCGTTCGCGGCACGTGGGATTGGAACCTGATCCGGATTGAAACAGACGCCGGTCTCTATGGGTTGGGTGAAGCCTACTGGGGATGGGGTGTCAAGGATCTCGTCGTGAACAAGATGCGAGGGATCATCCTGGGCGAAGATCCGCTCAACGTGGACAAGCTCTACACGAAGATGCTCATGGAGAGCGCCGGTGCGGGAGCGATCGGTGGCGCCACGGTATCGGCCGCCAGTGGTATCGAAATCGCACTCTGGGATTTGGCGGGCCGGATTCTGAACACGCCGGCATGCAATCTGCTTGGCGGTAGATTCCGGGATCGGGTGCGCTTTTATCGCACGACTCAGATTCCGAAAGATCGACCGCAGGACCCGCAATCCTGGCGCAAACTGGTGAGGGACACCCGCGTGGAACGTTGGGGCTGGACGGCGTTTAAGTTTCAAGGCGACGCGATCCCGCGCATGCTCGATCCGACGTACGAACAACCGGGTCATGACCGCTACCTTCGCAACCTGAAGCGCTCCGACATCGACCACATAGTCAAGTACATGGAGATTGTTCGTGAAGAACTTGGCCCAGAGGGCGACTTTGGTATCGATCTTCACTGGCACTACGACGTTCGCGATGCTGTGGAACTGGCTCAGGCACTCGAGCATGTACACCCCATGTGGATCGAAGATCCCGTTCCCCCGGAGAACCCGGAAATGATGGCTACGGTCAGGCAGCGCTCTCCCGTCCCCGTCTTAACCGGCGAAAATCTATACGGGTTCGCGGGTTTCGAGAAGCTCATCGAACTACAGGGAACGGACGGCGTTCATATCGACATCCCGAAATCCGGAGGTTTGCTCGAATCGAAGCGGATCGCAGACTTTGCCTCGAGTTACGGCATCTGGACCGCGGCGCATAATCCGGCAAGCCCGGTTGGAACGATTGCCTCCGCTCACGCGGCCTCGGCCATGAGAAACTTCCGGATACACGAGCTGGCAAACTATATCGACTGGTGGCCCGATTTGGTCGTTCACGAAGGACCGATCTGGCAGGGCGGCTATCTCACGATACAAGACAAGCCGGGTTTCGGTATCGAGCTCAACCCGGATGTTGCGAAAGCGCACCTTGCCCCGGGTGAAACGTGGTGGGCCTGAGCTGCTCTTGATATGCTTCGTAACTGTCATGAAGAGGCTTCAGCTACTCTGTCTTGCTGTCCTGGCGTGTGCAGGCTTGCAGGGACAGGTGATTGCGTTCAGTCGCGAACAACTGATCGACTACACGAAAAGTAATCCGTTCGAGCGGTCCGCCGATGGCCGCCCCCGAGTTCCCGATGATCTCCTGAAGAAGCTAGAGGCAGTCAGCGCGGAAGAAGTCTGGACGATTCTCAATCGCCATCACTACGTGAATCAATTCGAAGGCCACTGGCAAATAGTCCATCCCGATAAAAAGTTGGTGGGAAGAGCTGTCACGGCGCAGTTCATGCCGTTTCGCGAGGACGTCCAGACGGTGGCAGAGGAGAAGGCGAACGCGGGTGGCGTGAAACGAAACGCGAACCAGCGCGTGATCGACAGTTTGCAAAATGGGGACGTCATTGTTGTCGATCTATACGGCAAGGAAGAAGGCGGCACCTACGTCGGCGACAATCTGGCGACGGCGATCAACGTCTTTACTCAAAAAGGATTTGTGGTGGATGGGGCCGTTCGCGACCTGGGCAGTATCTCGGAAAAGGGAATGCCGGTCTACATCCGCGGCTCACACCCGACACCGATTGCGAACTGCATGCTGACGGGCGTAAACGTGCCCATTCGCATTGGGGCCGCGACGGTGATGCCGGGCGATGTCGTATTCGGAGACAGCGAAGGGATCTACTTCATACCGCCGCAATTCGTGAAGGAAATCATTGAAAATGCGGAAGAAATTCATGTCCATGACGAATGGACGCAGATGATGTTGAAGACCGGGAAATACAAGTCGAGCGACATCTATCCCAGCCCTCATGATCCGGCACTGAAGAGCCAGTACGAAGCATACAAGCGGGAGCATCTAAAGCGCTAGTCTCCCGTCACAGAAATATGTGGAATAAATAGGACGGAAAGGCGTCCACTCAGTATGCAGAGAGGGCGTCCTAAACAAGCGTTGCGCCTAAGCGAAGAGGAGCACCAGCGGCTGCGATCTTTGGCTCAGCGGTCGCGCAGTCGGCCGGCGGTGGCACGGCGGGCGCGAGTGGTGCTGGCCTGCGCCGAAGGTCTGGATAACAGAGCAGTGGCCAAAAAGCTGCGCTGCTCACTCGGAATGGTTGGCAAAT
>JBJMGK010000283.1:0-33783 GCA_045807925.1 Bryobacteraceae bacterium | reverse complement strand
CCCGTGGGTTCAACAATCGGGAAATACGCGTTCTGCTGACGCAACTGCTGGGTCTCGACGCGGCCGGCTATCCCATCGGCAGGATGACTTACGACCTTCGCCGTCTCCGCCTCCACGGCGTCATCGAACGCATTCCCCATAGCCACCGCTATCAACTCACGCCAGACGGTCTGCGCATCGCGCTGTTCTTCTCCCGAACCTACGCACGGCTGCTGCGCCCCAAACTCGCCGAGATCATGCCGCAGTCGCGGCCAATCGAAGCCCCTCTCCGCCGCGCTTTCGACCGACTCAACTCCGAAATCGACGCCTGCTGCGAGGCCCAAAGACTTGCTGCGTAAACTTGACTCATTTGCAATACATCTCTTAAGGCAAGGACTCTAGCCGTCAGTCGCTTCTATTCGGCATAATGATGTACATACGTTGTATGCTTCTGAACGACTTTAATCGAAAGCAAGCACCTCTTGCTGTATTTAAGACGAGACATTGGACGGCTTCTCCCGATTGGGAAAAGAAATTTACAGCATTGGTGGAGCGCGGCGATAGGGAAGCTGAAAGGGCCTTTTCTTTCGTGGTCCGGACCGCAGCACGGTCACGCAAACACGACCCAGTAGACGTCAGGCGCGGTCTGACGGAAAGTCTGAAGCGTTGCGCTTGGGAAGAACGGTCCCAACTCGCATATCCTTCAATCGATGTTCAGCGTAAACAGATCAAGCTTCTCGCGGATGAACTCGCTAACGTAGAAACCTTCTTACGCGGTCTGCCTCATCCTCGATTTGAGCCGACCGATGATACGCTACAGAGTGAACTCGTGAAGATGCGTTCGACGAGCCGAACCGCGGCCGAGCAATACGCAACCTATCTCCGGGAGGCGATGGAAGCCAGCAAAAGTCGGGTTTCTTATTACGAAGGTTACGGAATGAATTTTCCGCTCTGGCGGAACTTGCCTTGCTGTTCGTTCGCTTTACCGGCCGATATCATTACCGCCACATGGCCGTTCTTCTCGAGGCCGCTACTTCGGCGAGGAGCAGGGCGACCCATTGGTCCGCTGGCAACATACGGAAGGCCCTCGCACGGGTCGGCCGAGCTGATCTAGAGAAAATCTCCGCGAGAATGCCGCTCATCTTCCCAATTGAGGACATCTCGGATTTTCCGGACAGCTTCTCTTAAGGTCGAAACTGCCTTGTTTCAAGGCTACGAGCGGGCACGCGCCATTCGGTAGCGCGTGCCTGCTCTGGGTATGCAATTTGATTTCTATTCGGTTTCAGCTTGGCTCAAGAGCCGTTTTGGGGTGGGAGTTCAATAGCCGTGCGACAGTGAGCCGGCCGGGGAACTCGCGATACTCGTCAACGCGGCCTTTTGAGGCTCAACATCGTTAACGTGTATCGTAAACGCCGGATGCGCTACGAAAAGCTCTGACTGGATTCCGCAGCACAAGTCGCGACCACCTCCTCCCAAACCAAACAGATACTGACTATACAATTCCCACGCCAACAAAGTTGCCAAGTGAAAGTGGCGTTCTGCAGAACGTTCCAATCTCTCCGGAGTCCGTTTCGGCCAAATTTGCGTGGTCGTGCACCGGTTCCTTTCCGCTTCAAGGCGGTGACATGCGAACTGCAATTTCAACAAGCGCGCCAGAACCCTCTGCTGAATGCACGGGAGTAGCCCAAAATAGCCTCGGGGTTGACGAGCACTTATCCCGGTCCAAAGACACACAGGAACAGTGTAGATGCGTTTAAGTTAGGGGCGTGCGCCCTCACGTGTCCCGAGGATTTCTGGGACCTGGCTTGCCGCCGAGCAGAATGGCCTCCACCTCGTGTTCGGCAGCTGGTCCGTCCCCGGTGATGTCGCCAACCTCGTAATGACCCGAGCGTGGCGTCGTACGCCCGAGTAGCGCGGCCGATGAAGCTCTGGCTCGATCGAGCCCAAGCTTCGGTCAACTCATGACTCAATAGGTACCGAGCCCTGAGCACATGCAATCCGTGGTCAGGGCTCGCGCCGTAGTCGGCAATCTGCTGTAGTTCCACAAGGTCGTCGAGCTCCGAGATCTATCGCATTCGGTGCCGCGAAGACCAAAAGAAACCGCCGCGTATTGGATCGGATTCCTCTGAACGACAGTATTTCTTTGCCTTCCTAAATGCCCAGCCTGCCGAAACTCTGCCATGGCTAAAATTAACCTTCATGTTGGCCCAAGCCGGAAAAATCTGAACTGAGGTGCGCCAATTAGTTTGTAGAAGAATGCGGCGGCGACACAGAGCCTAGCTGGCAATCACGCCGCTCTCCGCGACAACTGTACGCCCCCGGGACGCGAGCGCAAGATTGACGTTTAGTATAGCTTCGGAAGGAACGCATGGAAACCGACTCTGATTCCATTCGGTGTGTGCTTCACCCGCGGTAGCTCCCTTCGGCTGACGTTCCGGATTCCAGATCTGAAATCAGCGCTGAAACCGTGAACGGCACCTCAATGACTGCCGGTTGACTCGTCGGTTCGGGAACAAACTTGATGATCCGCTTGGGGAAGAAGTACTTCATGATCAAGGGCCGTAACGTGCGTGTGGCCATGAATCGCGGCGAGTGGCCCTTGGCTTGAAGAAGCCGACAACTGCACACCAAAACCGCGTAATGAGGTGAGGCAAATCATTTTCGGCCACGCCGCGGCGAGAGAGGGAGGTTGTGTACGCAATACTTGCGTACATGTGGGTGATGATGCGACTCGCGTCATCGAAGTTGACGACGAACCGGTACAGATTGTTCGTGACGAGATAAGTAATCATCCGTGGGGCCATTACGCCTGAGGAAGCGATGGATTCTTCGATGACGTGAGGGATCGGAATGAGATCCTCCCCGTTCCAACGCGCTCGTCAGAGTCCACGTGACTTCGCTGACGGTTGAATTGGGAAGCCGACTTGCAGCCGGACGGCGGTTGGAGGCTTTACGTAGCAACTGACGCAGCCCGTCTTTGCTGATCGTTTTCGTTGAGGATCCTGGCCTTAATAAGGCCTCCAATTGTTTTGGTGTAAACAACGCACTCTGGCCGTCCAGAATGTTGGAAGAACGTTTGATGACCGAAAGTCCGCGGACAAATTGAAGAATCGCGGACACGAATCGAACGAAAATCTAGGCCTTTTTGGTGTCCGGTTCTCCCCAGAAGGTCGCTGGAAAAGCTCTATTTTGAGCCTTTCTCGGTGGGCTCTGCTGATTCTGCGATCTCGATATACATGAGCAGAAAGTATTCCAGCGTAAAAGCCGCATGTGCCTGCTCTGCGTCTTGGAAGCGATGGACTGCTCTTCGAAGCCCGTCTGCGGTCCATTCAGCTTGAAAGTCTCCTCTCGCTTCCTGGGCGGCATTAAGAAGGTGCGTCATCTCCGGAAACAGGCACCCATACGTAAGCGCGTGGACAATGAGTGCTAAGTCTCACAAGCCAAATGGGATTTCATCCGCGAATCGGTGATGAACCCCAAAGAAGTGGAGACGGTACCGGTCTGGACCTTCTCTGAATTCGCTTGGAAGCGTTACTACCCCGATCAGAGCGCGCTGCGCTCTTGGCGACAGGCGACCCATGAAAAATTCAAGTTCTTGATGTCCAAAGTGGAGCCGGTTTTTGGCTCACAACCGTTAACCGAAATCAACTTGGCTTCAGTGCAGAGTCTGCTCGTGAAGCTCGCCAAGAACGAGTGCCATGACACGGTGAAGGGGATGCGCAGCTATCTGCGCGCTATTTTTCGAGATGCTCGAGAGCAGGAGATCATCCCAATCGATCCGACTCGGAAGCTTGTGCTCCCTCAAACGAGGAAGCCCGATCGGCCCTTTCTGACGGTCGATCAAATTCGGCTCATCGAGCCGAGCCTGGAGCCGCGTGATCAGACCATTTTGCGCCTTCTGACTCGCTGCGGTTTGCGTCCCGGCGAAGTATTCGGGCTACGCCCGGAGGATGTGGGGGCGGACCGAACGGTACATATCAAACGGACATTTTCCCGCGGCCGGCTAGGCGCGACGAAAACTGAAGGAAGCGAGGGCAAGGTTGCGGTGCCGGAGTCGTTATACGCAGAATTGGCCGAGATTTGTCGATACGCAGTGCCCAATTCTTTGCCCTGGCTGTTTCCCGCCAGCCGAAAGCGCGGCGGGGAACTCAAGCCTATTTCGTCTCCGAATTGATTGAAGCGAGTTCTGAAGCCGGCCTGCGACCAGCTTGGCCTTGACGTTAATTTGCGGATGTTCCGGCGCGGCTTCGCCACCATCGCAAGCGTCGGGGGAGGCTCCCTCAAGGACATCCATCAGCAACTGCGACACGCTAGCGTGACCACCACGGCGAACATATACGTTCAGCCGGTGGACGGAACGAGTGCGAGGCGTCGTCGAAGAGGTGGACCGCCTCTTCCGCGGCGATTTCAGCACCGACAAGATTGATCAAGGAACGCTTATGACACCCGTACGACACCCTGAGGATTTCGGGGAGCACGAGGTAAGTTCTTTGGAATCATGGTGGGCGGTCACAGGATCGAACTGTGGACCTCCTGCTTGTAAGGCAGGCGCTCTAACCGGCTGAGCTAACCGCCCGGTGGCGTTGTTCTCTTATGTTCGCATGTCGCTATCGCACACTTCTACGTTCAGGTGCCGATGAGTTGCGCATAGATGCTGCGTGCGGCCGCTACATCGGTCGTACCTTTCACGATGGCGCGTCCGTCCGCGAACAGGGTGACGTCATACTTCGGCACCGACACGCGCAGCGCAAACTCGTTCACTCGCACTTCTCCTAATGCTCGAAGTCGCACGGCCAGTTCCTGGAGGTCGATCGATTTCGTTGTGTTGTGAAGCTGCACGGCATTGCGGCCGCATAAACTCACCGGGGAAGTCCGCTGCCCATCGAGATGACTAAATTCTCGCTTGCCGCAAACGGGGCAGCCGGGGTCGCGCTCTCCCCCGGCGATGGAGTGACTTCTGCCGGCCCAAACGTCAAAGTTCTGAATCCGGCAGACAAAATCGTTCCACCCCACAAGCAGTCGAAGCGCCAGTGATACCTGCCAGGCTGCCACAGTTGCGGTTGTGGGCGAGATGATTCCGTTCACATCACACGTGGGCAAAGCGCCGGTGGGAGCTTCCGGATAGATACATCGAAAGCAAGGACCGCGACCTGGAACAACCGGCATCACCACTCCGTATGCGCCAATCGCCGCTCCGTAAATCCACGGCACTCCTCGTTTCACACTCAGATCGTTGAGTAAATACCGCGTCTCGAAGTTATCCGTACCATCAAGCAACAGATCGTAATCCGCCGTCAATTCCTCGATATTAGAAGGCGTGACATCGCTGACAGCAGGAATCGCCTGAACATCGCGGTTGAGCGCAGCAATCCGTCGCGCAGCCGCAACTGCCTTCGGGGTTTCATCCCGTGCATCGCGCTCCTCGTAGAGCCATTGTCGTTGCAGGTTCGACAAGTCGACGTAATCGCGGTCGATCAGACCAAGCGTTCCAATTCCTGCTCTGGCCAATGACTCTGCCTGGAAGCTGCCCAGTGCTCCGCATCCAATGATGCAAACCGAAGCGGCTCGAATTGCTGCCTGTCCGCGCTCACCGATCGGCTCGAATCGAATCTGTCGAGAATAGCGATCGAGCTCGCCGCCGCTCATATAGCGATGCTAGCAACGAAGCCAATTCGAAGTTCTCTCAGCGCGAGAATAGGTGAGGTGAAACTCCGGGCTACGCAGGGAAAGCTCAAAATCGAGCACAGCATTATCGATGGACTTCGTCCGGTGCTGGAACGGCTTTTAAAATCGAATAGCGATATTCGTTCGATCATTCCTGGTGTGATCCGGCCCGTGCGCGACGCGAAAGGCCCGCCCTCCATCCGATTGACCGTGGCGACTTCGAATGGTTGGAAGGCTATTGCTCTGAGCGGAGGGGCTCGTCAGGAGCTCTTCATCAGCACAACGTGGTCAAAGGAACAGCTTCAGAGCGCAATTGCCGTGGTTCTTACTTCCAAGTGAAGACGGCTTAGAACGTTCGGACCATGTGATCCGGACAGGAAACCTGAGTCTCTCCGTAGATCCGCTGGGGCAGATCGAGCCCGTGCTTCGCAAGAAAAGGCAGAATTGAATAGAATCGCTCCTGCAAGTGGCGATGCGGATAAATCAGGTTCGAGAGATACTGTGCATCACCCCCGGCACGGTGGTCCCTTCGCATTGTTTCACGCGCTGTTTTCGCCGTCAGCTTATCCAGTTGATAACTAATTTTCGCGATGCTCTTATCGGTCGCTGCTGACAACGTCGGGTCGAACTGAAGCAACTTCTCCCGAAACCCGCTCAGAGAAGCTGTCATCCCTGACCGAATTGCGCCCAGTTCGCCTCTAAGGTCGTGAGGGACGAGCTTGTTCGCGATGACGGCTTTCACCCGATCTTGCGAATCCAGCAGATCTAAAACATGAATCCCGTACCGGTCCAGGAGTTTGGTAGCCCGGTCATCGAGCAACGTGAAGCTATGGCGAGGGTAGAGTACCGGCATCCTGCCCAACAATCGCTCATAGAGCACCTGACTCTGGGCCATATAGGCGATCTCGGAAGGTCCGCCTACGTAGCTCACGGTCGGAAGCAGATAATCCTGCATTACCGGCCTCAGCAGCGCGTTCGGCGACAAGCTCTCGGCGTGCGCCGCCAATTCGGCGCTGTCAACCGCGCGATCTTTCGAGGTAAAACGGCCGTCTTTGTACTTCAGCGCGACACGTTTTCCGTTTTCGAGGGAGAAGAGCAGAGAAGCGTCGCCGTCCAGGTAGACCTGCGCGTGATAACCGGCGGCCTCCAGCGCTGAACTGCGACGGCGTAGTTCGGCGATCAGTTCGGGAACCCTTTCAACCACCTCGCCCAAAAACGGAGCGCAAAGCCTTCGGATCTCCGGCGCGAGAGGATCGAGATAGATCAGGTCAAACCCGGTGAGGATCTCTCGAACGAGATCGTGAAAGGCTCGGCCGAAGCTGTTACCCGGACGATAGTACTGTTCGACCCTGTCTACGACGGCAGAGCCAAACAGGAACCCCCCGAGAGCTTTGGAAAGCTCCGTCAAATCCAGCTGCGCAATTTCAACGGTGCCCACCGGGCTGTTAGCGATCGACCCGCCTTGTGCGCTGACTTTCAACGGCGCGCCGGTAACGTCAAACAGCCACGCATGGTCAACCTCCGCCAGATCGTGATCTTCGGTCGCCAGCCAAAAGACGGGAACGGCGGGCGTGCCCTCTTTTGTGAGGTGTGCCGCGACACGTACCGCGGTCAAGGCCTTAAAAACGGTATAGGACGGACCTGAGAGCAATCCAACTTGCTGGCCGGTGACGACTGCTACCGTGCCCGGCTTCTCCAGTTGGTCCAAGGCGGTTGAGGTGGGATTCTGCGTTCGTAGCGCCCGGACAATCTCGGCGCGCCGGCTCTCCGGAAAGACTACTGTTTTCGCGGATCTTTGTAGGTCTTCGAAATTCCCGAAATACCAGGGGAAATACTGCTGGACCCTGTCAAAATGGTAGAGGAAGTCGCCAAAGAGCTTGCTTGTGCCCGGGATTGAGGTTTGACGTACACACGAAGGCTCCATACTTAGCGCGCAGTTAGCAGATGAAAGCACACACGTTAAAGTTACTATTGTTTCGCTCGCCCGGTACAGAATGAAGGTAAGGTATGGACGAACAGGAATTTAGATCCCAGGCCGATGCAGCGTTGCAATCGCTTTACAAGAAACTCGCTGCCGCCTCAGATCGGTACGAATTCGAGCCGGATTTCAACGCCGGAGCGCTTGCCATCGAATTCGATGAGCCCAAAGCCAAGTTTGTTGTCAGTCCGAATACGCCCGTCCGCCAGGTCTGGGTCTCCGCCCACTCCCGAAGCTTCAAGCTGGATTGGGACGGTGCCAGGAAAGCCTTCGTTCTTCCCGAATCGCAACAATCGCTTGAGGAGTTAATTGCCGCAGCGATCAGTAAGCAGACGGGAGAGGCGGTCACGCTTTAACGACAGTGCCTGGGGTCTACGTTTCGTATCCGTTTTGTAACCAGAAATGCACGTTTTGTAACTTCGCGTCCGGAGTCGCATCTGGCCAGCGCCGGTCCGTGTACGAGCAAGCCCTCCTGAGGGAAATTCAGCAGCATCGGTGGCAATGGCTCCCGGAGACCGTCTATTTCGGGGGCGGAACACCAAGCCTGATGCATCCGTCAGTTCTGAAGGATGTGCTCACGGCTATTCCTTCGAGCGCGCTGGTCGAGCTCACTCTTGAATGTGCGCCGGGGACATTGAGCCCCGAGCAGGTGGCTGAATGGGTCAGGTCCGGAGTGAACCGGGTAAGCCTGGGTGTCCAATCTTTTGAGGAAGTTGAACTGCGCCATACCGGGCGGCATCACACCGCCGAAGTCGTCGAAAGTGACCTCGAGTTGTTGCGGTCATGCGGCATCACCGATATCAATCTCGATTTGATCGCCGGCCTGCCCCATCAGACAAGCCAATCCTGGGCGAACTCGCTGCAGTGGATTGAGCGCCTTTCCCCGACTCACGTCTCTGTCTACTTGTTCGAGGTGGACGAAGACAGTCGATTGGGGAAGGAGATCCTGACGGGCGGTACCCGCTACAGTGCGGGCTTTCTTCCTTCTGAGGACGCTGCTGCCGAGTTCTACGAATCGGGTGTCGATCGCCTTTCCGCTCTTGGTTATCGCCGGTATGAAATCTCGAATTTCGCCCAGCCCGGTTTCGAGTCGGTCCATAACCTGAAGTACTGGCATCTCGAACCCTACGTGGGTTTCGGACTGGATGCGCATTCTTACGACCGTAATTTCCGCTGGGGAAATCCGGATAACCTCCAGGCTTATCTCCGATACTCCGAGTCCGGGAATGCCGGTGAACGCGAAAAGGTGGATGCAGTTGAAGAGCGATTCTTCGTTGGATTGCGATTGACTGATGGGATCAGACCGACAGCAGCCGAGTGGTCCAGGTTTGCTTCTCCGATACACAAGTGGACCGAGCTAGGGATGCTCGAGCAAGATAATGGAGCTTTGCGGCTCTCCCCTAAGGGCGTGCTGATTTCGAACGAAGTTTTTCAGGAGTTTTTGAATGTCTAGGGGACGTCCCATCGATCTTCGAAGCGACACGGTGACTCGACCTACGCCGAAGATGCTCGCCGCGATGGCGAACGCGGAGGTGGGAGACGACGTTTACGGCGAGGATCCGACAGTCAATCAACTGGAGGAGAGGGCCGCCGCGACGTTCGGCAAAGAAGCTGCCCTTTTCGTTCCGACCGGCACGATGGGCAATACGATTGCGGCGAAGCTTCACACGAAACACGGTGAGGAGGTCATCTGCGAATCCCGATCTCACTTGATGGATTGGGAGCTGTCGATGCTGGCGTGGTTCTCCGGCTGTCTTGCGCGCTCGATTGCCGGAACAGACGGCGTCCTCAGCTGGAGTCAGATCGAAGCGGCACTCAGACCCAACGGACCTCATTGCGCGCCGACGACGCTCGTGTGGCTGGAAAACACTCACAACATGGCCGGCGGCACCTTCTATTCTCTGGACGCGATCGACGAGATCTGCGAGCAATCGCACTCGCGAGGCTTAAAGGTCCACATGGACGGCGCGCGCGTGTTTAATGCCGCGGCAGCAACGGGGGTCAGCGTTTCGCGCATAACTCGTTCAGTAGATACCGCTATGTTCTGCCTGTCAAAAGCCCTGGGGGCGCCGGTCGGCTCGCTGTTGGTCGGCAGGGCCGCAGATATTGCGCAAGGACGGTTGTACCGAAAGCGCTTAGGCGGAGGAATGCGACAAGCGGGTATCCTTGCCGCCGCTGGATTGATTGCTCTCGAAGAGTCGCCCTCTCAGTTGCCGGTCGATCACGAAAACGCGCAGATGCTTGCTCGGCGGATCGCCTCGGTACCCGGTGTCCGCCTTGTTCCGTCCGGAGTTAAGACGAATATCGTCATATTCGATATAGCGGCCTTGAAGATCTCGACAGCCGAATTCAGCCAGGAGCTCAAGAATCGCGGTGTACTGGCCAACGGAATCAACGCAACTCACATGCGCATGCTTACCCACTACGATGTCACGCGAGAGGACTGCGAACGTGCCGCGTCGGTCCTAGCCGAAGTCGCGGAAGCAAAACGGCATAATGCTCTCGAACCCGTGCCCGCGGCAGCAGGCTAGTCGGACGTTCATCTGGTCAAGGATCGATCTCCTAGAACGTGTCTGGCAGAAAAGCTACCCGAGGAAACGAATTCAGGCTGCGACCTCTCCGCTGGGTCCAAGACTCAGTACTGTTTTCATCGCTGAGCGGACGCCGCGCCACTGAGCGATTCGCACCGCGCAACTGACAGCTGTGAAGATTTTCGGCCCGTTTCCGTTCGGCCAAATCGAGGATACAGGGAGCCGGTCTCCATCGGACTGCCGATAGTACACCCGCTCGATCCAGCTTCGCCTGCCCTCAACGTTTCCAGGGTACTCACGCAGAATGTCTACGACGGTCTGCATCGTGCGCCATTTCACCGATTCCTTGTACTGCGGCATAAAAACGACGTGACTCCGGGCCGACGAACGCACTTCGTCCACGAAGTCTTCGAAAATCGAGGCTTCGGTCAAGTTCAAGATCGCGTTGGGTTCACAGCCGTGGCGATCTCCGCCAGATACAACCGGCTTGCCCATCGCAGAGGCGAGGTCCATCACGCGGCGGTTCTCGGAAAAATGTCGCAAGCCGTTCACTTCCAGAGCATGCAATCGTTCTCCTGCAAAATTCAGCAAGGAGGAGAGGATACGCTCGTGTTCCGCCAGGCCGATCTGCTTCTCATCCCAAAGCGGATGATTCAAGACCAAAAGCACTTGAGGAAACGAGTCTAGCTCTTCCAGGCAGTCCTTTAACGCTGGTAGCTGCGGTCGAGCCGTGAAGCTATGGAGCTTTGTGAGTACAGCCGATGCTTCGGATTCGGGCAGATTATGAACACCGACGTGAAAGAACGTTGGACCAAATGGCACGGTCCATTCAACCGAGAGAGGCGTCTTGTCAAATCTCGGTAAGACGCGCAGCATGCTGCCTGCACGAAGATCATCGTGGTCGCTGAGGGAGACAAGGGCCGGGAGTCGAAGTCGGCGGGTGATCTGCTTTTCTTCTAACCGATATGCCTGTCGAGGAGAAAGCGGGGGTGTCCAGAAGGCCTGAGTGTAATCGACTGAGGCGTCCAGAGCTTTGCTCAGAAGAGGAATGTTGCCGACGTGGCGTGGCAACATGTCGAGACTCTCTTCGGAGTAAAGAGTGTGGCTGTGCAACGACACGCCGGAACGGAAACGCTGGGCGACACAGGGTTCTTTCCAGAAGAACTGACAAGTGGTTCTATCCCTCTTCAGGCTGGAAACCATAGCTGGGCTTATCGTCTTGTGTTTACGTTGCGTTTCTGTGCGAGCAATGTGAATTTTTCATGCAGACAGGAGTTTTTCTCTGTCGCGCTTGTCCCTGTGTTTCGTTCGTTCTTGCCTCCTCCTTGTTGATGCCGAGGAAAGCAGTCGAACTGAAACGATTTGTCCATCAAATAGTGACCTGCGCCGTTTAAAACGTGATCATGGCATCAACCGCTCGAATGTTCTTTCCCGAGTTATTCGGTAGCGCACCCGATGCAGTTCGCGAATTCCGGGATGGACTACTGATCGTCGATTTACGCAGGACTGCGCCAAAATTGTTAGATAGGTATACGGGCAAGCAAGCAGCGAGTTTGTTTCACCTCGCCCATGAGAGTCAAAAGATTGGCGCTTCGCGCCAGGCGGAAGCGGTGTACTCGATGGCGTGCTTGGTCACACGGATTGCGTTTTGGACCGCGACCGCACCCGCAGTAATCCCGCAATAGGTGGTCGTTTTCGGCGTCGCCCACCCAGACCACATATTGTCGGGAGAAATCGCGAAAAAGTCCTGGTGCGGACAGGCTCCGACTCGATTCCCGAAATAGTCGTCCTGGAACCGTCTGGTGCTCTCTTCGCCCGTAGGATAGACTCTTCTGAAAGCGCGGGCTCAGTCCGCGGGAGGAATCATGCCATTTTGCCCAAACTGCGGAACGGAAGCGTCTGGTAGCTATTGCCCCAATTGCGGGACTCAGATGGGAGGCTCCTCCGGTCCCGGCTCGAGCTACTCCTCGTCTGCTGGCTCGAGCTACTCTACTTCCGCAGGACCCACCGTCGGACGAGCGGGTGGTTTGAGTGAAAATGCAGCAAGCGCCCTCTGCTATCTACTGGGATTCGTAACGGGCATTATCTTTCTCGTCCTCGCCCCGTACAACCAGAATCGAACAATCAGATTCCACGCGTTTCAATCGATATTTCTCAATATTGCGTTTATTATCCTGACGATCGTGCTGCCTGCAATCGGTCATTTGGTCGGGTTTGCTCTGCTGTCGCTGGTGGACCTGGCTGGATTTGTGCTCTGGCTTTATCTGCTCTTCTCGGTCTACAACGGGAAACAGATTCGGTTGCCAATCATCGGTGAACTCGCTGAGAAGCAGGCTAATAAATAAAGATAATCGCCTAAACGGAAATCCGCGGCCGCGCGTCTCGAAAATAAGTGGTTGTACGCATAGGTTTCATTTTTGGTCTTCTATTCACGATAACGCTGACAGGACAATGCGAGGACCTTACGCCTCGGATGGGCCCCATCGAGATCTATGGAGCGCGTAAGGCTCCGGTCGACAAAATCAGGGCTGCTATTGGTGCAAAACCGGGCGAATTGCCGCCCGCACGGCAGGATGTCGAGGACCGCGTGGATAAAGTTCCGGGCGTGCTTGCGTCCCGGGCCGAGGCGTCCTGCTGTCTCGAAAAGCGATTGGTTCTATATGTCGGCATTGAGGACGCGGACGGCCCTCACGTGGACTACCATCCCGAGCCACAAGGCACGGAGGCGCTGGCACACGACATCCTCGACAACTATCATGCGTTTCTTGAATCTCTTCCGGCCAGTATTCGGGAGAAAAATGCAGACGAGGATTTCACCGCCGGGTACTCCTTGATGGCGGACAGCGAGACGAGAGCGATTCAGGAGAAGTTCCGTCCATTGGTGGCCCGCGACCTGCTCCTGATCGACCGAGTTCTTCGCCAATCCGCAGATCCTGAGCAACGAACCGCGGCGGCTTATATCCTGCAGTACACCCCCAGAGGCCCGCACACGACGAAAATCATGGTTGATGCTTTGCAGTATGCGCTGCGCGACCCGGAAGAAAACGTGCGAGGAAACGCCATGAGGGCGCTCAAGGCGGTTGCAATCGGAGCCAAGCTTCATCCGGAGCAGGAGATCCGTGTTGAGCCAACCTGGTTTATCGAGCTGATGAATTCGATCGTATTCTCTGATCGCCGAGACGCGGCCTTGGCGCTTGTGAACCTCACAGAAACCCGGGACGCCGCCACCCTTGACCTGCTGCGTAGCCGTGCGCTCGATTCCGTGCTCGAAACGGCGAAGTGGCACGATCTCAAGACTGCGCTGCCCGCATTCATCCTGGCAGGGAGATTGGCTGGGCTTGAAGAGAAAGAGATTAGCCAAGCTTGGGTTGCGGGAGACCGCGACACGGTGTTAGCTGCCGCCTCTTCTTCCAAGAAGCGCTTTCACGTGGTGCCTAAACACACGAATTAAGCGCGCTCCTAATGGCTGACCAGGCCGTTTTGCATCCCGATCCTGGCGGGCTCCAGGTCCATGGCGGCTTCTAATTCCGGAGACAGTTCGTCGCCAGGTTCGGCTTGCGACGAAACGTCGGGCGCATTCGACGGAAGGTCACAGAGGCAGCAATCGCTGCAACGATGACAACGGTCGCAAAGGTGATTGTTGCATGCGTCCTTCGTGCAATAAATGCACAACTTCGTCGACATATCTCCGCAAATCGAGCACTGAAAAATGAAGGCTTCCATTTATTCTTTCCTGGACTTTCTTCCCTGATTTGGTAAGGGCTCTCTACTGATCATTGCTCGGCAACGCTGCGCTTCACCATCCGCAATCTTGAAGTTCTCTTCGGTAGTGGCGGCCAAATCGCGGATGTATCCGCGGATTCGCTCGCGTGCGGCAAAATTATGGGCGATGAGGGTGTTGAGCTTGCTCGCATTTGCCGATGTGTCGTATCGCCCGACGCCTTCCGCCAAAGCACGTTCGGCAACCTCAAGCGCTTCCAGCCGGAAGTAAGTATCTAAACCCAGGGACAGACTGTCCGTTTTCTGAGCAAACAACTTCGTCGCAGAAAGCACATCGTTTAGTTGTTGTTGAGCACTTTGCCATTGCACGATGTAGGTGCTTGGAGCTCCTTTTTTGTCGTACCAGTCCTGCGGGTTTATCTGCCGAAGCAACGGTTGAAGATTGCTTGTGTCGGCTTGCAGGTCGGCGATGATCTTCCGTACGTCCCAAGGATTCTCCAATCCGGCGGCGGCGTCCCGCGGCACGGTCGGGAGAGGGGCTTGGGACACCGCAGATGTTGCCTGTCCTCCCTTTGAAACCACCTGTGCTACTCCGGCGTTCGATTCCACGAACGCAGCAAAACAAAGCACGACGGCCCCTACATGCCTAAACTTCAGCATCCGGCCTCATTGTAACGAGGATGGATCCTGAGACTCAGGTATTTGGGTCATTGGCGATGGGGCAAACAGCGTGAGTCTCGAAGAACTTATTCCCTTCGACCGGTTCCCCATCATGGCCGGAGTGCCCGAAGCTCAGAGCCGACCATATCTTTACTGTGTATCGGTAGAGAGATCCGCGATCGACTTGACGCGACACTGTCTCGTTCGGCCGCACGAGGATGGCGTCGATCGCTTTCACAAGGACAGGTTCGCTTCGCGGTAGCCGGGCATGTTGTACCCGGATTTCGCCTTCCGTTACATCGATCCGCACCGTGCCTTCTTCGTCGATCGCCAACGCGAGGCTTGCCGAGTTGCGCGCAGTAATGATGGCTGAAGGAGTAAAAATGCGCTGCTGCTGTTCTCCTCGGGTCCCCGCCAGACGGAGGCGGACCCGTCCCGAGCGAACGTCCAGGAGGTCCCCCGGATTAGCCGCGTTTGCGCGGAAGATCACCTGTGAATTCGCGAAAATGTCGAAAGTATCACCGCCGGCAACCTTAAAGTGCCCATATCCATCGTCGCCGGTCGTGATCGTTTTACGAAGAGGAACGAGTTCTCCGCTGCTGACGGCCCAGGGTTGATCTTCACGCTGATAAGTCACTTTCCCCGTGATGACCACAGCATCTGCGCGGAGCTCATCATTTCCTGCCGGATCGAGTGTTACCGCAGCGGCACATCCCGCCGCCCCGGCAAATAACACCAGCCATGATGCTGCGCGAAATCGCGGCTGTAGTGCCGATTGGTGCCTGATGGACTTAACCATCAGTAATGGATCCTTTACTCGCTCCAAGGGGCTGGACGCACTTTCGCCTGAATTCCGTTTTTGCTTCGTAGCAAAATAGAAGTACTACTGTTGGCAGGGAGACAGGTTTGGTCAAAGTTTTAAAGGGTTCATCCTCTTGGATCCTTTTCGTGTTGAGTGTGTTGTCCACTCAGATGCATGCGGCCGACATCACGGGTACGATGGTCGGCACTGTTAGTGATCCGTCGGGAGCTAAGATCGGAACTGAACATCTTCAATAATCTTCCGTTCGTGAATTCGTTGACAGTGCTCAACACGCAATTGGATAATCCTTTGGCGGGAACTCCTTCGGTTTCCCTCACGCCTCCCAGCGTTCGTGCCACGTCGCCTAATTACGTGCTTCCTTATACGCAGCAGTGGAATCTGAGCATTCAGCGGCAACTGACGAAGAGTTTTCTCCTGGATGTTTCGTATGTGGGCACGAAGAGCACTCACTTGCTCGGGATTGTTGATGTCAATGAGGTTTACCCTGGACTCGCTTTCAGCTCCGGCGTGATCCCCGCGGGTAGCGTTGTTACGTCCACGACGACGCCGCGACTGAACGCCCTCCGACCCTATCCGGGTTACACGGCCATCAACATGGTGGCGCCCTGGTTTAATGCGAACTACAACTCGCTTCAGGTCTTTGCCCGCAAGCAGTTCAAGGGCGATTCGCAGGCGAGCTTCTCCTACACGTATTCAAAGAGCCTGACCAATAACCAGACCGACAACTCGACGGCGCCGCAAAACAGCTACAACTTCCGTGCCGAGTATGGTCGCGCACCCCAGGACCGGCGTCATGTCTTCTCGGCCAATTTCGTATACGAGCTGCCGTTCTTCCGAGCCCAGCATGGGCTGACGGGCAAAGTGCTCGGGGGCTGGGAAGTTTCGGGTATCGTCCAGATCAACACAGGCTTGCCGATCACGCCGACCAACTCGGGTGTCGACCCAGGCGGACTCGGCTTCCTCGGGGCAAGTTCGGCGGGTGCGCGCCCGGATCTGGTCTGTCAAGACCCGAACGCGAACGCACCCCACACCATCTCGAGATGGATCGACACTTCCTGCTTTGCCAACGTACCGGCGGGTGTCAACCGGCCCGGCAACGCTGGACGTGGAGTGATCAACGGACCTGGATTCCAGCGCTGGGACTTCTCTGCGTTCAAAAACATCCGAATTTATGAACGCGTGAACCTGCATATACTGGGTGACGCTTTCAACGCTTTCAATCACACGAATCCGCTGGGCGTAACTGCCTCGTTCACCAGCCCGCTGTTCGGCCAGATCACAAGTTACCGGGACCCGCGCATTGTGCAGGTATCGGCTAAGGTCACGTTCTGAAGCCGTTCTAACGTCCGAGCGGCTTCGGCGTAAATCCATCGCCCGAGAGCAGCGAGTGAAGGACTTCTCGATACCGAGATTCCCACGCACCCTGCGTCTCGGGCGTTCTGTTGTTGTGGTCGGATTCCACCATGCCGATCACCTCCTTCGGACCCGGTATCTGATTCACTGCCGTCCAAATCCCCACGGGAGGCGCTGTCGTATCGATGAAGCCGATGGCGGCAAGGGTCGGCGCTTTGATCAGCGATGCGAAATTGACGGTGTCGAAGTAAAGAGCCGTTCGCATCACCTTGGGATCGTTCGAGGGCCAGTTCGGATATCCCGTCTTCCGGCCATGCCGTTCTCCGTTCGAGTCTGCGCCAGCCGGCTCATTCACGAGAACGGCCGTGATTTTGTCAGGCCGCAGCCCCGCCGTGACAAGGCTCTGTTGCCCGCCCATGCTGGTGCCCATCAGGACGATTGTGTGTCCGTCCCAATCCGCGCGGCTGCAAATGTAATCGATAGCGCGCGCGTCTCGGAGGTACATATTCAGGAAGTACGAAGTTTCGCGGTCTCCATTGCCGATCGCCTGATAGTTGCGAGGCACCCCCGTTCCCTCTGAGGGCGGGATGTCATGCGAATCGACATCGAGCGCCAACCATCCCTCAACAGCGCGTTCCGTCACCGTGCTCGGCTTCAACCCGTAAACGCCTGCGTATTGATAAATAACAAGGGCCGGGAACTTGCCTTCCCGAGATGGCTTCGCAACATAACCTTGAACATGCGAACCAACGCTGTCGAGCTTAAGCCGGCTGAGTTCTACGCCCGGCGTGCCGCTGTCCAGATGTGTCAAAACGGGATTCATCGGAATGGCGCCGAGCGCGTGGAGTTGTGTCTGCCAAAACGCATCGAAGTCCGACGGGCGGGGCTCCGATGGGCCGAGTCTCTCGGGCGAAATCGCAGCACCCAACGCGTAATGATTCGGAGATTTCGACCTGGTTACCGCTACGGACGGAGCCTCTGAACCAGCAGTTCCGTTCACCTCGACGTACAGCATCTCTGGCTCCGTCCCGTCGACCTCAATGATCCCTTTACCCGAGGAGAGGTCGAGCGTACCGCTCTTCACGTTATCCATGTTGTTCTTCCGAGCGGTCCAGGTGAAATGCAACGGTGGCGCATCGGCTGGAGGTACTTGCGTGACGGTCCAGCCTACTTTCTCTCCGACCTTGTAAATCCCGCTGCCGTGATACGGCGTAAAGGTGAGCTGTTCTAGGGAGAACAGGGAATGGGCGGAAGCCGCCAAAGAGAAGAGAAGCAGCAAGGCCTTACTTCCGCGTTCGGTCATACCGCAATGCTACTGCTGAGTGATGTAGCTATCACGGGTTTCGCTCTTCAGGGGACTCAGGCTGTACTCTTTCGCAAAGGCCGCTGATGAACTTTTTGCGGACGCCGGCTCTCGCCTACACGGTCTTGGCTGTCGCCTGCTCGAACGTGCGTGAAATGAGCGCTTGAGCTTCGCTCTGTAACCGCTTCAGGTGTCCCTTGCCGAGAAAACTTTCGGCATAGATCTTGTACACATTCTCGGTCCCGGACGGGCGCGCGGCGAACCATCCATTCTCCGTGGTCACCTTGAGGCCGCCGATCGCTGCACCATTGCCGGGTGCCGTGGTGAGCATGGCCTTTATCGGTTCGCCCGCCAGTTCCTTGGCCGAAACCTGCTCCGGGGACAATTTCGAAAGGATTGCTTTCTGTTCCGGGCTGGCAGGGGCGTCGATGCGTTCATAAACAGGGTCCCCAAACTTTTCCGTCAGCTTGCGATAGTAGATGCCGGGGTCGTTATTGGTTTTCGCTGTGATCTCCGCCGAAAGCAAACCCAGAATGAGTCCGTCTTTATCCGTGCTCCAGGCCAGGCCGTCCGTTCGCAGGAACGAAGCGCCCGCGCTTTCTTCACCACCGAAGCCCAAGGATCCGTCAAGCAGGCCATCGACAAACCACTTGAAGCCTACGGGTACTTCAACAAGCCGGCGCCCTAAATCCTTGGCCACACGGTCGATGATGCTGCTGCTCACAAGCGTCTTGCCGATACCGGCGTCGGCTTTCCAGCCTGGACGGTTCCGAAACAGGTAGTCGATAGCGACCGCAAGGTAATGGTTGGGATTCAGCAAGCCGGCGCTCGGCGTCACTACCCCGTGCCGATCGTGATCCGTATCGCAGGCGAATGCGACGTCGTACTTGTCCTTGAGTGCAATCAGGCTCGCCATGGCGTAGGGAGAGGAGCAGTCCATACGGATTTTCCCGTCCCAATCAACGCTCATGAAGCGGAACGTCTGATCGACGTTCGTATTGACTACATCGAGATTGAGGCGGAATCTTTCCGCGATGCGCGGCCAGTAGGCGATGCCCGCGCCACCCAGCGGATCCACTGCGAGCCTCAGCCCGGAACCCGCAATAGCCGACATGTCGATGACGAGCGAAAGGGCTTCCACGTAATTCGACAAGTAATCGTAGCGAAGTGTCGTCGAAGCCCCCATGGCTTTGGTGAAAGGTACGCGCCGAATCTCCTTCAGTCCTTCCGCCAGATACCGGTTAGCTTCATTCTCAATCCACTTGGTCGCTGTTGTGTCTGCCGGCCCACCGTTGGGCGGGTTATATTTGAACCCTCCATCTTCAGGAGGATTGTGCGACGGGGTGATGACTATGCCGTCGGCGAAATCTTTTTCCCGGCCAAGATTATGTTTCAGGATCGCGTGCGAAAGCGCTGGGGTTGGCGTGTAGCCTCCTTCGCTATCGATCATGACTTCGACTCCGTTCGCCGCGAGCACCTCCAAAGCAGTCGCGAACGCCGGCTCCGAAAGAGCGTGCGTATCCATGCCGAGGAACAGTGGTCCCGTTGTGAGCTGTTCCTTGCGGTAGCGGCAAATCGCCTGGGTAATGGCGAGAATGTGATCTTCGTTGAACCCCGAGTGGAACGACGACCCGCGATGGCCGGAGGTGCCGAACGCAACGCGCTGCGTACTTTGCGACGGATCTGGCTTGAGCACGTAGTAACTGGTCGTCAGACGAGGCAGGTTGACGAGGGATGAAGGATCGGCGGGTTTCCCCGCTCGCGGATCGGTGGCCATGTGAGTGTTACCTGTACTTGTTCCAGCTGTCTGATGCGTTTCCGGGACGGGCGTTACGGAGAAGGGGGAAAGAATCCGGCAGATGCCCCCACCCAGTCCAGGTTTTTGTTGAAATCGACTCCCATCATTTTGCCTCTGCCAGTCCGAATTACGGTCGTGACAGCGCGCATTTCGCCCCGGTCATGTATGTACATGATACGGACCTCGACCTTGGTCGGACCGGCAGGCGTGTTTACGGTCGGGACGAAGTCCAACCGTTCCTGCAGAATGTAATTCCGTTGCTGGGCGTCCGGAATGGCGTCGATCTCGGCTTCCGTGGGCCCGATGACCACGCCCTGTCCTGCGAAAGAGAACAGCGGCTTCAGGACGAACTGCGACAGATCACCCGGCAATGCGGGCAGTTTATCGAGAAACCATGTATTGGGTACGCTCGGGTGTTTGAACCAGGGAAGGGAAAACTTACTAAGGCGGAAGAACCAGTTCGGGTGCCCGGCCCACTCGACATCCAGGTCCTCCCGGAAATCAAAGGGAGCTTGAGTCTTCTTCGACACCAGCTCGTCGGCGATCACACGGTTGTAAATGCGACGGATTAGCTTGCCATCGAGGTAGAGTTGTCGGCCCTTGCGCTCCACATCGGTCAGGGATGCGATCCGGATTCCGAGCATACGCTTCGTCAGCAGGAAGTCCGGCAGCGTCTTCTGCTCGTAGGGATCGATTTCGAGCAGAACCACTTCTCCTGGCTCATGCTGGTCAACGATCGCGCGCTTCATGATCTCCGAAAAGCTCTGTTCTGTTCCGCCCTCGAGTAGATGCGAGAGTGGAGCGTCCGCAAGCTCATCGAGCTTGTACGTTTCACGATACGCCTCCGCCATTGCGAACTGAAGCGCATAGATAGACGGAAAGCCCTGAATCTCGACGAGTTTCGGTTGGAGTGAGCCATCCCGGTCTCGGATCAGCCCGAAATCAGCCTGCACGAACAGCGGGTGTTCGGGCTCGTTCGGGACTCGAAACTCGTCGGGAATCGCTGCATCCGAAGCCTTCCGGTACTCGGGATTAGAGGCAAGTTGCTGGTACAGCTCCCGGCCGTAACGAATGGTTCTGGCGAGAAGATCAGGCGGCAGGAAGACCGGAGTCTCGCTGCAGCGGAAGGGCACGGTGGTTCCGGCGCGAGCAGCGAGATTTCGCAAAAACACGTCGTACTGATCAGGAGACCATCTCGCGTTGAACCGCTGCCGGAGTTGAGGAATCACACGCGTGCCGCCGCTAGCCCGAAATGTTAAACCAGGAACTTGCCGGCGCTCATGATTTGCTGATCGTCGGCCCAGATATCAAAATTCCGTCCGACGACATCAATGTGCGTTGTAGAGGTCCAATTTGCCCCAGTATGCCTGCCGTACGGGTCGCCAAAGGCCATGTGAATACCGGGAATTTTCTCGTCCTGCAGAATGTTGCCGACTACTTCACGTACCGCGAGATTGGTGCCGATCGCAAACTCTCCCACGCGATCGCTGTTTTCGTCGCAATGCGTATATTCCCAGAACTCCTTTTCGAGTGCCTGGTTTTCGCATTTTGCAGACTGCAACCGGTTTCCGCGCACTTCAAGAGTCAGTGGTGTGTTCTTCAGGTCGCCAAATTTGGCGCAGAGATAATCGCCGACTACTCCGTCGACAACAAACGTGCCGTTAACCTCCAAAGGAGACGTGAAGGTCTCTCCCCCTGGAAGATTGCCCCATTTCTCCCGGCTGATGATGCCGCTGGTTTTGATCCAGCGGTAATCGGGCGTGAGATCAGCTCGGATGTCCGTGCCGGCTGGATTGACTGCGCGAATCTGCCGCGCTTTGTTCACGATGTTCATCACCCGCAGCGTCAGTTCGTCCACTTGCTGGAAATCCGCACGCATTCCCTCCAGCATGATCTTCTTATCGATATTGACCATGTGGGCGTGACGCAGCCCGTTCTGGTTAACCACTTCGCACATTTGCATGCGGGTTTTCAGCTCGTTTGCCTGTGCCTGAACCGCGAAGATGCTCACCTGGCTTTTGGCCAAATCCTCCAAAACAGAACTGGGCATGTCCGCCAGGGGCCTCGGCGCCAGGTCTTCCAGGATGAAGGCGTGATAGTCGCACCCGGTTTTTTCCAGCTCCGCGACCAGACTCGCCGCGATCTCTTCACAAGCACGATCCGTGATCACGGTGACTCGCTCGGACGGCTGCACACGGAGGCACACGTTCACTGCGTTTCGGGCCCCCGGCTGCAATTCCGGGTCGTAGCTTCTGCCTCTCAAGTCGGTTGTCATTGCGATACTCTGCCCGCCACCGTGACGGGCTGGGGCGCCAGACCAGTTTTCGTTTCCTCGATCATGTAATCCACAACTTTCTTAAGATCGCCCGTATCCCGATACACCTGGAGCTGGCGGTCGGCCCCCGTTCCCATCTCGAGTATCCGGTGAATATAGTTGATCTGTTGACGCGAGCCGAGCTCGTCAACCACATCCTCGATAAAATTCAGATATTCGTAGATCAGGTCGCGTACGGGCACCTCCGTCTGTTTTCCGAAGTCGATCAGTTTGCCCTCAAGTCCATAACGAAGAGCGCGCCACTTGTTTTCCATGATGAGAACGCGCCGGTAAAGCCGGAACCCCTGATTCGCGGCGTAGAGCTTATAAAGTTTTGCGACCGTGGCTTGAATCAGGGCAGCAATCGCCAGTGTTTCGTCGGCCCGGAGCGGAACATCACAGATCCGAAACTCCAGTGTGGGGAAATTCGGGTGCGGTCGGATATCCCACCAGATCTTTTTTGCGTTGTCGATGCAGTTGGTCTTGATCAGCAGCCTGACGAAGCTGTCGTATTCTCCCCAGCTGGGGAAGTAATCAGGGATGTTCGTTCGCGGAAATTTGTCGAACACCTTGCAGCGATAGGATTTCAGGCCGGTGTCCATACCGAGCCAGAACGGCGAATTCGTGGAGAGCGCGAGAATGTGCGGGAGGAAGTATCTGGCCGCGTTCATCAATTGGATGGCCACTTCCCGATCCTCAACGCCCACATGAACGTGTAATCCGAAGATCAGGTTCGCTCGGGCCACCATCTTCAGATCCTGGACGATCACGTGATACCGCTCGTCGGGGAAGATCTCCTGGTTTCGCCAGTCCGCGAACGGGTGCGTGCCTGCCGCCGCAAGTCTCAGTCCGTTTTGGGATGCGAGCGCGCACATTTGGGATCGGAGATCTTTTAACTGCTCGCTGGCGTCCACAATGTTTGAGCAAACGCCCGTGCCGATCTCGACGACCGACTGATGCATCTCGGCCTTCACGGCCTCTTTGAGCAGAGTCTTCCCTTTGGTGAGGATCTCCGACTCAACGTGCGAGCGGAGATCCCTCGTTTCGGGGTCTATAGTCTGATACTCTTCTTCAATTCCGATGGTCAGACTCGGCTTCATATGTTCCTGCTCCGTAAGAGCCTAGGCTGTGCTGCTCGTCGATTGGACCGTATCGCAGCGTAAGAATTGATCCCAACGCAGCTGGGGGGTGGCTGGTTGGCTCATCGCTTTCTCGATCGCGAGCTGAGCCATGTTCTCCACCACCCAATCGAAGTTCTCCTCCCCTACGGAGTGAACATCTGCATCAGGTGCGGGATTTAGAAAATCGATCGCGTAGGGGATCCCGTTTTCAACGGCAAACTCGACCGTGTTGAAATCGTAACCGAGAGCCTGGCACAGCGTCAGAGAGTCTTTGACAATGCGCTCGTGTAGCTGGTCTGAACTGGCCCGGCCGTCGCGTGAGTACCGCAAGTGGTGTGGCTGCTTCGGATCGTAGGCCATTACTCGGACCCTTTCCTGCCCTACCACGTAGCAGCGGAAGTACTCAGTGAATTCCACGGCTGTCTGCAGAGTCATGCAGAGCGAGCCCGTCTGCTCATAAGCGTAGAAAAACTCTTCGCGAGAGTTAACCCGATACACGTTCTTCCAGCCGCCTCCGCTGAACGGCTTCAGGAACGCCGGAAAGCCAATATAGTCGAAGATCTCGTCCCAGTTCAAGGGGAAGATGAGATTTCGCATGGATTGCGACGTGGTCCCGGGCGGGTGCGACTTGTGTGGCAGGACGACCGTTTTGGGCACAGCAACACCCAGCTTGCTCGCAAGCGCGTAATTGAAGAACTTGTCGTCTGCACTCCACCAGAATGGATTGTTGATCACAATGGTTCCATTCAGGGCAGCGTTCTTCAGGTAGGCGCGGTAGAACTCGATGTCGTGCGAAATACGATCGATGATGACCCGGTAACCGGAGGATTCTGCCATCTTGACTCCCCCGATTCGGATATGTTCCGCAACCAGATCCGGAACGCCTTTGCTATTGATTCGATCTACCAGGGCGGAAGGGAAGGTATTCTCCATTCCGTAGATAATCCCGATTTTTGGCATGTTCCCTTTGCTCTCCGATTTGAATTGTTAGAAGAATTTATTAGCCATTCGCTGCCAGAGCGGCCAGTCATGCCGCTCTCCACCCGTCCACACGTCCAAACAGTGCGGAATGCCTTTCGAGCCTAAGATATGTGCCATGCGGAAGTTCTCACCCAGGCAAATATCGTGATCTCCAACTCCCAGGACGATCCTCATTCTCCCGTACCGTTCGAGGAACCAGGGATCGTTGATATTCGGAACGTAATCGACCGGATTATTGAAGTAAAAATCGTCGTCGTAATAGCCATTCATAAATGGCCTCATATCGAAGGCGCCGCTCATTGAAATGCAGGCCGAGGTGAGATCCGGGTGCCTCAAGGCGAGATTCAACGCGTAATATCCGCCCAGACTGCATCCGGTCATCGCGATTTGACTGCTTCCATTCAAGTTCCGGATCAATGGAACTACCTCGTAGAGAAGGTAGTCTTCGTACGCGATCGAACGCCGAACCCGGTCATGAGGATGAATGCCGCGGTTGTACCAGCTTTCGCTATCCACGCTGTCCACGCAAAACACCTGGAGATGCCCCGATTCGATCTTCTGAGAAATCGCGTGGATCATCCCCGAGTTCTCATATTCGTAGAACCTGCCCTGAGATGTGGGAAAGACCAGTAGCGGTGTTCCCGAGTGCCCGTAGGCGAGGAGTTCCATATGCCGCCCAAGCCTGTGAGTGAACCAGTTGTGGTAATCCCTTCGCATTTTCTATCTGACACCCCGGACGGGTTGCCGTTATCATAGCTTTCCGTCGCTAAGCTTCCTGTCCAAAGGAACTCGCGTCACGTCTGATTCGTCGTGGATTGACTCTGCTCGCCGCGATGCCGGCTACGTGATGACGGGCATCGAAATTGAGCTCTCCATTGCAACCATGCTGAGACACATTCATCTAACGCCTATGGTCGCCGGTGAATCATGAGGGTCGGCGACAAATGTTAAAATGAGGGATCTGCTAGAAATTATTGGGTCTCGGGTGTGTCCTGAGACTTACTGGACTGGTTTGCGACGCACGCTGGCCGCCTTTCTCACGACAGCGGTTATTTTCTTTGGTGCGGTCGTAGTCTCTTTCGCTACCCCGGATATCCCGGTGCGAGACGAATCCGGTGACCCGGTCGGGTCTCAAATTCTGCAGAAGTATCTGGAAGCGAAGGGCCACACTCCGGAGCTACGCGGGGCCTCTATGGAGGTCGAAATCAGCGCGAACGTTCCTAAGTTACAGGAGAACGGAAAGCTTCGCGCGCTTCGGATGATCTCTCGTGTTGGTCAGGTAACGTACCGGGTTGCTGCGTTCCAGGGACCCAATTTCGTCAAAAAAGAGATCATCGCCCGTTATCTTCAGGCAGAGCAGCAGGGCCAGGACAAAGAGAACATCGACATCACGCCAAAGAACTACAAATTCAGGTACAAAGGCGAGCGGCAAACCCCGGCGGGTGCTTCCGCCTTCGTATTTCAATTGCAACCCAGAAAGAAGCGGGTCGGTCTCTATAAAGGTGAACTCTGGCTCGACTCTCGGCTTTACCTGCCTGTTCTCGAAAAGGGTCGACTCGTGAAGAATCCCAGTATCTTCTTCAAGAGAGTCGATTTCGAACGGGGATTCTCGATCCAGGATGGCGTGCCGGTTCCCTCATATATAACCAGTACGATCGACACACGCTTGGTAGGCAAAGTTGAGCTGAACATCAGCTACTCCAAATTCAACCAGGGAGATGCGGCACAGACCGGTACCGCGACAGAGGTTTCAGTTCACCAGCGATCCGACGAGCAACTGCCGGATTCCTTCTGAATGTCGAAACGCCCGTATACCCCGGAGTATCACCCGGTTAACTCTCTAGGCTTGAGCCTGCGGCCTGAACCAAGTAACCTTAAGAATTAGTCGCTTAGGAGTCCATGAGAACGCTTTTCCTTAACCCTCCTTCGTTTGAGGGCTTCGATGGTGGTGCGAGTTCGCGCTGGCCTGCGTCGCGAGAGATCGAATCCTACTGGTACCCGGTGTGGCTCTGCTATCCCGCGGGCATGATCCCCGACAGCAAGGTTGTTGACGCGCCGCCCCACAAGATCTCGATCGACCAGACGGTCGCAATGGCGTCGGACTTCGAACTGCTCGTCCTATTCACCTCAACTCCCGGTTTTCACGTAGACGTGAAGATCGCCGAGATGATGAAGGACTTGAATCCCAAGCTCAAGGTAGCCTTCGTCGGGCCCCACGTGACGGTCCGGCCGGAAGAGAGTCTTCGGGCGTCTTCCGCGATTGACTTCATCGTTAAGCGCGAGTTCGATTACCAGATTCGGGATTACGCCATGGGGAAGCCGCTCGAAGAGCTTCCGGGTGTTGTCTTTCGCAAGGATGGCGGCTTTCAGCACAACCCCGAGTCTTCGCCCATCGAAGACCTCGACTCGCTGCCCTGGGTCACCAAGGTTTATAAGCGGGATCTGGATTTCAAGCGCTATAACGTTCCGTTTCTCCTGAATCCGTACCTTTCCTTTTACACGAGCCGGGGCTGCCCGGCTCAGTGTACGTTTTGCCTCTGGCCGCAGACGCACTCCGGCCATCGCTGGCGGCTTCGGTCTTCCGATGACATCGTGAACGAATGCCGGTACGCGCTTGAGAACTTCCCGGGACTGAAGGAAATCTTCTTCGACGACGACACCTTCAACTACCAGAAGGCCAGGACGCTTGAACTCTGCGCGAAGCTGAAGGAACTGAAGTTCACCTGGAGTTGCACCTCCCGAGTAACAACCGACTACGAAACGTTGAAGGCGATGAAAGATGCCGGTTGCCGCCTCTTGATTGTCGGCTACGAATCGGGCGATCAGCAGATCCTCAAGAACATCAAAAAGGGTGCAACGATCGACATGGCTCGCCGCTTTACGGCGAACTGCAAAAAGCTTGGCCTGATCATTCACGGCGACTTTATCGTAGGTCTGCCGGGCGAGTCGCGCGACACCATTCGGAAGAGCATCGACTTCGCCAAGGAGTTGGACGTCGAGACGATCCAGGTCTCGATCGGTCACCCTTTCCCGGGCACTGAATTCTACGATCACGTCAAGAAGAACGGACTCATCACCATCGACGAAAAGATGACGGATGATGCTGGCCATCAACTGCCGAACTATCAATACCCCGGCTTAGACAAAGGCGAACTGGTCGACTGGGTAGAGCGCTTCTATGGCGAATTCTACTTCCGGCCTAAGGTTGCTTTCCGTCTGGTCCGGAAAGCCATGTTCAATACGGATGAGCGGAAGAGACTCTACAAAGAAGCTCGCGAATACCTCGCGCTGCGATCGAAACGCAAACAATTCGTCAAAGAACAACGCGAGCAGAAGGAAACACCTGCTGTTTTGAGCGCGGGAGACTAGCAGCCTGGAATTAGAAAGCGTCCCTAATTCCGCGATCGAGACGGTTTCTTGCGGATCTGACCGATCCGTCCCAAGGCTGCGCATTTTCGCGTTGGTGCTTGGTGTGATCTGGCTCAATGCTCTGGGCAATTTATCGCTGGCTTGGGGCATGAAACACGCGGGAGAGTCAGTCAGTCTCAATCCCCTTTCGTTCCTGCGAGTCATGTTGGATCCGGCTGTGGCCGGCGGCATCCTGCTGCTGATCTTGTGGTTGCTTAGCCGGATGACACTCCTCAGCTGGGCGGATTTAAGCTTCGTGCTGCCCTTAACCAGCTTGGGTTACGTGCTGGCTGCCGTTTTCGGGAGAATCTTTCTGAAAGAGGTTGTCACGGGCGCACACTGGCTCGGTACCGGCTTGATCTTTCTGGGCACCACAATCGTCGGTACGACCGATAGCAAAACTCGGGATCGCGGCCCGTCGGAACAGCTATGAAGTGGCTTCTGCTTTCGATTATCGTGTTTGCGACGGTCTTCGGGGACCTGCTTCAGAGCTATGAGATGAAGCGAAGCGGCGAACAGGCGGTTGACGTAAGGGGATTGGCACGGCTTTTGAAGATTATCGTCAGCCGGCGTTACCTGCTCCTGTCGATTGGCTGCATGGCCATTTCGTTTTTTGCGTTTATGGCGCTGGTGCAGATTGCCCCGTTGAGCTTCGCGGTTCCGGCTTCCGCGGCGACCTTCGTACTCGAAACTTTGCTGGCCAAATTTCTGCTTCGCGAGAGTGTCGGCACGCGGCGGGCCGCCGGTACCTTGTTGGTGCTCGGCGGAGTGCTGCTGCTGGCGCGATAGTCGAGGGGAGTGCGCCTAGTTAAGCTCGTCTTTCTCGTTCCCGCTGCATACCAGCTTCTGGCTATTGCGGCGGGAGTGAATCAAGTCTGGCAGCAAAGGCGGCGTCGATCATCCAAACCAGTCGGCAAACCGTTTCAGCCGGGGGTTTCGGTCCTGAAACCGCTGCGGGGACTGGATCCGAATACGGAAGACGCTCTGCTGTCCCAGGTTCAACAGGATTATCCCCGTTTCGAAGTTCTTTTTGGCGTTCGGGACGAGAGTGATCCCGCAGTACCCGTTGTTCGTACTCTTCAATCCCAGCACCCGCATGTTCCCATCAAGCTGGTCATCGGAGCTCCCGATCTGCCCAATGCAAAGGTCGGCACGCTGTCGGTTCTTGCTCAGCACGCCCGGCATCCAGTTTGGGTCGTGAATGACGGTGATATCCGCGTAGACAATCAGTACCTCTCATCCGTTGTCGCGCCGCTCGAAAACTCCGCGGTGGGCATCGTGACCTGCCCTTACCGGGCAATGGCGCATACGGCGTCGGCCGCCTGGGAATCCCTCGGAATCACGACCGATTTCATGCCGAGTACGTTCGTCGCCCAGATGCTCGGCGTCCGAGAGTTTGGACTTGGTTCTACGCTTGTCTTTCGGGCTGCCGATTTGCAGGAAGCTGGCGGATTTGTGGCAATTAGCCTCTATCTGGCCGATGACTATCAGTTGGCGAAGCGCATTACCGGGCTCGGCAAACGGGCGGTTCTTTTGCCGTATGTCGTCGAAACGTCCCTGGGCGAAGACAGCTGGTCAGGTGTCTGGCGCCATCAGCTCCGATGGGCCCGCACCATCCGCAGCTCGAAGGGAGCAGCCTATGCCGGGCTTCCGATCACGCACGCGGGGCTGTGGGCCACTGCGGCCATGGCTTCAGGCGCCTTTCGCCCCGCATGGATGCTGATCGGGTTGCGAATGCTTTCGGCTATCCTCTTCAGCCGTTTCATCCTGCGACATAGAATGGCATCTCTTCTCTTCTGGCTGACACCTGCTTGGGATCTCTATGCGTTCGCCGTCTGGGGGACTTCCTACTTCGGGAGAACGGTCCGATGGCGGGACAAAACGCTCGAAATCGACAGCGAAGGCAGGATCAGAACGTAGGCCATACGCTGTACACGCATGTTAGCCTGAGAGCATCACACTTTCCGTGGCAGACCGCTGGATTCGCCGCCAGCAGATCTGCCCCACAAGTTCACAGGAGTCGATTATTGTAATGTTTTTGAATGTCCGGAGCGTTGTGCTCCTTGCTGTTGCCGCGTTTGGCCCCTTCGTAAGTGCCAATGCTCAGGCGATTGGGCCTGCGAAAGTCGCCATCATCAACGCGCAGAAGGCCGTCGCTGACACTCAAGAAATCAAGAAGGCACAGACGACGCTCGAGACGAAGTACCGGCCGCGTCAAGACGCTATTCAAGCAATCCAAAATCAGCTCCAAACGATCCAGCAGCAGCTGAACGTACAAAACATCGCTCCCGACCGCGAGGCACAACTCCGGGCAGATGGAACCTTGAAGCAAAAGGAACTGCAGCGTCTTTCGGAAGACTTGCAAAGCGATGTCAATAACGAGCGCCAGGATATCCTGGGCCGCGCCGGCCGTCAGATGACCGATATTGTGAAAAAGATCGCTGAGGAGCGGGGCCTCGACGTTGTAGTCGATACGACCAACACCATCTACTACAAGCCTGCTCTCGAAATTACTGCCGAAGCGACGGCCGCCTATGACAAGGCGTATCCTTCGAAGTAGAGGCCCGCTCTTGAGCGCCGCCCAAGGTCGGATTTACTTATGGGCAGTTATTTACAGCAGTACGGAGTCGAAGAATCTCGCCGGAATCGAGTAGTCAAGACCATTGTTATTACGGCAGCGTCGGTCCTGGTTCTTTCTGTCGTCGGATATTTCGTTCTTCACAACTACTTCGAAAAGAGAGTTGCCAAGCAGTTCCTGAGTGAAGTGAACGCCGGGCAATACCAGAAGGCGTACGAGACTTGGGGGTGCACCACGCAGCATCCTTGTCCCAATTACGATTATCAGCGGTTCCTGGAGGATTGGGGTCCCGCGAAGAAAAACTCCGGCTCGTGGGAAATCGCCGACACTGATAGTTGCCGCTCATTCTTGACCATTAACGTTCAAGCGCCGGGAACGGAATTACAGTCCCTTGCTGTTCAGCGGAGTGACAAGAGCCTGGGCTTCGCGCCCGCACCTGAATGCCAGGAACGGCAATGGCGATGGAAAGCGTTCTTCCAAAGGATCTTTGGCGGCGGCGAATCTCCTAAATAAGAGTTCCTTGCGTCTCTGAAGTTCATCTCGGGTGTCAGGGAAGGTGCTCGCCTGCCGCACGGCCCGCATTCGTCCACGCAATCGGATAGAGTGTAACAATTATTGCTCTCACGTAACTTTACCGTGAGCAAACTCGTGTCCGGAGAAATGGGCGAACTATGTCAAGGATGCTGAAGATCTACGCTGGCGCGGCCGATGTGCCCGGAATCAGTGAATCGGCTCGGATTATTGAGCAATACGATGCGTTCGTACTGGCAGAGGCTAGTGAGGAGGAAGCAGGTGCGCTCGCCCGCAAATTTCCCGTTGAAGACATCACCGACCATTACGAGCTGAAGCTTGGCAGTCGATCAATCGACACACAAACGAAAACCCGCGCTCTCGGCGGCGCCTCTCGGAAACGCGCAAGGGCTGAGCCGCTCAAACCTGGACCGCACCACTATATCGTTCAGGTCATCGGTCCAGTGAAGGAGGCGTGGTTGGCTGGTGTGCGAGGGGCGGGCGCAACTCTCCGGGAGCCGATGGGCAATTTCGCATACATTGTCCTTTGCAAGGACTCTACGCTCCCGAAAATCAGCGGATTACCGTTTGTACGATGGGTCGGTCATTTTGCCTTTTCGGAATCGGGTATCTACCGGCATCCTTGGAGAAGAGAAAGGGCCGGAGTTGCCGCGCCGCTGGGAGCGGCAAGGCGTGTACACGGTCGAGATCTTCGATCCTGACGATGCCGGGAAGATCACGCGGGCTGCTCGTACTCTCGGATTTCAGATCCTCTCGCAAGAGCCGAAGGCGCACCACATTCTCGTCCAGAGCACGGAACGAAAAGCTGCCCAGAAGAAGCAGATAGAAGGCTTGGCGGCTGTCCACGGTGTGCGCTACATCCGCCAAAGGGTGGTGCCGCGTCCGGCAAACAATGTAGCCACTGCCATCATGGGGAACAAGTACACAGCGCTCTCTCCGAAGGGTTTGAACCTGACGAGCGAAGGCGAGATCATCGCGGTTTGTGACACAGGGCTCGATACGGGCGATCCAAGCACTATTCACCCGGATTTTGCCGGAAGGATCAAAGCCATCAAGAGTTATCCAATCTCGGCGGATTGGAAATCCGCGGTCACGAATGTAGGCGCGGACGATGGACCTGCGGATCTCGATTCAGGTCATGGCACGCACGTTTCCGGTTCGGTACTCGGAAACGTTAGGACTCAAGGTCGAAAATGCACGCGTCGCAATCAAGCGGTGCCGATTTGAAGACTCAGCGGCTGTACTTCATAGCCGAAGCTACGAAGTTCCCTAATCATTCTTGTCGTGCGGCGTCGCTTCGATTTCTGGCTTACGGCCCGGCCTCGTTCCTCATAACTGACGCCCTGGTGCAAAATGATCCAAATCACTCGACAGAGCCGATGCGTAATTGCTCCGATGGTTTGCCCATGTCCCAGACGCGGTACCAGCCGACGATACACAACCTCGAAGATGCTTCCTTTTTGCTTGACCGCGGCATTAGCCGCCTGGTTGAGAATCCGTCGCATGTGACGGTTACCCCTGGGGCAACGGGTGCTCTTGTTCATCCCCGCGCTCTCTTCGTCTCCAGGACACGCGCCCACCCATGAAGACAGATTCTTGGGCGAAGCGAAAGTCGCCGCTTTGACACCTACTTCGGCGATGATCTGCTGTGCAGAATCCGGTCCCAGACCGGGCACCTGCGCTAGTCGCTGTACTGCGTCCTGATGCTGCTTGAGCAGGCTCGCCATCTCCTGATCCAGCTGCCCGATCTGCTCATCGATCAGCTGCAATTCCTTCAATGCCATCTTCAGTAGTCGGCGATATACGGGATTTAACTCGCTGCACGCGCCAAGCGCGTCACGCAACTGTGCCGGCGTAGCACGCAAGCGTGTATCGGCCAACGCGGCCAGAGCCACGGGGTCGGTCTCCCCGTCGGCCAATGCCTGCAGCATGCGCCGAGCGCTGGCTCCCATCAGATCTGAGACTAGACTGGACAACTTAATATGCGCTTCTTCCAACAGAGCCTCTAATTGGTTTTGCAATCGGACATGATTGCGCCTCAATTGGTACTTTCCACGCATCACCGTGCGCCAAAGACGCTGCTCCACATCCGGCACGAAGCTCAGCACCAGTTCGTGGGCCACCAGCCGTTTCACCAGTCTTTCGGCGTCGGGGAAATCTCTTTTTCGTCCCTGCCGCCCGCGATTAGATTGCGCCTGCGCCAGATGCAAGGTTCCCGAAAGAGGCTCGGCACCTTCCCGCTTCTGGCAACTCGGCTTCCAGTACCGCTCCAGTGCTCCCCAAACCGGTTTCCAATATTGAGCCGTGGATTCCATCACCACTTCTTCCACTATCTGCTCCAGCAGCCATTCCGCCAACGATCGGAGTTGCTCGGGGTTGCTGCCAAAATCGCGTCGTTCAAACTGGTACTCGCCTTCGACGTGCACATCGGCCACAACTACGGCCAACATCCTTTTATGAACATCGATTCCGGCTACTCTGTAGGACATAACGCTTCCTCCCGGCGCGAGCGGAGAGCATGCCGCAAGTACGTTAATCAAGGTCGCAGGCTATTCTCAGTCCCAGCGGGAGAAGACAACGCCTATTTATTCGCTCAACACGCACGCTCCGGATCAGACAATCTGACGGCTTTAACTTCTCCATTGAGTTCTCGATCTCGCCGCTCTGGCCAGCTGCAATGTTAGCTCTGAGCGTGGACGACGACTTGGGCGGCAAAGTCCAGAGATACCCGGTAATTCATTTTCATGAGGTTTCGTGGGCCGTAGGCCCGCCAAGACAATCTGAAGTGATCCGGCGCAGAGAGGCTGTGAAGCAATATGAGGTTGATCGCTGGATCAGTTTAGATTGAGTCGTTTGCAGTGAGGCGCTGGCGTTTGCGGCGGACGCGGCCACTTACGTGCTTATTGGAATTTCAATAGGCTTTTTCTTGATAATGACGCACTCAGATGTTGCCATTGCGTCTCAAGAATTGAAGCCATTGGGGCACGCCGCGATTCGATCGTAGAACACAGCGCAACAGCCCGCAAGTCCGTTCGCAGACT
>JBJMGK010000282.1:0-12501 GCA_045807925.1 Bryobacteraceae bacterium | reverse complement strand
TCTTCATGGCCGGTCTCCTTTGCACCCTCGAGTGCGTTTCTTTGGGGAGCTTACTGCATCCCGTTTGGGGTCCGGCCTTCTCATCCCATCTCAGCAGGAATACGATCATCGCCGTCAACAGGACCGTCACGTTTTCGATGAGGAGCAACGAGCCTCCATTCTGGCTCATGACTTTCTACGACTCTGGCGAGATGCCGCCACTGACGATCGGGATCGAAAACGGATGATCCGACTGCTTGTGGAAGACGTCACGCTACTTCGGGGACAACGGATGACACTTCATCTAAGATTTCGTGGCGGTGCTGAAAGGACAATCACTTTGCCCAATCCATTGCGGTCATGGGAAGGATGGATGACGGACGCTGAAGTAGTCAGCAGAATCTACCAGTTGCTCGATACGCAGACGTTCAGCGAGATCGCAGAGACGCTGAATAATGCCGGGTTCCGCTCTGGCAAAAGGCCAGCGGTTTACGTCTCGTTACATCGCACGCATTCAAAAACGATACTCACTTCGCTCACGTTTTGACCGGCTGCGTACGCTCGGTCTGCTAACGCTCGACGAGATGGCGACCGTTCTACGCGTCAATCCAAAAACAGTCAAGATCTGGACCGCACACGGATTACTAACAGCTCTGGCGTACACTGACAAGCCCGAACATCTGTACGAACCGCCGGCCGCTGAAGTCCCTCGGAAGGCGCAGGGTACGAAGCTACAGAAGTGACGGAAAGCAGCTCGATGCCAGCCGATGAATGTAGCTGGCTTCACGATGATCAAGGCGCTGCGCCACGGGAAGAAACGAGCGAGCCTGGAGAGCACGAAACGATCGGCAACCGTTGTCGGACTGGCTTTCTTTTCGCGTTCCTGAAATAAGGCCAGCTACTTGCGTAGGAAGAGATTCTCGGCAGCCAGTGCTGTGCGACTGCGAATAACAGTAATGCAGAAGCTGACAGAATCGGAAACGACACTCTCGAGGACGATAATCATCTTCAGGAACTGCCGAAACACGCTTAACACCTCGAAATCGTCTCACAGCTATGCCATTGATTTCACAAACCTATCGAGTTTTGCGGCCCACAACCTAGTCAGGCGGGCACAACAACGTTTTAGCCTGTTTGCTCGAAGGAGTTGATCGCCAATGCGTGCCCGTTTTTGTGTCGACTGCGAGGCGGGATGCCGGTCTCAATAAGGTATTCGATTCCGGGGCGGGAGTTCAAACTGTCACATGCCGGGGACCGTGGCAAAACCCGGCTTGTTGACCCTACTTGGGTTGGCTTCGAGCGAAAAGCAGATTCCCCAACTTGTTGAAAAATTTGAAAGTGGAGGTAAACGAAAAGAAGCTTTGGAGCGGGCCGTTATGCGCCCAAGGCAGGTGCGGCTACCAAGCTGCGCTACGCCCCGATAAGTGAAGCTCTCTCTTGATTCTAAACTACTTCCAGGTGCGCCTCTCGGAAATGACGAACTGCTTGGGATGATGCGGGTCGCACACATTCGCCACGCATAGTCACCGCTGTCGCTAAACCTCTAACGCAAGAGAAATGTTGCATGCGGGAGTCGTACATATCCATACCGGTCGTCCTCGGCTATACACATCCACAGCGATCTGCCTGCGGCTTATGGAAGTATGATACGAGGCTTTTCGGACGCAAGCGGAATCGAATCACTTGCGGCTTTCACCAGGCCCTCAGGATTACGGCTCGGCTCCGATCCATACTTATTTGCGAAGGTCTTCGTAAACTCCGCACCTAGAAAGAAAATCTGCCCGGAGTAGTAGACCCAAATCACGAGTACGACAATCGATGCGAAAGCTCCGTAGCTCGACGCAACGCTGGCTTTTCCCAAATAGATTCCCAGTAAGAGCTTGCCGACTGTAAATAGTAGCGAAGTTACTGCACCGCCGAGTACAACGTCACGCCATTGAAGCTGTACGTCGGGCATGACCTTATAGATGGCCGCAAACAGGAATGTGATGATGATGAACGATGTCAAGACGTTCAGAATGTGGAAAACTGCTTCATAGGCCGGAAGAAAGGAAGCGGACATCGCTCCCGCAGCCGCAAGCCAGGTGCTGATCGCGAGTGAGACAACCAGAAGGAAGCCAACCGAGAGCACAATGGCGAAGGAAAAAACGCGCTCCTTGATTAACGCCAAGGCTTTACTCTTAAGGCCAACTACTTCGGGGGTAGGCACCTCCCAAATCGTATTCAGCGCGTCTCGTAGCTCGATCATCACGCCGGACGCGCCGAATAGGAGTGTGATCAGACCAACGGCCGTCGCGATGATGCCGTGCGTCGTATTTCGCGAGCCTTCGAGCAGAGCTTCCACGGCTTTGGCTCCGTCCTTGCCAACCAGCATTCGTACCTGTTCCACGATTTCCCGCTGCGCAGCCGTGTGTCCAAAAACCAGACCGACAACCGCCACTACGACCAGAAGCAGGGGGGCGAGAGAGAGCAGCGTATAACACGCCAGAGAGGCACCGAGCCGCTGAGCCTTGTGTTTTGTCCAGCTATCGAAGCTGTCGCTGAGCAGCAGCTTGATATCACACCAGCGGAAAGCTTTCAGCGGTTTACGGTAGCGGCGCGCGCCGCCGGCCGCCGTACTGAACTCCGTGCCGCTGGGCTCTAAAATGTGCTTCGTTTCATCACCGGAGATCGATTGGTTTCCTTCGTTTCGCACTATTTTCCTCGTTCAGTGCTCCGCCAGTCCCATTCTCCTATGTGCTTATTCCTCATCTTGTAAAGAGCAGCTGTAGGGTGGGCCATTCTGCTGCGGCGCACGGGCCGGCTTGTCAACGACCAAAGTCCGCGGCCATACCAAACGGCAAGGCGAGGCCCGTATGGGAACACCGCAACTCAATTGGTAGGGCGGGACCGTGCGACTGTTCCGTGGACGTCCAGCGTTCCTCGAAGTCGAATGTCCTCCGACGAGGATCCGACAAGAATGTCGAATTTGCCTGGCTCAACAACGAAATCGTGAAGCTTCACGTCATAATATGCGAGTTGCTGGACGGGCAGCTGGAATCGGAGAGTCTTAGTTTCACCTGGTTGAAGGCTAATACGTTCGAAAGCACGCAGGCTCTTGATGGGCTGATAGGTAACGCTCTTCTGCTGGTGGGTGTAGAGTTGCGCTACTTCTGAACCAGCCATATCTCCGGTGTTGCGCAAGTCAAACGAGACCTCAGCCTCTCCCTTCGGTCCGGGCGTGTTCATCGTCACCTTTAACTTGCTGTAGCTGAACCGTGTGTAACTGAGCCCATGTCCAAAGGGATAAAGCGGTACGCCTTTGAAATATTGGTAAGTGAAGCCCTTGCTGACGTCGTATTCGTTTTGCGGCGGGACACCGTCGAGGTTCGCATAAGCGGTGTACGGCACACGTCCGGCCGGATTATCAACTCCGAACAGCACGCGACCCACGGCGTCGCCGCCAACTTCGCCCGGGTACCAAGCTTCCAGAATGGCCGGAAGATGATCCTGTGCCCAGCCGACTGCGAGCGGCCCGGCATTCATGAGGACGAGGACGGTCTTTGGGTTTGCCGCGTAAACGGCCTCGAGCAGTTGCTCTTGTGCGCCCGGTAGGTTCAAATCACGGCGGTCTCTTCCTTCGGCTTCCACGCGGAGATTGGTACCGAGGCAGAGCACGGCGAGATCGCTCCGTTTCGCCAGCGTGACCGCCCTCTCCTCCGCATCGGCGTTGCGGGGATCCATAAAGCCTGCCCCGTTTTCGTATTCCACTTTGACCGCGCTTCCAAGCAGGTTCTGGAGCCCCGTAGTAACGCTTGTCTTACGAGCCGGTTTGCCATAATAATTGCCGGTTTCGTAATCATTGCCGCCCGCTGGACCGATCACCGCGACCGAGTGAATCTCATCCCGCTTCAGAGGAAGAAACCGTTGACGATTGCTGAGCAGTGTCATCGATTCCGCAGCGACCTGGTCAGTAAGCTTCAGGTGTTCGGGGGATCGCACAACGTCCATACCGATCTTGCTGTACGGGCTTGTTTCCGGAGGATCAAATGCGCCGAGACGGAAGCCAACGCGCAGTAGGTTCCGAAGAGCGCCGTTAAGTTCCCTCTCGGTTAGGATTCCGCGCTTCACCGCAAGCGGAAGATTCGTTTCAAACTCCGGATCGTCTGAATCGTTGCCAGCTTTTATCGCCGCGGCGGCCGCCGCGACCGGATCTTCCGTAAAGTGCTGCCCCGGTTCGGTAGCGTTGCCCCGTGATCCGGTCAGAAGAGACACGGCACCCAAATCGTCTGTCACAAACCCGTCGAAGCCCCACTTATTGCGCAAGATGTCGGTGAGCAGATAGTGATTCACGGCGTCGGGGGTGCCGTTGATCGCATTGTAACTGGACATAACCGATTGCGCATGTGCCTCGGTGATGGCAGCGCGCCAGTGAGGAAGCCAGTATTCAAACAGGTTTCGCTCGTCCACAATGGCGCTCAGGTGCTGGCGCCCGGTCTCCACGTTGTTTACGGCAAAGTGCTTCACCGTCGACGCGAGCTTCAGATGGTTGAGGTCATCGCCTTGTAGACCGCGCACATACGCAACGGCCATGCGTCCGGTCACATAAGGATCCTCGCTGAACACCTCCTGGATGCGTCCCCAACGCGGATCACGACTGATATTGATAACAGGAGAACGAAAGACGAGACCGTGCGTAGTACGGGGCCCTTCCGCGTGCGCATTGTAAAGAGCGCGCGCCTCATCGCTCATCGCCACGGCTACGCGGTGCACCAGGTCCGGATCCCAGGTGGCACCCATAGCAATGGCTGCCGGGAACAGAGTGGTCGGCTCCTTCGACCACACGCCGTGCAGGGTCTGATTCCAGCCGCCCCACATCGGCCGAGTCGCGGGAGCCCGTGATTCGTGTGATTGAGCTGCTGTGCTTTCTCGGCGAGCGTGAGGCGATTAATCAGGTCCGTGATGCGTTCCTCTATTGGCAACTTTGTATCCCGAAAGGGAAGCGCAGGCGAGGTGTCGCAGCGACAAACCGCGGCACACATAAGAGAAAAGCTGAACGCTGCTAAAAGCCTCACCACAAGCCTCCTTGACGAGCTGGTTGCGACACTTCGGTAATTATATGCGCGCGAGCCTCTCAGCGGGCTTGCCTTTTATCCTTTGGGTGAGCCGATCACAGGAGATGAAACCGAGCGCATTGTATGCACACCGACAAACGCCCGTACTAAAGCCGGTCCATAGTCAACCTACTTGACGCCATTCTGCTCTGGTAATACCATCGCAAGTACCAAAGCATTCGAAGAACGGACAGTCTTCATCTTTCGGTTCAGCGCTATTAGGGGGATCACATGCACTCCGTTGTGTGTTTTACAGGCCGGGGTATCGCCGCACGGTTTATTCTGGGTGTGTTAGTTTCGGGTGTCACCGCTCTTGCGCAACTGCAGTCTGGGCGCATCGTCGGCAGCGTGTATGACCCGCAACACGCGAAGGTTACCGGTGCAACGCTTACAGTCACCAATGCGGCGACTAACGTATCAAAGACTCTCACCACAGATACGGATGGCGATTACGTCGTAACACCTCTTGACCCGGGAACTTATAACGTCCGCGCCGCAGCTCCCGGCTTTCAGACTACGGTTCAGAACGGCGTCGAATTGACGGTTGGACAATCCGTCCGCGTTGATCTCGCGCTCGTTCTCGGTTCGACCGCGACGGAGGTGCAGGTTACGGCTGCGGCTCCACTCCTCAATACAGAGGCAGGTGGCTTAGGACAGGTCATAGACAACACCCAGATCGTAAACATGCCGCTAAACGGGCGCAGTTTCACGGAACTTGCGCGCCTGGCTCCCGGCGCTGCGTTGTTGGCTCCCAGCGGAAATGTGCAGAATGTTCGGCCCGAACTGGTGAACGGCAACGTGGTCAGCGGAGTACGCGGCTCACAGACAATGTTCCTGCTCGATGGCGTGGACGTCAGTGAAGAGCATCAGGGCGGTACCTGGATCCAAACTTCCATTGACGCGCTGCAGGAATTCAGCGTTCAGCAAAACGCGTATTCAGCAGAGTTTGCCGGCGCAGGAGGAACATTCAATTCCACTACCAAGCCTGGTACGAACGAATTTCACGGAGCTCTTTTCGAGTTTCTCCGGAACGACAAACTCGATGCGCGCAACTTTTTTGCGCAGACGCGAGAGATCTTAAAGAGAAATCAGTTCGGAGCTACTCTGGGGGGCCCGGTCTGGATTCCGAAGGTCTATAACGGACGGAACAAGACCTTCTTTTTCATCAGTTACGAAGGACAAACGCAGCGCGATTCGCTCGTCACGAACAGCATCGTGCCGAGCATTCCCCAGCGCAACGGAGATTTCAGTGCGCGCGGTCTGAATCCCATCTATGACCCGCTGACGACGCGGGGAACCACGCGCACTCAATTTTCCGGCAACATCATCCCGGCAAGCAGGCTTTCGCCTCAAGCGCTGTTTTTTAACCGCTACATCCCGCTGCCGAATTCAGGTACCGGAACATTCGTCTCGGCGCCTGTGGCTGCCTATGATTCTTCCCGGTGGACGATTCGCGGCGATCGCCAGATTTCCTCGAGTACGAGATTGTTTGTGCGGTATAGCAGAAACGGCAACACGGAAGACGACCAGGACGCCTTTCCAGCCTTAGGCTCGAGCCATCTCGAAGGCCCGGCTTCGGATATTGCCGCCGCAGTAACCAGCACTATTGGCAGCAAGATCGTCCACGAATTTCGATTCAGCCATCTTTTCGGTAAGTATCGTTCGACCGCCTACTTCCAGGGACAGGGCGCCCAGATCGATCAACAAGCCGGGATTACCGGGCTGCAAGGGCTTCAGCAGGCGGACATTTCGTCCATCCCCGCATTTACGTTCTCCGGTTACTCCGGATTCTTCGGGAACGTCAACGATGGTCGGCCCAAGTGGCAGGACCGAAGTGTTTACGAGTTCGATGACAATCTGACCTGGATCTCCGGGAAACATATTCTCAAGTTCGGCACACGAATTTATCACCGCACCATCCTTTTCACGGATTCCCGGAATCAAAACGGAGCCTTCAATTACACGGGTGTCATGACGCAGAATCCTGCGTCATCAACCGGAACTGGCGATTCTATGGCGGACTGGATGCTCGGCTTCCCGGCAAGCGTGGGGCGAAGCAATCCAGCGACCTGGTGGGGCGGCACGGGAACGTACTGGCATTTCTTCGCACAGGACGACATCAAGGTCAGCGAGCGCCTCACTCTGAATATCGGATTGCGATACGAATACACGCCCTGGCTCACCCCATATCGCAATCAGGGCGCGACGTTCGATCCTTCGTCTCCGAAGCCTATCATCGTTTCGAGCGACACGGACACGATTGATCTCGCCGCGCAACCTGCGGCCAGCGTAGGATACTCGCTGTACGGGAATCTGATCCAGACGACTCACCAGGCGGGGCTTCCGATCACTGTCACGAGCAATGACACGAAACAGTTCGCGCCACGGATTGGCTTTGCCTGGCGACCGTTCGGAGAGAAGACGGTTGTTCGTGGAGGATACGGCATCTTCTACGAATTCGAAGGGACCAGCGGGCGGCTGAATTTTAATTTCCTTCCCTTCAGCCTGTCCGAGACTATCAACGCGCAGATAAACGTGATTCCAAACCGCACAACGGCTGACTTTTTCCTGGGTTCGGCGTTCGGCGCCGGCATCTCAGCAGCCGCTTGGCTTCCTTTGCCCAAGGAAGCGCAATTCGGAAGAGATTACCACTGGAACTTCGGATTTCAGCGCCAGCTTGGACAGGGCGTCGTCTTCGAAGCGGATTACGTCGGAACCAGAGGCCTCCATCTGCCGACTACTCGAAACATAAACTACCCGGCTCCTGGACCGGGCGCTATTCAGGCGCGCCGGCCTTACCCGCTGTTTGGCAATATCACTTACAACACGCAGGACAGCTCGGCCATCTATCACTCTTTGCAAACTAAATTGCAACGGCAGCATTCGTCTGGCGTTTGGTACCTCGTGGCGTATACGTTTTCGAAGAGCATCACGATCCAGGAAGCTCCCGGGAAAGGAGGAAACGGCATTTACGAGAAAGCGTTGTCCAGCTTCGATGTGCCGCATGTCTTCTCGTTCAGCGGCGGCTATGCGCTTCCGTTTGGGAAGGGCAAACGTTTTCTGAGCTCTGCCGGAGGACTTACGGACGCGCTCCTGGGCGGGTGGCAATTGCAGAATCTGATTTCGTTCCGAAGCGGGATACCGTACACACCGGTGATCTCGCGCGATGTGGCGAATACGGGCGCGGGAAACCAGCGGCCAATTCGCTTGGGCGCGTGCCAGAACACTGGCTTGTTATCGCCGTACTTCAATGTGACTGCATTTGCCGTTCCGGCCAACTTTATTTACGGGAACTCGGGCGCCAACATCTGTCGAAGTGACTACCAGGGACAGGTGGATCTGTCGCTCTTCAAGATATTCAATGTGACCGAAAGATCGAAACTGCAGTTTCGTGCCGAAGCGTTCAACGTCAATAACTCGGCATATTTCAACGCGCCGGGAGCTGGGGGCAATGCCGCGATCGATACATCCGCCGGTCCCCGCGTAACCAGCACCAGCAACCGGCCGAGGCAGATTCAATTCGCCTTGAAGTACACATTCTGAAGTCCGCCCAGGAGCGAACATCTCCGGGAAGAATGTCGTCCCCGCGGTTCACTCAGCGACTTCGAACTGTCAGGCTCGATCAAGCGACAGCGGCGCATTGCGGCATGTTGAAGTTCGGTCGGAAGAAGCCCGAGTCTTCCTGACTGGTACCATTGAGCTTATTCTTTTGAACTTCAGGTATGACACGTGTGCGCTTTGCGCCGTCGCCTACCGGTTACCTTCATATAGGCGGCGCTCGAACATTCATTTTCAACTGGCTGTATGCCCGCCACCAGCGTGGCGTGGTTATTCTGCGCATCGATGATACCGACGTCGAACGGAACACGCAGGTCTCTCTTGATTCCATCTATGAAGGTCTCGAATGGCTGGAACTCGGCTGGGACGAGTTTTATCGTCAATCCGACCGGCTGAGTCTCCATCGCGAGGCCGCTCGGGCCATCTTCGAAAAGGACCTTGCGTATCGGGACTTTACTCCGGCATCTGCGGCCCAGGAGAATCCCGCGGGAGGATGGCTCTGTAATCCCGGCATGCGCGAGCTCTCGCGGGAGGAGAGCGATCGCCGGGCCGACGCTGGCGAACCGTTCGTGCTGCGGTTCCGGGTGCCGCGAGAGGTGCGGTCCGAGGTCGTCGTGTCGGATCTCGTATACGGCACGGTAACGAAAGCCACCAGTGACCTCGAGGATTTCGCGCTTCTTCGCTCGACGGGCGTCCCGACCTATCACATGGCATCGTGCGCCGATGACGCGGATCTCCGTATCACGGACATCCTTCGTGGTCAGGAACATCTCGGCAACACGTTCAAACACGTGCTGATCTTCGAAGCGCTTGGTGTCAACGTGCCGAGGACGGCTCACCTGCCGCTACTGATGGCGCCCGACGGCACAAAACTATCCAAGCGCATTCATGGTCCGGTGGTTAGCGTTACTACCTATCGAAATTCCGGATTTCTGCCGCATGCGTTCGTAAACTTCCTTTCGCTACTCGGCTGGTCGCCCAAGAACGATCGCGAGAAGATGTCGCGCGAAGAGCTTATCGAACTGTTCTCTGTTGACGGCATCAATCGTGCTAACGCAACCATCAACTTCACCGAGGAAGAGCCCTTCGACCCTAAGGCCTTGTGGCTGAATGCCGAGCATATCCGCTCGCTCGATATCGATGAACTCGTGCGGCGCTTGATGCCCTACGCCCAAGAATCCGGCTTTTTAAATGTCACGCCGGAAAAGCTAAGGGCAGTCGCCCCGCTGATACGAGAGCGCATTCGACTATTGAGTGATATCGGTACCGTCGCTGACTTCTTCTTCTCGGAACAACTTCAGCCCTACGATCCGGCAGAATTGATCCCCCAAAAAGGAGATGCCGGGATGGCCGAACGAGCGCTCCGCAAAGGTAAGGAAACATTGGAGTCTGTCCCTGCGTTCGATCATGGAACACTGGAATCAGCGCTTCGCATCGCTGCTGATGAACTCAAGCTGAAAGCAGGACAGATGTTTCAGCCCATACGCGTCGCGGTGTGCGGGCGGAAAAATGCGCCGCCGCTGTTCGAAACGCTTGAAGTGCTTGGACGGGACACTGTTCTAACCCGCCTTGATTTTGCCCTTGGAATGATCTAATGATCGACGTCGATTCGCCCCCCTCTAACTTCATTCGCGATTTGATTCTCGCCGATAACGCAACTGACAGGTATCGGGGACGTGTGCGCACGCGTTTCCCACCGGAGCCGAATGGCTACTTGCACGTCGGCCACGCGAAGAGCATCATGCTGAACTTCGGACTTGCCGAAGAGTTCGGGGGCGAGTGCAACCTTCGCTTTGATGACACGAATCCCACGAAGGAAGAGACTGAGTACGTAGACGCCATTATCGAGGACGTGAAATGGCTGGGTGGCGATTTCGGCGATCGCATGTTTTACGCATCCGACTATTTCGGGCAGCTATACAATTGGGCCGTTGATCTCATCAACAAGGGCAAAGCCTACGTTTGCGACTTGATTAGCGAGCAGGTGCGAGAGACCCGCGGTACGCTCAGCGAGCCAGGGAAGAACAGTCCTTATCGCGACCGAAGCGTGGAAGAGAACCTCGACTTGTTGGCGCGCATGAAGAACGGTGAGTTTCCTGACGGCTCGCGCACACTCCGCGCCAAGATCGACATGGCATCGCCGAATCTCAACATGAGGGATCCCGTGATGTACCGGATTTTGCACGCCGAGCATCATCGCACGGGCAATGAATGGTGCATCTATCCCATGTACGACTGGGCTCACGGTCAATCCGATTCCATCGAAGGCGTCACCCATTCTATCTGCACGCTGGAGTTTGAAGATCATCGCCCGCTCTACAACTGGTTTGTGGAACAGCTTGGCATCTTCCACCCGCAACAGATCGAATTCGACCGGTTGAACTTGACGTACACGTTGCTGAGCAAGCGCAAGCTCCTGCAACTGGTAGAGCGCCGCATCGTGGAGGGCTGGGATGATCCGCGGATGCCGACGATTAGCGCCATGCGTCGGCGCGGTTATTCACCGAAAGGATTGCACAATTTTGCGCGCAATCTCGGCGTCTCAAAGACGAACGGCATCACCGAGCTTGAGAAGCTTGAGTATTACATTCGTGAAGATCTGAACAAAACGGCTCTCCGTGTAATGACCGTCCTGCGCCCCCTCAAGCTGATATTGACGAATTATCCCGAAGGGGAGATTGAGTTCCTGGACGCGATCAACAACCCCGAGGACCCAAGCCAAGGCACCCGGTCGCTGCCCGTCGGCCGCGAGCTCTGGATCGAGCAGGAGGACTTCCGGGAGGTGCCCCCGAAAGGTTACTACCGGTTGTATCCCGGAAACGAAGTCCGACTGCGCTATGGCTACATCATCAAGTGTCACGACGTCGTGAAGGATCCCGCAACCGGGGAGATCACGGAAGTTCACTGCACATACGATCCGCAGACGCACAGTGGTCAGCAAACTCGGAAAGTGAAGTCAACCATCCACTGGGTTTCGGCAAGCGACGCCATTCCAATTGAGGTTCGCCTCTATGACAAGCTCTTTACCGTGGAGAATCCGAACGAATCTCCGGAAGGCGAGGACTTTACGACGTATTTGAATCCGAAATCGCTGGAAATCGTGCAGGGCAAAGCCGAGCCGTCACTCGCGAAAGCTCAGCCTGGCGATCGCTTTCAGTTCGAACGTCTCGGCTACTTTTGCGCGGATAAGGTCATGACCGCTGCGCGACCGGTTTTCAATCGGACCGTCGAGTTGCGGGACACTTGGGCAAAGGTTCAGAAAAAGGTATAGCACTCGCGAGTTCTATAGCTCCCGAAGACCACCGCCGACGCGCTCGAGCCGAAGGGAATAGAATGTTCCTCAAATGCACACTCGAGAGTACAAGCCGGACCAGTTTTTTCGGGCGTCCATTGACATGATGGACGACTTCGAAGATTGCAGGACGTATGTTGCCGAATACTTCTCGTGGAAAGTTCCGAAGCGCGGAGAAGCGGTCTTTTCGGCTTTGCAGGACGCAGAAGAATTCCTGTTTAATGTGTATGCTGATACGACTCCGGATCTGCTTCCCGCCGAGCGATCCTCAGGGTGGGTCCGCGGTACAACCGTTTCCCAGTAAATTCGTCTAGCTCTTTGCGAGGGCGAACCTTCGCTGCTCACAGTTGCCATCACGAAGCGTTGGTAAATACATCATCCGTAGGAAACACTGTTCGACGTCCGCGCTCCGACTTGTCTTGTCCTTTCGGCAAGCTTGCATGACTTTAGATGATCTTTCCTGATAGGGTCGGCATACGGGAGAGGAGCCGGTGGGCATGGCACTGGAAGGGGCGGACGGGGCGAACGATTTGGAACAGTTGAGGCGACGGTTCGAGGAGTTCCGGGGCACGCGTATGA
>JBJMGK010000281.1:0-12394 GCA_045807925.1 Bryobacteraceae bacterium | reverse complement strand
TGCACGGGTTACCTTGGCGATATGGGGACGCTGCCGCCCTACGGCGTCGGGGATTTTGCTGCGTGGATTGAAGTCTATATCGGAGCCGGCTGGTATACCTTCGACCCGCGCAACAACGTGCCACGGATTGGACGAGTTCTCCTTGCGCGAGGCCGCGATGCGTGCGACGTCGCGATCGCGACAACCTTCGGACCGAATACGCTGGAGAGCTTCAAGGTGTGGACAGATGACGCCATAGAGTACATTGGCCCAGCCCTATGAAACACAGGGGCTCGGTGATGGCGGGGATCATCTGACTGTCAAGACTCATTACCGGGTTGGGGCGGCCTGAGGTAAAGGCACTGAGTTTGAGGTGACGCGCCTTGCTACCTCATCTGTGTGCTATCGAGCGATCGAAGGAAGCGTAGCGCAGTCTGTAAGTATCCGAATGGAATCGGCCTGACGAAGGGCAGCGACCTATGACGAGAACGTCGGCCTCAAATCCCAGAAGTCGCACGAAACGACTCTTCCGAGGCGAGTGTGTCTTTTTTATAACTAACTCACCTAGACGGTGCAGCATGGCAATCCCAACCAGGAAAAGGCCAGCAGCGAAAAATGAGCCGTGCTTCGATGGGCGGGCTCTTGCCATTCTTGTCGGAATCATCCTGCTAATGATTGCGGTTATTTGGTTCGGACACGCTCGTCTCGAGACAAGTAATAGTCCGCCGACTCAGCATTTTACGCCCAGGCCGCCAGCGAACCGTTAGCGGGCTCTTTGCCAGCCCACCACGCCACTTGTCTCGCGTGTCCCCGGCAAGACTCGTCTCCGCTTTACTTCTTGACCAACTCCGACCTCGCACGCAAGCTACAACGCTATATCCGCACTGCCGTGATCTTTTCGAGTGACCACTTGATGTCGTTCGAGGTCCGAGCGGACAACTGGGCCATCTTGTCCATCCCTTGCGAAAAGCTTGCGGCTCCCGTTGGTCAATTCCCCTCAGCTTTCGACTCGGGTAAGCTGCGGCGTAGTGTCGTTCCCGAACTGAGTTGTTGCCGACGACGAGTGCAATCTAATCCGCCTTCCGGCGTCAACAAACAGGAGGAGCGAGTTAAGGACGGCAGGTCTGCGACTCGCAGTCGATAAACAACGTGCGGAAAACGATCCTGGGACACGACAGTCAGCCTGCTACTTCTTCCAGCAACGAATGGTTCGGCGTGGAGGCAATCGCCGGAATCGGTGTGACCTCTGAGGCCGAGGACGCGCCAGTAGAGAACGTTCTTTATCCCGATCGTGAAGTCGGCTGGCGGGCCGGAGAGCCCGGCCCACAGATCATCCGAATTACTTTTGGCGGGCCAACAAACATCAGGCAAATTCAACTTACTTTCAGGGAACCGCAGTTCGCAAGGACTCAGGAGTTTACGCTGCACTGTGCCATTGCTGGAGGGGAACGGAGAGAGGTCATACGCCAGCAGTGGACTTTCAGTCCACAGGAATCGACGGAGGAACTTGAAGATTACCGCGTGACCTTGGACGATGTGATTGTCCTAGAACTCGTAATCATTCCTGATATCAGCAACGGCGGCGTACATGCATCGCTCGATCTTTTGCGTATCGGTTAGTGCTTGAACGGTAACATGAGGATTCGATATGGAAACCATACGGATCGTTACAGACATTAGTAAGCATAGGGGCTGCGGGGGCTTGATGGCCATGTCTCAGGACGCGCCAGAGTACATTCTGGAGCATGAAGAACTGGAGACCACAATCCCAGGCGCCGAGATGATCTGTCTACGCTGCGGAGAGCGAATCCGCTCGCAGGAGCAAGTGGAAACACCAGGCGAATAGATTGTCGCCAGCGGGACACGCCAGTCGTACCCCGCAGGACTGTGCGGCTGCGAGGCGGCTGGGTGGAGGTTTAGCCCAGAACCCGCAGGGCGCTCGTCGAAGCACCCGTACCACGGCGAGGCAGTTGCAAATCCGGCATTGGCCGGGCCTGGAACAATCGCCGCGTTATTTTCGCGATGCGTCTTGCCCACAGAGTTGCCCGTTCACGCCGTGCGCTATCCGTTGCGATGCCGGTGCTCGCATACATTTGGCGATACAGCTTAGAGATCAGAACGAAGGCCAGCCGTGCGCGCAGTGTTGGCGTACACGCCGAGCGTTTCCAGATGGCGGGCAAGGCGTAAAAGTTGTCCCACACGCTTTGGGTTCTGGCTCGCATCTCGTCCGAACTCATGCTCGGATGCGGCATAAACATTTTGGGCCTTTTGTCCGGCGGAATGAGCCAGTAGCGCGTGATTGGGATGCCTTCGATCTCCGGCGGCTGATCACCCAGGCTCTTTTCCCATCGCTCAAAATCAACCGTGCCGCAGAACGGCGTCAGCATCACAAACTGCGCAAAGGCGATGCCGGAACGCTGTGCCAGTTCTTGGGTGGCTTGAAAAGTATCAGGACGGTCGGTCGGGAGTCCAAAAATGAAAGAGCCGAGAACATGGACGCCGTGTTGTTGAAACTGCCGGAGCCGTTCCACAAGCCTCTCACCCGATAAGTTGAAGTCCTTGAACACGGCTTTGAGGCCCTCCGCCGTGACCGCCTCGATACCGACCAGCGCACCCATGATTCGCGCCTTGCGCATCGCTTTCTTAGCCATTTCGGTCAGATCGTTCAATGTGGAGAGCGCCTTAACTCTGTCTCCTGCGAGCCCGTAAACATAGCCGAGCAACCCCTTGAAAAGGGGCCCGGTATTAGTGCCCTCAGCCTTCCTCAGACAAGCGACTGCTGCGGCGTTTAGAATAGATCGGTGCGAAAGCGCCGTGCCACTCTGACCAAGAAGGACTTACTCAGGGCCTATGAACTCGGCGAGCGCGACTTCAGAGACGTTATTCTTGACAACACAGACCTTGCACATACATATCTGACGGGGGCCAGCTTTTACGGAGCCTCACTACGAAACGTAAACCTCACCCGCGCATTCTTGACCCACGTTCAACTTAAGCAAGCGAACCTTACAGGTGCGTCCCTATCGCACGCCTCGCTGAACGCGACGGACCTAATCGGTGCAAGTTTTGTCGAAGCGGACCTGACACACGTGGACTTCACGGGCGCGTGCCTTGCGCGGGCAAACTGCGTCGGAGCAGATCTCAGATTCGCATATTTCGGCAATGCGACGCTGGCGGGCTCGATCTTCAGAAACGTGAGACTCGGAGGATCGATACTAAGTAGCACCTATTTTGATGACATGGATGTGAGCGCCTTCTGCGACTGTTCAGACCTAACCTAACAGGATGCTGAAAAAGGGGTTTTCGACCCAGGTTAGTCGGTTACACCAAAAACAACTTCTTGCAGAAACGTTGTATACGCGATCGTTTGAGCTTGGGTATACATTGGAGATCCCCTGATCTGACTTTATGGAAGCCTCTCAGAACCCTTTTTCAGCATCCTGCTAAAACATTTGGACGTCTCTATGCTTGATCCGGTAACTGCCACGCTCCCTTTTTTCCGCATCCTGTTAAGCCAGTCCTCGTTGATGTCCAGGCCCAGGCCCGGTCCTTCCGGGACAGGAAACACTCCTTTCCGGACCACGGGTTTGGTCCCCTGTGCCATGTCCTCTTTATGGGCACGGAACGCTCCCAGCAGATGACCAATCACGCACGTACATGTCTGATCCTCGATCCTATGAGTCCGTAGTAAGCCACATACAAATAACAGACCAACGGCAGAATGAATGCGTGGTGGACGCCGATTCTATCAGCAATCATCCCTTGGATGACCGGTATCGCAGCGCCGCCGACAATTGCCATAATCAGCAGACCAGACCCCTCGCCGGTGAGCGGTCCAAGGCCTGCGATGCCCAGCGTGAACATCGTTGGAAACATTATCGAGTTGAAAAGGCCAACAAGAAGAATACTGCCTACGGCCACATAGCCATTCGTCAACATTGACGTTGCGACCATGACTAAAGCGCCTGAGGCGGCAACAGCCAGCAAAAGGCCTGGCCTAACCTTCTGCAGCAGCCAGGATCCGATGAATCTTCCAATCATCATGCCACCCCAGTAGATCGTCACCAGTTTCCCCGCGGATTGGTCCGACATGTTGGCGATTTCCGGCTCATGAAAGTACTTGACGAGAAAACTGCCGACTGCTACTTCCGCGCCGACATAGAGAAAGACGCCAATAACGCCTAGAACCAGATGTCTATGCTGTAGCAATCTGGCGAAACCAGTTGCATTCGGATCCTTCACTTCCAGAAGATCCTCTTCTGTCTCGATTTCCGGAAGTTTGAAGAAGCCGATGACCGTGGCGAGCAGAAGCAGCGTCAGCGCTACACCGACATACGGCAACTTTACGGTGGCGGCTTCGTGCAACTGATATGCCTCGCGCGCCGAGGGCGCAAGGTTCCTGAGCGCTTGCGCGGCCATGGGGGTGGCGCTCAGAATAACGAGGCTGCCGAAGTACGGCGCCGTAGTCGCCCCAAGCGAATTGAAAGCTTGCGTCAAGTTTAGTCGGCTTGAGGCTGTTTCGGGTGGCCCAAGTATGGAAACGTAGGGATTTGCGGCCACCTGCAGGGCGGTTATCCCGGCAGCAAGAACAATCTCTGCCCCGAGGAATAGACGGAACGATGCAGCCGATGCAGCCGGCAGCATCAAAAGCGATCCGGCGGCCATGGTCGCCAATCCAAGGACCATTGTCCGCTTGTATCCTGCCCATTCGACGAATTTGCCCGTGGGAATAGCGAAAAGCGCGTAGCCTGTAAAAAAGACAAGCTGGACCAGCATGCTCTGTGTGTAATTGAGATCGAAAATCGACCGCAGGTGCGGGATTAGGATGTCATTCAACTCGGTCAGAAACGCCCACATGAAGAAGAGCGTTGTGACCATTGCCATCGCTCCGCGATTGGTGCTCGGTGCTGGTGCCGTGCTTGCCGCTTTGCTGGTAGTTGCGATGGCCATTGTGTATCAGTAGCTATCTGCCAAAATTTGCCGAGTCTTGGAAAGACTATCAGAGGGCACGGGCAATGAGCAAAAAATCGCTCGGGACAGCGAGCTCCCCGCTTCGAGATGACTACAACATCGAGAACTACGTTAACGACCCTCCTAGGCGCGTTCCGCATCCCTAATGGAGGGAAGCACCTGAAATGTGGATGTACCAGTGATTTGGAAATGTGGACTCGCCCGGGTAGGCCCGACTCACCGGCGAAGGTAGCCGGACTAGATCACTGCCCGATTGATGGTAAGCCGCTGCGATCTTGAATACCTCTAGCTGTCTGATGTAAGTAAATTCTTTTTGAAAGTGTCAAGTTTTTTCAACCGGCATGGGGGAGCGGGAAGGCCTGGTAAATGAGTGTGTCCAGTTGGGCATCGGTACGGTTGAGAGCCTGGCGTAAGGGAAACGGCAAGACGGCGTCGTTGCCGGTGAACATCGCCATCGCGGCCGGAATACACGGGCATCCAGGCGGGAGAACAAGCGGGCGACCTTCCAGCCGTAGGGCGTGACGAAGTAACGATGCGTTCCTGGCGGGCGGTAAATCACTCTCCATTTCGGCATTCGTGAATCCTGCCGTCCGGCGCCTCGAAACTGGTCCGCAAGCCCAGGCGCTGTCTATCCTGGCCAGCTCCCTGGGTCGGGCGATGCCCTTCTGGTACGGTTTGTGTCTGGCACTTCTTGCGCTGGAGTCGTTCCTTCATCGCCATGAGATGGCGCTAGCCGCCTTTATGATCGCGGCAGTGATCTGGATGGGAGCGATCATCTTTAGCATCGGTATGCTAGTTCCGATCAACAATCGCATTGCTTCCTTGAACCCAGCAGCGCCTGCGCCGAGTTGGGAGCGCGATCACAGAAGATGGGATACTCTCCACCGCGTCCGTATTCTGTTGCTTATAATAGCCCTTCTTGTCCTTGTCAGCGCCCTGGCCGCCTGAGTTCGTCACGTACCGTTGTCGTGATCTCCGTCCTCGGGTCATGATTTACGCGGACGTAAACATTCCTTTTTGACGTGTACTCGCCGTCCCGCTGATTATGAACCGCGAACCCGCGTTGTTCACACCGAGAACGGAAGCGCGTTCTCCGTCAAGTTGAAACTTCATAGCAAGCCCATCCTACTCGCTTCATACGTGTCCTAAGTCCTTGCTTTTTGCTGCCCACGCGATTTTGATGACCGACAGTCGTCATAATTTGGTCGAGGAGACTCCCCCATGAGTATCGAAATGGCACGTCATGGGCTGTTGTGGTGTGCGGTGATCAATTACGTCTTGCTGGCAATTTGGTCCATCCTGTTCGTGCTCCCTCACGAATGGTTATATCGCCTCTCGGCGCGACGATTCCGGATGACCGCTGAGCAATTTGACACCGTCAATTTTGCGGGAATCGTCTTCTACAACGTGAGCATTTTCCTGCTCAACCTCGTGCCGTTCCTCGCGTTGACCTTTGTTCGAGGGGATTAGTCGACCAATTCCAGACTGGTGCTAGTGGGAACGTTGGCTAGAGAGCAGACTGGTGCGGATCGGTCAACAGAAGACGAGACTGCAGATGGGCTCGAACATTGTATTCTCCGCAATCAGGTATTCATCATCCTGCAGCAGAAGCTGTTGATGTACCATCCGGGTAACGTGCTTTAGCAGGCGCGCCACTTGGTTCTTCTTCATCGAAACGTATCATCATATATGTTTGGCGTCTTCAGCACGTTCGAGTTTCTTGACCGTACGGGCATGACATTGACGGCAACGGGCCGTGGCATCGACGCGCAGCATTGGGCATTTAAGATCGCGGTCATTGGGATCGCCAGCAGGGCGATTTCGGGTTTCTCGCAAAGCATGAATCGAGGCCATGGATTCGCGCCCACGCGTGGCGCCCCAAATACGGAGATCAGGCCGGCGGTGGCCCCGGTCGCTTCGGCCGAACGCGTCGTCTCCATCGATATTATCCGCGGAGCAGCACTCGCCGGTGTGCTGCTGGTGAACCTTCTGATTGGTTTCCGCACACCGCTCTCAGCCAACATCATGGGTTCGCATGAGCCATATGGATGGGGGGGGCGCTGGTATTCCCGATCTTTCAAAGTTTGGTCGAATTCAAGGCGTTTACACTGTTCTCGTTTCTCTTCGGCGTGGGCGTGGCGATTCAGGCCGGGCGGGTTTCCGGTCAGCAGCGGATGCGGTTTCTCGCCCGGCGTTTCGGAGCGTTACTGGCAATCGGCCTTATCCACGTCCTGTTTATCTGGAACGGCGATATTCTCACGCTGTACGCGATATGCGGTTTGGTTCTGATCCCGCTGTTGGGCTTACCGGAATACGCTCTGTTTGCGTTGGGTTTGAGTCTTATTGTCTGGCCCAACATTGTGCCATTGCCAGTAGCCTTTCCTGCAACCGCAACGCTGAAGTCACTGACAGCAGGCGCGTTACACGCGTACGCGAAGGGAACCTGGCAGGAACTGTTCGCTTTTCGAATGCGTGAGACTAGGACAGTGATCGTGCCGCTATTGATGCTATCGCTACCCAGGACGTTGGGACTGATGTTATGGGGAATCGGCGCGTGGCGAAGAGGGTGGATGGAAAGCAACCCGCGCCTGTGGCGTCGGGCGGCGATTCTCGGCATCACTGTCGGGATTGCCGGTCGGCGGCTGGGATTCGGGGAAGCCGAAAACGTCGGCGTAGCTCTTGCTTACGCCGCCGCCCTGCTGCTGTGGAATCCGCGCGCGCCTTGGACTGCGGCGGCGGGACGGATGGCGCTCACTAACTACTTGCTCCAGTCGATCATCTTCGGCTTTGCCTTCTACGGCTACGGTTTGGGCTGGTATGGGCGAATCGGCGTAGTCGCGACGTTACTCGGCGGCGTGTTGGTTTATTTCATTCAACTAGCGATGAGCCATTGGTGGCTGAAGCGCTTTCGGTTTGGGCCTTGCGAGTGGCTGTGGCGCTGCGCCTCGTACGGGCAGTGGCAGCCTCTCGTGCAAGGAAAGGTCTGACCTTTCGCGTACGGCCGCTTCAAGGCAAACTTGTATAAGCACCCAGAATGAACTAGCCTCCCAGCATCGCGACTGTGGTACCTCCGAATACATCTAGGCTGACGGCAACATGGAAGTTGCCCGAAGCTACCGAATGGACCCGGCTGACAGCCAAGGCCAATGATCGGCTCTTAGCTTGCCGTGTAGTCGGCTATCGTGAGATAGGCCTGAAACCATCTTGGAGTACGTTTCAAAGTGGTTGCTCCCGAGCTGGCTTCAAAACATGAACCTGGTCGCAAAGTGGTGATGTGACGAGTCTTCTCTATCCAGACGAGGATTACTACTGCTAAGCCGTTCAGATCTCCGATCTGTTTACAGGGCAGAGAAGGAGCCGCTAAGCGGCTCCCTCCGTCTCCGTGCTGTTTTTCTTCTTCCGGTCAAGAGTTTTGATCGATTCCACAACAATCTCGGTTACTGGCCACTGCACCTTGATGGCGGCCCGTCTCGGATTCGACAGTCCGCTCGAACTCACGGTAGGTTACTTCACCTTCGATGAGAACATGTGAGCCTTTCGGAAGCGTGGCGGCAAAGTGGGCTGTTGCGCCGTATAGAACGCAGTCGTGCCATTGCGTCTTCTCCTTCCACTCCGAATCCTGCTGGAAGCGCCGGGTTGTTGCCACCGAAAGGCGAGTGAGTTCTTTGCCTGTGCGGGTGGCGAGTGTTTTGGGCTGCTGACCCGTGAAACCGATGTTAGTCCCGACTTAAAACGACCGCAATTCGCCCGGTAATGTAGTTGGCCTTCCGGCTCCATGGGCGGGGACGCGGTACGCACTCTACATCAGCTTCTACATTTTCCATTGCTCCCTCAGCTCGCCAAGCGCTATCATTTGGCTGCGCCAAATGTCCACAGTCTCGCGGACCGAAAATCATTTGTGTGCGGTGCTCCGATCGCCATGGGTGCGAACCCGGGTTCCCCGCGCTGGTCCCCAAATGGCGAGTTGATTACGTTCCACTCGAATCCCGAGGGTCAGGCAGAGGTCTATGTGATACGAAGTGCCGGCGGCAAGCCTCGAAATATCACGTCTCTTCCGGCAAACGGTGGGTTTCCTGCCTTCTCTCGCGACGGCCGTTGGATCTACTTCACCTCGCATCGAGCTGGCATCAATCACATCTGCAAGGCCCCGACATTTGGCGGGGAGGCGGTCCAGGTGACAAGCAACGAAGGAACTTTGGCCTTGGAGTCGCCGGATGGCGCCTACGTCTACTATGTACAGACAATCGACAGGCCGAGCGGGTTGTGGCGCCAGGCGGTTTCCGGCGGCGTTCCTGTCAAGGTGCTGGAAGGAGTTGCTCTCGGTAACTTCACTGTACTCGATCGAGGTATCTATTATATGGACCGGCCCTCGGGTGAGACTCGACTTCGGTACTTCGATTTCGGGACCCGCAAGTCCATGACGGTAGCTGGTAATCTCGGAAAGGTATTCCTGGCTTCCCTCACGGCCTCTGCGGATGGCCGCACAGTCCTTTATGCCCGGGTGGACTCCTCGGTTGACGACCTCATGCTGGTGGAAAACTTCCGGTGATGGGCCGGGCAGATCTTGGCGTTACGATTTCGTTTGCTACTGTTTCACGTTGAAGAGTGAGCCACCTCCAATCCTGAGACTAAGCTGCAGCTGAACAGCAGGCTAATCATTCTCATGCCTACTCCGCATCGATGGCCCCGACTGAGGAAGATCAAGGCGCAGTACGACCCGGATAATTTCTTTCGGTTAAACGCAAATATCGTGCCTGCCTCTGCAGTTGCTTAGCGGTTACTGTCGCTGAGATTGAAACGAATTGTTCAGGCGGCGCCTTATCCTCTCGTCAACCCTCAATTTTCCGCATCCTGCTAATCACTTCCGCAGCCGCCAGCGACGTTAGTGCTGCGACAAACTCAGCGTGTTGCCATCGGGGTCGCGGAACCAAGCTACCTTCGACCCGCCCGGAGCAGTTTTTACCGGTTCAAGGAACTGTACGACAAGGGCGGCGAGTTGGCTCTCAAGGAGATAAGCCGGCGCAAGCCGTGTCTGAAGAACCGGTTGGAGCCGCAGATTGAACAGTCCGTCTTGGAAATGGCGATCGAGCAACCGGCCTATGGACAAGTTCGAGTGGCCAATGAGTTGACCAAGGGTGGCTTGTTCGTTTCTCCGAGTGGAGTACGCAGCGTTTGGTTGCGACACGATCTGCAGACTTTTGCCAAGCGGTTAAAAGCGCTCGAGGCAAAGCTAGCACAAGCGCCTGGCCATGTGTTAACGGAATCCCAAGTTCGGGCCATGGAGAAGGCCAAGCAGGAAAAGGAAGCGCATGGCGAGATCGAGACGGCTCATCCCGGCTATCTGGGTGCGCAGGATACGTATTACGTCGGAACGATCAAAAGCATCGGCCGAATCTATCAGCAGACATTCATCGACACGTATACGAAGGTCGCTTTCGCGAAGCTTCTACGATCGCAAAAACGCGTTGGTTGCAGCCGATCTGCTGAACGATCGTGTTGTACCTTTCTTTGAGGAGCAGGAGGTTTCGCTACTGCGCATTCTGACCGATCGAGGAACTGAATACTGCGGCCAGCGTGAGCATCACGAATACCGATGGCTGCCTGGGATTGGTAGACCTGATAGCTGTATCCCTTCTCTTGCTCCATGTGCTGCACGCTGTCCGGAAATTCTCGGACCAGAGAATCTATGGGGCGTTGAAGCCCGCGGCTGTCCTTCTGCTGTGGTTGTACTTCACGGGCGCCGCAATCCTCATCGGAGGCGAGGCTAATTCCGAGATTGAGAAGGCGGCAGCGGAGGCCGGTCACGCCGATGTAAGGAGACCTGAAGAGCAACGTAGCGGCGGGACTGCTTCGCAACCTTCTTCAATGTGAAGACAAAAGCGCACCTTCGCCCCATAGACGCGGCCCAGTAGCGACAGAGCGGGCCTCATGAGCCAATGGCAGGTGGTCGCCGATTGGTGCCGGGTATCCTGGCGCTACGGGAGGTGACGGCAGCGGTGCTTCAGGCCAGCTCACGCACTAATGGCCGGTTTCTCCCTGCGCTTCGCTATCGGTCCTCACTGGTCGTTAGCCTTGTTTCGAAGGAGCGGCAACGTGCTGGTGGCGCAAGGCGAGCGAGCCGCGGCACTAAAGGCATACCGTGCGAGTCTGGCCATTCACGAGGCACTGGCCGCGCGCGATCCGGCTAACACCGAGTGGCAGCGCGACCTCTCGGTCAGCCACACCAAGACCGGCGACGTGCTAGTGGCGCAAGGCGAGCGAGCCATGGCCCTGACGGCTTACTGTACAAGCCTCGCCATCCCCGAGGCGCTTGTCGCGCGTGATCCAGCTAACGCCGAGTGGCAGCGCGATCTCTCGGTCAGCCACAACAAGGTCGGCGACGTGCTAGTCGACCAAGGCGACGAAGCCGCGGCACTAAAGGCCTACCGTGCGAGCCTGGCCATTCGCGAGGCGGCTTGTCGCGCGTGATCCGGCTAACGCCGAGTGGCAGCGCGACCTCTCGGTCAGCCATGAGAGGGTCGGCGAGGTGCTGGTGGAGCCGAGTTGACTCTGCCGATCGAAGAGTCTGCGGCGACGGCAATCATCAATTCCGCGACATATGCGACAGGACTGACGCGAGCGCAACGGTTCCGAGCGACTTGACCAGTGTCGGGTGCTGCGCATAAAAGTTGCCCGCCGTCTCCAGAATGGATGGGTTGTTCTTTTCTGCTTGTTGGGCGAGGTCGTGAACAGCCTCAGGCGTTATTTGCTGAGCTTGCTCGGGTGTAACTTGTCCAGCCGCCTGCCCGCCCAAGAGATTGCCCAACAAGCCACCCGAGGCGCCTGGGCCAGCGGCGTTTAGCAGATGGTTGAGGATCCCGGCCCGCTGCTGTCCGTCAGAGTTGGAAAACAAACTGCTGACCATCTGGGCAAAGGGAGGGGTTGAGTCTGATCGAAAAGCACCGGCAATGCCGCTGGCCAAGTGATCGGGCGAAACGTTATTCGTTACGTGATCAAAGTCCTTTTCCGCATTGGCGGAATTCGCCGTGCCTCCCGAGTATTGCTGCAACATTCCCAATAAGTCGCTGAGTGCCATAATTTCACCTGTAGATGCGCATCCTGCCGAATGGCTTCGCTTCTTGCATGGAAGCAGGTACCACTCCGCTCATCGAAGAGGCAAGCCTATGACTCGCCTCTTCGACCGAGGACAGCTAGTCTCCCGTCACAGAAATATGTGGAATAAATAGGACGGAAAGGCGTCCACTCAGTATGCAGAGAGGGCGTCCTAAACAAGCGTTGCGCCTAAGCGAAGAGGAGCACCAGCGGCTGCGATCTTTGGCTCAGCGGTCGCGCAGTCGGCCGGCGGTGGCACGGCGGGCGCGAGTGGTGCTGGCCTGCGCCGAAGGTCTGGATAACAGAGCAGTGGCCAAAAAGCTGCGCTGCTCACTCGGAATGGTTGGCAAAT
>JBJMGK010000280.1:0-60257 GCA_045807925.1 Bryobacteraceae bacterium | reverse complement strand
GTGACAGTGCGCAAGGTTTGGGTCCAGATGAGCAGCAGCTTTCCGCTACAAACTCTCTTCAGCCAGGCTCTTCAGCAATTGCGCTGCTGAACTCATGGCGGCCTGTGGCCACTCGTTCTTTGACAACTCCAAAACAAATTTCACCCACTTACGACTGGTGTCTCTTTCGGCGGCCTTCTGAAGCTCGATTTATCACGTGCTCCCAGTTTTAGCCGACGGCTATTCGGATTCAACGTCTTCGTGAGAAATGGCGGTTAATTTGGGCTGTTCGCAACCCGATCATTAAGACCGAGCCTATTAAGAAAAACGGAAGGATCGAAGACTATCAGGAAGTAATGGTTGATCCGGGAGTAGAAGACAAGCGGATGCTGGTGATCGAGGCTGAATTTGCCCGCACCTTGGACACCATCGCACGCGATGGCAACACACTCTCCTCCGTCATACGCGAAGCTTGGGACAGTGGAACTCTGAATGTCCTTACGAAGAACAATTCTGCGACTTCCACTAATGCTCACATCTCCGTTATCGGACATATCACCGTGGAAGAGCTTCTCAAGAAGTTATCGGCTACGGAAACTGCAAATGGATTTGGCAACCGGTTTCTGTGGATTTACGTTACCCGCTCAAAGCTCCTGCCGTTCGGAGGTCAGCTCTCCGAGGATGCTCTCGATCCGATTGCCTCGCGGCTCAGGAACGCCAAACTGTTCGCCGAAAGATGTGGTCAGATTCGGTTCGACAACGAAGCTGCAAAACTCTGGTGCGAAGTGTATCCAAAGCTTTCGGAAGGTGCAAAGGGATTAGTCGGGAAGATGACCTCGCGCAGCGAAGCTCACGCATTCCGTCTTGCGACGTTGTACGCCGTTCTGGACCTCTCTGGGTGAGTGGCATGTTAAGGGTTAGCCTAGAACCGGCTAAGAACCCCAACATGGTATTAGCCGCCTGAGAACCAGAATGGTCTGTTTGCAGGGGTTTCAGCAGATGCACGCAGTGACATGAGTTAAGGAAGCCGCAAAGTACCTGTACACTTAACCGCCTTAGCTGGGAGTTCTCAATCTTGAAGAAACCTACCCGTAGGTTTCACGATTGGACATGGGCAACATTCGGATTCCTGAGGAAGTCATGGAATACTTCCGCAAAGTCGGTGCCGAAGGCGGCAAGGCCAGGGCGAAGAAGCACAGCGAGAGAAAGCTGAGCGAGTGGGGCAAGCTTGGCGGCAGACCCAGGAAGAGTAGCGGTAAAAGGAAAGGGGAAGTAAATGGCAGTCTTTAGACCGAAGCGGAATGGAATACAGTCCAAGAACTACGTGTGTGAGTTCGTCATACACTCCAAGCGAATCCAGGAGTCCACAGGGGCGACCAGCAAAACAGTGGCGAAAGAGTATGAGAAGCGCCGAAGAGCCGAGTTGGAACGGGCTGCTGCGGGACTGCCGATGGAGGAAAAGGCTCCTCGGCTTAGGTGTGTGGCAGAAGTTGTTAAGCGCTACCTAGATGGATATCAACTCAATCACCGGTCCTCGTCTTGTGCTTTTGCCAATTCTCGTCTTACTCACGTGAACCGTATCTTCGGTCAGTGTCTTCTCTCTGAGTTGAACGAGGATCGCGTTCGCGGCTACATTCGTCAGCGGCTCTCGGAGGGTGTGTCTGGTCGCACCATCAATATGGAATTGGGTGAGCTTTCTAGGGCCGTAGGCAAGAGTTGGCGGGAACTTTGGCCGCGAGTCCGCAAACTTGAGGAGCGTAAGGACGTTGGCCGTGCTCTTTCAAGGTCAGAACAGGACCTTCTCGTATCTGGCCTCGAATACAGTGGCTCACAGACCCTGAAGACTCTTCTCCCGTTGCTGCTTTTGACAGGCATGAGGTCAGGGGAAGCTACAACGCTAACTTGGGGCCAAGTATGTCTTGCCGAGAGGAAGATCAGTGTAGGTAGAGCAAAGACATCCTCCGGCACAGGTCGGGTAATCCCAGATTTTGGCCCACGATAGAGCCTGGTTCACAGAGCGTTTTAACGAGCCAGAGGCCGCTCAGTTCTTATTTCCGTTTGGACATCCCGTTCCGCTCGACCCCAGCAAGCCCGTTACCGATGTGAAATGGGCATGGAATGAACTCCGAACACGTACAGGAGTTAAATGTAGGCTGCATGACTTGCGTCATACTTTTGCGACGGGCTTGGCGGAACGCGGGACACCCGAGAGTACGATGCTAGCTCTCATGGGGCACATGAGCCGTTCGATGCTGGAACGCTACTCGCATATCCGCATGGCGGCGAAATCGAGGCTGTAGCCGGGATTTCAATCTCCCTGTGGAAGTCCCTGTAGATCTGACTACCGTAGCCTTACAGTAGCTAGTAAGTTATTGATTTTTATGGTGAGCGCGGTAGGAATCGAACCTACAACCTAGTGATTAAGAGTCACTTGCTCTGCCAATTGAGCTACGCGCCCTTCGGTTGGGGGAATGCGGCCGAGGTGTCCGCTTTCGTTACTATAACATCCTGCCTGCATCGCTATTCTTCGTCTCTGTGGACTATGTCCGGCGAGAAGGCCGGTGCGCAGACGGCAAAGTATTCCGCGCCTTCCGGCTCGGGCGTGCTGTATCGGATCCACTGACCGCGCGGGCAAATCACCGCTTGACCGGCCCGGACCTCGAGGACTCCGCCGCTGTGTTCAACCTGCAGCATGCCGCGCACGACTACCGTAAATTCATCGAATTCCGGTGTTTGCCCCGGCTCCCGCCATCCGCCCGGGCTCTGCATTTTCGCAATGCTCACTTGCGAAGTTGATGAATTCACTCGGCCAACGAATTCGTCGATGAGTTTGGGCTTGTTCCCGGCGGCTTGGACGCGTGTCGGCTTCGCGATCAGAGTTGGCGTTGTCATGCGAACTCAATATACCCTCGTGGGAATGCCATAGTCCCTGCCAATCGCCGTTCGTTAGAATTGGGCGTTCACTAAATGCCGAAAAACGAAGTTGATTCGACGATTCTGCTGCTTGGCGTGGTTGCCGGGGCCGCAGCATTGCTTTTGATTTCTTCCGGGCAGTCGTGGCTTTGCGGCGCTGGGGGCTTGGCTCTCCTGCTGAGCTTGTTCGCCTACGACCTGGAAGGCGTGCGGTCAGTACTGCAGAGTGTTGCGTTCTCAGCGGTTTGCGCCTTGAGCTTCGCCGCCGTGATTGCGCCCATCGCGCCGTACCTGTTCTCGCTCAGCGGCCCGACCGATCCGCTGCTCGGCCAAAAATTTCTGCCATTTGTGTGGCTCGCGAGCACGATTCTGTTCCTGGTGATTGATCGCGTGCGTATGACTGGCAGGGTTGCGGTCGACCGGACGCTTCCGTCGGTGCGGCCCAGCTTGCGGGTAGCAACCGCCCCGAGTCCGTCATTCATTCCGCCCCAGGTCCCAGTGACAGCGGCTGTGAAGCCCGTCGCGCCACCGCCTCCCCCGCCTCGTCCGCCTGCTGTCGAACCGGTACTTGTTCGCGAAGAGCCGCCTCCGCCGCCACCACCACCGCCGGTGACGCCGGCGCCTGCTCCCACTCCGATTCCGGTTCCGTCCGGGAAGGAGACGAGCATCTACGTGAACCTGACCGGCGAAGGTCTGAACCTGCTACGTTCCGTCCGTGCTGAGCATCTCGGCCGCGACTTCTATCGGATCATCGACACGATGCCGGCCGACGAAACCTGGGAATATCCTCCGGGCGCAGTGGTGCGATGTAAGAAGAAGAATCTATCCAGCGGCAAGGCATTGGTGGCGTTCGAGGAAGCGCCGCGAGCCCAGTAGGAGTGTGTTGTTGACCACGCAATGACAATCAAAGATGACATCGTTGAGGTCTCAACCGGAACCGGGCCAATGCGGACCTACATCTTTCGCCCGACGGCAGATTTTCCAGCTCCCGCCATCATTCTGTATTCCGAGATTTTCCAGGTGACGGGTCCGATTCGACGGACAGCTGCAATGTTCGCCGGACAAGGCTACCTGGTCGGCGTTCCCGAGGTGTACCACGAACTCGAACCCGCGGGAACTGTTCTCGCGTATGACCAGGCGGGTGCGGATGTTGGTAACGCTCACAAATACGGCAAAGAGCTTTCGTCGTATGACGAAGATGCTCGCGCACTAATTGAATACCTGAAGGGCCGCGAGGACTGCTCGGGCCGAATTGGAGCGGTCGGTATTTGCCTCGGCGGTCACCTGGCGTTTCGTGCTGCCATGAATCCCAATGTGCTCGCGACGGCTTGCTTCTATGCGACCGATATTCACTCAGGGTCGCTGGGCAAGGGTAAGCAGGACGACTCGTTGCAGCGTGCCGGCGAGATCAAAGGAGAACTGCTTCACATCTGGGGCCGTCAGGACCCGCACGTACCGCTCGAAGGCCGGAGTCGAATCAAGGCACGCCTGGAAGAAGCGAACGTCAATTTTCAATGGCTCGAAGTTAACGGCGCCCACGCATTTTTGCGCGATGAAGGCTACCGGTATGATCCCGGGTTAGCGCACCTGTGTTACAGCCTCGCTTTTGATCTATTCCAGCGCAACTTGGGCCTCCTTGCGGTCTAATCGGTTCTGTATTTTTGCCAGGATAAACTATTTCGACGACCCGATCTTACTAAGTGGAGGACATTTACATGTGTTTACGAAGGTTGGGATCTCTGCTACTCGCTGCAACGTTGTATTCTCCGTTTGCACCGGCACAAACCTCACACAATGACGCTTTCACCCGCGATGGTGCAAGCGACGCCCGTCTCGTCAAGGAAGTTCGGCATCAGCTAGTGATGTTGCCCTACTACTCCGTCTTCGACGATCTTGGATTTCAGGTTTCGGGCGATACGGTTACGCTGATGGGGGAAGTTGTTCGCCCCACACTGAAATCGGACGCCGAGAACGTGGTAAAGCGAATCGAGGGCGTGAGGCAGGTTGTCAACAACATCGAAGTGCTTCCCCTGTCAACCATGGACGACCAAATTCGGTTAGCCATGGCTCGCGCAGTCTACGGCGATCCGCAAATTGGGACGCGGTACGGGTATCAGGCGCTTCCCTCGATTCACATCATTGTTAAGAACGGGCACGTACGGCTGGAAGGTGTCGTTGCCAATGAGATGGACAAGAACCTGATTAACATTCGCGCGAGAAGCGTTCCGAACGTGTTCTCCGTAGACAACCAGTTGCAGGTGGAGGGTAAATAACCTCCCAGTTACAGGTAGTGCGGCGACTTACAGTCATAGCCTTCATTGTTCTCGCTTGCGGCTCGTCTCCCGTTCCCGCCTCCGAGGCGAGTTTCCTGGTCCTTTCAGATGTTCATTTCAATCCTCTCGCTGACCAATTGCTGAAAGAACAATTGTCAGACGCGGAGTTTCAAAGCTGGGAAGCCATCCTTTCTCAATCTCCCTCCCAGACATTAAGTAAGCCCGGTCAGGATACAAACTGGCCCCTGCTTCGATCTGTTCTCCACCGTGCCGGTACGCTTCCCGGTAAACCCAGTTTCGTTCTGATCACGGGAGATCTTTTTGCACACCGCCTGCGTGCAGAATTCGGCGGAGGTGTCTCACCTTCGCCGGAGTTTGCAGTTTTTGCCCAGAAGACAGCGCTGTTCTTAGAGCGGGAGTTCAAGACCGCTCTTCCGGGCGTGCCCGTCGTTATGACTCTTGGCAACAACGACGGGGATTGCAGCGAGGGTGACTATTCGATTGAACCCGGCGGCGTATTTTTAAGAAAGACGCTTCCGGCGATCGCGGACGCGACCGGCGCGCGTCCGGAGGATCTGGAGGAGGCATGGACGAGTTTCGGAAGCTACGATATCCCTCATCCGACCTTAATGAACAGTCGTATCGTCGTCTTGAATACAACATTTCTCTCCTGGCGATACCACAATTCGTGCGGAGAGCAAGCAGATGATCCCGGCGCGCGATTACTGACTTGGCTCCGCTCGCGGCTGTCGAGCGCTCAGTCTCACAACGAGAAGGTCTGGCTCGTGTATCACATTCCGCCCGGTATCGATGGCTATGCAAGCACGCATCAACGAGCGCCGAACACGGATAGGATCATCACTATGTGGAATCCACGGTATCAAGCGGAATACGAGAAGATCCTGGTCGAGTACGCGCCGACGGTGCAGAATCAGCTTGCCGGGCATACCCACTTCGACGATTTCCGGTTGCTTGGACCGCCTGGTGCTCCCTCAAGCTTCGTTTTGATCAATCCTGGTGTCAGCCCGAACGTTCGACAAAATCCAGCCATTCGGGAGATCAGCTTTAAGTCCGACGGTACGCTTACGGATTTAAAGACCTGGTATTTGCCCTTGCTCGATGCCGGCCAACAATGGAAGCTCGGGTACCAGTTCCGCCGTGAGTGGAAGATGAAGGCGATCGACTTGCCGAATTTGTCGAAACTATATGCTCAGATCCGAGAGTCGCCGAAAATCAGGGCCAGCTGGGAAGACGTTTACTCCGTCTGGAGTTTAGGCGGAAAGCAAATGACAAACCGTGATTTTGCGACGACAATCTGCGCGACCGGAAATGCTCATCCGGAAGACTTCCGAAAGTGTTTTTGCGAATCGAATGGTGAGGCTTCGTTCTGCCGGCAATCGTCGGAAAATCCGGAGCCGCGAGCTAGCGTTCGATCGCGGCCGCACTGATGGTCATAAAACTATTGATCGGATCAGCCACATCACCGCCGCCGTTTGTCAGTTGCATCATAAACACGCCGGTCATATCCTTCTCCAGATCCACCCACTCATAGGTACGATAGGCGCCGCCTTTCACATAAGTCCCGAGCGAGTTATAGCGGAACATTCCGGCGGGTTCTCGAACCACTTCGTACCCGTATCCGTGACCGACTCCAGGCACCCAACCCGCGGGTAACTCTCCCGTATGAGAGATCGTCATTAGGTGAACGGCCGGCGCTGACAAGACGCGCTTGCCGTCGAGTGTCCCTCCCCGGCGCATCATTTCATTGAAGCGAAGCATGTCGGAAGCCGTGCTCACGAGGCCACCGGCGGGAACAGGAATGTGGGCGCGATGTTGAGCTTGCCAGTCAGCTTCCGCCGACGTGAGTTTACCGTGGTCGTAGGTGTAGAGCGTCGCGACCCTGCTTTGCTTGCCGGCTGGCACAAAGAAGGATGTATCGTGCATCTCGAGTCGCTCAAAGATGCGGGTCCGCAGAAACTCCTCGAATGGTTGCCGGGAAACGACCTCGATGATCCGTCCTAAAATATCGATGCCGATGTTGCTGTAATTCCAATGTGTACCGGGCTCGAAGAGTAATTCCGATTTCGCGCCTTGCGACACCAGTTCGGTCAGCGTTTGCGGTTCCGAAGTCCCGCGAGGTCCGACTGCTGGAAGGCCCGAGGTGTGCGTCATCAAATCCTGGATGTTGATGGCGCGAGATGGGTTGACGGATTGGCAAGCATACCCGGACAGTCCAGAACAAGTTTTCAATTTGAGCCCCGCGTATTCGGGAAGGTATTTCTCAACAGGATCGATGAGCGCGATCCGACCCTCGTCGACCAGGATCATCATTGCGGCGCAGGTGACAGGCTTTGTAAGAGAAGCGATCCGGAACATCGAATCCTTTCGCATGGGTGTTCTCTTGTCCAGATCCTGATAGCCCACCGCTTCGAAACTGGCGATCTGGCCATGACGCGCGACGACAGTGACTATTCCCGCCGCCTTATTCGCGTCGACATACTCCTTCATCCGAGCCGCGATGAGTTCAAACTGTTTGCCATTCATGCCGGCTGCCGGTGGATCCGGCTTGCTCAAACCGAGCGAATCGTCAGCTCCGAGAAGAGGAAGCATGGTCGCGAACATCAGGATCGCGGCACGGATACATTGGTTTCTCATAAACCTTTCCAGACTATCCAGCCCGCACCGGTGTTCAGCCTGTCACACGGCGCGCCGACTCTAGGACGTGAAGCCAATACGCTTCGGTGTAACCTCGTGTGAAGTAGCTTGTCGTGTGCCCATGCCGACCGTGTCTTCGACCATGAAATCACTTTTCTCAAAACGAATTTCTACGGACGTCCCGTTGTTTGCGCCCGGCGCGATCGAGCGACTTGAGGGTCATCAAGGTTTCCACGCCGCAAAGCCATATTCACATCTTGTGATGCAGGATCTTTTCAATCCCCAAGCCCTTCGGCTAGTACTGGAAGAATGGCCGGTAAAAGACCAGAACGTAGAGAAGCATGACGACGGAACGTACGTGAAGAAAAAGACAGGAACGACGTGGAAAACGAAGTTTGGACCTCATACGCAACGTTATTTCAATGAGCTTTCCAGCCCGGCTTTCCTGCAGACACTGCAGAAGGTAACGAACATGTGGGGGCTGATACCGGACCCATACATGTTTGGCGGAGGACTGCATGCGACGGCGACAGGCGGCAAGCTTGCGGTCCACGCCGATTACAATAAACATCCTTTCTTCAAGCTCGATCGCAGGTTGAATCTTCTCATCTATCTCAATGAAGGCTGGACGGAAAAGAATGGCGGGTGGCTGGAACTTTGGGATCGAGAGATGAAGAGCTGTGTAAAGCGGATCCTGCCGGAGTTCAACCAGACAGTCCTGTTTGCGACAGACAGATATTCGTTCCACGGCCAGCCCGAGCCAGTTGTTGGGCCACCCAATCTCTGGCGCAAATCAATAGCGTTGTACTACTTTTCCAATGGGCGTGCCGACGAGGGCTTACCGCCGGACAGTTCAGGAGAGCATTCGACGCTCTGGCAGGAACGTCCTGCGGCGGGGTTCTAATCGTATCGAAGAGAATCGCCTGACCCGCCCGGAGCGCCTATCCGTTTCGGCGTGGCATGAAATGGCAAACGTCTACACTGGCATTCGTGTCCATACAGAATGAGCTTGCAGGTCTCTTTCGGCGGGATTTGAGCAGATTGATTCAGCAAGTAGAGGCGTTCGACGACGCCTCTCAGCTTTGGGAAAAGACAGAGGGGGTCAGCAACTCAGCTGGCAACCTCGCTTTGCACCTCGAAGGAAACCTTCGCGAATACGTAGGGCGGCAACTTGGGAACGTTCCTTATCAGCGGAAGCGTGACGAAGAGTTCTCCGGTTCAGCCGTGCCGCGCGCGGAGATGGTGAGGCGACTCGAAGGAATGCGCGACGTAGTTGTCCAAACTCTCTCATGCCTTTCGGACAGAGGTCTGAATGAGGCTTACCCTGAAGACGTCTTAGGCATCGCATGGACCACGCAGCAGTTTCTGTTTCACTTGCTCGCACACTTGAATTACCATTTGGGGCAGATCGATTACCTCCGCCGGTTCCTGACTAAGAACGGCGCGATCAGTCTTGCCGGTTTGTAAGTATGGGCTAAACGCGCCAGTAGTCCGGACGCCAGCTCTTGATAGCGGCCTTTATGGCCTTGCCGTTCAGGTCTTCTGTTGCGGCACGCTCCGCCAACGTCGGCGCTTCTTCGTCGGACGCGAACCGGAGCGCGATGAGTTGGGCTTCGGAGAGGTGGTCGATCAAGGGGCGAAGGTCGGCGGAAGCCAACGTCGAAAGGCGTAGCCGCTCTTCCAGCCGGATGACGCGGTCCTGAACCTTGAGCGCATACGTGCGAGCCAGGAAGCCCACCGTGCCGACGGCAACAATCAAAAGAAGTGACATAGCTGACTCCAGGCCCGGATAACGTATCACGCGGTAGACCGCTGCTAGCAACAGAAGAATCATGAGCGGCGAAAAGAAGAAGTGAAACGGCGGGTGTAAACGAGCGTGATTATCCCGGCTCTGCGGAGGACGATCTGTCATGCAGTGATGGTATCTTTTACTGCAAAAAACGATACTCTGGCGAGTGAGGTATGTATGAGGATCACGCGGTCGTGCTGGATTTTTGCGTTTGTCGGGCTCGTCATTCTCCTCGAAGACGGGAGTGGGCAAAGTACCGGTTTGCACGTTCATCCGGTTACGGGGCGAGTAATTGCTCCGACCATGAGTGTTGAAGGCGCGGATTGGCTGGATCGCCCGGAACGCGAACGGCAAGAAAACCCGGAGGAGGCAGTAGCTGCACTCCACCTCGTGCCTGGTATGAATGTAGGCGAAATCGGAGCCGGAACAGGATATTACGCGCTCCGCATCGCAAAACGAATCTCGCCGGGCGGCACTTACTACGCAAACGACATACAACCCGGCATGCTAGCGCGCCTGCAGTCGAACGCCGCGGCGCAGAAGGTCACGAACGTGAAACCGGTTCTGGGAACTCAGCGCGGGTCCGGGCTTCCCGCGGGCAGCCTCGATTACGTAGTGATGGTCGACGTATACCACGAGCTATCTGAGCCGCAGCTCATGCTTCGCGATCTTGCGAAGGCCTTGAAGCCGAACGGTGAGCTCGTGCTACTCGAGTTCCGTAAAGAAGACGCGAACGTTCCGATTCGTCCCGAACACAAGATGTCGACGAAAGAAGTAGTGGCTGAGCTATCTGCAGAGCATTATGTCTTAGACCACAAAGTAGAAACTCTGCCGTGGCAGCACCTTCTCTTCTTCAGGCGATCACAGTAGCAACGGCCGTACCTCAGTTTAGAAGCTGAGACGCGCATTGAGTTGGATGATGCGTGCTCCGGCTGTATTCAGAAGCTGGCCGAAAAACGGATCATTGATGCTGTTTCGCAGGCCCGTCAGGTTGGTGTGGTTCAGTGAATTGAACATGTCCGTCCGGATCTGTAGCTTGAACTTCTCCATGAGAGTGAAGTTCTTCGCAAAGCTGAAGTCAAGGTTCCAAAGTCCGGGAGCTCTCACGATGCCTGGTCCCGCGGTTCCGGGCGTAATGGGCGCACCGGAAGCCGACACAACAGGAATGAGTTGAAATGCACGCGGATTCAGGTACTTTAGCGTCGCTTGGTAATTCGACAGGATGGGGTCCCCGCCGATATAGTTAGCACGCTGACTCGGCGTCGATGACGTTTGCGTCACGATGACAGGCAGGCCGGTATTAGCGCGGAAGATTGCAGAGACCTGCCAATCACCGATGATTTTACTGATCCAAGGCTTGCCCCAGCCTTGAAGAGTGGGAGTTTGATAAACCACGTTGGAGTTGAAATAATGTGTGATATCGAATGGGGTTGGGCCGCGATCCGCTCGGAGATTGAAGAAATCCTGATTGCGTGCTCCATTCTCGCCCTGGTAGTACGATCCGACGTCGCCTCCGCCGTTGGCGATCACTTTCGACCAGGTGTAGTTGACATCGAAACTGAGCCGATTCGAAAAGCGCTTCTTCAACGTGTTTTGCCAGCCGTAGTAAGTCGAGCTTTGCGAGTTGTCCATATAGTACGGCTGGCCCAGGTTGCTGTTCGGCCGGGCGCCCGTGATGCGATTAACCGTATTCGCATTGCGCCACATGATGAATTTAACGCCGCGCGTCCCTACGCCGGCGCTCTCGAATAGCAGGCTGTTCGAAAGCTGGCGTTGAACACTGATTGTGTACTGGATCGTATAGGGGTTCTGCAATTGCGTGTTGAAAATAGCGGCGACATTCGTGAGATTTGAATTCTTAATCTGCTGCTGCGCCAGGGCGAAAAAAGTGTCATTGAATTGCGGATAGGTAATTCCATACGTGGTGATCTCGGCCCGGCTGAAGATAGCCCGGTACGGAATGTTCGGCGCGCTCGAAACTAAATTCCAGAAGTTCTCCGGCATGATGTTCGTGAACATAAAGCCGCCGCCGCCCCGGATAGCGGTCTTTCCGCCATCGGGACTGTAGGCGAAGCCGAAGCGCGGCCCGAAGTTCTTCGCATCGTCGTCATAGGGAGAGAACGGCGATCGGAAGGAACCCACATTGAACCTGCCATCCATACTCAGGAAGCTAGGATTGTAGAGCCCGGCTTGCGGAGTACCGCCTTCACCTCTTGCGATGAAATTGGAGTAGTAGTCGTATCGGAAACCTAAGTTCAACGTTAGTTTGGAAGTAACGCGCCAGTCATCCTGGATGAAGCCGCCGAAATCGTACATGCGGCCGGAGTAGAGGCCGGACCCGAACGTGGCAGTGACCTGCGTCGGACTATTCGTGAGCAGATCGGCGAGGCCGGAATAGAGGAAATCGGGAATTTGTGGGTTGTTGCGAGTTCCTACCGAGCGCCGGAAGTCTCCTCCGAACTTCAACGCATGCTTACCTGCGTAGCGCGCGAACTTTTCCTCGATCTGCCAGAAAGGACCGCCTGAGTGATTGATCTCGGCTGGGGGGCCGCTCCAGCCGAGGTTTGTTTGCAGGTCAGGCAAGCGTCTGCCGTAAGGAATTGCCTCGTTCGTGTTGTTGGGATCGATCAAATTAAAGAATTGATCGAGGCGATCCTGAAGGGTTCGGTTGTAGCCGAAGCGAGTTTCAGAAGTCCATTGAGCGCCGCCGGTGATGTAGCTGATGTTTCCGCGATCGAGAGTGTTCGCGTAGATCTGCGGATCGTTGACGTAATAACGCGGCGTCTGTTGATAGGGCACGCCATGGCTATAAGAGATGCTCAGCCGGGCGTTCTGGGTGAGTAAAATGTCGCCCTTGGCATCGTAATGGTTGTCGTTCCGAATAAGAGAACTCAACCCGGAGTAAGAGCCAACTGTCGCGCCGGCAGCAAACGGTGCATTCGGCAGGGGAAAGGCCTGCAAGGCGTATTGGTAAGCAGGTACGGCGGCCAGTAATTGATTCCGTACGGACGGCGTGGGAACGTTGCCTTGTACAAACTGAGCCTCTGAATCGCGGTAGCCTTCGTAGTCGCCGAAGATGAAGATCTTGTTCTTGATGATCGGGCCGCCCAAAGATCCACCGAATTGATTCAGAGTCAGGTGCGGCTTGGTCGCGGCTCGTTGGAAGCGGGCGTTGAGCACCGAATTCTGGTGGTTCTCAAACAAACTGCCATGCCAGGAGTTTGTACCCGAACGCGAAATGAGATTCACCTGGCCGCCAATGACATTCGCGTATTCCGCCGGTATAACGCCTTTTACAGAATTGACCTCATCGATACCTTCGACGCTCATGACATCCACTAAGTTGGAGCCCTGATAAACGCCAGGGTCATTTCCGCCGGAGTTGCCGCTCGCACTCGTGCCATCCAGAGAGTAAACGGTTCCGTTGCGACCGACACCGTTCATATCAACGCCGCTGCCATTGTTTCCCTGGCTGGGAACGACGCCCGCATTCACTTTTAGTAACCCGCTGAAATTTCGATTCTGCAGTGGAAGCTCGCGAGCTTCGGTCAGACTATAGCTGTGCAGTTGCTGTGCCGAGACAGTGTTGACCAGGGGCGTTCCACCTTCCACCGTGACTGTCTCGGTGCTTGAACCTACAGTAGTTCCAGCTTGTAAGCTTGCTGCGTCTGTTGACCGGCCGTGAGCTGTACGCCATTATTGACGTATTTAGCAAACCCCGGCGCCGTGATCTGAAGCGTGTACGCACCGGCCGGTACGAAGGTGAAGCCAAAATCACCCGAGGTGCCGGTGACCTTCGTGGTGGTTGCGGCCGTGCCCTGCTCGGTCAGAATGACCGTTGCGTTAGGAACGGCAGCGCCGGACGGATCCGTTACCGTTCCATACAACGTGGCCGTATTCGCCTGTGGCCAGCCAAGCCGGCCCGAGACGAAGAAAGTCACCGTCAGAAGGAGGGCGCTAAACACCCTCCTTTTTCCAAAGAAGGAAGATGATCCCCAAAACATCCCACACTCCTGTTGCTACTTTTAGTTTCTAACGTGGAAAACCTGGCTGAGTTTCAAATTCAGCCCAAACCCAATTGCTTGACGGCCTCGCCCGCACCGGCGAGGTTCGCCAATTTCATTTCGGAGTATTTACGCGAAAGAATGACACCATCGGCTCCACCTTTGAATGCGGCAAGAACTGCGTCGCGAACTCCCTCGGGCTTGGACTTGCTATGGGTCGCCTCCGTCGGGACGTCCAGATCGATACCGGGCCACAGTTGTGTCTTGGTTCCGGCCACATCTTCCTTGGCCCGCTTGGTTTCGCGATAGACATAATCAGAGGAAAGGCCGGTCACAGGGATTTTGTCGATTGAGCCCTCATTTTTGTAATTCAGGACGTTGTAGTGGAAGCGCAGTAAGTCTTCGGCGGGTACGTCGCCGTACTGAGTCTCGCCGACGCTTTTGATATAGCTGGCAAGCCGCTCACCGGCAACGTTGTCGTACATGACGATCTTCAAGAAGTCGGACACAGGCGCAATTCTTCCGAGGTCTTGTTCGGCACGATAGATTGGGCTGAAGGAATTGGTATGCCAGATGTGCCAGCCGATACCCATCTGCGGCTTGACGGATTTTACTTTGGCATGCATGGCCGCATACGTGTCACGTAAGCTGTCGTGCCACAGATTTTCCCAAGCGAGTAACTCGGGGTAGCGGAGCATCAGACGCCACAGTGTCACGTGATATCCATCGACAGGCCGTTTATGTTCACGTGCAGCCCGCACGAATTTTTCAAGCTCGCCAAAGCCTTCCTGCACGCGACGGAAGTCGATACCGCGATCTTCGCCTTTCTTCTGGCAGTACTGGCAGAAGCAGGTGACTGTACCGGGATCTTTTCTCAGGCCGCCGGCCGCCGAGCCTAACGCATTGGCGAAGGCGCCCTGTCGCTCGGAACCCCACATGATGCCATCGAGGTCCCACGATTTTGCGTAGTCTTCGCACAAGTCGAGCAAGAAGTTGTGGTAGCCAGGATTGTTGAAGCAGAGCGTCGTTGCATTGCGCCCGTGCAGATCTTTCTCTTCACACTCTTTGACACCGGGAATATCGTTGCGGAAAACGTCTTCGAACCAGGCGATGTTTTTCATGCCGCGCTTGCGAGAGGCGGGCAGTACGGTTTGAAATACGTCGAATGAGCCGAGGTCAGGCGCGCGGAAATCCTTCAGAGGCGTGTTCGTGTAGTACTGAGGATGAACTGCGGCATAACTGCCTCCATGGAAAGTGGCCGTATCGTACTCCTGTTTTCCGTGATCGGGGAGTGGTTGATTCGGAACCTGCCTGCCCGCAATGCCGCGGCCGTAAGTGAAGGCTGCGATGAACAGGGTATTAACTCCCCCTTTCTTCTGAAGGATGTCGAGGACCGGTTCTACGCCTTCGTCAACAAAGGAGACGGCGCCGATCTGAATGCCGATCATCTTCTTCGCGTTAGTTGTTTGTGCCCCGAGAGCCGAGCTTCCTAACGCGGACGCTGCCGCCGCTTCCAAGAATTCTCTTCGATTTGTGTTAGACACCTTGTGTCTCCCTCACTTCCTTCGCTTGAATTGCTTGTTCCTCGGTTAGGCGGACCGTGTTAACTAGACAGAGCTAATTCCCCACCTGAACCGATAAACGCTGCCCCAATTTGGCCGGCAGCTTATCACAAGAGAGTAATGCTGGGATTGGCAATGCAAGCAGATGACTACGGAGTAGCGAAGGGCAGGGCGTTTCGAGGCGATCCTCTATTTTTTGGCGTCCCACGTTATGGGACGCTGTCGGACCTTTCAAACGGCGTATGCGTTTGGAACCGTTGAACCTGGTCTTCCGTTTTGCTTGTTCGCGATCAGTCGGTGGCTGCTAAATGGCCAGGTTACGCCTCAGGCTGCCTTCTTCGAGAAAGAGCGAAGGCCGAAACCGAACGATTTGCCGTCCCGGATGGCAAGGACCGGACGCTCGATCAGATAATAAGACCCTATAGCGAGGGCCAGAGTGAAGGCCGCCGAATACCATTTGGGGTGCGCCAGGTTTAGCCGGCTCACTTCATCCATCGCGACGATGTGATAGAGATACAGCGCGTACGAGATACGTGCTAAGAAACGTATCCAGGGATGCTCAAGGATGTGCCAGTCCCGGCCAGCCCAATGCACGAGCTGGAGCAGCAGGACGCCGACGACCGCGGGCTGGAGAGTGAAACTTAGGATCTGTGCCCAGCGTGGATATTGGATGGCGCTGGTCTCAGCAATCGATACTGCCACAAGCAGGGCGACTGGAAGCATGGCGCTCCACTGTGATCGCGTAAGACGAATCCGCACCGAATCGAATCGCTTGTCTCTGATCAGCATCGCAAGCAGTCCGCCTACGAGGAGAGCGTCCAGGCGAGTATCGAAAGCGTTGTACACATACTCTGACGTCGCATGCAATAGCACGTAGAGAATGGCGCGATGAACCCAGACCGCAATGACAATCAGTCCAGTTCCCGCAATCGGCTTGCGCAGTTTAATGGCGAGCCATAGCAGAAGAGCCGGCCACAGTAAGTAAAACTGCTCCTCGATGGCCAAGGACCAGGAGATCCACATGTGCAAACTCGTCTGTGCATTTGGCGATAGAGCTCGCATGTAGTCCATCGCATACAGAAACGAAGCGAGGGCGGAGCGCTTCGGAATGTGTTCGCCATGGACGTACATGAGAAAGGTCGTCAGCGCCCAGCAGGCGTAGAACGTCGGGAAGATTCTCAGACACCGGCGGGAATAGAAGCGGGATAGCGAGATAGTCCCGGACTTGGCAAGCTCGTTCAACAGAAGCCTGGTAATCAGAAATCCGCTAAGAACAAAGAAAATCATGACGCCAAGCGGACCCGAGACGGGTGCTCCGAAGTGGTAGAGCAGAACTAGCGAGATCGCAACTGCGCGAAAGAAATCGAGACCGGGAATGTGCCGCGGGTGTTGCGGTGCACCAGAAGCAGAGGGTATAGACGGCGCCGTCAACAGCATTCAATAATAACTTGCCTACACGGTGAGCGATTCGATGCGCGCCCAGGCGCCGTTCAGGAGAAATCCTAAACGCTTATTCAGGTGGCGTACCTGGAGCCGGAACGCATTGACGCACCCGTAACGCTAACAGTTCCTTCGGTTTTGCCCTTACCTAGCGTAAGAAAGGCGAAATCAACGAGTTGCGAAGAATTCTTCAACAAAGGCCTTGCAAATGCAAGAGCCTCATGCGAGTATTTTTCCAGTGGACTGAATAGGACCAAAGTGGTCAAAAGTGGTATCGGTTCGGCGGGGAAGTGGCAGGAATAGAGGGACAATCCGGGGCTGTCGTCGAAGCACCCCGTGGAACGCTGAGCGGTCGCGTTGATGAGAAGGGGCGGTTGAAGCTGCCTGCGGCGCTCGCGCAGTACCTCGACAGCATCGGAGAGCGAAAGCTTTTCGTCACAACTCTAAACATAGCGACAGCACTAATCTATCCGATGTCGACCTGGCGAGAAGCGGAGAAATTGTTGGAGGAGCCGGGTGAAGATGCCGAAGATCGGGCGGATCTAGCGATGGTGGCCAACCACTATGGCGAAGAAGCTGAGGTCGACGGGCAGGGAAGAGTCCTAATACCGACCACCCTGCGGCGTGAATTGGGGTTTGAGAAAGACGATGTGTACCTGCTCTGTTACAAGGGGCGCATCGAAGTGTTTGGGAGTAAGGTCTATGAGCAGCGGCTCACGAAAGCCAAGGCCAACCTTGCTGAGAAATACAGCGCGCTCGAGAAGAAGGGTTTGCGGTAGAGCCATGTATGGGTGCTCGAGGCGAAGGCGGCAGTCCGCAGCACTACTCGGTGTTGTTGAACGAGTCGCTCGAGTATCTCGCGATTCGTCCGGACGGGCTCTACATGGATTTGACGGCGGGCCTTGGTGGGCATACAAGGGCTATTGCGGAGCGGCTGGATAGCGGCCTGATTATTGCGTGCGACCGGGATTCCGAGTCCCTGGAGTTAGCGCGGAAAGCCACCGCGGGCGTTGCCTCGCGAGTCCGATTTTTTCACGGATCTTTTTCGGAAATGCCGAAGGCGCTGGACGAACTTGGGGTTCCGGCGGTAGACGGAGTGTTGGCTGACCTTGGCGTCAGCCGTTTCCAATTGAATACTGCGGAGCGGGGTTTCTCTCTCATGGAGGACGGGCCGCTTGACATGCGCATGGATCGCCAGGGTGACGTAACTGCGGCTGATCTTGTGAATGAGATGTCTGAAAAGGCACTCGCCGATTTGATCTATCAACTCGGCGAAGAAAGGAGGTCGCGAAGAATCTCCAGAGCAATCGTTCGCGCGCGGCCCATTCTGACAACGGGTCGCCTGGCCAGGGTCATCGAGGAGGTCGTGCCGCGAACGGGGAGATTGCATCCGGCAACGCAGACGTTTATGGCACTGCGTTTGACCGTGAACAACGAGTTGGAGGAGTTGGAAGCGCTGCTTCGGATGGCGCCGGAGCGTTTGCGGCAGGGCGGAAGGTTTGTCGTGCTGACGTTCATGTCGCTTGAAGATCGAATGGTGAAAGGCGCTTTTCAGTCGTTAGCCCGCACCGGTTCGGCGCGCATCCTGACGAAGCATGTTGTTAAGCCGGCGCGCGAAGAAGTTTTGAAGAATCCGGCGTCCCGTAGCGCGAAGCTCCGGGCGCTCGAGCGAATTTGAAGGAATTGAAATGGCAACACTGGCAACTTTTGTAAATCGTTTCGTGGGGGTAAGGGAGCTTGCCGCTGCGCCGCCGGCAGTCTGGACAAGGACAGAATCGCCTCGTCTTCGTCCCATTGCAAATGAGGACGTGTATCTATTCGTGAAGCGAATTGATAACAGCACGGTCGTGCGCGCCGCAGATCCTATAGCGAAGAGAGCGCGGAGCCGTACCGTTGCGACAGGTTTTATCGCCGCGTCGCTAGTTATTTCCGGGCTCGTACCCGCTGCTTATAACATCATGGCCGGCTTCACGCTGCAATCACTCGAAGGCGAGAAGAATAACCTGCAGCACCAAAAGGCGCAGCTCGAATTCGCGGAAGCTAAGCTTCTAAATTACGAGCACCTGGAACACCTCTCGAAATCCTTGAAGATGGTTGACCCCGATCCGCAGCAGATTCAATTCCTCGAAGGCAAAACGAAGACAGAGGCCCGTAACGTGCTACCGTTTGCGGCTATGGAGCCGACGGCTCACTGACCTTTCTTTTCTACTCGAGCATCACTTCCTTCCACCATGTTTCGAGACGCTTTTGGACTGGGAGACGGCAGGCGGGCACGCCCCGGTCAACCCAACTCCGACGAGCGTCTCATGATTGTTGGGTTCGTCCTGCTGGTTTGGGCGCTGGTCGTTGCAGGACGGCTCTTCGGACTGCAAGTTCTTCACCACGATGTTTACCGGAACCTCGCCGAGTCGCAACAAGACAGGCTCGAGAAGATCGATGCGCGGCGCGGTTCCATTTTTGATCACAACGGAAATTACCTGGCACTCAGTTCGGCGTCCAAGTTTGTTGTCGTGAGTCCGCGCCGGATTCCCGACCGTGGGATTGCAGCAGCCTTGTTGGCGCGGGTTCTTGACCTGGATGCGCGTAAGCTCGAATCGGATCTGGACGCCGCTGCCGCATCGAAGAACCATCGGGGTTACTTTGTAGTCGATCCTCATGTTTCGGACGAGAAGGCGGAAGCAATCCAAGCCATGAAGCTCGACTGGGTCGAAATTCGCCAAGGCAGCCTTCGCAGTTATCCGAACGGGCAACTCGCCGCACATGTAATAGGAACCGTGAACGCGGAAGGAAAAGGCGCCGCCGGCGTCGAATTGAAGCTGGACAAAGAACTGGCGGGCAGCCCGGGACTTGCCCACCTTCAGGTTGACGTCAAGCAGCGTGCTTACGCGTCGGACGTGACGCAGACACCCGTTCCGGGCAAGAACATTGGTCTTACGATCGATAGCGAATTGCAGCATGTCGCCGAGGATGCGCTGAAGGCGTCAGTGATCACCAATCATGCGGATCATGGAAGCCTGGTGGCCATGGATCCGTACACCGGTGAAATTCGGGCGCTGGCGAATTATCCGACGTATGACCTGAACGAGCGGCTGCATGCGGGCGAGAAGCCGCATGGACGCGAGAACCGCGCGGTGGTGGCTCCATTCGAACCGGGATCCGTGTTCAAAGTGGTCACCATTTCCGCTGCAATGGAGACCACCAATCTGCGGCCAGGCACGATCATCAACTGTGGAAACGGCGTGATGACGCTGTTCAGCCGCGTGATTCACGACTCTCATCCGTATCCGGCTCTTCCGGTCGAAGATGTTCTCGCCAAATCGAGCAACATCGGAGCGATCCGAATCGGCATGCAGGTGGGTAACAAGAATCTGTACGAATACATCCGCCGCTTTGGCTTCGGGCGTCGTACAGGGATCGAGTTGCCGGCGGAAGCACCCGGCATGCTACGCCCCCTGAAACGATGGCAGCCGACGTCTATCGGATCTGTGCCAATGGGTCATGAAATCAGCGTGACGTCGGTCCAACTCGCGCAGCTCGGAGCGGTGATCGCAAACGGCGGCTATCTCATTCATCCGCATATCGTCGCGTGGAAACAGACGCCCGGGAGCAACATCGAAAAGACGAAGCTGCCAGCGCCGGTTCGGGTGCTGCGGCCCGAAACCGTGCTGACCATGCGGAACATGATGCACAAGGTGACCATGCCTGGTGGTACTGCGGCACGGCTGCATGTTCCCGGATACACGTTCGCGGGAAAAACCGGGACCGCACAGATCTACGACTACGCGCACCACGTTTACACGCACAAATACAACGCATCTTTTCTTGGATTTGCGCCGTACACGAATCCACGTGTCGTGATCATCGTCACGATCTCCGGTACGACAGGCGTTGCCGGATTCGGCGGCGCCGCTGCAGGCCCGGTGTTTGAGAGTGCAATCGCTACCGCGCTTCGTCACGAGAGCATTCCGCGCGACGTGCCGGAAGAGATTGAGGCGATGGAGGAGAAAGCGGCCCTGCTAGCCGCCAAATCGAAAAAGGGTTCCCCGGACAAACCCGTTGACGTGGATACGGCCGAAATGGCGACTCCGTTCACGGAGGAAGAGCTGAAGGAAGCCAGTGGCGAGGACGCGGGAAACAGCAATTCCGTGGTCGCTGAAGTCGACTCGACTGCTCCGAAGGTGCCGAATTTTGTTGGTAAGACTGTGCGCGACGTCGTGCAGGAAGCTGCGGCGACCGGAATGGATGTTGATCTATACGGCGAAGGTTTGGCGCGGGCCCAGAATCCCGCAGCTGGCGCTCTGCTCCATCCGGGCGCTCATATCGCTGTAAGGTTTGCCAGGTGAGACTGGAACTGGTTCTCGACCGTGTTCCTCTTTTGAAATCTCTCCGGGCTCAGTTGTCATCCGCCGAGGTGAACGGTCTCGCATACGACAGCCGCAAGGTGGAACCGGGATTCCTCTTCTTTGCATTCCCCGGCGCCAAGGCGGATGGGACTCAATTCGCCAAAGCCGCCGCCGAAACAGGAGCGCTTGCTGTTGTGAGCGACAGACCGGCTCCCGACCAGTTAGAGATACCGTGGCTGCAGGTTCCTCACGGACGCCAGGCACTGGCGACGGCCGCTAAAAACTTTTTCGAGCGACCGGATGAACGTTTAAAGGTGACGGCTGTCACGGGCACGAACGGCAAGACCACCAGTACACTTCTGATCGATTCCATCGTTCGTGCGTCGGGCGGAATCACGGGCCTTGTGGGAACGGTGGAATACCATCTGGCGGCCCGCGTTCTGCCGGCTGTGAACACAACTCCGGAATCGCTCGACCTGTTCCGCATGATGAGCGAAGTCGAACAGGCCGGCGGTACGTATTTCACCCTGGAAGCGTCATCGCACGCTCTCGATCTCGGCCGCTTTCACGGCGTTGCCGTGCACACGGCCGGATTCACGAATTTCACGCGCGACCATCTCGACTACCACGGAACGATGGAGGCGTATTTCGAAGCCAAACAGCTGCTGTTTATGCCGCGGAGCGGTCCACCGCCGCGATTTGCTGTTTTGAACACGGACGATGAGGCTTCGGCACGGCTTGAGATTGCCCGCGAGACCCGAGTCTTCTGGTATGGCACCGCGAAGCCGGCCCGGCTGTGGCAAATGGACGACGTCTGGATTAGGCCCGTGCGAGTGCAGTCGTCCTTTGAAGGATTGCAGTTTGAGATTCAAGCCGGCGATAGATCGTTCCGGGTGGAATCATCGCTCGTGGGACATATCAATGTCTCGAACATCCTGCTCGCCGCCGCTGTTGCTCTGACCTTAGACATCAGCGAAGAAGACATCATGCTTGGTTTAAAGAACTTGCGAAACGTGAACGGCCGTTTCGAGCGAGTGGAAGAAGGACAGCCGTTCCTCGTCGTAGTAGATTACGCGCACACAGATGATGCTCTCCGGAACATCCTTTCTGTTGCCCGTGGACTGAAGCCGAAGCGCATCATCACCGTATTCGGCTGCGGCGGTGATCGGGACCGCTCCAAACGGCCATTGATGGGGATGGCGGCCGCCGAGCTAAGCGATTACGTCGTGCTGACCTCCGACAACCCTCGCAGCGAAGATCCGCTCGCAATCATGAACGACGCCATGGTGGGTTTGAGCCGCAGCGATACACCGCATGCTGCCGAGCCTGATCGCGAACGGGCCATTCGCAAAGCGATTGAAGCGGCCGAACCGGGTGATATCGTGATTTTAGCGGGCAAAGGACACGAAACGTATCAAATCCTGAAGGAAGGTCCCATTCCCTTCGACGATCGTGAAGTTGCTCGCCGTGTGCTCCGGTCCTTTGGATACGCAAAACGTGCCTCAAACGGGGGCACCAAAACGGCGTGTTCGTAGGTTCGTAAGGGCCGGCCTGTTCTCAATTTCATGCTGTATTGGCTCCTCTACCAGGTCCTGCACGAGTACGTGCCCGCTTTCCGGGTGTTCGGATACATCACGACTCGTACGGCGCTGGCAACCCTGACGGCGCTCGGGTTGTCCTTGGCGCTTGGACCTTGGATGATTCAGAAATTACGGGAGCTCAGCTTTGGGCAACATATCCGTGAAGAAGGTCCGCAGTCTCACAAGAAGAAAGCTGGCACTCCCACCATGGGAGGACTGCTCATTATTACTTCGACTGTTATGCCGACCCTTCTTTGGGTCGATCTGAGTAATCAGTATGTCTGGATTGCTTTGCTGGGGTTGATCGCGTTCGGTGGTATCGGACTGGTAGATGATTACGCAAAGGTGGCGCGAAAGCGGAATCTGGGCTTAACGGCGCGTCAGAAATTCTGGGCACAAGTGATTTGCGCCATGCTGGTCGGATTCCTGCTCCTGGTGTTGCATGCGAATCAGGCTTACTCGACCGTTATCAATGTTCCCTTTTTCAAGCAGCTCAAGCCCGATCTTCTGGTTGACTCCCTTACGCGGAATTTCTGGACGTACCCGGTCGCATTTATCCCGTTCTACTTCTTCATCGTCTTCGTTATGGTTGGCTCTTCGAATGCGGTAAACCTGACGGACGGACTCGACGGGCTTGCCGTCGGATTGATGATCATCGCGACAGGTGCAATGACGGTCCTGACGTACGTGACGAGTCACGCCAAGTTGGCTGACTACCTGGACCTGGCACACCTCCCCAGGTCTCAAGAGCTGACCATCTTCTCCGCGTGTATGTTTGGAGCGAGCCTGGGATTCCTGTACTACAACTCGCATCCTGCGCAGATGTTCATGGGTGACGTCGGATCGCTTTCGCTCGGAGGCGGTCTGGGGATCCTGGCGGTATTGATCAAACAGGAGATCCTGCTGATCTTCATCGGCGGAATTTTCGTGATTGAGGCTTTATCTGTCATTCTTCAGGTGGGCAGTTACCGCCTCCGAAACGGCAAGCGGATTTTCAAGATGGCGCCCATCCATCATCACTTCGAAGCACTCGGATGGCCTGAATCGAAGGTCGTGGTCCGATTCTGGATCGCTGGACTCGTGATGGCGCTCTTCGCGCTGACAACGTTGAAGCTCAGGTAGTGGTAGCGGAAGTGGATTTGCGAGACAAGCACGCGATCGTGATTGGGACGAAGCGCTCGGGCATTGCGGCGATCGAGCTGCTCTTGAAGCAGGGCGCTCACGTGATTGCGATGGATGCCGATCCGCAGCCGATTCCGGGGCTGGACATACCCGTTGTTCCACAAAAGCCGGAGTTCCTTGGCAATGCGGACCTGATTGTGTTGTCTCCCGCCGTGCCGTCGGATTTGCCGATGCTCGCCGAAGCCCGCATGGAAGGCGTCCCGGTGATCGGAGAAGTGGAGCTATCTTCGTATTTCTTGCGCGGCCCGGTGATTGGCATTACGGGCTCGAACGGAAAGACGACGACGACGGCGCTGACAGGGCATTTGCTGAAAGAGTGCTGCATCGCATGTCAGGTAGGCGGCAATATTGGGACGGCTGTAACTGCCTTGATCGAGAGTTCCAAAGAAGATCAATGGAATGTGCTCGAGCTGTCGAGTTTTCAACTCGAGACCGCGTTCCAGTTCCAGGCGAAGCTCGGCGCATGCCTGAACGTTACGCCGGATCATCTGGACCGGCATCACACTTTTGAGAGTTATGCCGCAGCGAAAAGGCGTTTGTTCGATACGCAAGCTGCGGATGGCGCGGCGGTGTTGAATTTCGATGATCTGGTGTGCCGATCGTTCGCCGAAGCTGCCAAATCACAGGTTCATTGGTTTAGCGCAACGCAACGGGTCAGCCCCGGCATGTGGTTGGCAGGCGAAGAACTGCTTTGGAACGGACGCGCCGTGTTGAGCCGCTCCGACATCAGGCTGCGCGGAATGCATAATGTCGAAAATGTACTCGCGGCAACTCTCGTTGCCTTGCTGGCGGGAGCTGATCCGCAAAGAATTCCCGCCGCCGTTCGCTCGTTCCCGGGTGTCGAGCACCGGCTGGAGTTCGTGCGATCTCTCGAGGGTGTCGAATACTTCAACGATTCCAAGGCGACGAACGTGGACGCGACGCTAAAGGCGATCGAAGCGTTCGCCGGAGATCTTTGGATCATCCTCGGCGGCAAGGATAAAGGGAGCGACTACAAGCCTCTGCGCGAGCCGCTCGGAAAAAAGGGCAAGGGAGTTCTTCTGATTGGTGCCGAACCACCCTATCCTTACGCCGCGGCGCCCATCATTCAACGAGAACTGGAAGGCGCGTTAACGCTAATCCCGTGCGGCACGCTGGCTGTTGCTGTACGGTATGCACGCACCCATGCGAAGCCTGGTGATACGGTACTGCTCGCGCCAGCGTGTGCGAGCTTCGATCAGTTTCAGAACTTCGAAGAGCGCGGCGCCGCCTTTAAACAATTAGTGGCAGAATTGTCTTAAACACTTGGCACAACGTCTCAAAACAGATTGGCTGCTTTTTCTGACCGTCATGGGGCTCGTGTGTTTCGGCCTCGTGATGGTCTACAGCGCCTCCGCAATCCTCGCGGAGCTGAAGTTTCACGTTTCGGGAACCTACTTTTTCTTGCGACAACTCGGGTGGGCCATCTTCTCGGTCGCGGCGCTTCTTTACTGTATGAAGCGAGATTACCGGCAATGGAACAATCCGCGTGTTGCGTTTGCCGGCCTCGGCGTTGTGTTGCTGTTGCTGCTCGCGGTGTACATCACCGATTCCTCGAGCCACAGATGGTTGAAGGCTGGTCCATTCTCTATGCAGCCGTCGGAATTGGCGAAACCTGCGCTGTCGCTGTTCCTCGCGTTCTTTCTGTGCCGCAGGGTCGGTGCGGTGAATAGCCGGCACACACTGGGGCCGCTGGCGGTCTCGATCTCGTTTATCGCGCTCGCGGTGGCCGTTGCTGATTTGGGAACCGCCGTGGTTCTTGTTGCAACCACTGTGGCCGTGATCTTCGTTGCCGGTGTTGCCTATCGCTATCTGGCCGTCTGCGCCGTGCTAGGCATTGTCCTGGGATTGGGGTTTGTGGTGATGAAGCCGTACCGGCTTGCGCGGGCCATCGACTTCCTCGACAAAGACCACAAGATACTCGCGCGAATCAACCCGAGCGGTCGGATTCTAGAGTACGCGCACAAAACGGCGTCGACGAGCGATCCGGGGTATCAGCAGCGCCAGGCCAAGATCGCGGTTGGCTCGGGCGGAATTGTGGGCGTCGGTCTGATGCAGAGTAAACAAAAGATGCTCTACTTGCCGGAAGCGCAAACCGATTTCATCTACGGCATTGTCGGAGAGGAGACCGGGTTTTTGGGGTCGTTCGTGCTGCTGGCCGGGTTTGTCATTGTGCTTTGGCGTGGCTTGCGGACCTATTTCAGAGCTTCGGACAATTTCGGACGTTACCTGGCTCTGAGTGTCACGGTGTGCGTGGTGATGCAGGCGCTCATTAATATGAGCGTTGTTCTCGATCTGGTGCCGAACAAAGGCATTCCGCTGCCTTTCGTCAGCTATGGAGGGAGTTCCCTCCTGAGCACGCTTCTGTTGATGGGCATGCTGTTAAGCGTGAACGAACATACCGCATGAGTTCATGGCGTATTCGTTTGTTCTGACCGGTGGCGGGACCGGCGGGCACGTTTTCCCGGCGCTCGCGGTAGCACGCGTGTTGCGAGATCGCGGGCATTCCGTGTTGTTCATCGGCAGCCAGCAAAAGATGGAAGCGCGCTTGGTACCGGAGGCCGGATTTGAGATTCGGTTCGTTCGAACGGGAGCATTGAACCGCGTGGACCTCGGTACCCGGGTTCGTAGCGCGTTCCGTATTCCGGCGGGAGTCCTGGATGCATGGCGAATACTCCAGACTTTCCGACCTCAAGCGGTTTTCAGCACGGGCGGCTACGTGACCGGCCCGGTGATGATGGCGGCGATTCTGGCACGCGTGCCGCTCGTTATCTTAGAGCCGAACGCGACGCCGGGTTTAGCGAACCGCATGGTGCGACGCTTTGTTCATCGTGCGCTTCTCGGGTTCGAATCGACGCGGCGCTGGTTCCGCGCCTCGCGATCTGAGGTCGTCGGGCTGCCTGTGCGCTCGGAGTTTTTTGGTATTGCGCGCAAGACGCACGACCGGTTCACCATTCTGATTACGGGAGGCAGCTTGGGGGCCCGTACACTCAACCGGGCTTCGCGGGAAAGCTGGAGCTTCTTCCGTCAGGCGCGAGCTGCAATCCGGATTATCCACCAATGCGGTCCGCGAGAGCACGAAGCCCTCCAGAGTGAGTTCAAAAAAAGCGAACTAGACGGAGAAGTTGTTCCCTTCATTCCCGACATGCCGGGGGCATTTGCCGAGGCTGATCTCGTGGTCGCACGAGCGGGAGCCGGTAGCGTGAATGAGATTGCGGCGGGCGGCATGGCTTCGGTGCTGGTACCGTTGCCCTTTGCTGCCGATGATCATCAGCGGCGGAACGCAGAAGCCTTTGTCCAAGCCGGTGCCGCAACCATGGTTCTGGATGCCGAACTCGACGGAAAGCGGCTATTCGACGAGGTGGAAAAGTTGCGTCGTGATCCGTCGGGCTTGGAACGAATGAGGGAGAAAGCAAAGAAATTTGCCAAACCCGACGCCGCGTCACGCGCAGCCGATATTCTGGAATCAGCAGCTCGGCAGAGTGCTGATCGCTCAGGACTGTAAGAAGAAAACGGAATGTCCTACGGAAGTACAAAACATTGTTTTCGTCGATTGACACGGATTCTCAAAGCCGAAACAATACCCTTGTGTAATGTTTTTTAAGCCCCAGCACGTACATTTTGTAGGAATTGGGGGAATCGGGATGAGCGGGATCGCCGAAGTTCTGCTCACGCTCGGTTACGAAGTGTCCGGGTCGGATCTGAAGCTCAGTCCGATAACGGAACGGCTCAGCGCTCTGGGCGCGAAAGTTTTCGTCGGGCACGACGGCCAGAATGTCACGGGCGCCAAAGCCGTCGTCGTCACATCGGCTCTCGACAGGGACAATCCTGAGATTTTAGAGGCGCGCAGGCTGCAGATTCCGGTGATCCCGCGCGGTGAGCTGCTGGCTGAGCTCATGCGTCTGAAGTTCGGAATCGCAATTGCAGGCAGCCATGGAAAGACCACGACGACGTCCATGGTGGCCTCCATTCTGAATGCGGCGAGTCTCGATCCTACCGTAGTTGTGGGCGGGCGAGTGGCCGGCTTACAAGGCTCAAACGCGCGAGTGGGGAAAAGCTCGCTGCTCGTCGTGGAGTCCGACGAGAGCGACGGATCGTTCCTGAAGCTGGCGCCCATCATTGCAGTCGTGACGAACATTGACCGCGAGCACCTGGACCACTACTCCTCACTCGAAGAGATTCAATCGGCGTTCGCGGATTTCGTGAATAAGGTGCCGTTTTACGGCGCGGCTGTTCTTTGCATGGAAGACGCCAACATACAGGCAATCTTTCCGAGCATTCGACGACGCACTATTACGTACGGCCGTTCGCCGCAAGTGGATCTGGAAATTCAAGACGTCCGATTGGCCGCGGATGGCAGCGATTTCAAGTTGCGACGCGCCGGCGCCGAACTGGGCCAATTTCGATTGAATGTTCCGGGATTGCACAATGTGCTGAATGCAACGGCGGCGATCGGAGTTGGTCTGGAACTGGAAGTCTCGGCCCAACACCTGCGAGAAGGAGTTGCGGCGTTCTCGGGAGTCGACCGACGGTTTTCCCTCCGGGGACGCGAGAATGGCGTCACGGTTGTGGATGACTATGGCCATCATCCGACTGAAGTGAAAGCAACACTGGCGGCCGCCAGGCTGGGGCCGTTTCGCCGTATCCTGGTGCTCTTCCAGCCGCATCGGTTCTCCCGCACGCAGCACCTTCTCGAAGACTTCGGGACGGCTTTCCACCAGGCCGATGAAGTCTACTTGCTCGACATCTATGCGGCGTCGGAGCAGGCGATCTCGGGCGTCAGCGCGAAAGCGTTGCTCCAGAAACTCCAGGCCTATGGTCACCGTTCGGCACATTACACGGGGAGCATGGATGAGAGCGTCGAGGCTATCGCCAATGCTGCCGGCCCCGGTGACCTGATCATTACCCTCGGGGCCGGAAACGTTTCGTCAGCAGCGGAGAAGATTCTCAAACGCCTGCGTGCGGAGGCGGCCTGATGGCTGAGGAAGGCGTCCAGCGGATGCTTCAAAGCCTGCGGTGGGGGCGATTTGCCATTTGGCTGATCGCTGGAATTGTCCTGATGGTCACGACGTTGTTTGCGTGGCACAGCACGGAAGAGTTTCTTATTAAAGACGATCGCTTTCGAGTGAGTGACGGGGACGAATCCACGGGCCAGAGCCCGAACTTGATTTTGGAGGGGGTACATTATGCGTCAGCTTCCCAAATCCGTAACGTTTTTAAAGAGGACTTTGGCCGTAGCTTATATCTCGTGCCGATACAGGAACGCCGCGAGCAGTTACTGGCGATCGACTGGATTCAGACCGCATCGGTCTCGAAGATTTGGCCGAAAACGTTAAGGGTTCGGGTACAAGAGCGTGTGCCGGTGGCCTTTCTTCACCTTCGGCCTGCGACGAGGGGCGGTATCTCCAGATTCGTTCTGATCGATAGTGAAGGTTTCATTCTTCGCCCGAAGGTGGCAGCGAAATTTACCTTGCCGGTGCTGACAGGGATAGGAGAAACGGAGTCGATCGAGAACCGGCGTGCTCGCGTCCGGCGGGTTCTGGAAATGCTGAAGGAGATCGGGCCGTTGGGCAAGGATGTTTCGGAAGTTGATGTTACGGATCCGAACAACCTTATCGTTTCAGAGCACGTGGACGGAACCGTTGTGAAGCTGATGCTAGGTGACGAAAATTACGCGGAGAGAATGCAGAACTTCCTGACGAACTATGGCGAGATCCGGGCGAAGCGGCCGGATGCAACAACGCTCGACCTGCGAGTGGACGGCGTGATTACGGCTACCGGGGAGGGAAGACGTGGGGAGTAAAGCGAAGCTTGCTGTCGGCCTGGATCTCGGGAGCGCCAGCACGCGCGTAGTGATCTGCGCACTCGAGAACGAGTCTTTGCGCTTTCTGGGTCATGGTGAAGCTCCTTCGCATGCCTGGAGTCGCGGCCGGTTGAGCGACCAGGCCGCGTTGACGCAGAGTATCCGGTTTGCGCTGCACGAAGCTGAGCTGCGCGCGCAAGCGTCGCCGGAATCGGCGGTAATCGGGCTGGGCGGTTCCGTCGTTGGGATCAACAGCCGCGGGCTATATGAGTTCGGCAGAAGGCGGGACATCGAACCCGGCGATCTTCGTTACGCGGTCGAACTAGCCGCGCGCGTTCGCCTGGAAGAAGACCGGCAGGTTCTGCAGATCTGCCCCCAGGATTTCACGCTGGACGGTCGTGCCGGGTATCGGAATCCAAAGGGCATGGCATGCGCGCGACTGGAAGCGAACGTGCATGTCGTCACCGCATCTGCGCAGGATCACGAAGGGTTGATTGCTGCCGTGCATCAGGGGCATCTGGCGGTCGAAGAATCGATCTTCGAAGGGGCGGCAGCAGCGTACGCGGCCGTCCTTCCCGAAGACCGCGCCCGAGGAGTGGTCGTCATCGATATCGGCGCGCAGACGACTCATCTGGCTGTTTACGATGGCGACGCACTGTTGCTGGCTGCGGCATTGACAGTTGCGGGCGATCATCTGACACGCGACGTGTCGTGGTTGTTGAAGGTGAACTATGAGGATGCGGAGAACCTGAAGAGGGAATACGGCTGTGCCATCACCGGCACCGAATCCGACCGAAGCCTTATCGAGATTCCCTCGAACGAAGGACGGGCACCTCGAGAAGCTCCGCGACTTCAGTTGAATGAGATCCTCGAGGCGCGGGCAGAAGAGATCTTCGACCGAATCTATTCGGAGATTCTGCGCGTTGGTATGGAGCAGTCGCTTCTCGAAGGCGCCATTCTCACGGGCGGCGGCGCTATGTTGACCGGCATGTGCGACATGGCGGAACGGATATTGAACTGCCAGGCTCGGCTTGGTCTGGCAGTTGGCATCGAGGGGTGGCCTCCTGAACTGGATAACCCGGCGTGGACGGTGCCGGCGGGACTGGCCATGTACTCAGGGAGGCTCAGGCTAAAGCGCGAATGGAAACGTGCTTCACCCGGGATCGCCGGACTCGTATTGCGGTAATTGCCGAATTGAACTACTAGGAACGTAATGACAGAAGACCTGAAGTATCTGATCGAAGATGAGTCCCAATTGGGAACCCGCATCAAAGTTGTCGGCGTGGGCGGGGGCGGCTCGAATGCAGTGGCGCGCATGCTCCAGGAAGGGCTGGCCGGCATTGAGTTCTACATTCTGAACACCGACAAGCAGGCCCTGGCCGCTTCGACGGTGCCGAACAAGATTGCTATCGGTAAAAAACTGACGAGCGGACTAGGTGCGGGCGCGGATCCTTCGGTGGGCCGTCAAGCGGCGCTCGAAGATACCGAAGGCATTATAGAAATTCTGGAAGGCGCCGATATGGTCTTTGTCACGGCCGGGCTCGGAGGAGGCACTGGTACCGGTGCTGCCCCGGTTGTGGCGTCCCTGGCGAAGGAGCTTGGAGCGCTGACTGTGGCCGTAGTCACCAAGCCCTTCGCGTTTGAGGGGCCCCGACGGATGAAGCAGGCCGAACGCGGTCTTGCCGAACTTGCCGGCAGCTGTGACACGGTCATCAGCATTCCTAACGAGAAACTTCTGACGCTTGCACCGAAAGGTACAAGTTTTTTCGATTCCTTCCGGCTTGCGGACGATGTGTTGCGGCAGGCAGTGCAGGGAATTGGGGACATCATCACCACTCCCGGACTGATCAACCGGGACTTCTCGGACATCCGCACCATCATGGCCGGTATGGGCTACGCAATGATGGGTACTGCGGTCGCAACGGGCGAGAGTGCACTGCTCGAAGCGGCTCGGCAGGCGATCAACAGTCCGTTGATGGAAGAAGGCGGAGTGCTTGGGGCGCGTGGCGTTCTGATCAACATTACGGCTTCGAACCAGCTCGGTATCCATGACGTGCACGAAGCCTGCAACCTGATCCGAACGGCGACTCAAAACGACGATGTCCAGATTAACTTCGGTGTCGTCCTCGAGGAGAAGATGGGCGCGACTGTGAAGATCACGGTGATCGCGACCGGATTCCAACGCGACAACCTGCCCGACATCGAACGGCGCAATCCGCATTTTCCATTTACCGTCACGACCTCACCTGAACCGGCGAAGCATGAAGTACCGCCCGCGCCTGTTCCCGAGCCTGAGATTGTTGTTCAGAGTACGACGGCGGAAGAACCGATGGCTGAAGAATCCGCTCCGGTGGATGATTACGACACGCCGGCATTTCTGCGCCGGCAGAGGCGCATGGTCCAGTAAAGTAGCGTGCAGCGTGGAGGAGTCCCTCCACCCTCCACCATCTGCTGTTGGGCGTCACTCACGAATCCAAATCAATGGTAAGCGAGCCACTGGAATTGCATGTGATCGACGTTGAGAGGCAAGACGGTCGACAGAGCGCCCGACGCATTGAACATTGTGATTTGCTGGCTCGTAACCTCATCACCGCCGGTGTATCCGTACCACCGGTTATCTGCCCGGTGCGCCCAGGGGTTCCACATAACTGCGACTGAGTAATTCGCAAGCTCCGGCAAGTTGTTGTTGACCGTCGGCCGTTCCATAATCCATTCCGCCGAGTTGCCGGAGAACACGCCGCTCGCGAAGTTGGTGGTGACATACGCGTACTGCCCGCTGGTCACGTCTTCAAACCAGAAATACGCGATACCGCCAAACGGATTGAGGTTCTTCGAGGAATCCGCCATCCAGACGTAGGAGCCAATCTCGTCACCAGGATTGACGGGTAAATTCGAGAACCTGACTTCTGGTTCCTGGCAGCAGATTTCCTTCCATCCGTAATAGGCTCGTATTGTCCAAAGACCGAATCCATTATCGAACGTGACAGCATCCTGTCCAGTTCCATCCTGGACCACGTTATCGGACCCAGCGCCATCAAGCCCGATCCAAAGTGCCGAGTAAACGGTTCTCACTACATCGCTCCCGTATGTAACAGGAACGTTCCAGTTACCCGAAATGAAATCAAACGGACTTGAGGTTCCGACCAGTGCGTACCCGCTCCAGTTTGAGGAAGCCGCCGGGCTGTTCTCGATTTGCATAGGAGCGTGATAGCGGTGCGGCACGGAAATCAACTTAGGCACAACCTGCGTTGCGGGTTTCGAGACCGCCCTCAGCCAGGCTGCGTAGGCGTCCGGCGACTTTTCCGGGTCGGGTCGTGCGGGATATCCGCGGCTGATGAGCTCGCGCTCGGACAAAGTCATTGGGTTCCCGCTTAGTGCGGGGCGAATGTGTTTGCCATCAGTGCCTTGAACACCTCGAGCAGTCTGGGTGTGAGGCACGGGCTTCGTTCCAGCTACCGACTGTACGTCGATGGTCTGTGCAGGTCCAGAAGCACACGAGGCGACGAGCTTGGCCCGGCCTCCTCCGTTCCGCGGGGGTTCAACATAGAACGTCGCTGTTCCGTCATCATCCGCGAATACCGTCAAACCTTCGCCCGCCTCCTTCGTGTTTTGGGCTCTGACGGCGCATTGGGCATCTGGCCCGGCATTGAACGACACGGCAGACTGCGCACCAGGCGGGACGTTCAGGCTCAGCGGATCGCGTGCTGTGCTCGAACTTACCTGACCACCCGAGCACAGAGGCAACGACATGATGAGAGCGCAAAACGAATACCCAAAGCGCGAAAGGAGCGGTGATCGACCTCCGCCGGATCGGGGAGACATTTGATGCATCCCAAGAGCATACCTCCGATTCGGTAGGGCTGCGAACGGAACCATCGTTTTTCGCGCCGCGGTACACGAAGCGTGGCTGGACGTGACGCTGAGCCGGGCGACTTGTAAGTGATCTGGGGAGAGGCTCCTTGAAAGTCCGCAGGACGGAGCTAAGTGATGAATCCTATACACTTTTCGCTATGAGCCAGATGCCGATCCCGACTTCTGCAATGCAAGCGGCTCTCGTAAGCGACGGGCGTTCGGCGAAAGCCTCTAGTGTTCTTCGCACTGGCGATGGACCAACTTCAAGCAACCGGAGATAACGGCGAGGCCAGATGAGGCCCGCCACCCCGTCGCCCACTAACAGAACTCCTCCCCACGCACGTGAAAGATTCATGAATCCTCCTTCTTTGAAGACGCAGCCCGTGCTCACCCGACACAGATTTTGTTCGGCTCTGCCTTAGCGTGCGTGGGCGACTGTTTCGAACCCGTCCGTTGTTACTTGTGTGCTTCCCGCTTTGTCAGGAACTGATAACAAGCCGGCGTGACAATCAGGGACAGAATCATGGACGCGAGCAGACCGCCGATGACGGCAATTGCCAGTGGCTGCAGCATTTGAGAGCCGGCGCCGAGCGCTAACGCTAGCGGTATCATGCCCGCCATGGCAGCAAGCGCCGTCATCAGGATGGGCCGTAGCCTCCGCTCGCCTGCGCGGATCATCGCGGTGTGGTTATCGAGCCCGGCGGCTCGAAAGCGCTCGTCAGCATCAAGCAGCAAAATGCCGTTCTTCGCAACGATCCCGACCACCATGATCAGGCCCATGAAGGATGAAATGTTGAACGTTGTGCCGGTTACGAGCAGCGCCAAGAACACGCCCGAAGTGGACAGAATGGCCGAAGCGAGAACCGCCGCGGGTGCAGCGAAATTGCCGAACTCAATTAAAAGGACGATGAAAACCAGCACGACCGCACCTATGAGCACGAACAGCAAGTCATGAAACGAGCGCTGTTGTTCTTCGTAGAGACCGCCGTACTCAACGCGAATGGCCGAAGGCAGGTGCATACCCGCTACGGCTTCCTGCACGCGGCCAATGCCGGTTCCAAGGCTCACGCCTTCAAAGCGGCCAACCACCGTGACATCCCGTTGCAGGTTTTCGCGACGAACTTCGAGTTGGCCCGGATCGTTTTCGACCTTTGCAACGGAGCCAAGCGTCGCTACTCTCCCCGTACCGCTGACCAGAGGTGTCTCGCGAATAGAGTCAAGGGAGGAACGGGCATCGCCAGGCATAATCACGCGCAAAGTGTACGGCCGGCTGTTGAGGACGACCGGGACCGTGGCTGGTTCCCCCTGCAGGATGGAACTGGCATCGATCTCGAGTTCCTGTGGCGAGAATCCAGCGCGTGCGGCTACGACCGGATCCACGTGGAAACTGGTGGCGGGACCGCTGATGGAATCTTCAATCCCGTCTTTCACATCGGTTACGCCTGCGACTTTCTTGATGCGATCCCCTACGCGTGGCGCCCAGCTGCGGAGCAGATCGATATTTTCCGAGAACAGCTTGATTGCGATCGGATCTGGTGAATTGGTCAGATCGCCGATCATGTCCTGCAGTAGCTGAATAAATTCGGTGTCCAGCTGAGGATACCGCTTGTTGACGCGCTCTCGAACCTCAGAGATGACCTCCTCTACTCCGCGGCTGCGGTCGCGCTTTAGCTTCACGGTGAAATCGCCGCGATTCGCTTCCGTGACGGCAGCAAGGCCGAGTTGCAGACCCGTGCGCCGGGATGTGCTCTCCACTTCGGGAATCTTGCTCAGGATTTGTTCCACGCCCGTCAGAACTTTGTCCGTGTCGGACAAAGACGACCCCGCGGGCATCAGATAATCGAGGATAAAACCACCTTCGTCCATCGCGGGTAGCAAATCCGAGCCGAGGTCTTTGTAGCACAGGACGGAGACAACGATCAGCGCTGCACAGAACGCAGCCAGGCCCCATGGCCTTGCCAGCGCGAGCTGCAATCCCCGATCGTAGATACGGTTCAACCGGCTGCGCCGTTCGGGTTCGGCCGATTGTTCCACAGGAACTCGTTCGCGATTCCGCAGCACCATGTGACTCAATGCCGGAGTCCAGGTGAGCGCCAGGACGAGCGACGTCAACAGCGCGACGGCCACAGTCAACGCGAGTGCACGGAAGAACGTACCAGTAACGCCGGCAATTGTGATTAGCGGCAGGAATACGACGATCGGAGTGATCGTCGAGCCGATCAATGGTTTCCATATTTCGCGGAGAGCGCTGCGGACCGCCTCTGAGCGGTCCTGTCCCGAATCCCGATGGAGAACGATGTTCTCAACCACGACGATCGCATCGTCAATAACAAGCCCGACCGCGGCGGCAAGACCACCGAGCGTCATCAGATTGAAGCTTTGGCCCACCGCATAGAGAACGATGAAGGTAATGGCCACGGTGCAGGGAATCACCAGGCCGGCAACGATCGAAGTGCGCCAGTCATGCAGGAATAGGATCAGGATGAGAGCCGCTAAAATCAGACCGATCAGAATGGCGTCTCGAACACTTGTGATAGATGCGCCGACAATTTCCGATTGGTCGTAGAACGGCTGCAGACTGACCCCGGCAGGTAAACTCCGGCGCAACTGCTCCACTTTCGCGTGAACAGCTTCAGCAACTGCCATCGTGTTGCTGTCTGGCTGGCGATAGATGTTCAGCAGTACCGCGGGCCTGTTGTTCGCGGTGACGATGGTGTAGACCGGCTTCACCCCGGGAGTTACGGACGCGACGCTGCGGATGGGGACAGGTGTTCCCGAGCTCGTGGTTTTGATGATGATGTCGCCGATCTCAGACGGGCTGCGTGCCTGGCCGCTGACCAGTCCGAGCACGAGTTGATGGTTGCGTTCGAGCAGGCCGGGTGAGTCGATGAGGTTGCTTTTACCGATCGCATCCAGGATGTTGGGAACGGTGATTTGGGCTTGCACCAGTTTGCCCGGGTCTGACTGGATGTGAAACTCAGGCTCCGCTCCGCCCTGAATAACGACTGTCGACACGCCGCCGGCGCGGTTCAGCTGCGGCTTGACCGTATACGTTGCGAGCTGCCAAAGGTCCGTTTGCGGCACCGTATTCGACGTCATGCTGTAGCCAATAATCGGGAACGCTGCGAACGTCAACCGATTGGCGGTGAGTCGCGCCGTCGACGGCAGCGCGGTTTGGACACGCCCGAGCGCAGCGTTCACATACTGAAGCGTCTGGAACATATCGACATTCCAGTTGAAGAACAGATCGATTTCGGCGGACCCGCGACTGGTAATCGAAATCACTCGATCGAGGCCGGGAACAGCATTGATGGCTTCTTCGACCGGACGTGTGACAGTGACCTGCATCTGATCGATGGGCATGACACCGTTATCGATGCCGACGACAATGCGAGGGAAATTTGTGGACGGGAAGACGGAAATGGGAATGCGGAATGCAAGCAATCCACCGAAGGCAGCGAGCGCCACGATGATGAATACAATTGCCGAGGCATGACGCGCCGTCCAATGCGTCTGGCTATCGGTCATTGCTCTTTCCCCGCGCTTTCTTTCTCGGGGCCCTCCTTCTCGGTAGAGATATGAGCCTTGTCGTCCAATCCGAGCGCCCCCGAAGTAATCACGTTTTCCCCTGGCTTCAATCCCGACGTGATCTGGACGGTATCGCCGCTGCGAACACCTACCTTGACCGGCCGATTATGCGCGAGTGAATCAGTCCCGGCGATCATCACGCGTTCGCCGCCGTCTTCGCCCGAGAGCAGCGCGGCTATGGGCACGAGAATCGCGTCTTTGATTACACGTGTGTCTACTCGGATACGAGCGCTCGCGCCCGGCTTGATCTTCTCCTCTGGATTTTTTGCGTACACCCAGACCTGGACAGTGGTGGAGTTGGGGTCAACGAGCGGGCTCACAACTCGCACGGTACCTTCCAGTTCTTCGCCCTCAGCGAGCACTGTTCCCCGCTGGCCGACCCGCATCTTGCTGGCAGCGTTGATGGGAACGTTGGCTCGTGCTACTACCTGCGAGATATCGGCAATCGTGAGCAAGGCCGAACCGCCAGACGCGAGTTCGCCGACGTTGAGCGGCCGGTCCGCAACAACTCCGTTCATGGGGCTCAGGATACGTGTGTATGAGAGTTGTGCTTCGGCACTATTTAAATGTGCTTCGGCCGCACCGACCTGAGCTTCCGCCGCGCGCAACTGCGCGGCCTCACCAACGCTTTGGAATGAGGCAAGATGCTGTCTTGCCGTTGCGAGAGTGCTTTCGGCCTGGACCATGGCGACCTTCGCATCTTCAACAGGTTTCTCGGCGAGTGCCCCGTCTTTGAATAGTTTCAGCCGGCTTTCATAGACACGCTTTGCGGCATCATAGGCTTCTTCGCCAGCAGTCACGTCCGCCTTTGCTTTGGTTAGTTCGTCCGGCATCTGCGCCGCGCGGGTATTTTCGTACGTCGCTTGCGCCTGCCGGTACAGTTGCCCGCTCTCATGCGCGGCCGCAGTTAGATCGCGGTTCTCCAGCACAGCGAGTAGTTGGCCCGCCTTGACGTGGTCGCCGCGCTGGACCGGAAGTTGCTGAATGGGTGCGGTGACCTTCGCAAGGATAGAGGCCTGCCGAAGCGGATAGAGAACCGCCTCGGCCTCTTGTATGTCCGCAATGGATCCGACGCGAGCGGTGGCGGTTTCCACAGGCGCCACAGCCGCGTCCTCGTTAGGCGCATCGGCCTTCTCCGATTCGGCTTTCTTGGAACAAGCCGCGCAACCCAGAACCAAGAGCAGCGCGAATACCCGAGCGTTCATTAGAAGTTCCCCGTCAGGTTCTGCAGGGTTGCAAGCGCGACCCGGTAGCGGTAGAGCCCATCGACATACTGGTTGCGAGCCAAAGCGGCTGTACTTTGCGCATCCACAACTTCGAGCGCGGTCGCTTCACCGGCCTGGTAGCGCAGAAGCGTCAATCGTAAGCTTTCGTTCGAGAGTTCATTCGACCGGCGAAGCGAATCCACCTGGGAGAGAGCCGCTTGCGCTTCACGGTAGCCGGCTTCGAGGGTGGCCTGAACATTACGTTGAGCAATGGCGAGGTCATAGCCGGCTTGTTCAGCCCGGAGGGACGCCTGTTTGACCCTGCTATGGATAGCGCCCCACGTCCAAAGGGGGAAGTTCAAAGCCGCTTGCGCCGAGTAGCCGAGATTTTGCCGGGAGGCTACGATCTCATTGGGCAGGTTGTTCGCGGACGTGCCCGCGACATCATAGGATTTTACGGCTAGTTCATTCGAATTCAAGCCGTAGAAGAAGTCGAGAGAGAAGGTTGGCAGATAACCGTACCGTGCGACGGATACACCGAGCCGCGCTTCCCGCACGGAGAGTTCGGCGGCGCGGAGGTCCGGACTGGTCGCGAGAGCCTGGGCCGTGATTTCAGGAAGCGAAGGCAGCGCCGGGAGCTTGGCGAGATCATCTTCCACGTCGTAATCCATCTGCAGCGTGGGAAAAATCAGAACGCCGAGCTGAACCTTCGCCTTTAGCACCGCAAGCTCCGCATCCTGTAATTCACGTGTCCTCTGCAGGACTTGCAGCTGGGCTTTGATGACGTCGGAATGCGCTACTTCTCCGCCGCGCTCCTGCCGCTCTGAGATGTCCTGGAATTGCTTTGCTTCATTCAAGCTGCGGATCGCGCTCACAGCCTTTTGCACCGCACCTGCCACCGCGTAGTAATCACCGACCACAATCTCGTTCAGACTTCGCCGAGCGAGCTCAGTGCGAGCGCGGGCCACGGCCTCTCCGGCGGCTGCGAGTCGCACTTCGCCCTGCCGTACCAGGGCAAGAACCTCTTCGTGTACTTGCACCTGCTCGGTATACAGGTGAACACCATTGTTTGCAACGTACACGCCGGAAGGAGTGCCATTCCCTTGGGTATACAGGAACTCGTTCAAAACGCCGACAGACGGGAGAGTGGCCGCACGCGCCTGCCGCAGATCTTCGTGAGCGAGCCGGCTGACAATATCGGCACTCTGCACCTGTAACCCGTATTGCCGAGCACGGGCGAACGCGTCGGCCAGTGTGATGACGAACGGCTGCTTTTGCGAGTTGGGCGGGGGCGTTTGCGCGAAAACCGAGCAGGCGAGCAGGAGCACGCCGCAAACATGGCGCACAAATGGAGGCAGAAACACGTCATCCAGGATTACAGCAACGGCGTCTGAAGAATTCCTGAAGACCCGTAGAACTGTCACTTTCGCTAGGATGAAAGCGAAGTCCCCGATGCACATCTTGCTGATTGAAGATGACGACCGACTGTCTACTCTATTGCGGGACGGACTACAAGAAGAAGGCCATCGGGTGATCTGTGCCCGGGATGGAGCAACCGGCTTCGCCACCGCGTCGCATCCAGGCTTCGACGTGATTATTCTCGACGTAACACTTCCGCGCATGGATGGCTTTACGGTAGCGAAGCGTCTTCGAGCCGATGGGAACAAAACGCCGATCCTGATGCTCACTGCGCGCGACAGCGTGCCCGACATGGTGAAGGGATTGGATGGAGGCGCCGACGATTATCTGACAAAGCCGTTCGCGTTCGAAGTTCTTCTCGCCAGATTACGGGCGGTCAGCCGGCGGGGCCCGATCCCCACGTCTGTTCTGTTGAAGGTGGGCGATCTGGAGATGGATACGGCGACACGCAATGTGACGCGTGCTGCTCGTCCGATTGGATTGACTCCTCGTGAATATAGCCTGCTTGAACTGCTGATGCGGAATGCCGGACGTCCTTTAAGCCGCGGTACCATCCTTGAGCGCGTCTGGGGTTTTGAATCCGAGGTCGAGGAGAACACGGTGGAGGCCTTCATCAAGCTCCTCAGACAAAAGATAGAAGCGGGTCTCGAGCCCAAGCTGATTCACACAGTGCGTGGCATTGGATATTGCCTGCGTTCGCCGGAAGGTCGAACCTGATGTATTCGATCCGCACTCGTCTGGCTCTTTGGTACGCCTCCGCTTTGGCGGTGGGACTGGTTCTGTTTGCAGCAGCCATCTGGCTTTCTACATGGCACAGTCTACGGATCGAGCTCGACGGATCGTTGCTGGCTCAACATGAACACCTGTCTCAGTTCGTGCGCGACCAGCTGCGCGATGCACGGCTGAACTTGCACGAAGAACTGGCCGAATTTGCTCAGGCGCTACCCGAGGGAAGTGTCATGTCCGCCCGTACGCTCGACGGGGCGCCCATCTACTCGGACGCGCACCCCTTCCCCTGGGCGCAATTTCATGGCGGGCAGGATATTGCGTCTAATGTGTTCACCTGGCGGGGCGACCGCTATCGATTCCTGCGGAGCCGGATCACGGTGGAAGATCTTCGCTTTGACGTCATCTTCGCTGTCTCGCTGAGGAGGATGGACAGGACACTGGCCCAGCTTTTCTGGTTAATGATGGGCCTGATACCGGTAGTCATGCTGATCTCGTGCTCCGGAGGCGTCTGGCTCAGCCGGCGTGCGTTGAAGCCAGTCGATGAGATTACGCGCGCCGCAAAGAGCATTGGCATCGAGGACCTATCGCAAAGGTTAGCGGTTCCGAAGACCGGTGACGAGCTGGAGCGGTTGTCGCGAACCTGGAACGAGATGTTGGCGCGGTTGGAAGATGCATTTTCCAGACTGTCTCGATTTACCGCCGATGCCTCGCACGAATTGAGGACCCCGCTCGCAGTGATTCGAAGCACCGCGGAGATCGCGGGCCGTCGTTCGCGCACGGAAGAAGCGTACCGTTCCGCTCTGAAAGCGATCGCGACTGAATCAGAACGCATGACGGCCTTGATCGACGATCTTCTTTTCCTTGCCCGCTGCGATGCGAATAATCTCGACCTGCCGATGGGGCCGGTGGCGCTCGACGAGGTTCTGCGAGATGCGGAAGGGATGTTGTCTCCGGCGGCTGCTTGTCGTCATATCGAGTTGCGCGTTGTAAGCGACACGAGGACCGAGACTGTTTGGGGCAATGAAGCCGCAATTCGCCGTCTCGTTTTGATCCTGGGCGATAACGCCATCAAGTATTCGCGCGAAGGCGGGTCCGTTGATTTGGTGACAGAACTCCGAGGCGACCAGGTGTATCTTCGGGTCCAGGATCGAGGCGTAGGTATCCCCCATTCCGAACTCCCATTGGTCTTTCAGCGTTTCTATCGCGGTACCAACGCCCGGGAGGGCGGTAATAACGGGTTCGGACTCGGGCTCGCGCTGGCCAGCGGGATCGCGCAGCGGCACCGTTCTGCTGTGCGAGTCACCAGTACGCCCGAGCAGGGATCGTCATTCGAGGTAGCATTCCCTCGAACGCGCGCCTAGGAATTCCAAACTAATTGGCTGCGGAATCAGACTCCGCTACGGATGCGTACTGACTTTCGCCGGCGACACGCTCCATCACGCGGTCCAGTCCATCGGAAACAGACGTGAATAGTCCTTTCCTTTCGAGAAACAGGCGAAGCTGCTCATTCAGTCCGCCTCTGGTCGCGTGGTGATCGGCGATCTCCGCGAACGATTCCGTCGAATGACCGGCCGCATCAACAATCCCCGCGAGCAAAGCGTTGACGTAATCTCGGGCTGCCAGACTATGGAGGCCATGCGCGGACAGCCAGGAAGTCGTGGTTTGCGCGAGCATAGCGTAAGTAGCTACTGCCGAACTGGCGGTGCTCATCGCGCTGAATTGGGCTTCGTCCGCAACCGGAAGAGCCGATCCAAGACGGTCGAAGAGTTCGGTAACGGCCGCAACGCTCGGGTAAACGGCGGTTACTCCTCGCCTCTGCGCAACGGCCGGCAGTGGAACTGCTTTTACTACGGTCCGGGCAGGTGCGACGAGTTCGAGGAGCCGCTTGCGAGAGAGTGCTGCGACGGCGCTGACGATTGTATGGTCGGGGCGAAAGGACATCCCGGAGATGATCTCTTCGCCTCCTTGCGGACGGACAGTGATCAAAACGATGTCGCTCCGATCGAGTACTTCTTGACTGGAACCGGCGACGATAATGGCGGGGAACTCGCGCTTCAACTGAGCGGCTATCTCGGCATTCCGGGGCGAGAGCGTCACTGACTCGGCGAAAGGCGGCGCAGCCATAACCCCTTACGATAGCGGATGCAATCTTTCCGGTTCCTATGATTCCTAACCTCGTCACGGTCCAAGATTCGCACACATCGCCGAGTGCCTCGAGCACAAGGGTTGTCATGCTGTAAGCGCCGTATACTGATGCGATTGCCAGCTTCACCGCCTGTATTCTGCTTACGTCGGAACGCTACCCTGCTTGCCACGAGGATGCTGGCGTTTACTGCCGCTGCCTTTGGGCTCGTGGTGATGGTTGTGACTTTGTGGATCGTCGTTCGTACCTACAGTCCTGTGCTGTTTTGGGATCAATGGGAACTGATCAACACTCTGATCAAGAGTCATGGGCATCTCTCGATCCACGATCTCTGGGCACAGCACAATGAGCATCGACCGCTCACGGGGCGGCTGTTTGGCTTTGCCGATCTGTATTTCTTCCACGGCCGGAACGTCAGCCTCTACGTCGAGATCATCGTTTTCCAGCTTTGTCATCTTTTTCTGTTTCTGGCCATCATTCGCCCCTTTGGATCGTTGCCTGCGACCGTTTATGTCACTCTTGCCGGTTTTCTAACTTACTGTCTTTTTTCTCCCATCCAGATGGAGAATTTCGTCTGGGCCTTCCAGACCGTCTTCGTTCTCACCAGCCTGGCTGCAACTTGCTGCTGTGCTGCGGCGTTCTCCCATGCGCTTCGAACGAGGCATGGCAACCACGAGGGCGAAATTGTTCTGCTGCTTGCCGCTCTGGCTTCGGCCTTCATCGCGGAAGCGAGTGATGCTGACGGCCTGGTCACATGGCCTGTGCTGTTATTCCTGGCATTTGCGCTAAGGTTTTCTATCCGCGATCGCTCTATCATCTTCGTCACTGCCTGCCTTGCGATCGCGGCCTACATGATCGGCTACAAATCTCCTGATTCTGAGCAAACAGTGACCGCTGCCCTAAGCCAGCCAGCAAAGGTGTTTCATTTTGCGGTTACTTACTTTGCTCATAGCTGGGATGCGCATCTTCCCAACCCCTCGGTGTTCCCATCTGTTTCGGAATCATTGAGTGGGCTGGCGATTGTGGGTACGATTGTCTGCTCCGCCTGGAGCCTGTGGAGGCCGCTGGCCTTCAGGCCTCTTCAGATTGCTCTTCTCGGTAATCTGCTGTTCGGGGTGGGAACAGCAGCACTGACCGCCCTTGGCCGTTTGCAATACGGCGGTGTTCAGGGCGCGATGTCGATCCGTTATCAAACGCCCGCGCTCGTGTTTTGGGCCTCGCTCGCGAGCTTCATCGCCGTATCGATAAACTGGACTCCGCCGGTTCGGCTGCTGATCGCCCAGGCTGCGGTGCTCATCCTGATGCTTGCCGGTGGAACGCGCTGGCTCGAAATGGCCCAGTTCGCCGAACGACGTCAATCCGATCAGGAAATGGGTTGGAATGCCGTCGTTGAGAACCGTTTCGACGATCCAGTTGCCGCCCGCATCTTCTACAGTCCCGAGATACTGAAGCCGTTCGTTTCCTATTTACGGCAGCACCATTGGGGCCCTTCAGGAGAAATTACCTCCTTCGCACGAGTTCAGGGGACCAGCGGATCTCCGCAGATTCAGGGCTATCGCCTGGACGCACAGAGCTGCCTTGGACATTGGGATGGGGCAATGCGTTCCGGCTTGGCCAGCGTGTCCGTTGGAGGTTGGGCTTTGAGCCAATTGCCTCGGGAGGCGCCCCGCCGAGTTGGTTTTGTTAGCGCGTCCGGAAAGATCATCGGGTATGCGGATCTGAAGACGGTCCGGCAAGATGTTACCGCTCAGTATCCCAATGCGCAGAATGTCAAGACGGGATGGCAAGCGAACCTGACCATACCTGGCGACGGTATTTATCGCGCGTTTCTGCTGTTCGACGGCACTCATGCGGCTTGCCCTTTGGCCAACGAACTCCGCATTCGGCATTACCCTGTTTTCTGAGACGAGGCCGCGTTACTCTCCCATCAACTGAAGAACGATCTGCCGCTGGTGGGGGACGGAGCGATGCTCGAAGACATACAAGCCCTGCCAGGTGCCGAGCGACAGGCTCCCCGATACGAATGGAACGGTGAGACTCGTCTGGGTAAGAGCAGAGCGGATGTGCGACGTCATATCGTCTGGCCCTTCCGCCATGTGGCGGAAGTCGATGGCGTCTTCCGGAACCAGATGCTCGAAGAAGTCCCGCATGTCGAGCGTGACGTCGGGATCCGCGTTCTCCTGAACGACGAGGGAGCAGGAGGTGTGCTGCACGAAGGCTGTGAAGAGCCCGTTTCGTATGCCTGTTTTAGAAGCCCAGTCGACCGAAGCCTTCGTGAACGGATAGAGGCCTTTGCCTCGAGTGGAAACCGTCAAAGTAGTATTGAGGATCACAGCGTAGCTCGTACGTGAGAGATCCTCAAGGCCCGTGACGTTACTCGACGGTGACGCTCTTTGCGAGATTCCTCGGCTGATCGACATCGCAGCCGCGGCGCACGGCGATGTGGTACGCGAGCAACTGCATCGGGATCATTTCAAGCAGCGGCAGCAAGAGTTCGCGAGTGACCGGGATGGTGATGAGGTAATCCGCCATTTTCGCGACCTCTTCATCTCCTTCGCATGCGATTGCCACGACAACGCCGCTGCGCGCTTTCACCTCTTGAATATTCGACAGCGTCTTTTCGTAGTGGACCTGACTCTCTTGGGAGAGCGGATCTCGGGTTGCCAGCACGACGACCGGCAGGTTTTCGTCGATCAGCGCATTCGGTCCATGCTTCATCTCGCCCGCAGGGTAGCCCTCGGCGTGAATATAGGAGATTTCTTTCAGCTTCAACGCGCCTTCGAGCGCGATGGGGAAGTGGATACCCCGGCCGAGATACAGAAAATCCTGAGCCTTCGACAAGTTCTTGACGATTTCCTCATAGACCTCAGAATTCGCAAGCACCTGCTCCAGTTTGCCGGGAATCTGCGCCAGTTCCTGTACCAGCGTGCAGGAGGCTTTCGAGTCGAGCGTGCCTCTTACTTGTCCCATGTACATGCCGAGAACAAGAAGAGCAGTGATTTGGGACGTGAACGCCTTCGTTGAGGCTACGCCAATCTCCGGGCCGGCGTGTGTGAGCAGCGTTCCGCCTGCTTCGCGCGTGATCATGGACCCGACGACGTTGCAGATGGCGAGCGTCTTTGAACCCTTGCTCTTCGCTTCACGAAGGGCCGCGAGCGTGTCTGCCGTTTCGCCGGATTGCGAGATCACAACCGTTAGGGTATTGGCTGGAATAATCGGATCGCGATATCGAAATTCACTGCCGTAATCGACTTCAACAGGAAGCCGCGCCAGCCGTTCAATGATGAACTTGCCGGTGAGGCCGGCGTGCCAGCTGGTTCCGCAAGCCACGATCTTAACCTGCTGGAACTGGCGGAAATCCGTTTCCGAGATGTCTACCTCGTCTAAGAACACGCGGCCGCTCTCCTGCCCAATGCGGCCCACGAGGGTGTCTTTGATGGCGCGCGGCTGCTCAAAAATTTCTTTGAGCATGAAATGCTTGTAGCCGCCCTTTTCCGCGGAGATCGGATCCCAAAGAATGTGCGAGAGAGCACGTTGCACCTTGCGCCCGTCGAAATCCGTCAGGGTGATCCCTTCAGGTGTGAGAATCGCGACGTCGCCGTCGTTCAAAAAGATCATGTCCCGCGTGTGGTTCAGGATTGCGGGCACGTCGGAGGCAACGAAAAATTCGTTCTTGCCCAATCCGACGACCACCGGAGGACCGGAGCGCGCGGCAACAATTTTGCTGGGGTCGGACGTGGCGATCACGCTGATTGCGAAGACACCAGAGATATCTTTCAGGGCTTTCCGAACGGCATCTTCGAGATTGCCGCCATAGAGATATTTTTCGACAAGATGGGCCAGGACCTCTGTATCGGTTTCCGTTTTAAAGGTGTGGCCTTCAGCCGTGAGCTGTTTCCGGAGCTGAAGATAGTTTTCAACAATGCCGTTGTGAACGACAACGATTTCGCCAGTACAATCGCGGTGGGGGTGAGCGTTCTCTTCCGTCGGCCGCCCGTGGGTAGCCCATCGGGTATGTCCGATGCCGTAGAAACCGGAGAGCGGATTTCCGCGGATAACCTCTTCCAGGTTGCAGAGTTTCCCCGAAGCTCGCCGTACTTCAAGGCACTTCGCATCGGAGAAAACGGCGACGCCGGCCGAATCATAACCTCTGTATTCGAGCCGCCGCAGACCATCCACTATCACGGGAACTGCTTCCCGACCGCCAATGTAGCCGACTATTCCGCACATATATAGTTAAAATTGTTTACTTGCCGGATCCGTCTAGGAATTCAATACGGTAATCTTCAATGACACCGTTGGACAAAACGTCGCGAGCTATGTCCTCGAGATCCTTAACGGCTACTTGGCCCGGAGTCTTATCGTCAAATTCGATTTCGAAGTACTTGCCCTGCCGTACGGAGAGTACCTGGCGATGGCCGAGACTATTCAAAGCAGAACGAATGGTCTGGCCCTGGGGATCCAAAACCGACGGCTTCAGCGTCACGTAAACGCGGGCTTTCATGTATCCCCTTATTGTAGGCGGTGAGCCGAAGGTGCGAGATTCGGACAATCCTCAAACATTTCGGCGAAAAATGTATTAGGCTGAGTTCGACTTTGCTATAACGATACAGAGCAGGCGGTTCGGGTTAAAGCAGGCGGAGAGAGCCATCGTAAAGATCTGCATATTGGCGAGCAGCAGCGCGGGCAACTCGACGTTCATTGCGAGCGAGCGAACCCGGCTGCTGATTGATGCCGGGCTGAGCCGGCGCGAGATCGCAAAGCGGCTGGCCGCCATCGGCGAAGACGTCAAGGACCTGGACGCCATTCTGGTGACGCACGAGCACTGCGACCACGTCACCGGCCTAGCGGCTTTGGCGAGAAAAGCTTCCCGCCCTCTACCCGTTTACATGACCGACGGGACAGCCGAATCCGTGGACTGGGACGGGAAACAGCCACCGGTCGAGGTATTTGGGGCGGGCCGCTCCTTCACGGTCGGGGATTTCGATGTCGCCAGTTTCACCATTCCTCACGACGCTACGGATCCGGTCGGTTACACGCTTTTCTGCTGTGGCGTGAAAATCGCAATCGCAACCGATCTCGGTTACATCACGGATTCGCTGCGAATTCACCTGCGCGGGACCGATGTGGTCATTCTCGAATCGAATCACGATCTCGAGATGCTCCGGGTCGGACCCTACCCCTGGTCAGTCAAACAGCGCGTCATGGGCCGGCGTGGCCATCTCTCGAACGAGGTAGCGGCCGACTTCATTGCCCGTGACCTCGATACTTCGGTATCGACTCTCATTCTTGGTCACATCAGCGAGCACAACAATCATCCGGAACTGGTGCGAGGGCTTGGGATGAAGGCTCTCCACGGCCGGACCCTGTTCACAAAGCTTGTAGTTGCCGAGCCGGGCGTGCAATCCGAAGTCTTCTGCTATTGAATTTCTCTCATCACCCGTCCTTCACAATGGTTGGTGAATGATTCCGCGCTATACCCGGCCCGAGATGGGCCGCATCTGGAGTGATCAGCATAAATATGAGTGTTGGCTTGCCGTTGAATTAGCGGCTTCGGAAGCGTTGGCCGAGATGGGAGAAGTGCCGACGGAAGCGGCTGGTGAGCTTCGCGCCCATGCCCGGTTTGATCTGAAGCGAATGGAGGCGATCGAGCGCGAAGTCCGGCACGACGTGATCGCGTTTACTACTGCGGTGGCTGAATCCATGACCGCTGCGGGAGCGCCGGAAGCTGCACGCTGGTTCCACTACGGCCTGACCTCGAACGACGTTGTGGACACGGCGCAAGCTCTCCAGATCAAGGATGCCTCGGCCGTGATCCGGAACAGCCTTGCCGACCTTTCCGAGGCGCTGAAGGCCCGTGCCTTCGAGCACAAGCACACGGTCCAGATTGGCCGCACGCACGGCATTCATGCCGAGCCGATCACATTCGGGCTGAAGCTGGCTTTATGGTGGGACGAACTGGAGCGGCATCGGAAGCGCTTCGATGCTGCGGCTGAAGAGATACGGGTGGGCAAGTTGTCCGGAGCTGTCGGCACGTTCGCCCACATCGACCCCGCCGCGGAAGATCGTATCTGCGCACAGTTAGGACTGCGGCCTGCGCCGATTGCATCCCAGGTGATTTCACGGGATTTGCATGCCAATTACGTGGCAACAATCGCGGGAATCGGCTGCACATTAGACAAGATTGCTACGGAGATTAGGCATCTCCAGAGAACGGAAGTCCGGGAGGCGGAAGAGCCGTTTGCCCAGGGCCAAAAAGGGTCGTCGGCGATGCCGCATAAACGGAATCCGATCGTCTGCGAGCAGATTTCCGGGCTGGCGCGCGTGTTGCGTTCGAACTGTCAAGCTGCCTTTGAGAATGTTCCGCTCTGGCACGAGCGTGACATTTCACATTCTTCGGTGGAACGGGTGATCTTGCCAGACTCGACGATCTTGGTCGACTATCTTCTGGCAAAGAGCACGTGGCTGATCGCTGGACTCCGGGTGAATGTCCAGCGAATGCGACGCAATGTCGATCTCACGCGCGGATTGATTTTTTCGGGCCAGGTGCTTCTCGATCTTGCCTTCGCGGGCGTGTCCCGAGAGGACGCGTATCGCTTGGTGCAGTCCCATGCGATGCAGGCCTGGGAAACAGATGGAGACTTCCGGTTAGCAATCGAAAACGACCCGCGTCTGACCGAGCACCTCAACGGCGAGACTCTGGAGCGAGCTTTTTCCTGGGAACGTCAGCTAAGGCACGTTGATTTTCTCTTTTCTCGTGTTTTTCCTAACTAATACGGCGCAAAAACACTATTGGGATTTTCCGGTACTTCGTTTACACTGATCCCAACCAAATGAGAACTCTTCCATGAAGGGCAAATACCGCAAGCCGCTCGGGAAGTCTCTCGAACTGGCGCGCGTTCTCCTCGTGGACGATGACGCGACCTCTCGCCTGACCTTGCAAGCGGTCCTGAGAGCCGGCGGATACTCCGTCGACGCTGCGGCCTCCTCGGCTGAAGCGCTCGGCAAGTTGAATGAGCGGGAGTATGAGCTGGTGCTGAGCGATCTGGGGATGGAGTCGCAGGAAGCGGGCCTCGAAGTGCTTGCTCATGCGCGTTCCATGGACTATCAACCGGCGATTGCGGTCGTGACCAGCTATCGCAAGGCGAACGCCGACGGCGGCCCCGATGCAACATTGATCGAACCTGAAGACTTACCGGGTCTGCTGGGCCGGGTTGCCGATTTAATCAGCCAGCGCGCCGCGAGGATGGTCGAGGGACAACTCCGACAGGTGTAACCAATCTAGAACGATTTAACCCTGAGTAATAGGGATCGGCAGACGGTTAATACGCTCGATTGCCGTCTCAAATTCGTCCAGAGCATCTTTAAAGAAATGATCCGCAGCCGGTATCCAATCGAGGTGTTTCGGCTCGGGCAGCGCATCGTAGAAAGCTGAAAACTGCTCGCGCGGCCCGAAAGCATCGTGTGTACTTTGGACGAAGTACTTCGGGATTTTCACCCGGTCGACGTAGCTGTGTTCAGGGATTGTGGTCGGGAATCCGACGGCAATGACCCGTTCCACCGTATCTTCTTCGCTGGCCAGCCGCAGCGCGATGCGCGAGCCGAACGAAAATCCGGCAAGAACGAGCGGCAAAGCGGGATAACGGCTTCGCAGCCTTGCGAGGGCGAAGCGGGCGTCCTCGGTCTCGCCGTGCCCAGCGTCGTAGATGCCTTCGCTCAGGTTGACTCCTCGGTAGTTGAAGCGTAGAACCACACACCCGGTGCGTCGCAGGCCGCGCGCAATTCGATAGACCACCTTGTTGTGCATAGTGCCGCCGCCCTTCGGATGGGGGTGGCAGACGAGTGCAGCCTTAAACGGTTCTTCCGATTCGGGCTCTTCGAGCAGGGCTTCCAGGCGGCCGGCCGGGCCAGGCAAAAGGAGGCTTTCAATTCGGCGAGGCAAGTAGCTGTCCTTCCCTGTCCGTTTTAGTTAGTTCGGAAATTGATGAACTGCATGTCGATGCCGAAGTCTTTTCCCCTCAGCAGGGCGATGGCCTGCTGCAGCGTGTCGCGATCTTTGCCGCTCACCCGCACAACGTCGCCCTGGATAGAGGCCTGGACTTTCAGCTTGCTGTCTTTCAAGGTTTTGACCACGTCTTTGGCCTTCTCCGTGGAAATCCCCTGCTGCAGCTTGATCTCTTGCTTGACGCTTCCACCGCTGGCGGAGATCAGCTCGCCGTATTCGAGACCCTTGAGGGGCACATTGCGCTTAACGAGCTTCTGACCGAGAATCTCGGTGACCGCTTTCAATTTGAACTCGTCCGAACTAGCGAGGAGAATCTTATGTTCTTTTTCGTTCAACTCAACTGAAGATTTGCTGTCCTTCAGATCGTAGCGGGTCTGAATCTCCTTCGAGGCCTGCTGCACTGCATTCAGCACTTCATTCAGATCGATCTTGGACGCGACGTCAAAGGAATTGTCAGGCATAGCTTACTCTGTCCATAGTAAGACGATGAGCCAATCAGCTGGTCATAAACACGGGAGTGACTCAGACTCGTGTCGGGGAGTCAAGTGCCGAATGACCTTGCCCCCGACTGCATCGAGATCGCAAACGATGGCGGAAATTTGTAATCAGCTGCGATGAGCCAGAACAAGCATCACGCGCTCAGTGAGCTCGTCGATCAAGGTCGGCATAGCGGTATCAAGAGCAATGGTGACCGCGGCGCGAATGCTAGCCCGATCGAGGCCGGTCTTGTCCGTTGCCGCCGCCGCTCTGCGCTCCGCCAAGCCGTCGGCTAGCTTCTGAACTGCGCCGAGCAATGCTGAGGCTTCGAACGGTTTTCGCAGGATCGCGTCTGCACCGGCATTCTTCGCGTCCTGTTCGTTGAATTCATCTGTGGGCGCGGCGGCAAATACGATGCCTATGTGTCGGTGCTGCGGCTGAGACCGCAGCGAGCGGGCCAGATCAAAGGCGTTCTTGCTCGGCAGGTAAACGTCGGCGATTAGGATGTCGGGATCCACGTCAGGTAAGCGGCGCAGCGCTACGGCACCATCCGTGACGCTGACCACTTCGAAGCCTTCACGACTGAGAATTTGTTCGCCCAACCGGAGAGCCTGCGGGCTATCGTCCGCGAGCAAAATTCGACTCACGCGCCTTGCCTTAGGGCTTCGCTGTGGGACTCAATGGATTGGTCCCCGGTGGTTGGCTCACCGGGTTTGGGGTGCCGGTGGGAGTCTGCGCAGCTTGCGTGCTCTGGCTCTGCGCGGGCGCGTTCGTTGGCTTTGCGCTCACGGGCTCCTCTTCGGACTTCTTCTTTTTCTTATCCAGCTTGGCCTGTTTCTTGGCCTGTTTATCCCGGAGCTTCTTCAATTCAGCGTCCCGGTTTGTGGGGAGTGGTTGCTGCGCCTGCGCCGTCGCGTCCTGAGCCGGCTTATCGGGAGTTGCTGCCGCGCCGTTCGTCGTTCGGGCATCGGGCTTCTCATCGAGAGCGCCATTTCCGGAAATTTGTTGCGCCGAAACGTCCATGGAGCCGGTATCACCGCCGGCAGCTGCCGTGTCAGGTCCATTGTTGACGACCGGAATGCTGGCTGGCAGGGTCGGCTTCGGATTCGTCATAGTTGGCTGTCCGAACTGGGCAGCATGGCTGACGTCAGGCCCGGTTTTCAGAAGACCCATCGAGCGAGACATAATCCCAGCGCGATGATAACTTGCCTGCTCGCGCTTAGCGCGGTCGAGAGCTGCCAGATCGACCTTGGGAATCGGCAACTCCAGATCCTCCAGCCGTTTCTTCGCATCCTCCACACGATCGCTCAACGGATAGTCGCGTACGATCTTGGCGAACTCTTCCCCGGCTTGCTTCCGGAAGCGGGGTCCCATCTTCGAATACGCATCGCCGGCTTCGAACAGCGACTCACTGGCTTTGCTGTAAAGGGGGTACTGATCCACCAGGGCGGTCAGTCGATTGGCCGCTGCCGGATTCATCTCGCGCTTCCAATAGAAATTGCCGACCACAAACTCGTGCGCAGCCAGACTTTCCTGGATATTCCGAAGCTTCTGGAGCGTCGGAGGTACAAACTTGCTGTTCGGGAACTGCGTCACGAGCTGGCGGCATTCCGTTTCGGCCCGCAGCGTTTGTGACCAATCCCGATCACTCTTGTCCATCTGTTTGTAGTGAATGTCGCAGACGCGGGATTGGGCCTCCGCTGCTTCTTCCATTGTCGGGTAGAAAAGAATGAAGTCCTTGTACTCCGCCTCGGCTTGCGCCAAGCCATTCGGGCCGGCTTCCCGGAACCAGGAGTCAGCAATCGCGAGTTTGGCCTTGGCCAGATACTCGCTCGACTCATAGGTATTCATCAGCGTCTGAAGCGAAATTCTCGCGACCTCATAGCGTCCGTGCTCGATGTCTTTGATCGCCTGGTCAAACAGCACCTTGTCCGGCTGCTGCGTGTTCTTCGTGATCGGAGTTTCGTAATTCTTGTGAATGCAAGAAGAAAGAAGACCGACTGCGAGCACAACGAGAATTGCCCGCTTCTGCATGAAGTAACAAAAATCCATGTACACCTAAACCTTGACTGAATACCCTTCCTGAGCAAGGCGCTGCAAATCCAAGACAGTGTTCGCGGGGTCAGGAGTCCCGAAGACCGAAGAGCCGGCCACCACCCAATCTACGCCCGCCCGGGCAACCTCTGCAATGTTATCCCGTCCTACTCCACCGTCGATCTCGATCTGGAAATCCAAACCTTTTTGTTCACGAATTCGCGAGAGGCTGCGGACTTTGTCGAGCGAGCGTGGAATGAATTTCTGGCCACCGTACCCGGGGTTGACGCTCATCACAAGCACAAAGTCGAGGATGTCGAGCACGTCTTCGAGCAGGGCGACCGGTGTCGCCGGATTAATAACCACGCCTGCTGTTGCTCCTTGATCCTGAATCATGTGCAGCGTTCGGTCCAGATTACGGCAGACTTCATAGTGAACACTGACACAATCGGCACCCGCTTTGATGAAGATCGGCGCGTAGGTGTCCGGATCCTCGATCATTAAATGATGGTCGAGCTTTAACCTGGTGAACTTGCGCAGCGACTCGGTGATTGGCGTTCCCATCGTGAAGTTGGGAACGAAGTGGCCGTCCATGATGTCGACGTGAATCATGCCGACCCCAGCCTTTTCGACGGTGCGCACTTCCTCGCCTAACCGGGTGAAATCTGCGGCGAAGATGGAAGGAACAATTTGAAGCACGAAATCAGCCTCCCACTGTCATGCGAGTCTTCTCACCGCAAGACCACGTAAGGGCCTCACAGCCGGAACTCGGCCTTTGTTTTCCGGGCTTTGGGAGTGATTTGATGGTAACACGATAGTTCCTCAACCGGCAGCGTGGGCCTCTTCAGTCCGCGACAAGAGCGCAGCATAAAACCCGTCTCCTTCTTCACGGCCCGGGATCCGCCACGCTTCACGCTCGAGTCGGACGTTCGGCGTGGCGGCGCAAAACCGCCGAATCACGTCCTCGTTTTCTTCCTGCTCGAGAGAACAGGTCGCGTAAAGAAGCTTCCCCCCGGGAGCTAAGAGCGGCATTGCCCGGCTTAGCAACTCGAATTGATCCTGCCCGAAGCGCGCAAACTCGGTCGGTTGGACGCGCCACTTGATTTCCGGGTTGCGTCCGATCGTTCCCGTTCCCGAACACGGAGCATCGATAAAGATGCGGTCGAATTTCGAAGAGAAGGGAAGCGAGCGACGCCCGTCCAGCACCACACTCGCACACGGGAGCGCTGAGGCCCGGAGGCGTTTGTGGCTGATGTCGCAAGCGACTGCAAGACTCAGAGGTGTTTCGAGGGCTTGCCGGGTTTTGTTTCCGGGAGCCGAGCAGACATCGAGGTATGTCTGCCTGGGCTGCAGATCGAGCAACGGCAGAATTGACTGTGAGCTGATGTCGTGCAACGGTACAGTTGGGTCGGGCGGAGAGCAAAGTCGATAGCATCCGGGAACATCCGTCCGTTCAACGATCAGATTCGGGGGAACGGAGCTGCCCGGAGCGATTCTTACGTATGGTTGCGGGGGCGCCAATGCTGCCACAGCGATTCCCTGGGCCAGTGCGTCTCCGAAATGCGCGCTCCAGCGATCGAGCAGCCAACCCGGGCAGGAAAGCTCGGTTTCACGATCCGGCCATTCGACGGCCTCGCGGGTGACCTTTCGCAGAACGGCGTTCGCGAAGCCGCTTGCGGACCGCTTCGTCGCCTTGACGAGCTCTACGGACTCGTGAACGACTGCATGGGATGGGAGCCGCTCGAGGTACCGCAGTTGAAAAATGCCGATCCGGAGCGCTTCCCGCACTTCACGGTCGAGCTTACGAGGGGTTTTCCCCGAATAGTGCTGAATGAGATAGTCGAGCTGCGCCCGGTGCCGGAGGGTGCCGAAAACAATCTGACTCGCCAGACCCGCGTCGCGCGGGTCCAACAGCTGAGTTCTGGCGCGCAGAGTGTCGGACGCGTAAGCACCCCGTTGGACGTCCAGAAGGGCTTCGAAAGCAACCGAACGGCCCAGGGAAACGTGCCTGAAGGGACGCGCAGTCACAGACGTAAGAAATTCACCTGGGCCTTAAAAAACCAACGCATTACGTGAGTTAGGGTGTTTACGCATCCATTTCCTTCATGCTAATATTCGAATAGCCTCCGGCGGATGAGCGATTTCACCTCTGAGGTGCGCCTCGCAACTTCCCTCACGGAGCATAAACACACTTTACTAATGAGCTTTACCGTTTTCCTCGGAAATCTCCCTACCTGGGTGACCAAGGACGATATTAAATCGTGGCTTGCGTCCGAAAACCTCGTTTCAGATGATGTAAAAGTCATTCGCAACCCTGAGACTCAAGAGTCCAAGGGCTTCGCCTTTATCGAATCACCAAACCAAGAAGAGATGAACTCCATCATTCGACGGTTTGATCGCGCTCCTCTCGAAGATCGTTTACTCCGCGCCAATCCTGCACAACCTCCGAAGTCCGGCAAAGGCGGTAAGGTTGCGCCAGGAATGGACCGCTCAAAGCGTACGGCCACCGCCGGCAACTCCGGTGCTGCGCCCAACAACCAAGCACGTAAGGGTGCCCCGAATGCAGGACGACCGACCCGAACCGGTCAGACCCGGCAAAGCGCGTTCGCCGAAGAACTCGCTAAGGCGCTCTAATCTTCCTAGCATCTCTCCTTTCTTGCCTGCGGCAGTTCGGTGCCGTAGAGTTGTACCTTCCTTTTTCTCTCCGTACCAGGTCTTTTCCATTGTTAATCAGTTCCGGATTGAGCGGGCCGTATATTTGCGCCGCTTCGGCTTCGGCCCGCCTCTCCATCGTGTGAGGGCCCGCTCTTGAGATCCGCCGCCCGGGCGATCTGGGGTTTGCGTGCAATCTATTTCGCCTCAATTGTTGGATTTTCCCTCCTCCTTCGGCCATTCGGGTCAACCCTCCTCTGTTCTCTAATCGGTGCACTTCTCGCGACCGGCTGTGTGCTTATCGAGCAACGACTGCACAGGGTCCGTCTCGCGACGCTGGTATCCGCTGTGGCCGGTTTCGGCGCATGCCTGTGTTTAGGCGTTCTGCTTGCACGTGTGTTCACTTCCGCGTTCCCGCCTGGCCCCGGCCCTTTTCTCCGGTTGTTCTTGCCCTTGTCGACCGGATTCGTTGGGCTTGCCATGGCTATTGGAAAATCAGAATCGCTCGATCTGCTCCTCCACCGCCTCCTCGGCAATTACTCCCAAACGACCGGAACTCCGATCCGGTATCTCGACACAAGCGCCTTGATCGATGGACGAATTGCAGATATCGCCGATGCGGGGTGTGCCGAGGGTTTCTTCGTTATTCCACAATTTGTGCTGAACGAGCTGCAAGCTATCGCTGACTCCGCCGACGCCGCTAAGCGGAACAGGGGACGTCGCGGTCTCGAGGTGGTGGCACGGCTGCAGAGAACTTCGGGTGTCCGGCTCGAGATTTCGCCCACGGATTACGCGGACGTTCGCGAAGTGGATCTGAAGCTGGTCGAGGCGGCGCGAAGTCGCAACGGGCAAATTGTGACGACCGACTTCAACCTCAGCAAACTAGCTCAAGCGCAGGGCCTGCGAGTGTTCAACCTGAACCAACTTGCGACCGCTCTTCGTCCGCTCGTGCTGCAAGGCGAGACCATGCGCGTGTTTATCGCGAAAGAGGGCAAGGAGGCTACTCAAGGTGTCGCGTATCTTGAAGACGGCACGATGGTGGTAGTCGAGAACGCCCGCCGCCAAATAGGGAAGACGATCGACATTATCGTCACCGGCGTAGTTCAGAACACCACGGGAAAGATGATCTTCGGTAAGTGCGACGACGGAAAGGGCAGTGCTAACCCGCGCGGAGTTGCCAGCGGCTTTTCACGCCCGCTCTGACAGCCAGCGATTCAGCCGCCGCACCTCTCGTCTGTTCTTGACCCGGCGCGTCTCGTTTGACACTCCTACCCTCCCAGTCACGTCGAACGGGAGACCCCCTAATGAACGATTCCGCCGATCTCTTTTCTCCTCTTCAGCTTCGCGACCTCGAGCTGACCAATCGCATCGTTGTTTCCCCTATGTGCCAATACTCCAGCGTCGACGGCTTTGCGAACGATTGGCACCTGGTCCACCTCGGAAGCCGGGCTGTCGGTGGCGCTGGCCTGATCGTTGTGGAAGCAACCGCCGTCTCTCCCGAAGGACGAATCACACCAGCCGACTTGGGCCTGTGGAAAGACGAACAGATTCCGAAGCTGCGCGAGATTGTCGCTTTCATTCACGAGCAGGGTGTGCGTGTTGGGATACAGCTTGCTCACGCCGGCCGGAAGGCAAGCATGGATGTACCCTGGAGTCCGGAACGGGTTGTGCCCGTGGACGAAGGGGGTTGGAAGAATGTAGTTGCGCCCAGTTCGATACCGTTCAGCAATTCCTATCCGAAGCCAGTAGAGTTGGACACGGCGGGCATCGAACAAGTGATCGAATGTTTCCGCGCGGCCACCGATCGTGTTCTCGAAGCTGGATTTGACGTCATCGAAATCCACGCCGCACATGGCTATCTCCTTCATGAATTTCTGTCCCCGCTGAGCAATCGCCGCACAGATGAGTACGGCGGCAGCTTTGAAAACCGGACCCGTCTTCTCCTCGAGGTGGTAGATGCCGTTCGCAGGCGCTGGCCGCAAGGAAAGCCCCTCTTCGTCAGGATTTCAGCCACTGACTGGGTGGAAAACGGCGGTTGGGATGTCGCTCAATCTGTCCAGGTAGCGAGGAAATTGAAGGAACTCGGCGTCGATTTGATCGATGTGTCTTCCGGCGGACTTGTCCCGTACGCCAAAATCCAGGTTGGCCCCGCCTATCAGACACCGTTCGCGGAGCAAATTCGGAAGGAAGCGGACATCCGGACTGGGGCGGTGGGAATGATCACGGAAGCGGAGCAGGCGGCCGACATTGTCCGGACTGGTCAAGCCGATCTTGTATTGTTAGCGCGGGAATTTCTTCGCGACCCCTACTGGCCATTACACGCTGCGGCAACCATGGGAGGCACCGCCAGCTGGCCGGTGCAGTATCTTCGCGCTGCTCACCGCGGCAGTATTCCTCGCGAACCGATCGCCGAGGACTAGAGGCACGCCGAACGCATCGTGATCGGTTAGGACTAGTAGCTGAACTTCTAGTACTTTTTGTGTAATAAAGCCCTTGTAGGCCGTTCGAATCCAGGACATAATTCCAACGTTTACTCGCAGAAATCCCTGTCAATGGGTGCCTACGGAGGTTAATGATGGGCGTCAGATGCAACGCGCTGATGACGGTATTCTTGGGAATTTCGCTCGGTATTCACGCTCGAGCGGACGTAATAGGTGTTGGACCGAGCGCTTTCCCCGCTTTGTCGACGGTGGTTGATTTTACCGGGTTGCCTACCAATCGGGAGGTGAACGGTCTGACGGTCGCCGGAGTTCGGTTCGACTATACAGTAGCCGGGGCACCCCTAAACGGCGCTGTTGTCATAGACGGCGGTCCTGGCGTTACCAACAATGTTTCTCCGCCGAACATAGTTTCGGTGGGCAATAATACCGGGATTCTCAATATCACATTGCCGTCTGCCGTCAATCTGCTTGGGTACGGTTTTGCCATTCTGAACGGTGTCACTATTGCGAACGCAACCTCAGTCTCGGCCTTTAGCGGAAGTACTCTGTTAGGCTCTGTTTCGTTTACCGGACGTCCGGACCCGGGTTTTACCGGCGGGTTTGCCGGAATCTCATCCACAACTGCATTCAATCGCGTTGCATTGACTTTTAACTCCGCTGCAGCTCCGGCTTTCGCGGTGGATAACGTCCGGTTCGCATCGATACCAGAGCCATCGACGCTTGCTTTGGTGCTCGGGGTCGGTGTCTTGTTTCTTGCCGGGGCTTTACGTTCGAGAATCCGCCGCAGGTGAGTTAGGCGCATTGTTGTCAGGTATCGATCTCAATCAGGCCCAACGACGCAAACGGTATACCCGTGTTGAAATAAATAGTTTGGGAGTCAGCATCTTTTGCTTGGCTCCGAGTAAGTAGGCCAGTAAAATAGCAGTATCCACTTACTCGCCTGTGGCCATCCATCCCAAACATCTTCCGGATGATCCGAAGACCTTGCAGCAAATGGTACTGGATCTGATGGCGCAATTGGACCGTGAGTTCACCGAACGCGGCAAAGTGGAGAGTCTGCTGCGGGAGTTGCTGGATGCCAAGCGCAACCGCAAGAGTGAACAACTTTCCGAGGAGCAACTGGCGCTGTTCGCAGCACTCTGGCAGGCGCGGCAAACGGAACGGGAAGCAAACGCCGCCAGTACAGAAGATGACGATGACGACGAAGCTGGAAGGCCCGGCGCGAGTTCAGCAACTCCGAGGAAGAAGAGTGGCGGCCGCCAGGCCCTGCCGCGGCATCTCAAGCGCGAGCGCATCGTGCACGATCTGGCAGACGAGGAAAAGCGCTGTGCCAGGTGTGCGCAAGATTTGCGCCCTATTGGCGAGGAAACGTGCGAACGCTACGAATACGTTCCCGCCTCGCTCACAGTAATCGAGGAAGCTTGTTTGAAATACGCCTGCGCATGCACGGTGCGGACTGCGGGCAAACCGCCACAGCCGATCGAAAAGAGCATCGCCGGAGCCAGCTTGCTGGCGCAGGTGATCGTGAGCAAATGGGCCGATCATCTGCCGCTGCACCGGCAGGAGCAGATCTTTGCACGGCACGACGTTCCCATCTCACGCAAGAGCATGTGCGGTTGGATGGCGCAATGCGCCTCTCTTCTGGACCCGCTGTATGTGGCGGCGAAGAAGGTGCTGTTTGAATCGAAAGTGATCGGCACGGACGATACCAGCGTGAAGGTCCTTGACCGAAAGTTGCCGTTCGCTCGTACCGGCCGCATCTGGCCTTATTTCGGCGACCAGGATCATCCAGTGACTCTCTATGACTACACGCTGACTCGGGAGCGTGCCGGGCCGGAGAGGTTCTTGGCGGGCTATCGCGGTTATTTACAGGCGGATGCCTACGGCGGCTATGATGCCTTCTTCAAGGACCCCGCGCGCGGTTTAATCGAAGTCTCTTGCTGGGCGCATGCGAGACGCTACTTCTACCAGGCGCTCGATTCGGATCAGGTCCGCATGGGTCCGGCCCTGTTGCTGATCGCGCAGTTGTACCGAGTGGAGAAAGAAGCTCGGCTACTGACAGCCAAAGACCGGCTTCGGTTGCGGCAACTTCGGGCGCGTCCTATTCTGGACAAACTGCGTCAGTACTTACTGGAGATCCAGGCTGAAGTGTTGCCAAAAAGTCCCGAGGG
>JBJMGK010000279.1:0-5756 GCA_045807925.1 Bryobacteraceae bacterium | reverse complement strand
GTTTAGATTGAGTCGTTTGCAGTGAGGCGCTGGCGTTTGCGGCGGACGCGGCCACTTACGTGCTTATTGGAATTTCAATAGGCTTTTTCTTGATAATGACGCACTCAGATGTTGCCATTGCGTCTCAAGAATTGAAGCCATTGGGGCACGCCGCGATTCGATCGTAGAACACAGCGCAACAGCCCGCAAGTCCGTTCGCAGACTAGTATCGAAGTAACATCACGCGCAGCGTCCGCCGCGCCAGCGGCTTAGTGCTGACGACGTAGTGTAGAGTTTCAAGAACCTTCAACGCAAGAGTCCAGACCTGAACGGGCGTTTTATCGGGATTAATCCGCTTTCAGGCACTAAACCGATCTCGACGAGCGCGTTGGCCTGCCAGTACCATTCGCGGTTGCTTCCGAATGGCGTGCCACTGGGCACCCGGAGAGTGCCTTGGAATCAGGAGGCATAAGCACGCTTACGTCGGATCTGCTCGTGGTGTCGGAACTGGACTCTGAAGCCGGGAAGTGTGGTCTAATTGCTAGGCGTTAATCACCAACGGTCAAAGGATTCCACATGCCCATCATCACAACCAAGGACGGCGTTGAAATTTTTTATAAGGACTGGGGTTCGGGGCAGCCGATCGTATTCAGCCATGGGTGGCCGCTTTCGGCCGATGACTGGGACAACCAAATGCTTTTCTTTCTGGGTAAGGGTTACCGCGTGATTGCGCATGACCGGCGTGGGCATGGACGCTCGACACAGGTGGCCGATGGACACGATATGGACCACTATGCGGATGACCTGGCGGCGCTCACCGCATATCTCAGGCTGAAGGATGCGATCCATGTGGGACACTCGACGGGCGGCGGCGAGGTGGTGCACTATCTGGCCAGGCGTGGGCAACAGGATGTGTACAAGGCTGCGATTATCAGCGCAGTGCCTCCGCTGATGGTGAAGACGGCAGCCAATCCAGAGGGCCTGCCAAAATCAGTGTTTGACGATCTGCAGGCGCAGCTTGCGGCGAACCGCTCAAAGTTCTATCGCGAGGTGCCGGAGGGGCCTTTTTATGGGTTTAACCGGCCCGGAGTGAAGTCGGTGGAGGCAACCATTGCAAATTGGTGGCGGCAGGGCATGATGGGCGGCGCTAAGGCACACTATGACGGGATTGTGGCGTATTCGCAGACCGACTTCACTGAGGATCTGAAGAAGATCACGATTCCGTTGCTGGTGATGCATAGCGAGGATGACCAGATTGTCCCGTATGTAGCGGCGGGGCCGAACTCGGCAAAGCTGCTGAAAAATGGGACGCTGATTACGTATAAGGACTTTCCGCATGGCATGCCTACCACACACGCGGACAAGATCAACGCCGACCTGTTGGCATTCCTCAAGAGCTGAAGCTGAAGCTGCAGGTCCAGATGGTTTCAAACGCCCTGGTATACGAGTGCAATGAAGTTACTTGAATTTTGAAACAGGTTGCCCCACTCCGCGTCGTAGCGCACACTCGGCTTAGCGGCGATCACTTCAGACAGGGGCTTACCCTGCTTCTTGAGAACCGCAACCTTATCGCGGATATCAACCAAAACGTCTCGAAATAAGATCAGGTCAGCTTTGCCGCCCACGGCTCCATGCCCGGGAATGACGATTGTCTTACTGCTCACCTTCGCGATGTTTGCTTCTGCCGCGCGTATCTGGCCGTCGATGCTTCCTCCCGTCCAGTAATCAATAAATGGGTAATCGCGGTTCCAGAAGGTGTCTCCGGTATGGAGAATGTCGGCCTCAGGAAAATGCACGGAGATATCGGAGTCCGTATGGGCAGGTAAGTAGTGCTTCAGCAGGAGAGTGGTGTTGTTGATGTTCAGAGTGTGCTCGTCCTTGAAGACGGTGGAAGGGATCGAGCCCGCCGGCGCGACTGGGAAAGTGTAGTGAAAGTTTCCTCCGACGAACGTGGCCTTGGAAAGATGTTTGCGCGTGTTTTCATGCGCCAAGATGCTAGCTCCAGCTTCATGGACCCACTCGTTGCCGCCGGTATGGTCGAAATGCCAATGGGTATTGATCAGTTGTTTGATCGGATCCGCGTTGATGCTTGCGAAAGCTTTCGACACGTTTGGACGTGCGGTGACGATCTCCGCATCCACCGCCAGCTTTCCGTCAGGGCCTGTCAGAACGGCGATATTTCCACCAGCGCCCAAAACGACACTGATATTGCGTCGAAGATTTTGAACCGTGACCTTTGCCCGGGCAGCTTCCTTGAATGCGCCCGGAACGATGCTACTTGCCTGGGCGACTAGGGGTTTGGGGGCAAGGCAGGCCACCGCGACGGCCAGGCCTCCAGCATCAAAAAGCTGACGGCGTGACATGTCGAGTGACGCGTCGGCAAACATCCTATATTCTCCTATCGCTTTCGCCTTAGATTTAGATTACATGTTTGGCTTCTGCGTATAAACCCAGAACGAAATCATATCCCGATCGTTCGGCAAATGGCTCTATACTACTTACGTCTGCGGCGGGAAGCACCGATATGTCCCGATGCCGTCAGTTTCGGCGCAGCCGGCGTCGAATACGTGCGCTCGGACGCGATCAGGTGGGCCGTTGCGCCGGTATGCCCTCGCGCCGACCGGCGGTGCAACAATGGCGCATGGCTTCTGACCTTGCGAACCAACTCGCTCAGACGATTGATCGTGAAGTGGGAAACCTTCGCGCCCAGACCGAGGATCAAGCATCGGTTCCGCGTGCGCCCGGCAATTGGTGCGCAAAGGAGGAACTGGGGCACTTGATCGACTCGGCTTCGAATAATCACATTCGATTTGCGATCGGCGCGCTTGAAGGCCGATTTCATGGTCCAGGTTATGCGCAGGACGATTGGGTGAACTTACATGGGTATGCCACGATGCGATGGGAAGAGATCGTGGAATTTTGGTTTTCCTATAACCGTTTTCTGGCCGGGCTATTGGGTCGCATCGACGAATCAAGGCTGGAGTCGGAGTGCTCAGTGGGCACAGGGCCACCCGTGACTTTGCGTTTCCTCATCGACGACTACATCCTGCATATGCAGCATCACCTGGACCAGTTGCTTCGGCGTGACGTGATTACTAAGTATCCACGCACAGCCGTTGAGATGTAAGGGTAGCAGGCTGTTCGTCCTCGGCCAGCCGCTCGGAACTGTCATTTACATACGTACCGTGAAGTCCCGTTGCGTCCGTTAACGTCCGCCTTGCGCGCGTTTCCGCCACAATCCACAACCGATGCTCGCGGATCGATAAGCCCTCCCTCATCTGCGCAATTGCAGAGAGTTCTTCCAAGTAAAGGAGTTTTGTGTATTTCGTCTTAAGCCATGCGAGCGCGTGCCGTCCGGTGCATCTCTATTTGCTCGACCGGTTCTACCGACTTCGTTCTCAAGCCCCTTATCTCTTCGTTGTCAGGCCCTCAAATTCGTCTCTCGAGGCCATAGAGGGCGTGCAAAGCTTCAGGCTAGGCGGACAATCCCGTGATTCGATGAAGTTCGTCTTCAGATTCGCGGAGGAACTTGTCAAAGTCTGGACAGCGGATGTTGTACGGGAACTCTCCGGCGGAATGCCGAAGGTCTGGATATTAATCATCACCACACTACCCTGCAAGTCCGGGCACGCCGAGTAAATCCGGCGCATCTCGAGCACACCGTGATAATTGAGTTCGCCGACAATGACCGCTCCGTCTCGAATGGTCTTACGAATCAAGCGGGTGCGTCCTCATAGGTGAGCCAATCGAGATCCGGCACCGGCGCGACGTCCGCGTATAGGGATAGCTCTGCCGATACTTTCATCAGTATCAGACATATTGTTCCCAGAAACATTCCCGAACGTCTTCGGTCTGGTCACTAGAATCGCTCGTGTCTCGCGAATCGAGAAGTTTTGTTTAATACGGACGATCGATGATTTCACGGACTGCGACGGAGACGCTCTAAGAGCAGCGGCCCAAATTTGCATTGCAAGTTCCTGAAACTTGTCTTCGAGAGTTCCTTCAGAAGTTGATTCCGAGTCCGTCGTCGCTATTCCGCACTCCGTCTGTCCAGGGTAGACGCGCTACTCCAATTCAACTTATCCGTAGACAGCGGTGGGCATCCGCAAAGTTTCTAGCGGTTGTTTTGCCCCATGTTGACATTGCTGAATTAGCGCTTCTTGTCCAACTCGTTCGAACGAAGCAGAAGGTGCGTTGTGGGCGTCTGATCATCAGGTTCGTTGCCGATATTGCTGATGGCGATCACACGAGGCCGCCCTAAGAACGACCCATGTGACAATCTAGAACGATGTGGCGTTCTATCTCACATGCCGGAGAAGTTGCTATCAGGCTGGCCCCAAATGTGACCGAGCAGCACGCAGGTACATGGAACGCTCCTTCTTGGATCTGAAAATGAAGATCAAGATCTTCAGAAACCTGCTAGTCAAATTTTCTGAGCCAGATATCCCGCACCGAGATCTTGCACGGCTGGCTTTCAATCTCAAAACCGATCAGTCCTGGTTGGTTATTGACTGAATCTTTGTTGTCGTCGATGAAGATCGCCATCAACTGACCATTCATAATGTGCATCATCACTCCGCTACGTGCAATTATTTCGTAGTCGTTCCATTCATTGACCTTCACATAACCACCGAGGGCCTGTTTGTCACCGATTGTGGCAACTAGACGGTTGGGTTGGCCGGGCAGTGCCTGCGTCACCTGGCCCCGATAGGCGAGGATGCCTTGCATCGTATTCTCTGAGTACCACTGACCTGTGTATAGCGCAGTCCGTGCATTGACTGGAAACCAAAAGTCTGCCTGCGGGCCGGTCATCATGAACTTCAGGTCGTACGGCGGGTGCCCCGCTGGTGCCGGTCGTGTCCACGGCACGCCCGTAACGCTTCGGTACTGAATACCGCCACCACCCCCTTTCTCGATCTTCATTTGGAGCTTCAGATCGAAATCCCGTGTTGTGTCGCCGCGATAGACGACGTAGTTGTTGCCCTTCGGCCTACCTTCGAAGGTTTCGCTTACCATAACGCCGTTCTCAATGCGCCAGATGCTGGTATCCGCATCCCACCCGGTAAAACTCTTGCCATCAAAGATCTGTTTATAGCCGGTATGCTCGTCGATGTCGTATGGAGCTGGGTCATGAAATTTCGGCATGCCGGGAAGCTTTTCGCCATGTGGGCCGGTCTGGGGCGGGCCCGCCGCCGGCGACTCCAAGGCAGGTGGTACGGACTGGCCCAGGAGCGTCAGCGAAAAGATGCCCAGCGCGGTTCCCAATAGGAGGGAATGGCCGGTCAGATGGAAGGAGGAACGAAGGGATATGAACATAAACTCTGGTGTCTTCCGATTGAGAGATTTAGGGATATCATACGGAGCTTAGCGTGACGAAAGTCCTCAGTAACAGGACACTGACGAACACGAAAAGTGCAGTTCTCCACGCAGTGGATGATAGAACGGGCGAGGAATTTTACAACACTTGAACCCCAATGGATACTTGGATCATTTCAGCGGCTTGGCAATGCCTGAGCGTCGGGTTGGGATCGCCCGACTTTCCGTTGAAAGTAGCGGCTCTGGAATAACTCACTTTACGATGCCTTTCTCCGTTTCGCAAGACTTGACTTACAAGGGACGACAACATCCAGCTCGGTGAGAAGAACGGGGATCTGGTTGTGTCCCTTGACACGGCGAAACTGTTTCTCGGCCACCAGCAGGCCCGAGCCTACCCAGCGTTCCCGCTGATCGCCTGGATGCCAGCGCTTCACATTAAGGCAAACCCTTTCGACGATGGC
>JBJMGK010000278.1:0-12827 GCA_045807925.1 Bryobacteraceae bacterium | reverse complement strand
GGCGACTGCGGGAGGAGTTGGCAAAACTCCGAGTTGAGATCAACGAAGACAAAAGCCGGAATGTCGATTTGAAGACGAAGGGAGGGAGCTTTACCTTCTTGGGATTCGAGTTTCGCCGCATCTTCTTTGGTAATACGGGAAGGTGGGGACCCAATGTGACGCCCAAGCTCAAAAAGCGGACGGCACTGTTTGAGAGGCTTAGGGAAGTTTTCCGAAGCCATGTCAGCCAGCCGATTGGGAAAGTGATTGAGCTAATCAATCCGATCTTGAGAGGGTGGGTGAACTACTTTCGAATCGGCAACTCGAGCAAATGTTTCGCGGTGATCAAAAACTGGGTAGAAAAGAAGGTCCGGCGGCACCTGATGCGTGCCAGCAATCGCAAAGGCTACGGCTGGAAACGATGGAGTAGGGAATGGCTCTACAATCAACTGGGTCTGTACAAGGACTACCAGGTCAGATGGGTAAAGTCAGGGCCGAAAGTCGCTACAGCGCGATAGGTCTCATAAACCTGGACGAGAAGCAAACAGGAGCGCCCAGTGCGGGAAATCCGCACGCTGGGTGCGAAGTGGCGGGGGCTGGAACCCGGCTCACGGTTCGGATACTGAGGCACTTCCAACGGAAACGGGAAGCAACGGATAGGCTGAACCTACGGGGCAATGGCGCCAGTCCTCGACCCTACCGAAGGCGGCAATCACCTCCCGATGGTTGTTTAGAAAGGCGAGCCACTGGCTGGCTTTGCCTTCCTCCGGAACGCGCTTCAGACGTCGCAGATAGCGTGACACGGTAGGTTCGGAGATCTCCAAGCCGAGTGCTAGTAACTCCCCATGGATGCGCGGCGCTCCCCACGTCGGATTCTCCCTCTTCATTCGGCGGATCAAACCCCGGATCTCTTCGGTTACCTTCGGCCGCCCCTGTCGCCGCCGTCGGGATCGCCACTTCCAGAACAGGCGGTATCCGGCGCGATGCCAAGAGACCACCGTTTCGGGCTTGACGAGAATAAGTGCTTCGGACCAGTTGGTCCAGATCTGACGCGCAACCACCCAGAACAGGCGATCGAATCGATTCAGCTTGGGGCGCGGCTGCCTGCGCTTGTAAACAGCAAGTTGCTGTCGAAGAGCGACCGCCACCAAGGCCAAACGGTGCCGCGCGATTAGAAACGCTCGCAGGTACGCCAGAATCGCGTATATCGCCGTCATTATCACTCGATGCTAATCGCTTGCACGTAAATCGAAACTGTTGATTGCAGAGGCTGCCGGAGTTTTGATGACCCTCAGCGGGCGAAGTTTCTAATGTCATTGCCGTCAATACCAGCCCTAAAAGCACCGTTCGCACTACACTACTCATAATGTTCTTACTCTCCTTTTTCGAAAATTTTCTCGGTGCGGTCTTTCCGTTCAGTTGCGCTATGCGGAATCCGGGAAGGGAGATGCGGCAATCAAGTCGCAGGCGTTTGGAGTTTTGTAACCGGGGACAAAACGTTCACAGACACCGGCGTTCACGGTACCGATCGTGGTGGCGGGCTTGTGTGCAAAGCCTTCGAAATATTCCTGGAGGAAGCGCTCCTTGAAGCGTATGCGAGGGTACCGGGCCACAATTTCGTCGCGCAACTCCGAAGGAAACTGATCGAAGCCTTTTCCGAGCACATCGAGACCGACACCTGAGTAGAGCAGAGCGATTTCGGGCCGCAGGTATTGCGTGATGCCGGGAGTAGTGTGTAAAGCAATCGCTTCCCAGACCGTTTGCACCTGTTCTTCAGGCACCTGATGTGCAGTGAGGAACTGTCGGGCCGCGTTTGCGCCGTCGACCTCGAAACGTTCGTTTTCGCTCGAGAACTTTTTTGTCAGCCGAACGTCGTGAAAGGCGGCGGCGATGTAGAGGAGTTCAGCGTCGAAACGTAGTTTTTGCTGACGCCCCTGCTCAGCCGCAAACAGATAGACGCGCATCGAGTGACTAAAAAGCAGATCGCTGGAATGCTCGCGAAGAATCTCGGTGGCCTCTTTCGCGAGCAACGAATCCGGAACGACGAGTGCGGAAGAGAGAGCCGGAATGGTTCTTATAGCTCCTTGGTATCAATGTACGGGCTTGTAAGCGATGCGCCACGACAGAAATACATCAAATTCGGACATGGTTTGCAGTGAGTCCGCCGGAGCCGCTACGCAAGTACACCCTTGAGAAATTCTGTGGCTTGTAGCAATGCCGCGCGAACGGGTGCAGCCTTGGCAATCCGGTTGAGCAGCACGAAATCGTGAATGGCGCCCTTGTAGCGCGTGACAACTGTTTGTACCCCAGCCTCTGACAACTTGCGGCCATAGGCCTCGCCTTCTTCGCGCAGAACATCGTTTTCGGCCGTAATGACGAGTGCGCGAGGCAAACCGGCGAGCTGATCCTTGGACGCGTGAAGAGGTGAAGCGCCAGGCTCGTGACGTTTGCGGTGATCAGGAAGATACTGATCCCAGAACCACTGCATGGCAAGCCTGGTCAGCCATGGACCATCTGCGAATTGGTTGTACGATGCGGTGTCGAAATCAGCATTCGTTACGGGATAGAAAAGCAGCTGGCCTGTGATTCGCGGGCCCGATCGTTGTTTGGCAAGCAGCGCAACGACGGCCGCCATGTTGCCGCCTGCACTATCGCCGGCGACGGCCAGGCGTGTCGAATCGACCTCGAATTCGTCTGCATGGTTCTCGACATACCTGGTCGCTGCATAAGCCTGTTCGATAGCAACCGGGTACCGGTGCTCCGGCGCGCGGCCATACTCTACGAACACGATCGTTGCACCAGTACCAGCTGCCAACTCTCTCACCAGCCGATCATGCGTGGCCGCGTCGCCCAGGACCCAGCCGCCACCATGAAAATACAAGACCACAGCGGTAGGAGTTTTGACGCCGATGGGCCGAATGCTGCGCAGGCGAAGCGGGCCAGCCGTCGTGCTGACGTTGTAATCCTTAATCTGAGCTTCCGGCTTTTCCACGGGGTCGGATTGCGCGCGCAGCAATGTCTTGCGGGCCTCTTCCGGGGTGAGCGTGTAAATGGGCGGTGCTTTCTCCACCGCGAGTTCGTCAATCAGTTCTCGTATGGTGCTGTCCAACACGGCATCTGCTGCACTCATGGGTTTACCTGTCAGTCCAACTTGTTGAAGAGTTTCAGTCGCGACGTAGCCACGCGCTTTACTGCATCGATGGCTCCGGGCAGAATCTTATACGGAACAATTTCCTGCGGATGCTTCGTCAGGCTTTCCTCCAAACCGCGCCTCCATGCGACCCGTACTTCGGTGTTGATATGGACAATGTTGATTCCGGCGGCGATTGCCTTTCGCAGGTCCTCGTCGTCGGTGCCGGAACCGCCATGCAACGTAAGCAAGGCTTGCGTAGCAGTCTTGATCTGTGCTATACGGTCCAGGTCGAGACGTTTGCGCGCCGTCCCCTGCACCATACTCTGCAGCATCCCGTGCATATTGCCCACGGCCGGTGCGAGTATATCGACGCCGGTTTCCGCAAGGTACCGCTTCGCCTCTTCCGGCGTCGTCAAACCTTTCAGCAGATCGGGAGCGGTGTCGTGAATCTGCGAACCAGTTCCGATATCGCCGATTTCACCTTCGATCAGGATGGAGGGATTGATCGCTTTCAGCCTTTTGATGGCTGCCTGCGTCTGACGAATGTTATCGTCGATCGGCAGCGCGGAAAGATCAAAAACGATCGCGTCGTAACCTGCCTCGGCCGCTTCAATCGCACTCTCGAGCGAGTGCGTATGATCGGCATTCAGAAAAATGGGGAAATCGAACTCTTCGCGCAGGCTCCGCACCATAGCACTGGCCTGACGTATCCCGACAAATTTTCGCTCGCCTTCGGAAACTCCGATAATCACGGGAACGTTCAAGCTGTGCGCAGATTCAAAGATCGCTTTCAGCATGACGAAATCAGCGATATTAAAGTGACCGACGGCCACTCCGTTGTTCTGAGCGTGTTCCAAAACAGTATGCAAATCGGGCATGTTTTCGTCTCCTCTAAGTTGTGATAGGTTCTCGCAGCGTTTTATTGGTAGCGGCGGCCCCAAGGCGTTCAAAGTCACTCGCCGGCAGCAGCCCGGGAATCAAGCGCTGTCCGATGAGCCAGGCGGGCGTGCCGCGTACGCCATGTTGGCGGCCCAGCGCCTCGGATTCCTTGACGACGGCAAGAGCGGTCCCATCCACCCAGGCGGCATGAAAACCGTCAAGATCGATTCCCAGTTCCGCCGCATGCCGCTCGATGATATTAGTGTTTCCGAGGTCCTCGCGGCCGATAAAGTGGGCAGCAAAGAGCGCGTTCTGAAACCGCCCGAATTTGTCTGGTTGATGCCGCCGGACCCACTCGGCAGCAGCTAAGGAATGCCGCGTGTTGGGAAGGCGCGAAGGCCAATTCAGGACCAACCCGGCCTCTTTCGCCTCGCGTTCGAGATGGCTGTACATCTCACCCGTGCGCGGCCCGACCGGAACTCCGTTCGCTGGTATATCGGGATGAGCCTGAAATGGCAGCTCAACGACATCGAGTCCGTACCGGCGAAGAATGGCCGTTCTGCTCTGGCCGACATAACAAAACGGGCACAGGAAGTCATACCAATGCAGCACGCTAGCGTTGTTGCTCATTTCTCCTCCAGATTTTGTTTAGCGTGGACCAGTATTACGCGAAACCTCCGTTAACGCGAACGATCTGACCATTGACCCAGCCACCATCAGGACCGGCGAGAAACGAAACGGTATTCGCGATATCTTCCGGTGTGCCGAGCCGCTCGATAGGAGCCATTTTTGCCAGCTCATCGATGAGCGACTGCGATTTGCCCTTGAGAAACAAATCCGTGCCGGTTGGTCCCGGCGCTACTGCGTTCACGGTAATGTTTCTGCCGCGCAGTTCATTCGTTAACACGCGCACGAGCGCCTCGACACCACCCTTCGATGCGCAGTATGCGCCATAGCCCGGAAAGGATTTGGCGAGGACGCTGCTCGAGAAGGCGAGGATCCGGCCGCCTTCACTCACATGTCTGGCCGCGTGACTCAAAACGAGGAACGTTCCGCGAAGATTAGTCGCGATCACTCGGTCGAACGCCTCCAAATCGCCATCGGCGATCTTGCCCATCGGCATCACTCCGGCCGTGTGCACAACCGCGTCGATTCTGCCAAACTCGTCGAGCGCGGTTTTGAAGAGCAGTTCGACTTCCGGCGCACTACTCACGTCCGCCTTTACAGCAATCGCAGCTCCGCCGCTGGATTTGATCGCCGCCACAAGTTGTTGGGCTCGCGCCGCGTTTCCCGCGTACGCTGCCCTGATGGCGTAACCATCTTTCGCCAGCCGCAGCGCGACAGCGTGCCCGATACCGCCAGTTGCGCCGGTGACAATCGCCGCCTTCTTCGTTAGGGTACTCATAGATGCGTTCTCCCTTCGCTCTCGTCTTATTTTCAACCGCGCCAGGCGGAGCGGCGGGCCACGGTGCAGAAATCTTCTCTCTGGAAGCTGGGATCTTTGTCCGCCAAAACATCTGCTTTGACGTTGCCGAACGTCGTCTGCGGTTTATGCTTGATGCCGTCGTAGAAGGCCCGGATAATGTCCTCTTTGAAGTATGCCGATCGGGGATATGCGCGTACCACGGCTTCCCGATCGGCGTCGGAGAAATCGGCGTACCCGATGCCGAGCACATCCATCTCTACGCCGGCGGTCACCAGCTTGCCAACCTGGATGGTCAGCCGGGAGATCGATCCGCCACGAACTCGTTCGATGGGGAAAGGGTGTCGGAATCCAGAACCGAGAGGATCGCTTCCTGCCGAGGCGCTCGTAATCGGTTGACCTCGTGCGATCGGACGTGCGGGCATCTTCCTGATTGTGCGTTATTTGACCGATGCGCCCCAGGTGCGTTTCTCTTTCAGATCGATAAAGAGCGCGGCACTCAAAGAGCTTGCGATGGAGAGCGCTACCGCGATCCATAATATGCGTCGATACCCTGCCACGAACGACTCCGCAATCGCGCGACGGGCAGAATTTGTGGTTTGGATAGCGGCAAGTTTGGATCTTTGCGAATCAATCTGCTGACGGATCGCGGGTGGCACGGAGAGACTATCCAGGCGCTGATCGACGTGTCGATTGAAGACCGTAATCAATACGAAGCCGAGAACAGCGATTGCCAGCAGGCCAGCTATGCGTGCTATAGCATTGTTGACTCCCGAAGCGGCCCCCGCATGATTTTGCGAAACAGAGCCCATCACAGTCGTCGTCAGTGGTGCCACGCTCACAGCCATTCCCAACCCAAGTACGACGGCTGCCGGGAAAAATGTCGTCCAGTATGTCCCTCCAATATCGGGTCGTGCAAAGAGAGCGAAACCGGTAGATGCAATTACAGGGCCTGCTACGAGTGGCAACTTTGCCCCGTACTGCTCCACTAATCCGCCGGACCAGCGCGAGAGAACGAACATCAACACGATGAATGGCAGCAGTGCGGCACCGGCCTGGGTGGCCGAGTATCCCTGAATCTGGATCAGATTCAGTGGAAGGAAAAACAGAACTCCACTGAGAGCTGTATACAAGAAGAAAGTCAGCAAATTCGCACCCGTGAAATTGCGCGAGCGGAAGAGATCGAATGGAAGCATCGGAGCCCCCAGTCGCCGCTCCACGAAGAAGAAAAAAATCAAAGCCACTATACCGGCTAGACTGGAGATCAAGCCGTGCGACGGTTCAATTAACCCGAACACGATCCCGCCAAGACCGAAGGTGGCGAGCAGAGCACCGAACCAATCGAGATTTTTTTCTGGCTACGCTCCGGATCGTGGCTCTCCGGTACGAGCACTAAAGTGACCGCAAGAACTACCACCGCGATGGGCAAATTGATGAAAAAGACCCAGCGCCACGAGCCATGCTGTACCAGCCATCCGCCGAGCACGGGACCGATAGCAGCCGTGATGGCGCTAAAGCCCGACCAAGTTCCGATCGCGCGTCCTCGTTCTTCCGCAGTAAACGAGGCGCTGATCAGCGCAAGGCTCCCCGGCACGAGTAGCGCGCCGCCGACACCTTGTACAGCTCGTGCTGCTATCAATTGAAACGTGTTGGGAGCAACGCCGCACCAGACGGATGCGATGCCGAATAAAACTACGCCGGCACTGAAGATCTTTCGTCGCCCATAGATATCGCCAAGCGAACCGCCAAGTAAGAGTAGAGCCGCTAGGAAGAGTGCATAGCTTTCGATAACCCATTGGACTTCGGATACGGTGGTTCCAGAGCCGACTGAAGAGCCGGAATAGCAACGTTGACAACTGTTCCATCGATGAATGCCATGCTTGATCCGAGTATCGTGGCGGCTAGAACCCAACGACCGCAACGGCCCGGAGAATCGCCCGGTAAGGCGGCCCGCATGGCAGCTTCGTCGCAAGGAGGCTTTGCGATGTTCGACATGGCCTCTCTTCGTGTGCTACAAGCGCTATTTCCAGCGGATACCGTGACGTATCACTCTGTGACCGTCGATCTCTGGAGTATGAACTTCAGCGCGAGCCCGATTCATCTCCGCCGGCAGGCAATCGCTGACACGCCACTTCTCGCGCGGTACGGAATATTGGCATTGGGCGGCGTGTTTTGCCTCGTTTGCGGAATCGAACGTACCAACCGTAACAATCCCACCGAAATTATAGGCATCATTGACAACGTCACGCGGAACCCAGCTCAGGGTGGTTGGCGAACTGTGGATAATCAGCATACCGTCCGCGGTAATGGCGGTGAGACATTCGCCGGCATTGTCGTGGGAGGTCATATATGCCAAGTCTCTACTCTAATACCGGCCGTGGTATTTTGTGCGCCAATAAAGAAATGGACCCTGTCGAGAAGAGCGTTTCGGGTATTCATCATGTGACCGCCATCGCAGGCGACCCGCAGCCCAACATCGACTTCTATGCGGGTATGCTCGGCTTGCGGCTGGTTAAGATTACAGTGAACTTCGACGACCCGACGACCTATCACCTCTACTATGGTGACGGCCAGGGTCATCCGGGAACCATCCTGACGTTCTTTCCTTGGCCGAACGCTCGGCGCGGACATATTGGAACAGGACAAGTGACGGTAACCTCGTTTGCCGTACCTGACGGGTCACTTAATTTTTGGGAGAAGCATCTCGAGCAGCGCCGTATCAAGTGCAAACGAGACCATTCTCTCTTCGGAGAGGAGTTTCTCGCCCTTACCGATCCCGACGGCTTGCAACTTGAATTGGTGAGTACTCATTACGCTAATCCCGACGGGGCCTGGGAGCATGGGCCAGTGCCCACTGAGTTTGCGATTTGTGGGTTCCATCACGTGACGCTCGCTGAAGAGGGCTACGAGCGGACTGCCGTGCTACTCACCGAGACGCTGGGCTTCAGATTGATGGAGAACAACGGCAACCGCTTCCGTTATGCGACACGGTCCGGTTCCGGCTCGAAGGCCGGGACGATGATCGATCTGCTTTGTACACCGGCGGGAAGGCCGGGTCTGGTAGCTGTGGGGACCGTGCATCACGTGGCTTGGCGCACGCCCACCGATGAGCAGCAGATTGAGTGGCGCAAGCTGCTTAGCTCGCGCGACTACAACGTCACCCCAGTTATTGACCGGAAGTATTTTCATTCCATCTATTTCCGCGAGCCCGGTGGCGTCCTCTTTGAGATCGCGACCGATCCGCCCGGTTTCGCGATTGATGAGCCCGCAGAACAGCTGGGTTCGCATCTCGTTTTGCCGGCGTGGCTTGAGCCGCATCGCGCGGAGTTGGAACGAGTTCTGCCTAAGGTGCGGCTGCCGCAAGCGAAAGGAGCATCGGCGTGACGCAGTCCATCGAGCCGCGGTTCATTCATCAGTTCATCCCCGCAACGCAACCCGATGTAGGTATCACGTTGCTGCTGCTTCATGGCACAGGTGGCAACGAACAAGATCTCCTGCCGCTTGGCCGGGAGCTATTACCCGGAGCCGCGCTGCTCAGCCCACGAGGGCGCGTGCTGGAGAACGGCATGCCACGCTTTTTCCGCCGCTTTGGGGAAGGAGTATTCGATATTGACGATCTGAAATTTCAAACGCACGACTTGAATAATTTCATCAAATCCGCCTCACAACAGTACGGCGTGGCGAAAAACAAAGTAGTCGCACTAGGCTACTCGAATGGCGCCAATATCGCCGCGAGCCTTCTGCTAATGCATCCACACGCTCTGGCAGGAGCGGTTTTGTTTCGCCCAATGGTGCCCTTGACGCCCGATTTTGAACCGAATCTCGGGCACGGCTCCGTGTTTCTCAGTGGAGGCATGCGGGACCCGATTGTCCCCCGGGACAACACGGAAGCTCTCGCCGTGATGCTCACCAGCTTTGGCGCGGAAGTAGAGGTCTACTGGCATCATGGCGGACACGAATTGGGACAGGATGATTTGACGGCTGCACAGCAATGGCTCTCACGTAGAGTCCCGCTCTGGCAGAGCGGGAAACGAGCGGCATCGCCTGCCCGATGAACTCCCCCGAAACAGGCGGATACTGATCGGAACGAAGACGCGAGTCGAGGAGTACCATGAATTCACGACGCTCGATAAATTCTTGTTCGGAGGACGGGTCGTGCGGTTGGTTGAACAGTGAGTTGAAAATGTCGGCTGCCGGTTCAGCAATAGAACACGTTTCCATCTGGCCCCCGTTGCCGCTGGCAAGCTGGTCGGCTACAGCTTCCACGCTTCACATGTGGACCCAGATTGTGGGCAAGATTCGCCTGGCGCTTAGTCCGCATGTGAATCACTGGTGGCAAGTTCCGCTGTACGTCAGCGCACGCGGCCTTTCCACATCCGTCATACCGTATCGCGACCGGGTGTTCGAAATAGAGTTCGATTTCCTCGACCATAACCTTGTGATCCGGGAAAGCAACCGGACGACGAAATATGTTGCGCTCTATGCGCGGCCCGTTGCCGATTTCTATCGCGAGTTCATGGAAGTGCTGCACGCGATTTCAATCGATGTCAAGATCTGGCCGAGACCGGTTGAAATTCCAGATCCCGTACCGTTTCCTGACGACACGATTCACGCGTCGTATGACCCGGAGGCCGTTGGCAAATTCCACCGCATCCTGATGAGCGTTGACGCTGTGTTCAAAGAATTCCGCGGCGGCTTTCTCGGGAAAACCAGTCCGGTGCACTTCTTCTGGGGTAGCTTTGATCTGGCGGTCACGCGCTTCTCCGGGCGGCGGGCGCCTGAACGCGAAGGTGCCGACGCGATCACCCGGGAAGCGTACTCGCATGAGTGCAGCAGCGCCGGATTTTGGCCCGGTAGCACTGGCGGTCCGGTACGCGATGCTGCGTTCTATTCGTACGCTGCACCCGAACCGCGAGATTGTTCCAAATATCCCGTCCGTCCCGAAACAGCCTTCTATCAGCCGGAACTGAAGGAATTCATACTCATGTACGAGGATGTTCGGAAGGCATCGTCGCCAGAACGGGTGCTGCTCGAATTCCTACAAAGCACTTACGAGGCCGCCGCAATCCTGGGTAATTGGGATCGAACGGCACTCGAGCGCCGTGCGACTCGAGGGTCATGATTTATTAGAATGGCAAACAAACACGACATACAGCTGCTCACCAGCTACCTCAACCAGCACGTCATCTCATTGGCATAACAAAAGCCGGGCGTCGATCCCGATTTCTGAACCCGAGTGAGGACTTCGCAGGCCGGCGTTGTCGGGATGCACAGCTCCCACCATCTGTCCATCTCGGAAATCTGATTAATCAATAAAATCAACAAGTTGACCGTGGATAAGTAACCACGTTACGCGAACGTTACGAACGGGAGCGGACGAAGTCGAAACTCCGTTTGAGTTTCCGGGCCAAACGCGGTGGTCTGCATCACGAATACCGATGGGCTGATGCCGCCTAACTTAGTCAACATCGTGGCAGCCATACGTGATTTCAGTGGTTGTGGGCTTTTTGCGCAGCACACCCTGGGCCGTCCCGGCACGACGGACGAGATCGCTAAGGCGGTCGTGTTTTTGGCCTCGGACGACAGCAGCTACATAAACGGAATTGAGCTATTTGTAGATGGTGGGTTAGCTCAGATTTAGCGCCGCCGCTTGTCTGGTTCTTTCGAACCACAAGCCTGCTGCCTTTTGTAGTTGCCCGCGGGTATTCTTTGCACGACTTCATTCATCCGAATGTTCCGTCTCTGAACGGAGACGCGCCGCGCTCTTGACGTGGGTTATCGCTGTGGTCGTGGCAGTCTCTGCATTCGGCAGTCCGAGCGATTGGACATCCGGAGCAAGGCTGCGTGACGGAAGTCGAGATGCGCGTTGATGTGCGTGGAATAGACGAGCGGAGCCGCCAGCGCACGCCATCCGAGCAGGATGACTCGCCTTTGTGCGTCGAAATGATCAGAGAGCTTCCGCGGGTGCGACAGTTGCGCCTTAGGCTCGTGCCGTATGGGGACGATGCCAGATCAGATCCCATAGACCCGAGCGGAGCCGAACGATAGCAATCTCCGTGCTGTTACTTCTCTGGATCACGCATCGAACGGTGTATGAGAATCGGGAACAAACGGTGGTTGATATACGCTGCCGCTGCCGTTTCGGCGGGAACGGCCGTGAAGTTTGCCATCGCCGTACGGACATGGCACAAGCTCCTGCGCCTCGGGCACATCCGTGAGCTTCTGTCGTGCTGGTACGACGTAGGCGGACGCCGAATCTACGCACGCTCGGCCGGAGAGCCTGGCTCGCCTCCCGTCGTGCTCATCCCGGGCTGGAGTGTTTCGAGCTCTTACTTCGTCCCGTTCGCGGAGAGACTCGCTAGCCGCTTTCGGGTTTATTCTCCGGACTTGCCGGGAAATGGCTACTCTGCCGCCCCGACGGAGCCACTCGACATCGCGGGACTCACGAAGGTTCTGCTGGACTGGATGGATGCGGCGAAAATCGGGCGGGCGATTCTAGTTGGACACTCGATGGGCGCCCAAATTGCACTGGAAGCGGCCCTTCGAGCGCCACAGCGGGTAGACAGGATCGTCCTGATCGGGCTAACGCCGGAGCCAGGCGCGCGCAACACGATAAAACACGGATCAACAAGCTTCCCAAATGGGCGCGCGACTACATCCACCACATCCATACCTTCGTCGGGGCTCCAGAGGTCGAAGAGTTGACCAGCTCCGCGACGAGCGCATTTAATCTGTTCCCTAATGCGATTGCTCATGTCTTATCTTGTGAGGGCGATCCTCTCGAATCAGCACGGAGCCATCGTTCCGCCCTGTCAACTGATGAGTTTGGGCGGGAGTTTTGGACATTCGCTCACCCAAGCCGGGGGTGCACTGCCTTACTTTTAAATGTGACTGTTCGTCAACGCGCGCACATTGGTTCTGGTTCGGGCACGATCGCTGTGGAGCCTTGCGGATAGACAGTCGCCCAGTTGATCGTCGCCTCGCCCGGCCCGTAGTTATCCACCTTATGTATATGGTCGGGCGGTTCCGCGAAGGCCGTTCCCGGCTGGAGGGCTGTCGATGCGCCGCACGCTTCAGTCTCGACCACGCCGCGTCCTCTTTCGAGGATTACCCACGACGGGCCGTCATGACGGTGCCAGCCTGTACTGTCGCCAGGCTTCAGCGTTATCTGCTGAATCTGAACAAAACCTGGGCCGCTACCGCCCGGAAAAGGGAACTCTGCAATCGCTCCCGTGATCGTGTGTTGGAAGCTAAGCGCGAACATGGTACCCGTCAGTGTTATGCCAAGGCCGATGCCGATTTTCAGTTTTCTATTCATTCTTCTGGTCCTTTCAAGTCAGAATCTGCCTGCCTGGTCACTCAACGTGTGGCGGGCCGGATGTTCTGGTTCAAGCTGAGGCGTTCTTCAGCCTG
>JBJMGK010000277.1:0-8022 GCA_045807925.1 Bryobacteraceae bacterium | reverse complement strand
GGCCAAGTTCAAACGGCTGCGCACAAAACTCGGAGCCCCTAAGGCGATCACCGCTATGGCCCACCACTTGGCGCGGCTGGTGTATCGCATGCTCAAATACGGCCAGGAGTACATAGACAAAGGGATGGAATATTATCAGCAGCGTTATCAAAACCAGCAGATCAAGTGGCTCGAGAAGAAAGCCAAAGACTTGGGGCTTACTATCACCCTCGCTCCAGCATCTGTCGAAGCGTGAGTTTCTGAGGAGCCGATTAGAGCGGGCCAGGCCAGAGGATCTGCAGATACCGGAGCTGATGGAATACGATCGACCGCTACCTAGCTGCGGCGATTATGATCGCCTACTGACCGCGACGGAGGTGCGGGGATGAGCGCCGCCGATCGGACCTTACGGGAAGAATCAGTTCGACAACAGTGCCGGTTATTGCGGCTGCCGACTGTGGTTCTCGCAAATTCAAACGGAGAAGGGAAGAGCCCGGCAACAGATTAGATTGGTTCGCTGTTCAGAGCCAGCGTTCTTGCGGCAAGTTGCGAGCAGGCGAATCAGCAGTCCTGCCCATGCCGCTATATGTCACTTGCGCCCAGTTCGTGGCGGTCCGTCAAAAACAAATCCGAGACACCATGCAATTGTATTTTGATACCGTTGACGGCTTTTCAGGCAGCGCGGCGCTCATAGCGATGATGAAGCCCACCCACCTTCGGGATGGAGACAATCCGGCCGGCATCGGGCGGCTGTAGAGCGCGCGGTTCAGGACAGTCTTTCTGCAGTCCCAAGTGCGTCCGTGTTCGATGATAGTAATCGACATAAGCGTGCAGATGGCGCCTCAAACTGAGTTCGCTGAACACGATCAAGTGATCCAAGCACTCCCGGCGAATGCTGCCAATCACGCGCTCAATATACGCCCGTTGCCAGGGTGAACACGGCGCTGAGAGCACTTGCTGAATGCCCATCGCCTTCACCTGATTGACGAACTCGTGGCCGAAGATACGGTCACGATCGCGCAGCAAGTAGCGCGGTGCAGTTTCCCAGGGGAACGCTTCCCGGAGTTGGTGAGCTGTCCACTCAGCCGTAGGATGTGCTGTGACGGCGAAGTGAACGATGCGCCGACGCTCATGCGCCAGCACCAGGAACACATAAAGAACCTGAAAGCGAATGATAGGAACGGTGAAGAAATCTATGGAAACAAGGCTTTGCAGATGATTCTGCAAGAACGTTCGCCAAGTCTGTGACGGTGGCCTTCGCCTGCGCCTCAGGTATTTGCTCACGCTCGTCTCGCCGATGGCGACGCCAAGCTTCAGGAGTTCACCGTGAATACGCGGAGCTCCCCAGCCGGGATTCTCTCGGCTCATGCGACGGATCAGTGCGCGAACTTCCAGTGATATCGCCGACCTCCCGGGCTTGCTGTGTCGGACTTTCCAGGTCCAGAACAACCGAAACGCCTTCCGATGCCAGGCAATCACCGTGTCGGGCTTGACGATGACGAGCGCAGACCGCCACTCGCTCCATACCCGCAACAGCCCGACCCAGAACAACCGATCCGAGTTGTGCAATTGCAGGCGCTTCTTGCCCGAACGTTGAAGGACTCCGATCTGATGGCGAAGCGCGACGTTTTCTAACTGCAGAGCAGCGCGGCTCTTCAGTAATGACGAGAGCACCTCGGCCATCACCGAGAGCCACCCGAATGTCGATCGAAACAGTTCGCTAATGCTGTGAAACCCCTCATCATCTCAACTTCGGCAATTTCGAGAGGCACCGGTGGTTACAGAAGGGAGATATCGCAGGTCAGGTCCGATTTGTGAACCGTGCTTTCGGGATGGCAGCCTGATGCCGGCTACCTCACCCTACTCGTGCCCACACTCACTTATTTGCGACACTGCCTCTTCGTTCACCCGTAGTACGTCAACCAGCTTCAACCAAAACCTCGGATGCGCTATATCCTCGCTGCGCTTCATCCCGCCCACTTGCAATATTATCCAACACGCTGCCAGCTCTGAAGAAGCAGTTCACTAAAACGTCATCCGGTTCGACGTCGAGATTGGGGTCGTCGATACGCGCGTGCAGATCGCCGACGTCCTCGAACACGAAGGCGCGGCCGCAATGCTCCATCAATGACCTCCACGTCCATGGCCGTTACCGCCGCGTCGTTCGCTAGTAGAATAACTCCGCGGACGAGCGAAGGCCGATCGTCTATCTGGAGATGAAGAATCCCGTTCGAGAACCTGGTCCGGCCGGCGGATATGGACCCCGGATTGGAGCCGTTTATGGCCCGTGTGATCAGGGTCATATCGGCAAATTCGGTAGAGAACACATTTTGAAAGGAGGTGAATGTCTATGGAAAAAGATCCCGTTTGCGGCATGATGGTCGATCCGCAAAAAGCGGCGGGTAAGAAAACCGTCACTGACGATAGCGCGCACGTTCCGAACCATCCTGGAAAATCGGGTGAAGACCTTGAACATCGTGCAATCGTTTCACGATGACTCTGTGATTACAGATGCTGATCGGATTTTTGCGTAGGACAGCCGTCGGTGAGTTCCCTATAAGCTTGTATCTAGCGTGCAAGCTCGATTGCACTCGTCCGTGTGCCAGAGCAAATGCTCGCTTGCTATCGCTTGCGTAGTGAAACTGTTGGACCATCGGGAGTGCCGTTCAGTAGGCGCTCGTACGCCAGCAGATAGTTCTCGGCCATCCGTGCCGATGTAAATCTTCGTTCGAACTCCTGCCTGCAAACTAGACGGCTGACAGCTCCCACCTTCCGAAGCGCCTGTTTCGCCTCATCCATAGTTCGGACAATAAATCCTGTCTTCCCATGCTCCAGGACTTCGGGCACGGACCCGCACTCGAACGCGATAACCGGGGTCCCGCAGGCAAGCGACTCAATCATCACCAACCCGAAGGGTTCAGGCCAATCGATCGGGAAAAGGAAAGCGCGGGCACCCCTTAGTAGTTCATTCTTTTCCGCATCGTTCACTTCACCAATGAACTCGATCAAAGAAGAATTCAGTAAAGGCTTGATCTCCGACTGAAAGTACTGCTCATCCACCTTGTCCACTTTCGCCGCAATTTTCAGTGGCATGCCCACGTGCTTCGCTATCTCGATGGCACGGTCCGGTCGCTTTTCAGGACAAATCCGCCCAACAAACGCTGCATAATCTTCCGGATCGGGCCGAAATGTGAAGAGATGTTCAGGGATTCCATGCAGCACCGTTGCAAACCAATTCGCGAAAGGCAGCGGACTACGTTGTTGGTTAGAGATCGAGATGAGCGGCACTTCGGAGAATTCGTTAAAAATCTGAACAAGGTCGGGTAGGTCCATTCGGCCGTGCACTGTTGTGACTGAAGGAATCTGCAAACGACGCGAGAGTGGGAAGTGCACATAGCCGTCATGGAAGTGGATGAGATCGAAATCGTGTGTTCGTTTCAATACCTCTTCGAGCTCGACTATGGTTCTCGTCAGCGGGTCTTTTACGCTAGGATCAGACCGCAACGATTGCTCCGAAACGGGGACGAGCTTTGCTTTAGTGGCGGAGCCGCCACTTGCAAACAACGTAAGGTCGTGGCCGAGCTCAACTAGCTCTTCGGTCAAGTACGATACGATTCGCTCCGTTCCGCCGTAGGATTCAGGGGGAACGGTTTCCACCAGTGGCGCAACCTGTGCGATCCGCAACTGCACACTATACAAGATGTTAGATTCCGGTTTGCCATTACACACATGGTGGTACCAGCCGTTTTCGGTTTATATTGGGGGAATGGCGACCAGTCGATCCCCGGAAAGGGGGCAAGCGGTCAAGGCCATAACTGGATGAGGAGGTTCGCTACAGTGCCGCCCCCACAGACATTGCCTACCGAAATTCTTGAAATCGGTGACCAGTTCTACATCCGAGTTCACTCGTCTCTGGCGGATGATCGCACGCGTGTTCTGCTGCACGGCGATACGTTCGCGATTTTTGATCGATATGGCGATATTGCGCCGATCGGTTTTGGGAAGCAAGGACTTTTTCAGCGGGACACTCGGCACCTGTCGCGGCTCGAACTCCGTATCTGCGGGACACGACCTCTCTTATTGAGTTCAACCGTTCGTGACGATAATATCCTGCTGGGAGTTGACCTCACCAACCCGGACTTGGAACTCCCCTCCGGCAAATCTCTGGCACGCGGAACGCTCCACATTTTCCGGACGAAATTCCTTTCCGATGGAGTCTGCTTTGAGCGTATCGTTATACATAACTACGGTGAGGTTTTTGCGGATGTAGATCTGACGATGGCTTTCGGTGCCGATTTCAGTGACATCTTCGAAGTCCGTGGTCAGGAAAGGCAGCGCCGCGGTACGCTTTTGCCCACAGAAGCGGAGACACCGAGCATCACCTTTTCATATGTCGGCTTAGACAACGTTACGAGGAACACACGCGTGCACTCCTCGGTCGCCCCTTCAGGGATCAGCGAATCTAAACTAACATTCCCGATTCATGTGGAACCGTCCGAGGAGATTGCTATTTCGCTTAACATTGCATGCGAGAGCGATGGAACCCAACAAAGGTCAGCAAATTACGATGAAAACCTGGCGCGTGTCACGAACGAGCGCGCTTCTTCGCCTCTCGCAGATGTGGACATCTACACATCGAACGAGCTATTCAATGACTGGATAAACCGGTCCCGCGCTGATCTGGAGATGTTGATCACATCGACTTCGTTCGGACCATATCCATACGCTGGTGTTCCCTGGTTCAGCACCGTTTTCGGACGCGACGGAATCATCACTGCACTTGAGTTACTCTGGCTTGCCCCCTCGGTTGCAAAGGGCGTGCTCTCTTATCTCGCGGCTACGCAAGCGACGAGCGTGGACGCCGATCGCGATGCCGAACCGGGGAAAATCCTGCACGAGATCCGGCAGGGCGAAATGGCCCAATTAAGAGAAGTGCCATTCGGGCGGTATTACGGCAGCGTGGATTCGACCCCATTATTTCTCGTGCTTGCCGGTGCGTACTACGAACGGACCGCAGACTTGGAGTTCCTGAAGAGCATTTGGCCGAACCTTGAAGCGGCGCTCACTTGGATCGATTCCTTCGGGGATGTCGACGGAGATGGGTTTGTCGAGTATGCCCGTCAAACCGAAACCGGTCTCTCGCAGCAGGGATGGAAAGATTCGCATGACTCCATCTTTCATGCGGACGGTCGGCTCGCAAGGGCGCCTATCGCGCTGTGCGAGGTGCAAGCGTACGTATTCGCAGCGAAATCCCGCATCGCACGCGTCGCGGACGACTTAGGCTTCCGCGAGAAAGCCGAAGTGCTGCGGACGCAAGCTGCGGATCTCCGCAAAAACTTCGAGGAGGCATTCTGGTCTGACGAGCTTTCCACGTTGGCATTGGCTCTCGATGGAGACAAGCGGCAATGCCGAGTTCGCAGTTCAAATGCCGGACAGTGTCTCTTCTCCGATATCGCTTCCCCGATGCACGCGCAGAGAACCATTGAAACTTTGCAGTCGCCTTCATCGTTTTCCGGATGGGGAATTCGAACTATTACAACGGCCGAAAAGCGGTATAACCCGATGTCGTATCACAACGGTTCCGTTTGGCCACACGATAATGCCTTGATCGCGTTCGGCTGCACGTCTCGGCGCGACAAACAATTAGCGTCGCAGATCATGTTAGGTCTTTTCGACCTCTCCATCTTCACGGAACTGCATCGCTTGCCGGAACTTATCTGTGGCTTTCCCCGCCGGCAAGGGAAAGGGCCGACGTTGTATCCCGTCGCCTGCTCGCCTCAAGCCTGGGCTGCGGGAGCCGTTTTTCTCCTGCTTCAATCCTGCTTAGGGCTGTCTATTCGTGCTGAAGAGTCTCGTATCTATTTGACTTATCCGACCCTGCCGGAAGCACTGCCGTCTGTCCGAATTCGAAATATCAAGGTCGGGAATGCTTCAGTCGATCTGAACTTTGAGAGACATGCGGAGACGGTTGCGGTAGACATCCTGAGGCGGAGTGGTGACGTCGAGATCATCACTACGAACTAGAGATCGTAAACATCTCGCAAAGGACTCGCAGGACAACTTACGACCGCGGGTAGGCATTGTCAACTTGAGCGGGAAATGTCATTTTGATGGGAAGTGTTGCGTGAGTGGAGTGCCGTCGATTGAGGCGGCACGGCCTCATTCCGCATCTCCGCTGGTGGATCCCGAGGTCAGACACCGTTCAGTCAGTTTGTGGCCGAAGCGGCAACGGTAAAGAACATCTGGGTCTGTGGGGCGATCTAGCTGTCGATTCCACGGGCCGGGGATCCGGCCGTCGGTCTTCCAATGGCAATTGTGCCTAAAAGAAATTAGAAAGGGTTGACACACACACACGGCGCATTGCGTGAGGACCAGTAGGCTCGCGTAACGAGACCTCGCCACCGAGCCGTGGCCGGAAAGTAGCTGATGAGGTCAGCGTTGGCGCGCACCGACGACCGGCTACGTTCTTGCCAAAGAATTGGTCCGGTTCTGACGTGTGATCGATTTACTTAGGCGGCCCGGCGTTCGTAATGGTGGTGGAGACCACCGACTTCACGAATCTCGACCACCTTACCTTCGGCGCTGATTTACGTGTCGGCCGACTGCCTCATCGAACACGGGCGGGGGAGCTTGACCGAGGCTCCCGAGGGCTGATGAGCAAGGTGGAACGGCAGGTGCAGACCGTTCAGAACACTCTAGGCGATATCAACAGCAAAACGAAAACCATCAACCGCAAGTTGAAGACCGTAGATTCCTTACAAATGTCAGCCTCCTCCTCTGCTGCCCTATTGGGCCTAATTGAGGCAGCTGACGACGGCGAAGATTATTGTTCAGAAGTTGCATAACACGGACGAGTTGTTCATGCGCGTACTTCTGGTCTTCATTCTGGCTTCAACCGTATACGGATACCCGTATTGCCGCTCGTGCGCCCGTGACGCGAACGGCCGCATTCACAGGAGTTCAGCTGTAATACGCGGTCTTTCGAGGTCCGGATGCCCTTATGCCGAAGCCACTTCGGTTGTGAGTTTCTCGGGACCGGGCATTATCCTCTCCGTCTCGCGATAGGCAAGTATCCACCCGGATTGGGGGTGAAGTTCAGAACATTGAGGCGGCCGTGATGCACGCGACCGGACTCTTCAACGTCATGGCGGAACACAGATGAGCCGGGAACCTGCATCGCGGTTCGCAGTTTCGGCAATCCCGATGGTGACCAAACTGAGGCATTCACGTTGTCAATCAACAATAGACTGAATTATGGATAAGCGGATTTCCTGCGAGCTCCTACTCACCAATGCGCACGTGCTGACGATGGATGATCAGTTCACGGTGCACGTGCCAGGTTGTATAGCAATTGATAACGGCAGGATTCTCGCAGTCGGCGACATCGGGGCGGCCTACGCCGCGGGCGAAACGGTCGATTGCGGCGGACGTGTCGTGATGCCGGGGCTGGTCAATGCCCACACGCACGCGCCGATGACCCTGCTACGCGGCCTCGCCGACGACCTCCGACTCGACGTTTGGTTGATGGGCTACATGATGCCGGTGGAACGGGAGTTCGTCCGGCCGGATTTCGTTTCGCTCGGCACCCAACTCGCCTGCGCGGAGATGATCCGGTCCGGGACGACGTGCTTCGCCGACATGTACTACTTTGAAGATGCGGTGGCGGCGGCCGCTGCGGCCGCCGGCATTCGCGCGCTGTGCGCGCAGACGATTCTTAAGTTCCGCGCGCCAGACGCGGCGAGCTTCGAAGACGCGCTCGAACGCGCACACGCGTTCATTCTGCGGTGGCGGGGGCACGCGCTGGTCGCTCCGGCCGTCGCGCCGCATGCGCCGTATACCTGCACCACGGAGATCCTCCGGGCTTCCGCCGAGCTCGCCAGTGAATTCGACGTGCCGCTGCATATCCACCTGGCCGAGACCGCCTTCGAGGTGGAGGAGAGCCGACGCGATCACGGGATGCCGGTCATCCCCTGGGTCAAAAAGCAGCGGTTGTTCGACGCGAGGGTCCTGGCCGCGCATTGCGTCCACGTGGACGAAGGCGAG
>JBJMGK010000276.1:0-12061 GCA_045807925.1 Bryobacteraceae bacterium | reverse complement strand
TTTCTGCTCAACAGCGCAGCCGCTTCCGCACGCCCCTTCGCGATCGACTCTTCCCGCTTCCGCCGCGCCGCTTCCTCGGCTTCCCGCTGCCGCTGCGTTAAGTCGACGAGTTGGAGCAGATCTCGCGCCCGCGGGTCTGGCGCATCATTCAGGATGGCGGAAAGCAGTTCCCGTGCTTTGCCGAAATTCTCGCTCGCAAGAGCCTGCTGCGCTTCCCGGAGTGCCTTTACGTATTTCTGACGGAGCTTGAGCTCTTGATCGAGAGTTTGCCAGAGGCTGTCTTCCGAAAATGTTTTCTGATTAGAAGAGAGCTGCTTGGCCGCAGACGCGAGATCGTCTCGGTCGAACGCCTTCCTGACGCTGCTCTCGAACTCATGTAATCTCTTCCGATACCTCCCTTGATTGACGGCAAGCAAAGCTTCTGAAAGGAATGACTCGTTCCGAAATTCGTCCTCCGCGGCTCCGATTCTCTTTGCCGCGAGATCCCAGTCCTCGTTTTCGATGGCAGCTTGAATCTCCCGCTGGTGGCCCACGAATCTTCGAGCTTTGTATTGGGCTTCGAGATGTTCTCCCGCGGTCCGAAGATCAATGTTTTCGGGGTAGCGGGCAGAAGCTACGCTGATTTCCCTCAAAGCTTCGTCGTATCGGCCCTCCCGATCCAAGTGGTCCGCTCGCTCAAGTGCTATTGAGACAAACTGCCGCTGTTCAAACGTTTCAACCGCTTCCCGGACGCTTTTTAACAACTCCTGAAAACCCGCCTCACTCGAAAAGCGCCGCTCTTCGCGCTCGAGCGAAGCGAGGGCTTCGTGCACCTGACCAGCCGCGAGCAATCGATTTGCCTCTGCTAACGTCCGCTCAAGACCTGCCCTGTAATCTCGCTGCTCAATTGCAGTACTTAGGTCTCGCCGTATGTCAAGGAGAATCCGCTCGGTTCCGAACTCATTCAGGGCCAACCGTACGAGCCGAAGAGCTTCCTCCAGTTGTCCTGCCGTGGAAAGCTGTTCGGAGCTCGTAACTGCTTTGTTGATTGCATCAGATCGTTGTTTCTCTTTTAATCGTCTCCCCGCTTCAATCTTGAGCTCAACGAGCACAGACGCTTCTGGATATGTTCGTAGTGCTTCCTCGAGCGTCCTTACCGCCTCTTCGAATCCTTGCTCATCAATGAGCTCCCGGGAGGATTCAGCTAGTTTACGGATGGCTATTGCGCGCTGCTCCGCTGCGATACGTTCCAGAGCTTCGGCCAGAAGTGCAGATGCGGATGTCTCCTCGGGAAAGTTTACACAGAGCCGCTCTGCCAGCCTTTTGGCCTCATCAAGATCTTTCCTTTCTAGAGCCTGCCTCGCCTCCTCTCGCTCCCTCTGGAACCGTTCGTGACGTCTCCGCCGCTCCGCCTCGGCGCGTTCCTGTTCGATCAGAACCCGCATTGCAACGGCCCTTCCGATGATTGGAAGGTCAGGCGCGATTTCCGCGAGCGCGTTCAACGCAGAATCGTAATCGGTTTGCTTTCGGAGTTCGTCTGCTCGTTGCAATGCGTCATTGGCATTTCGACTCCGAATCTGGAGTCTGAAGCTGTCTCTAAGAGCGACGGCCTCCGCATTACCGGGGTCGAGTTCGACTGCTTCTGAAGCTTTCTCGAATGCGGTCTCCAAACCGCCCTTCAGGCCGTCTGCACGCGCCTGACCACTTAACGTTCGCGCCTTCCGGACGTTTCCGAGCATGGCTTTCGCGCTCTCGAGCAGAGATCGAATCTCTGGATCGTTCTTGTCCAGTTTCGAAGCTTTTTCCAGTGAATCGACAGCTTCGCCGAACCGACGAGCGCTCTGATGCTCGACCGCTTCTTGTTTTAACCCCGACAGCTTTGCCGCAAGCTGCCTGCGTTCCGCCTCCTTTCGAAGTTTTTCTCGCCACCACCTCGCATCCGCGTGGCCCGGATCAAGTTCCAGGATCTGCCGAAGCTCAGCTTGCATTGATCCCGGATGAGACGACTCCTGCGCTTCACTCTCCTCGAGTCGAGGCCTAAGCTCCTCGAAGAGTTCGCTTGCCCGAACATGCCTCAGATTTTGAAGGATCGGTTGAGCGTCGAAGAGCAGATCGTCTAGCCGTTCATAGCGAGCATCCCTGTCCTTTGCGATCAGCTTCTCAATTAGTAACTCTAGCCCGATAGGACAATTCGGGATGAGTTCGTGGACTGGAGGTGGGTCATACGTCGAAATCCGATACATCGTTGCGCCAATCTCATCCTGGCGGAACGGGTTGTGTCCCGTAAGCAACTCGTAGTAGAGCACTCCAAACGCAAAAATATCCGTTCGATCATCTGATCGTCCCTCACGGAATCGCTCCGGAGCCATATAGGACACCGTGCCGATGATCTCCCCTTGTTTCGTTCGCCGTGATCCGTCGCTCCCCATAACTCGGGCGATACCAAAATCCGTAATCTTGACCTCGCCTGTAGCGAGAACCATGATGTTGTTGGGCTTTATGTCTCGATGGATAACCTCGTTCGAGTGGGCATACCGGAGTCCCTCTGCTACTTCCCGCATGATCTCGACCTTCCGCAGTAGTGTCACCGGGACGCGACCTTCAATCTCCTCTGAGAGCGTGTGGCCTTCCAGGTATTCCATTACGAGATACGGTCTGCCCTCATGCTGGCCGAAGTCGAGCACAGTCACGATGTTCGGATGCCGCAGCTTCGCCAGGGTGTCTGCCTCGAGCTGAAATCGCCGGTAGAGATCTGGATCCGCGTCGGGTGTCAACAAGAGCTTAACGGCGACAGGCCGGTCGTTGAATGTTTCGTCAATGGCGCGGTAGACGACAGCTTGGCCGCCCCGGCCAAGTTCCTCTTTCAGTTCGTATCTACCAGCCAGCTTCATGCACGCTCGGTCTTTGTGGTCAATGACTTATAGCACAAACGGATTGCGTCTGTTTCGCCTGAAATCGAAAATTGAGTCATTGCCGACAGAAATGTCACCCATCGCCCCTGGAAGGCACCTTGATTGAACCTCAGTACCAAAACTAGCCCTATTTTTATTTACCTCTCCCTGCTAATTCGTGTATATTACAGGACACTCGTCGAGCGGGCAGTTTAGGAGGCTTAGTACCATGACATCTGTCAGGGCGGCAGTTCTGATCTGGATTGGAACGGGAATTTCTGCGTGGGCGCAGGTCACTGGCAGCATCAGTGGCAGCGTACTGGATCCGCAAGGCAAGGCAATCCCCCAGGCAAAGGTGAGTCTCCTCCGTCCCTCCGGTCAGGAACCGCTGTTTGAGACCACGACACAAGAGAATGGTACTTTTACGATCGAGTCTGTAAATCCCCAGATCTATAACATTTCGATTGAGGCGCAGGGATTCGCTCCGTTCCAGGTTCAAAACGTGACAGTCTCGCCGGGCGTTCCGGCAGTGCTGCGCAATCTCACGCTTCAGGTGGCCGGGGTAGTTGCTGTAGTTGAGACATCTGCCCGTGCAGAGGCTGTCGCTATAACCACGAGCCAAGTGTCGGCCACGCTTACGAACGCACAGTTGCAATTATTGCCGCAGCTCTTGCGCGATCCGCTTCAGCTACTCCAAACACAAGCCGGTGTCTCTAACAATAACGGAATAACTACCATCAATGGTTTGCGGCCAAGTTTTCAGAACGTGACTCTTGATGGCATTAACATTCAAGATAATTACTACCGGGCCCGGTCCCTCAACTATCTACCCAATCGGCTCTTTCTCGACCAGATTTCAGAATTCACCCTGATCACCAGCAATCAAACCTCCGCGTACGGTAACGGTGCCGCGCAGGTTGCCTTCGCCACTCCCTCCGGCAGCAACGCATTTCATGGAGACCTCTTCTACTTGGCTAGCCCCAGTGGCATCAGCGCCAACGAATGGTTCAACAATTTCTACGGCAGCGGAAAGGCCTACAAGAGAAATCAAGGCGGTGCCACTGTCGCTGGTCCCATTAAGAAAGACAAATTGTTTTTCTTCACAAACTATGAGCTCGTCCGGTCCTCGGACGGGGTTCTTACGGAAACCTATTCTCCAACTGCTGGGTTCAGAAACACGGTCTCGAATCCAGCTCTACAATCCGTCCTTGGCACCCTTCCGCTGCCAAATATTGCGTTAGATCAAGTCTCTAATCCTGGTTTAGGATTGGCCCGATACCAGCTTCGTCAAAACCAGAATTTGGACAACGTGACGGGCAAGCTGGACTTGTTTGCTTCTCGTCGAAATGTCTTCTATGCTTCTTACGTTTGGAACCATGAACGGGCTGACGATCCTTACCCTAGCAACTTCGTTCCAAGCACCACATTGCGAACAGATGACGATCGAAACCTGGGAGCGCTTTCGTGGCGGACTACACTGAGACCCAACCTCATCAATGAGCTGCGATTTGGAGTCGACGATCTGCCAATTACCTTCTCCCGTCCCGCTGGGCGGGCCAGCCAGTATCTCGCGTTAATCGCCGGAAATAGGGATTGTCAATTCCTCCTTGTCGGGTCACAATTCTCTGTTGGGCAAATCTGTGCAGCCGCTCTGAACTTGGGTCTCGATCGTTTCGGCCTTCAGCAGTTCAAACCAAGTTCTGGTCCATCCAACGCAAACCCTATAGTCCCTAGTGCGCAAAACCTCTTGCCCAATGATCAAGGATCTGCGCGGTGGTCTCGAACCTATAGTCTTCAAGAAAGTTTGTCATGGACTCACAACCGTCACTCCATGCAGTTCGGTTTCCAAAGCCAAACGGTTCGCACCAGCCGAGAAGACTTCACTGCGACTGGACCCCTTCTTGGCGTTTCGTTCTTCCCTGGAGCGTCTGGAGACGTGCTTTACCAATCACAAAGTATAGACCTCCAGCATGGCAGTAGCCCTGGTTACGTCCTGGGATCTCCACAAACATACCGCTTCGCGTACAATCGATTCGCCTTCTTTGGCCACGATGCATTTAGAGTATCGCCTCGGCTGACGGTAACGGCTGGTTTACGATACGAACTGAACCGCGCAGTCCACGATATGCAAGGAGAGTATTTGGCACCACTCAGCCAGAACGTCACTGGCGCCCTATTTGATCCCAATGCCGAATACGGATTTACAAGTGGAGACATTTACAAACCAAGCAAGCGCAATTTCGCTCCCAATATCGGCCTCGCCTTCGACCCGTTCGGACGAGGGACGTCCGTGGTTCGTGCGGGTTACTCCATCACGTACGTTAACGACGACATTATTCGAGCGGCAGAGGGAACTCAATTCGATAGCTCTCTTGGAGGGCAGTCCGTCGTCGATCAATTTCTCCCTACTCCGTATCCGCAACTCGGATCTGCATTGCCAAGTCTCTCTGCTCCGCCACTTTCGGGTCCTATCACCGCAAGCAATCTTGCGAACTCGTCATACGGCAATCCATATTGGTATACGTCGGCTAGCGTTGTAGATCCAAGGCTTAGGACGCCCTACGTCCAGGAGTGGAATTTCGACCTCCAGCAACAATGGCGGGGAACTTTGTTCGATTTGAGATACGTAGGAAATCGTAGCGTCGGGATGTTGCGGCAAGTCAACCTTAATCAAATGAACTTGAGAGATAGCGGATTTCTGCCAGATCTCATTGCCGTTCAGTCCGCTTTGCGAATCGGTTCAGCCCTTCCATCTAATCGTTTAACGAACGTGATATTTTCGCCTTCTACTATTTCACAGAACAGCGCTCTTTTTCTGGACAGCACTCAAACGGGATATATTGCCTGGCTTGCAGCTCAGGATCCAACTTTTGCATCTGGGTATCCGATCTACGCTAATTCAGCTGCGCAGGCAGGCGCAACGATAGTTGGGAACTTCTCACACTCGTCCTATCATGCTCTGCAGTTCGACGTCAGGCACCGATTCAATGCCGGTCTGCAGTTCCAAATCAACTACACATGGTCCAAAGTCATCAGTGACTCAGCCAGCCTAGGTTCTTACAAATTTGAACCATACCGGAACGCTTCCAACCCTGGTTTGGACCGGGCACCGGCGCCGTTCGATGTCAGACACGCGATTAAAGCCAACTTCTTCTATGATCTGCCTTTCGCTAAACACGCGAGTAACGGGTTTCTGCGCAAGGCGATTGCTGGATGGAGCGTTACCGGTATTGTCCTTCTGCAGTCCGGCTCGCCGTTCTCAATCTTCTCAAATGCTTTCTCAGCAGACTACAATCCGAATTTCCCGATCGCACCCACAACGGCAGACGCAGTTGTGAGCGGCGGAGCATTGAATCAACTGTTTGGGATTCGCCAGACCGGGAGCGGTCCTCGCTTTATCGCAAGTTCGGCATTAAGCCCTAATGGCGGAGCAAGTAGTTCAGTGTTTGCGAATCCCAGTTCTGGTCAGGTTGGGACCTTGCAGCCTAGATCGTTTTATGGTCCCTGGGTCACGGACACCAACTTAGGCGTCCAAAAAACGATGCGCCTGACCGAACGTCAATCCCTGCAATTCCGGGGTGAGGCGATCAACGCGTTTAACCATGCTTCCTGGTATGTTCCGGAACTTCTCCCGAGTTCAAGTCTGAATCCGGCGTTAAACATAAATAGTCGTCCTCAGTTCGGCCAAGTCCTGTATACTTTTTATCCGGCTCGCAAAATCCAACTGACACTTTTCTATCGGTTCTAGCACGTCGACCCGAGGCGTCTCTCGTGTCCATGCAAGATGAAGATGTCTCCGGCAAAACCAAGCGCATTCATGGCAGTTGAATGAGTTCTGAAGAACATGGCAATTGAAGCATACGGCCGCACAGATCCTGGTTGTGTCCGCACCGAGAACGAAGATCGCATTTCGATCGATACGTCGCTCGGTTTGTTTGTCGTCTGCGATGGAATGGGCGGACACCAACACGGAGAGGTGGCGGCAGAACTGGCGGTAGCGGCAATACGGTATTACGTGGACGCCTCACGCGACCGTTTCGATGTGAGTTGGCCTTTCGGCTACAGCTTCGAGATATCGGTAGATGCGAATCGGTTAGTGACCGGTGTCAGGCTTGCCAACAAACAGGTTTGGCGACGGGCAGAGCAGGCCCTTGAGTACTCTGGCATGGGAACCACAGTGGCAGCAGTTCTCCTGAGCGAAGATCGCGGCGTGATCGCGAATGTCGGAGACTCCCGTGTGTATCTTTTCCGTGATCCCGATCTTGTTCAGATATCCGTTGATGACACGATGGTCGGCAGCATGCTTCAGAAAGGCCTGCTCTCTCCGGCCGACGTAGCCAATCACCCGATGAAGAATGTGCTCACTCAGGCGGCCGGCTCAAAAGAGCAGGTCGACGTACACGTGCGCGAAGAGCCGCTGCTCGTGGGTGACAAATTGTTGTTGTGCACTGACGGTTTATATGGAGTGATTGACGAGGCCGCGATCAGAAGCATGCTCGCATCGGATAACAACGTAGTAGCTACGGTGGAAGACCTGGTTTTCGCCGCTCGAAAGCGTGGAGCTCCGGACAACGTTTCCGCTGTTCTCTTGTCCCGCTGCGAATAATATTTAATGTAGATGACCAATTTTGGCCGGTATGAGTTGTTCGAGAAGCTCGGAGCCGGTTCTATGGGGACCGTCTACAAGGCACGAGACACTGTGCTGGAAAGGGAGGTCGCAGTCAAGACCATCCGCACCGGCGTAGATGTCGAGCCCGAGATTCGTGAGCGTTTCTACCGCGAGGCTCGCGCCTGCGCGAGGCTCCAACATCCGGCGATCATTTCCGTATACGACCTTGGTGAAATCGACCAGCTGGCCTTCATTGCCATGGAGTTGTTGAACGGCTCCGACTTTAGAAAACTGATTGAACGCCGGGCAGAGATTCATTTGCAGGCAAAATTGCGGGCGATCATCAACGTGTGTGAAGCTCTGGCCCACGCTCACAAGCACGGCATCATCCATCGTGACATCAAGCCGAGTAACCTATTTTTCACCGAGGATGAGCGGGCCAAGGTGCTCGATTTTGGGATTGCGCGCCTGCCGAGTTCGAGGTTGACAGTGGCCGGCAAAATTCTTGGCACGCCCAACTACATGGCTCCGGAGCAGATTCTAGCGAAGCCATCCGACCAACGAGCCGATCTGTTTTCTGCGGCCGTAGTATTCTTTGAATTTCTTGTCTACCATCACCCATTTGATGCGCAATTGATTCCGCAGCGAATAGCTGAAGGCGAACCCGACTCGCCTCTGGACTTTGACTCGTCCCTTCCGGTTCCGATCGAAAGGGTCTTCTCACGAGCACTCGCGAAGGGTCCTGGTTCACGGTATCAGAGCGGGGAGGAACTCGCCTCGGACATTCAGTCCATATTAGACGCGCTTCGACGAGAATCTACTCCAGCCTTCTCATACCTGGAGTTGCCGTCCGATCGGCCTTTCGATCCTCCTCGGAGGCATATCGCCGCAGACGCAGATATGTCTCTGTTTCGCCCGCCGCCGCCTGGAGAAGATCCGGAGGAGTGGCAATTCTCTGAGGTCTTGCGATTGATTCCGGCGTTCGAAGGCGAGATCAACAGAGAAGATATACACGGCGCAAAGGGCATCCTGGCAGAACTGGAAGCGATCGAGGCGGTGGATGACCGGTTTTCGGAGGCTGTCCAGCTGTGTCGCCTTCGTTTCCAGGAACTGGAATCGCGAAAGAACCTTACACCAGAATTGCCTTCTCGAGAGAATGAATGGCCTTCCGGCAGCTCTGCGCTTCCGGAAACACCCTCAATTCGTGAACAAGCACGCTCTGACAACAAGGACAGAGGCACGAACGCGAAGATCTGCCCTTATTGCGCCGCCAGTAACCGGGCCGCCGCCGAGTATTGTGTCCAATGCGGGGCTCCGATCAGTCACGATTCTAGGCCCGATCAGCCGGTTAGGCAGATCGACATCGACGGCGCTGCGCTCACCACCGGAAGCCCCGAAGCGAAGAGCGCTGATGCCGGAACGCTGACCAACCCGGGCACAGAAAAACCTCGGGCCGTCCAAGATGACCGTGAAATCAACTGGAAACAGGAAGCCGTCAAACCCCGACCGCCAGCGCTTGGTATAAGAAGCCGCGTTTCAAGTAGCAGAGGGGCCATTGTCTCGGCTATCTGCGTGACAGCCGTTCTAATTGCCGCTGTAGCTTTGCAACTCAGACGCGAACCGCTACAATCGCCGGAAGCGACCGCCTCGGTCGGTGCAAATGGAAGCGTCCTCTACAGCAGCGCCTCCGCAAATCACATGAAAGCGCTTGTCCCGCCAGGCGAAGTCGTCAACGTTCTGCGCTTACCTAACTCACGAAGCCAAGCTTTAGTCCCAGTTCAATTGAGTACAGGAGTAAAAGTTGGGCAGCAGGGTTATGTCCAAATGAAAGATCTCGGCCAGTGGCACGCATCCAATGCTAATTCGGAACTCTCGCTCATCTTCATATTTGGCGTGGGTGCGTCGGGTCATGTTCAGGATATAGATTCCGAGATCAACTCTCTTTCCGCCTGGATCGACAGACATCCGAATGACCCTGGCGTTTCAAAGGCTCAGCTCGAATTGCTGCGTCTAAGTCTCGCCGCTATTCATGAGCTAAAAATGCAAGGCGAACCCGCCAGTGCCTGGGAAAGTCGGTTGCAAACCGCTCAAATTGTACTTCGAGCGTTGAAAGATCCCAAAATCCAGAACGAAGTTCACGAATACCAGCATCAAATTGATAGTCTCTCGTCCACAGTTGACAGCTCCTCGACGAACTCGAAACCCCCTGATACAGAACCACAGAGTGTTCCGGCCCCCCGTACTTCGACAACGCTCTCACCGGGACAAATTACTTGGCGAATGAAGCAAGCTGAAAGGCTGCGGCAAGAACAGAAATACGATGAAGCTGAACGATATATTGCCCAGGTTTTAAGGTCACAGCCACATAACACCAATGCTCAGTTATTGCAAGCCAAGATCCGCGAAGCCAAACAGTTCCTTGCAGATCATGAGAAATAAAGTGATTCGGTTCCTTTGCATTGTTCTTGCATCAGCCCTTGTGGATGGCCAAATCGGGACGAGATCCAAACCAACAGAGCGAGTGAAAACCGTCGAGAAGCACGCGCCCAAACTAGTCCCTTTGACTTTGAACGACGTGATTGATCTTGTTGACAAGATACGACGTGACGTCTTCACTGAGGCGCAGGTAGTGCGAATAATTCAGGAGCACGGAGTGGATTTCTTATCCGCTGATCCCGAGATCTTGAAGCTGCGCGAGAAGGGTGCAAGCACGGCGATTCTCCACGCCGTGATGGCAATTGCCCCCAAGCCTCCACCGAAGATAGAAGGAAAGCTACTTGTCGAATGTTCTCCGGCCGAATGTGACGTGGCCATAAACGACCGGATGGTCGGCAGCACAAACAGTGGAAGGCTACTAATAGAGGATTTAGATCTCAAAGAGTATACGGTCGGCTTTACCAAACCCGGTTACCTCTCAGAGCAACGAACGGCGATCGTTCAGGCCAATACCGGGACTCCACTACTTGTAGCTCTAGAGCCGAACTACACTACGCAAGCCGAGAACGGCAGACTTCTTTGGGGATCGGTGCTGAGTGCACTTGGCGTCGGATCGGATACGTCCCAGTTGCGTTCGCTCACGGCTATCGGAACGATTAGTTTTCGCGCTGAGCGGGAGAGTACTTGGAGGTTAACGATGGCGCTTCAGGATCCGGGTTTGGTCAGCCTGAAGGCTGAGTCGAAAGCATCGGGCACCTTTCTTCTGCAGTGCCGAAACGAAAATTGCGTAGCGAAGAAGAAGGTGCGTCGAAGCGCGAATCCCTCCATGTGGAATCAAGTTGAAGCAGGCCTGCGGGATTTATCCCGATACACCCTCAGCGCCGTCCTAAATCGATTGCGTGCAGAAGACAGCGTTTTAAGTTCGAAAACCGCAGAGGGCCCCGGGATTGAGGAACAGAGTCTCGGTGTCAGAACGAAGGATGGCTTATACCTTCTCACGATGAACCGGGAGTTGTTGCCCAGCGAGCTAATTTACCGTACAAGCGACCGTTCAGAGCCGCAAGTGAAGGTCACATTTCAAGACTATGTACACGTCGGAACGGCGCAGTACCCGAAGCGGACGCATATCAATCTCAAAGGGCCATCACCTCAGGATGTCGAGATCCGGTTTGATGCGATCTCTGCGGGTTCTCCCATTAGGAATCGTAGTTTGCCAAAGTATCCTTATAGCAGTGTCGGATTCGGGAACTCTATTTACATCCGTCCTAATCGCGGGCAAAGCGCACGTTGGCTTTTGGAGGGTGTTTTTTTCACTCGACAGCCTGAGTTTCTGGTGATGCCTGGCCCTAGTCAGCCCTGTAGAAACCGTCAGGCCGCATCGCCCAGCTTCCGCAGCGCTTCTTTTTTCTGATGTCTGAGCGGTTCCATGTCGAGGTACTGCATGGCCTCGATCCCGTTTGGCCCGGAAACTCGAATGCATCAGGCCGCCGCGGGGTCGTATCGACTGAAAGTCGAACCGTGATTCAGGGTAATCGAAGCGCGGGGTCTGAGGTGCTGGGACCTTGCCGGGCTTACAGTTCTTCATGCTCGAGCACATCGTCGGAGAGGTCCACCAATCATGGAATGAAAGGTAACCTCAAACCAGCTCTGGAACGTGGTCAGATCTCGCTTCGCAGGCCAGGCTTCCGGGGGGGCGATACCTGTCCTCCGCAAAAAACAGTCCGCGTTCGGTCAGGCGGCATTTGACGTGCCTCGATTTACTCAGCCAGTCATCATTGAGGATTTCAATACTTTGAAATACTTTGAGGCGCCCCGCTGTGCTACGCAAGAATTAAATCAACGCTGCAAATGAGCGAGTTAGCGTGAGACGATTTCAGGATGTTGAAGGTCTTCACCCCGCTGTCCACGCTCGTTTGGAACCTGCGCACGATCGCCAGTAATGGTTTTCGTTTCTTCGTGGGTGTCTGGCGCCGCCGTACGGCTTTGGCGTGAGCGCTATCTGAAGCGCATCTTGAATCAAGAAGCAAAGAGGGGCAGTCTGCTGTTATGGAACAGCAGAAAGAGCAGCAATGGACGCGGTGGCGCGGATTGCTTTCCGAACAACGTGAAAGCGGGCAGAGTATCGCCCGGTTCTGTCGAGATCGTG
>JBJMGK010000275.1:0-11819 GCA_045807925.1 Bryobacteraceae bacterium | reverse complement strand
TCTCCACCAACGCAAATCGCGCGGACGGCTGTTTCCGCAGGCGCTTCCGCCAGAGGTAAAACGTCTGCTCTGTGATGCCATGCGTCTCGCAAAACTGCTTCACCGGCAGCTCGCTGCGTTCCTGCTGCGCAATCTGCTCACGCCAATAATCTATTCGCGATGTCGCTCGTTGCTCTGTTGTGGTCTCTTTCATCTCGACCACTATGCAGCCTTGCATCACCATTCACAACAGGTGTTGACGAGCCGCTTACGAACAGTTTAGGACCACGAACTTACCCTTGGCTGCAGGGCTGAGCCGGTGCAGCGTTCGCGCCACCAGATCTTTACCTGTTCCGGTCGGCCCGTTGATCAGAACTGTCCGGAAATGCGGAGCAACACGGCGGATTCTCGAGAACAGGTCCCACATCGCTGGGCTATTCCCGACCATTCCCTCGAAACGGGATGTATCGGCCAGCTCGGATTCGATCTGGGAGGCACGCTGGCGGCGCTTCGCTTGTTCCAGTAGCGTGTTGACGCGCCCGCGCAACGTTTGCAGGTTTACCGGCTTGTTGAGATAATCAGCCGCCCCTCGTCTGATGGCGTCCACAGCAGATTCCGTGGAGTAGTGAGCCGTCGACGGAGGATACGCCGAATTTGCGGTAGTACGCGAGGATTTCGTGTTTCCGCTTCCGGCAAGCCTCGATTTAATTCATGCAGCACCTCTACTGTGTGCCGGTATTATCGGCTTCAGGAGTTTACGAGTCTCCGGCGTAGAACCGGGAGATCGCGTTGGCCTCTTCGGGTTCGGAGCTTCTGCCCATCTCGCAATCGCTGTTTTGAAAGCGTGGGATTGCGAGGTCTATGTCTCGACGAGGGGCAGTCTCACCGGCATCTAGCCGAGTCGCTTGGGGCCATTTGGGTTGGAGCGGAAGCTGAGCGCCCGCCAGTTCTTCTGGATCGAGCTATTACGTTTGCGCCCAGTGGAGATGTGGTGATCTCAGCACTCTCCAGTCTCCGCAAAGGCGGGATTGTCGCCATCAATGCAATCCATCTGGATCGCATGCCGCAGTTCGATTAAGATACGTTGCTCTGGGGAGAGCGCCAGATTCGTAGTGTCGCCAACATGACTCGAGCGGACGCACGCGACTTCCTACGGATTGCAAGTGAATTTGGCTTGAAGCCGAAAGTGACGGTCTTCTCCTTAGCCGAGATCAATGAGGCGCTCGGGGCGATCAAGCGCGATGCAATCGATGGTGCAGCAGTCGTCTGTCCTTGATAGATTTTTTGGGCCGAATGCCCCACGCTGTGCGCGTTTTCGCGCACTACTGCGCTGATTTAAAGCCGGAAGTTCCGCCAGACCAGCTAACTATCAGGAATCTGGATTGCACTCCAAAGTGACGTGCTCGCATCCGGGAACCGCACCGTAGTTGTCGCCATCCTAGAAGGACACCTCGCCAGCTTGTGAGCGTAACCAATCAGCGGTTCGACATTGCTCGTCTTGCGCTTTGCGCATGCCTAGCCGTACCCACGTTGGGAGCAGCGGGTCCGGCCATTCCGATACTGCTATATCACCGGGTCGATCCTGTTCACGCCGATTCCATGACGGGTCACGACCCAGCATTTTCGGGAACAGCTAGACCTGCTTGCCGCAAACAAAATCTCGATTATTCCGCTCTCTCGATTTTTGGATTGGCGACTCGGAAATCAAGGCGGCTCAGGACGCAGGATCGAGCGGATGGCTGCTTTGGGATCCGCGCAATCGCTACGACGGTGACGCGCTAGCGGAACTCTCCTCCGAGCTGCATTGGACGCTGGCTCGCGATCGTCGTTAGACGGAAGGCAAGCCGACCTCTTCAGACGACCCAGGAGCCTTTTGTTCCGGTCGGAACTTATTTGCCGTGCCTGCGGATTGAGGCAGCCACCAATATTGATCCGGCACCCAAGCTCAGGGTCATGGGCTCCGGAACAGGTACCGGCACCGGGATACTTCCCGAAATTACATCTATAGGTCCGGGGAACGAGCTCAACTGCTCGGCACTGACTGAAGCTCTCGCCTCGGATAGAGCGACCGGGCCAGCGATGGAGAATCCAAATTCGGCAGACTGACCTGGCAAGATGGCTGCTGAAGAAAGTTCCGTGCGCCAAAGGACCGGGTCCACCCGGGTGAAATCCCCCACAAACCCCGAAAACCGAGCCACCCAGTCGGCCGGTTCGAAATAGTTCTGAAAAGGCCCCGTGCCGAGCGGGGTTGTTCCAAATACCGGAACAAAGAAAAGCGTCACTCCACTTCCGATCAGTGAGCCCACTCCTGGAGGTATTTGGTTGGGCACATAGCTGATATTGGCGACTGAGTATCGCCATTCCTGCCGCGTGAAATCGCCATTGAAGTTGTCTGTAAGCGTTGAAGTAATCGACACTTGCCAGTTTTGCTCAGGATTCGTTGGGGTTGAGCCCGAAAGGATATCTGTAGAAGTGAATATCGTGGCCGCCGTGATGGAATCTGTCATTGCCATCGCGAGCGAGACAGCGAAAATCATTTTCATTACCATTCTGTTTACCTCCGCGGTTTTCCCGCACTTCAATAACCACCGACGATCACTCCTAACCCAAAGCGGTCCAATGCGAGCAATCATTAAGAAAGTCGCCGTTTGGCAAACTCAACCAAACCCAGATAAGCTGCCGTGCAGCCCAGAAGGAAACCAAGGAATTTCAATGGGAGCGGCGTGAATCCTAGTACGGACGCGACCGGACTGATCGGAATGAGGAGAGCGATAAGGACCACGGCCAAGATACTGAATAGCATTGGCGAGCTTGGCCTGCTCTTCAATGCGCTTCCAGAGGTACGAATTACAAGCAAGACCAGGGTTTGTGTAGCCAGAGACTCAACGAACCACCCCGTATGGAACTCACGCTCGCTTGCTTTGAAGTAACGCAGCAGTACAAAGAACGTAAGGAAATCGAAGATCGAGCTAATGGGCCCAATCACGACCATAAACTTCTGGATGAGGGACATATTCCAACGCTGAGGCGATCGCAGATAACCCTGGTCGACGGCGTCGGTCGGGATCGTGAGTTGGGAAATGTCGTATAAAAAATTGTTCAGAAGTATTTGCGTAGGAAGCATTGGCAGAAATGGCAGAAACAGCGACGCACCCGCCATGCTAACCATGTTGCCGAAATTCGAGCTGGTACTCATGCGAAGATACTTCAGCACGTTACTTGAGGCTCGCCGACCTTGCACAATTCCGGCATGCAGAACGTGTAGCCCCGGTTCCACGAGAATGATGTCTGCGGCTTCTCGTGCCACATCCGTCGCTGTATCTACCGAGATTCCAACATCCGCGGTGTGCAGTGATGGCGCATCATTCACGCCGTCTCCCAAATAGCCGACGACGTGACTTCTGCGTTTCAGCGCAAGGATAATTCGACTCTTTTGAGCCGGGCTGACGCGCGCAAACACAGACGTCTGTTCGACGACGTGACCCAAGGCGGAATCTGTCATTCTCGCCAGTTCCTCGCCGAGCACTACGTCCGAAGTATCCAGCCCGACTTCTTTACAGATGTGCTTGGTAACGAGTTCGTTATCCCCCGTCAGGATCTTGAGCTCGACGCCGTCGTTCTTCAATGCCGCAACCGTTAGCGAGATGTCCGGGCGAACAGGATCCTCAAACAACAGGTAACCAGCCAGCACCAAATCGGCCTCGTCCTCTCGCGAGTAATCTTCACGCCTGGTTACGTCAGTGAACGCAACCGCCAGCGTGCGGAATCCGTCAGAGCACAGCCCGGTGAAAACTGCCTCTGTCTTCTTCCTTTCTTCCGCTGAGAGTGGCTGGTTTTCGCCTTGGGACCAGAACGACGTACACCGCGTAAGAACACTTTCAGGAGCCCCCTTCGTGATCAGGAGCCGCTGTCCACTCTCCTCTTCGACAACGACGGATACCAGTCGCCGTTCAAAGTCAAAGGGGATCTCAGCACACTTGGTATAAGGACCTGCCTCGACGGAGGGTATGGCCAGAATCGCTTCTTTCAGCGGATTGTGTATTCCCATCTCGAATTGGCTGTTCAGGCGCGCGAGGAAGAGAACGTGGTCCGACTCGCGCCCGAAACAATCGAGAGACCGGGACAGCTTCATGACTCCAACCGTCAAGGTCCCGGTCTTATCGCTGCAGAGTACGTCAATACTTCCGAGGTTTTGAATGGCTGGAAGCCGCTTGACGATTACTTCGCTCTTCGCCATCTCGACGGCTCCGCGCGCCAATGTCACTGACGTAATCATCGGCAGGAACTCCGGCGTCAACCCCACGGCCAGAGCGATAGCAAATAGCAGTGACTCGAAGGCGTCGCGATGAAGCGCAAGACTAACCGTAATCAAAAAGATCACGAGGAAGAAAACAACGCGCATGATGAGCAGGCCGAATTTTCGGAGGCTCGTCTCAAACTCCGTTTCAGGAGCCCGCTCAGCTAACCGGCTTGCGATTGCGCCGAAAACTGTTCCGGAACCGGTTGCCGATACGGTCGCAGTCCCGGTACCGCTAACCACAGCCGTTCCCAGAAATACCATGTTCGACGCATTAGGATCGTCGCTCGATTCCTTCGTCGAGTCCGCGATCTTCTCGACAGGAAGGGATTCCCCCGTCAGCGACGATTGCTGTACGTATAAATCTTTTGACGTGACTAGAACAGAATCCGCCGGCACAAGATCACCCGGAAAGACGCGCACCAGGTCACCGGGAACTATCGTCTGTCGTGGTACCTCCTGCCATCTGTTGTCACGCAGCACCGAAACCGTCGTCCGAACCTGATGTCTCAGCAGCTCTATGGCTCGTTCGGACCGATAGGTCTGGAGGAAATTGAGCCCGGTTCCGAGTGCTACTACCAGAAAGATGATGCACGCATCTACCACCTGGCCAAGGAATACCGAGAACGTTGCTGCAATCAGGAGAAGTGCGGAAAGGGGGTTGAGAAATAGAAGCAGGAAAGCAAGTAATCCCGAACGACCCTTCCGTGTCGCTGGTTCGTTCGGGCCATATTGCTGCAAGCGACGCTCGGCTTCGGCGCTGGACAGTCCGGCTGGAGATGGTGTCTCAATCTGAATGGTTGGCGGTGCCGTCACGCCCGGGTTTGCTCTTCGACTTCGGACGTCCCGAAAAGCTTGGCGTCTCTTTTGCCGATCAAGGCGTCGATCTCGGCGCGAGTCAGAGTTTCTTTCTGAACCAGGGCTTCGGCTACAACTTGCAGGTCTTCAAGCCTACGCCTCAGGATCGATTGGACGCGGTGATAAGTGTGATCACTGATATTACGAACCTCCTCGTCGATCATCTCACCCGTGTTGTGACTGTATAGTCGATCGTCAAGAGAACCAGTTGTGGGCAAAAACGCGGAAACTTGGGGTCGCTCGTACGTGAGTTGCCCCATTCGTTCACTCATTCCGAATCTGGTCACCATTTGGCGGAGCAGTTCGGAAGCCTTCTGAAGATCGTCAGCAGCCCCTGTTGAGATGACTCCATGAAACGCGATTTCCTCCGCTCCGCGGCCGCCCAGCATCACGGCAATTCGATCCTCAAGCTCAGGTTTGGTCAGCAAATACCGTTCCTGTGTCGGCAGCTGAAGCGTGTAACCAAGCGCCGAAACCGAACGCGGGATGATCGAGACTCGGTGCACAGGATCTGCGTTCTCAAGAGAAAGTGCGACCAGTGCATGGCCGACCTCGTGATAAGCCACTCGCCTTTTCTCTTCGCTGTTCATCACACGCGTGCGCTTTTCGAGGCCCAACATGACGCGGTCGATCGCTTCTTCCAAGTCACGCATTTCGACGGCGTTTGCATTCCGTTGGGCAGCGAGTAAAGCGGCTTCGTTGACAACGTTTGCCAGATCCGAACCAACCATGCCGGGCGTCCGAGCTGCGATGGTAGAGAGATCAGCTTTGTCCGCCATCTTTACTGACCGCGCATGAACCTTTAAGATGGCTTCCCGGCCTGCCAAGTCCGGTCGATCAATTACTACTTGTCGGTCAAAACGTCCAGGGCGCACGAGAGCTGGGTCGAGCAGTTCTGGAGCGTTCGTGGCCGCCATGATAATCACGCCTTTCGAGGTATCGAAGCCGTCCATTTCGACAAGAAGCTGGTTGAGAGTCTGTTCTCTTTCGTCATTCATACCCTGCAAGCCTCTGCCGGTCGTACGAGATTTCCCAACCGCATCTAACTCATCAATGAAAACTATGCATGGAGCCTTCATTTTGGCCTGTTCAAAGAGGTCTCGCACTCTGGCTGCGCCTACTCCAACAAACATCTCGACAAACTCTGATCCAGAAATTGAGAAGAAGGCTACTCCTGCCTCTCCGGCCACAGCCTTTGCGAGTAGCGTCTTGCCCGTTCCCGGAGAACCGACGAGCAGCACTCCTCGGGGGATCCGCCCGCCTAAGCGCTGGTACTTTTCGGGCGTTTTCAGGAAATCGACGATCTCAACGAGCTCAGCTTTGGCTTCATCCACACCGGCGACATCCTCGAAACGTACATCGATATGGGCAGACTGATCGTGAATCTTTGCTCGGTTCTTGCCAAAGCTGAGCGCCCCTGACTGGCCAAGGCGCTGGAAATTCGAGAAGTAGACCAAGCTCAGCAGAAGCAGTGGAAGGCCAAAAAGAAGTAGAGCTTCCGACCATCCGTTCCCGGAATCCGGGTAACCGGAAAACTTGATGTGAGCAGTGTCTAGCTCGCGGACTAAGTCGGTCTCTGGGATTCCTGGTAAGCGCCCGATAGAGATCTGGGTCGACTTTGGTTTACCTTTAGCGGCGTCCTTGCCCTTAGCGTCCTGCTCCCTTAAAGTCGTTGCGATCGTCTTACTGCGAATCTCGACTCGAAGTGCCCGCCCGCTTCGGATTGCAGCAAGCAGATCATCGTAAGAAAACTCGTTTACGTTCAAACGAGGGGCTGAAGTGATTGTGTAGATGAAGAAGATGCTGAACGCAAGGACCAACCCTGCGATCAATTTTGCGATGTGCCCCTTATTTTTCAAACGGCTTCTCCACAACTGATCGAGAACATGCACTTGGGCCGATTGCACGAATATGCCCACTCAGAGTGGCTTTCGTAGACTGCGCAATCTTCTTCGGCTTCTCAGGGCAAGACCTTTCCGCTCAGAATGCCTGAAGGTGCGCGGTCTGACCCAGAGCCGCGCTAAATGGCGCAATTCGCAGTCAGTTTGACGTTAGAGAAATGGTGATCGCAGGGCGCGGCGAATCACAGCGCGTTCGCCGGGGACCCGAAGGATCAGCGAGGTCTTGCAATACGCCGCCTCGCTTGGTCTCGATGGCGCTTGACCTGCATCGCGATCACATGGTCGTCGTGCACGAATGCGGTACTTACGTTTCAACTGAATAGCAACCCATTCGATCGACCGAGCTTTATCGGGTTTCCGAGGTGCTACATGAGATGTTCCTTTCGACCGCTCGTTTTTGTGCTCTTAGCTGTTGCTGTGAACTCTCCGGCCGTCTTCGCTGACACTATTTTGTCTGTTTCTGGGCCAAACTATGGGCCGGGTGCTCTCGGTGGCAGTTCGTTTCAAATACTTGGCTCAGCATGGTCAACCTCGGCAAGCTACGCAGACGTGACGATTTCCGTGAATCTGAGCGGCTCACCTAGCAGCCTCCCGGGAACGGCATTCCTGATGACGCGGATCGGGCTGGGAACTACAACTACCTCTGAAATCGCACGCACAGCTTTCAGAGCAGGAGGACCGGACGTTTCGACCACATTGTTCAGTGGTCTTTCCGTGCCAGCCGGAACTTATTATCTTGTGCTGTCCTCTTCCTCGGCTGCATCTAACCTCGGTTGGTGGAGCGCGTTTAATCCCACGGTCGAAACTGCGCCCGGCACTCAAAGGCTCGGAGATGTAGTTGCTGGTTTAAATCGGGCAATTGGCCCGGCAGATCTTATATACCCGCCGGCCTCAGTATTCGATGGACCATTCCCGGTCCAGAGTTTCCCTAACAAGCTGAATGTAACTGGTTCCGAAGTTCCTGAACCGACAATTGGGATTTTGGTTCCAATGGGTATTCTCGGGATCTTCGTGTTACGACGGATCTTGCGAAAATCAGCAGCGTCAACTGCCGGGTTCCGGCAATGAGTGTGGCCGGTCTACAACTACAAAGTCAAAGCCAGGCAATGCGTCGTGTGCCGATTCGTGCCGCGCTACTCTGATCTTCACATGTGATTCAGTCGAGTGCAGCGGATAGAGCTGTTGCAGCAGTAACACGATCCGGTTTCCTCATGGCTGCGTTAGTGACACAAAGATGTCTTATCCATCACTCATTCCGAGCAATGCTGAGGTCATGTAATGAACATCACCTTCTGGGGCGCCGCGCAGACCGTAACCGGGTCCATGCACGCCATCTCCCTTGGTTCCGAGATTCATCTTCTTGACTGCGGGTTGGTCCAAGGCCACCGGCGAGAGGCATTCGCCATTAACAGCCAGCTGCCCTTCGCCGCTCGGTCTATCTCGTCCGTCGTTCTTTCGCACGCTCACCTCGACCATAGCGGAAATTTACCCACCCTCGTACGAAACGGGTTCCAGGGTCCTATCTATACGACCGGCGCGACTGCCGAGCTATGTAAATACATGCTTGCTGATTCGGCGTATTTGCAACAGAAGGATGCAGAATTCGTCGAAAAGAGGAACGCGCGCCGCAAGGCTCTCGGAATCCCCACACTCCATGGGCCTATACCTCCGCTGTACACGATGGCTGACGCCGAGAGTGTTGCCGAGCATCTATCCTCTTGCGCTCTTCACGAGAGGAAAGAGATCGGCGATGGCCTGTCATTCGAACTTGGAAACGCAGGTCATATTCTTGGCTCGGCGTTCATTTCTCTGGAGCACAGCAGAAATTCCCAAAACATCCGGCTCGTCTTTTCTGGCGATCTGGGCCGCGCGGAACCGCGCATCCTGAAGAACCCCGATCCGCCACCTGAAGCAGATTACCTGATTCTTGAGAGCACGTACGGAGATCGCTTACACCAATCGATGGGGCCTGTCGAGGCCAAATTGGCTCGCCTCATCAACAAGGTCGCTCCGCGGGGAGGCCATGTCATCGTCCCCGCATTTGCCGTTGGGCGAACTCAACAACTGATCGTACTCTTGCATCGGCTTACGGAGCAGAATGAAATCCCAGACATTCCGATCTTTGTGGATAGTCCACTGGCCATCAATATCACCGATATGTTCCGTCGCCACAAAGATGAACTCGGCAAAGATGCCGCAGAGTTTCTTGACCGAGGTCTCGATCCGCTAGGCTTCCGGCGTTTGCGCTTCCTTCGAGATGCATCGGCAAGTAAGACGCTCAACGACCTGCGCACTCCGTTCGTGGTCATCTCGGCTTCAGGCATGTGTGAAGGGGGTCGCATCCTTCATCACTTGCGTAACGGGATTGGAGACTGGCGCAATCTTGTTCTCCTCACCGGTTTCCAGGCTGCTAATACTCTAGGACGGCGGCTAATCGAAAAACACCAGCAGGTGAATATCTTTGGTGAACCCATGCAGGTGAGAGCCGAAGTAGCATCGTTGAATGAGTTGAGCGCCCACGCTGACCAGCAGGAACTCGTGAAATGGATCAGACCGATCGCCCGTAAGTTGAAGGGTATATTCCTCGTGCACGGTGAGCCGACGGCACAGACTGTGCTCGCTGCGGTATTGAAAGATCAGTTCGATATCCCGGTGATCTGCCCAACGCGGGGACAATCATTTCAATTAACGCCAGCTGGTCCCGCTGCTTAGTTGGACAATGTCGAAGGGTGGTCCAGGCACATGACGGGATTCCGCATCAGGTTGAAGTTCCATACCAGTGGACCCGACAATGTTGACGAGATACGCCAAACCTCATCGTGGCGTCACCCGACCAGAAAATATGACTTCACTCGTCCACCAATCATCGGAATACCACGGCGGTGGAGCCCCGTAGTTGTAGCTGCCGACGATCAACACGGTAGTGCCCTGTCCAGGCACCTCGTCCGACTCACAACTTGCTGCCCCTTGACCCCACTCATATAACCACTTCGCATCGCGCTGGAGAAGACGAACGCAGCCATGGCTTTCCGGCTGACCCGGCAGAACGTATTCGTGGAAGGCCAACCCAAGAGAATTATCAAAATTGAAATACCACCGCATGTACCAGTCCGGGTTCACGCTGCTGCACCGTCCCGCGGAACGCCAGTTCAGATGGTACCGGCCCGGAGGCGTGGGTGAATGGATTCCGCCCGAACTGACTGGGCCCCAGCGCACGAGTTGCCCTTCCCTATAGGCGGCAAACAATTGGCTGGGCAGGTGAACAACAAGAAGCTTGGTGACGGGGGAATTTAAGTTGTAACGGGCGGGGAGTGGACTGTAGTCAAGTTCGTCTAACTCCCAATCTTGCGGGACAACTAGGCGTGGTAGAGAACTAAGGTGCGCACGATCGGAACGGTTCAGCTTTTCGAGGATTTCGATCTGCCTCTCGTTGAACCGACTCTCAACATTGTGATCGATAGCGCCGCGTAACGTAATCGTATATTGGGGCCGTCGCCGGTCCGTCCAGCCGAAGAGTGCTGTTGTGATAACCAAAAGGAGGGTGACGAGCGCCTTCGGCGTGAACGGAATGCTTCTTCGCACGAGCAATTAACAAGTGCAAGTTCATCACCAATGCATGCTAGTGGGTAGCGGGTTGTTCCGCACAATCCGGATATCGCGTGCAGAAGAGGTCTTGAGGACCCATTCGAGAAACACGAGAGTTTCGTCACTTCTATCGACCGTTAGCTCAGCGAAGCTTAGCGATATTGTCATGGAGACTCGTCGTACCTGCTGCAATGGCGGGATACGTGACCTGGAACTGGCTCACTTCTTCGGGCACAGCGAAAAGTAGGGTGACCTCAATAGAACCGGGACGCACCACATATTCCCGAACCTGTGTGAGCGTTGTCCCGATGAGAACATCCTCATTAACACACAGTGCACTCGCCAGGACGACACTTCTTTTGGGCTTGTCCAGCCCTTTCGTAGATGCCGGCAAACGCTGGAGTGATCAAGATCACTCGGCCGGCTCGAGTCACTTGACCTTTGAGCATCACTTTCACGAGTTTCGCGCCAGGAGGCGCAATGGACATTCCGAGTTCACCTTCGGGAGAAACGCACAGACTCGGCCCTTTGGCTACCTCCGCACTAATGACCGTGAAGTTAAACTCGCTTGGATTTAGTAGGTCCTCTGTAGCGGCTGACAGCGGCCATAGGCATGAAACTGCCCAAAGGAAGAGTTTGGCTGCATGCTGAGTGCTAGGCTTCATACCCAGACAGAAGGCACATGGACGGCCACGATTCCACTTGTCTGGACGGAATTTGCCCGTCTGTTTTGCCCGACCCGCTACGCTCTCCAGAGAGCAACGTATCGCCATCGGCTACAAGTTGGTTTGGCTTTCGGGCGGAACTGGTGCCCTACAAAGCGGGCCGGACTCGATCTGTTTGTCCCTGTCTGAACGCAAAGCTTCGAGCCTTGCACCGGTGAGAAAACACCGGATCTGCGCGGTCTCACTCAGACTCGTGTCAAATGACGCAAACATCCTAGCCTCTAGTACTACTGTGTTATAAACAGAGCAAATTTGTGTAAGATTGTTTTGTGGGCAAACACTCCGCGCCAGGCCCACAGGAGAAACGCTTTGCGGCATATATGGATGGCCTGGCGCAAGCCGCGGGGCACGCTGATCGGGCAACGCCGTTGAGGATGTATTGCGCGGGATTGCTGCTGCCGGGAGAACGCAAAAGCGTGGAGCCGATGGCGGCCCGTCTGGCGCCGGACAACGTGCGGCGGATGCATCAGTCGC
>JBJMGK010000274.1:0-8254 GCA_045807925.1 Bryobacteraceae bacterium | reverse complement strand
TGGAGATCCTTACTCTCCGGAGCACTTCGTCACGCAACAAGCCATGTTGGCGGACACGTACGTCTTGAACCCGACCATGATCTTCGACATCCGTGCGGGATTCATCCGTTGGGACTACGACCGCATTCCAGGCACACTAGGTCTCGATCCGACCACGCTCGGATTCCCTTCCTACTACTCGCAGGTTCCTCTAGCCAACGGACTGTCCCCGTCGACCACAATACCCCAATTCAGCATCACCTCACCCACTTACAACGCGATCTCAACAGGGCTTCTCTACGGCAGAGATGATACCTATACTCTCAGTCCGACTTTCACCTGGATCAAGGGGCACCACACCTGGAAGTTCGGCGCCGAGATCCACAAAAACGAGCTGAATTACTTCCAGAACAACGCCCCTGGCGGTGTTTATAATTTCGATAATCTCATTACGTCACAGAATGCGTTAAATTCCGGGTCTACCGGGAGCGGGTTGGCTTCCTTCCTGCTGGGCGTCCCGAATAACAGTAGTCTGCTGCAGACCTCGTCGTTTACCTACACCACCCTTTACTATCAGGGTTACTTTGTGACCGATACATGGCAGGCAACCAAGAAGCTTACGCTCACGCTGGGAGCACGCTGGGAAATTCCCGGTGTCTACCGCGAACGCTATAATCGCCAGGCTACGTTCAACTTTACCGAACCCAACCCTGCTCTGTCCGGCGTACTCGTCAACGGACAACCTGTTCGAGGCGCATTCGATCTGGTCGCTACCCCGAACCATCCGGAAGAGGGCTTGAACCCCGAGAAGTATCATTGGATCACTCCGCGCGTTGGAATCGCTTACCGCGTATCGGACCGGACTGTGGTTCGAACCGGCGGCGGCATGTTCTTGAGCCCTGCCACCATTGTCTTCCAGCAGGGTCCGAACAGCAGTCCGGTCAACTTATTCCAGAATCCGGTGGTCGGCTCTTCCGATAACTTCGTCACGTATTCGTCGACTCTGAGCAATCCGCTTCCCAACGGGATTGTGGCTCCTCCGGGACGCGATCCCCGGTATCAGCAGAACTTCCTCGGAACCAGCCAGGGCGGTCGCGCCAGCCCGTACCAGGCGAACAATTCCTACACCTACCAGTGGAACTTCACTATCCAACATCAGCTCCCAGGGGATATCGCCTTAGAGGCAGGCTACGCAGGTTTGCGGGGAATACATCTAGGCTTAGGGCGCCAATACAACCAGATCAATCCTCAATACTTTGCACTGGAAAACTCGCTCAGGGACCAGGTACCGAATCCATTCCTTGGACGGGTATCCTATGGTGCGCTCTCGCTGCCGACAGTGCAACGGGGTCAATTGCTCTCGCCGTATCCTCAATACTTGAGTGTTTCTGCTCCTGCCGATTTCAGCGGCGACAGCTCTTATCACTCTCTGCAAGTGAAAGCAGAAAAGCGTTTCAAGTCGGGCGGGACATTGCTCGGATCGTATACGTTCTCCAAGATCCTCTCGAACTCAGAAACGCTTACGGGATGGCTGGATAGCCCAACAGGGGTCGCCGGCATTCAGAACTGGTACGACTTGCGCGCCGAAAAAGCGCTGTCCAGCTTTGACACTCACCAGCGGCTCGTCATCAGTTACGTCTACGACCTTCCGTTCGGCAAGGGCCGAATGTTCCTTTCGTCCGCGTCAGGCATGACCGACAAACTCGTTTCCGGATGGGGCATCAACGGTCTGACGACTTTTCAGCGAGGGTTACCTCTTGGATTTACGGCTACGCCGAATACGACGGGCTTCAATACTGGATTGCGTCCGAACGTGGCGCCGAACTGTAACCTGACTGTTTCGGGGGCCGCTCAATCTCGTCTTAATGGGTGGTTTAATACGTCCTGCTTCAGTTTGCCTGCACCATTTACGTTTGGAAACGAAAGCAGAACGGATCCTGTCCTCAGAGGCCCAGGTATCGCTAATTACGATTTCGCGATCTTTAAACGAACCCCCATCACCGAACGCTTCAATCTGGAGTTTCGAGCGGAAGCGTTCAATCTCTTCAATCGCGTTCAGTTCGGACAACCGAATGTGGTCTACACGACGGCCGCAAACTCGACGTTCGGACAGATATCGACGCAACTCAACCAACCCAGACTGATGCAGATGGCTCTCCGGCTTCGCTTCTGACTCTTCTGAGGTACAGAGCTGGACTAGCGGCAGCAGCCGTTGTCCTTTGGTTGAACATTTCTTGTGGCACGCCCGCTACTTCTAAGCGGGCGCCACAAGAATCGGTTCCAAAAGCCGGTAGTCCCGCCTACGTCGATCCCGCGGTCTGCGCTACGTGCCACCACGATCTCGCGGAGACCTATCGGCGGACGGGTATGGGGCGCTCGTTCCATCGGGCCGATTCTCAGAAAGACAGCGCCCAGTTTCGTTCTCCCGCCAAGGTTTACCATCGAGCTTCCGATCGTTACTACACGATGGCCGAACACGATGGCAAGTTCTGGGAGCGCCGTCATCAGATCGGTTGGGACGGCAAAGAGACCAATCTCCTCGAAAAACCTGCCGACTACGTGATCGGTTCGGGTAATCACGCCCACACCTACTTGACGCGAACGCAAAGCGGAGAATTGAAAGAATTACCCGTCAGCTGGTACGCCGAAAAGGGTGGCTACTGGGCGATCAGCCCGGGATATGATCGGCGAGATCAGGACGACTTTCGCCGGCCGATTCCATACGAGTGCATGTTCTGTCATAACGGCTATCCTGCTGTGAAGCCGGGCACAGACATGGCGGGCTCAAAGCCCGTATTTCCAGCCAATCTGCCCGAAGGTATCGACTGCCAGCGCTGTCATGGGCCGGGGAGCGCTCACGTTGCTCTGCTTAAGTCCGGCCATGCCAAAGCCGACGAAATTCGCCGGGCCATAGTGAATCCCGCACGGCTCAGTCGTGACCGCCAGATGGAAGTCTGCATGCAATGCCACCTTGAGACGTCCAGCCGCCCGCTGCCCTACTCCATTCGACGCTACGATCGCGGTGTCTTCTCCTATCGACCCGGCGAACCGCTGCCCGACTACGCCTTGCATTTTGACCAGCAGCCTCGCCCGGGTGCCGATCGATTCGAAATTGCGGGAGCTGCCTATCGGCTTCGACAATCTGCGTGTTTCCGACAATCGCAGATGACCTGCCTGACCTGTCACAATCCCCACGACATCCCTCGAGGATCTGAGGCAAAGCAGCATTATGTTTCGGTATGCCGCACTTGCCACTCAAATTCGGTTCACGTCTCCAAAATGAGCGGAGCGAGTACCAGCTGTCTCGATTGCCACATGCCGAAGCGCCGTTCTCAGGATGCAGTGCACACGATCATGACGGACCACTTCATCCAGCGGAAGAAGCCGGCCGGGAACTTGTTAGCTGAACTTTCCGAGCCCGACGAAGAGAAGGATTCATACCGGGGCGAAGTGGTTCCTTACTACCCGGCGCAGGTGAAAGGCAATGACGAGTTATACGTCGCTGTTGCCCAAGTGAAAGACTCGGCAAATCTGGAGGGCGGCATTTCACGACTCCAGAGAGCTTTGGACAAGGACAAGATCGGCCACCCCCAGCCCTCGACTGAGTTGGGCAATGCGTTCGCAAAGTTGCAACAGCAGGAGAAAGGCGTCGCAGCGTACGAACAATCGCTTCGCGTCCGCAAGAACTATCCGCCCGCATTAAAGGGCTTGGTCGCGGCTTTGTTTGCGGAAGGGAAACTGGACGAAGTGGAGGGTGTAATCGGCGATGCGAAGAACGCCGGGCAACTCGATCCAGTCCTCCTCACGAATCTGGGCAATGCCTATCTCCAGCGCGGAAAACCAGCGAGCGCCGAAGCACCGCTTGCAGAAGCCGCTACGCTAGACCCTGATCTCGCTGAAACGCAGAATCTGCTGGGGCTTGTGGGTGTTGCGAAGGGGGACGCCGCCGGAGCGGAGTCCAGGTTCCGAAAGGCAATCCGGATCCAGCCTGACCTCGCGCTCGCTCACCACAACCTGGCCAATCTGCTTGGCCAGACAAACAGGTATTCGGAAGCAAAATATGAATTCCGCAAGGCGCTTGCAATCGATCCTAATTACATCGATGCTCATCGTCACTACGCGCTGCTCCTCGAAATAACTTCAGATTTTGAGGGTGCGCGGTCAGAGCTGGAGACTGCCGTGAAGCTGGATCCGAACCAGCCGGAAGCCCATAACGACCTCGCGGATCTGTTAGCGGCAAAGGGGAATCCGCAGCGCGCGGCTGACGAATACCGTGCAGCCATCCGCCTTCGTCCCGACTTTTACGAAGCCCATCTCGGACTGGCCACCATCTTGGCCCGCAAAGGCGCCGCGACGGAAGCGCGCGAACACTTCGAGCACGCTGCGATGAGCACTGATCCCGCTGTTCGCGAGCCGGCGATGAAAGCACTCGGTCACTAGATCCCCCACTCTGTGCTGTAATCGGAGGAAATACCATGTGCCTGCTTACCCGCCGCCGCTGTGGCAATCTGGCTGTACTGTGCCTGTCGCTCGCGGGCGTTTTTGCATCGGGAAAAGCTCAATCGGACTCTCGTGTCGAGGGTGCGTTCCGCAGGGCCGAGAACGGCTGGATCTACGTTCACCTGCAAGGCACACCTTCGACGGTCGGATTCCAGCACGGATTCCTGCTCGGCTCCGAGATCGAAGACAACAAGACCACGATTGAGCTCAGTACCACGCATGGCGTGAAACATTCCTGGGCGGAGATGCGCAAATTATCGGACAAGCTCTTCGTTCCGAAACTTACGGACGAATATCGTCAGGAGTTGCAGGGCATCGTCGATGGCCTTCGCGCGCATGGCTCAAAGCTCGATTTCCTCGACTTAGTGACGATGAACGGCTACATGGAATTTACTTACTACTACGATGCGGCGAAGCGTCTGCAAACGAAAGGTGTCACGGCGAGTCATGCGCCTGAACACTGTAGTGCATTTATCGCAACGGGTAGTTACACGAAAGATGGGCGAATCGTAATCGGGCACAATAACTGGACCGACTATCTGACCGGCACGCGATGGAACATTATCTTCGATGTGGTGCCGTCCTCGGGTCACCACTTCATCATGGATGGCATGCCCGGGCTCATTCACAGCGGAGATGACTTCGGAATCAATGACAGCGGCATCATGATTACTGAAACCACCATCGGCAGCTTTTTCGGATTTCGACAATCGGGCACTCCGGAGTTCGTCCGGGCGCGCAAGGCAATGCAATACTCCGAGTCAATCGACGACTTTGCGCGCCTCATGAAGGAAGACAACAATGGAGGATATGCCAATACCTGGCTGGTTGGCGATCGCAAGGTCAACAAAATCGCGCGCCTGGAGCTTGGCTTAAAGAACGTCACTCTTGACCAGAGCTCAGATGGGTATTTCGTGGGTTCTAACTTCCCGATCAATCCAAAGCTGATCAAGGAAGAGACCGATTACCCAGCCAATGATCCCAATGCTCCGAATTCGGTGCGCCACAGGCGGTGGGATCAGTTGATGGCCGAAAATAAAGGCCGCCTTGATGTTGAGTTGGGCAAAAAATTTGAGACCGATCACTACGACCTCATCGCAAAAGAGATCGATCCCAATGAACGCACGCTTTGCGGCCATATCGACAAATCGAGCCGCGGGCTGAAGGATTGGCAGGATCCTTACGGGCCGGCCGGCGTGGCGGAAGTCAAAGTGGCCGATGCTGCTATGGCCGAGCGCCTTTCCTTCGCAGCCAGCATGGGCCACCCTTGCGGTCTTGCATTCAAAGCTGCTGACTTCCTGAAAGCTCATCATGAGTACGCCTGGCAATCAGGCGTATTGCAGGACGTCAAAGTAAACCCCTGGGTGGTCGTAGAGGGTTCCAGATCCGGTCTGAATGCAGCACCGGTCCAATAACAAGCCTTCAAATATCGCTTCGGGGTTCGCGTCCACCAAGTGGCTCGATCAGCACGGATTTTACTGCCCTTCTCTTGTTCTGATCTTTTTCATTGCTACGCTCGCCGTGGTATCCAGGCGTCCTGACGCAATTTTCAATCCGCAGTTTTTCGCTGAAGACGGCAATGTCTGGTTCGCGGAAGCTTACAACAACGGCTGGGCACGAGCGCTTGCGATCACCCACACCGGGTACTTCCAAACGCTCCCCAGGCTCGGGGCAGCCTTAGCATTAGCAGTCCCTCTGGAACGTGCACCTCTGGTAATGAACCTCGTCGGACTTGTGCTGCAAGTCGCACCGGCGGTTTTTCTGCTGTCGACACGTGCCGACCGTTGGGCGCCGCTGCGCATCCGGGTTTTAATGTCGCTGGCTTATCTGGCTCTCCCAAATACCTCGGAGCTGAATGTGAGCATCACCGAGGCCCAGTGGCATTTGGCTTTGCTCGCATGTTTGGTGGTTCTGGCACGGCCTCCGGAATCGCGGGCCGGCATTGTCTTTGACGTGACGGTACTTGCGCTTTGCGGATTAACGGGTCCTTTTTGCATTGTGCTGTTTCCGGCCGCGTTCATCGTCTGGTGGAAAGAGCGTACGCGGTGGCGGCGGGCCGTTGCCGCAGCGCTCGGCTCGGCAGCAGTTGTGCAAGGAATCAGTCTCCTCAGTTCTGCCGTCCAGACCCGGGCATCCATGCCATTAGGGGCCAGCTTCAATCTTCTCTGCCGCATCCTCGTGTCCCAAATCTTTCTCGCTCCCTTATTCGGCATGAATAGTGCGTTTCGTAGAAGCGACTCTTACGTCTACTCGTTGACCTTCGTTGGCATAGCGCTTCTAATTTATTGCTGCGTCCGCGCCCGCCTGGAGTGGAAGCTGTTCATCGTTTTTTCAGCTCTTATCTTCGCGGGCTCGATGATCACTCCACAAGCAAGCTACGACCAGCCCCAATGGGTAGCGCTCGCCGGCGCTTGGGGTACGCGGTACTGGTTCTTTCCAATGCTGGCCTTTGTCTGGTGTCTGCTGTGGTACGCGGGTGTCGCAAAGAACCGGGGCCTCAAAATCTTTGCCATTTTCGCTTTGCTCATCATGTGTACGCGCGTGCCCAGGTACTGGCGCTTCAAGGCTTATACAGATCTTCATTTCTCGTCAGAGGTTCGGAACAAGTTCGATCCGGCCCCACCCGGCACAGTAGTGTCGCTACCGATCCTGCCTGGCGACCAGTGGGACTTGAAACTAAGGAAAAAGTAGACGGGGACTCAGCTAAGCCGGTCCGGACACCCGGGCGCACTCCCCTTCAGAAGCACGTGTTGGACCCGCAATGAGTTCTCATTTTTCAGCGCGATGCGGCGGAGATATGAGGAACGCCCTATAGCGCCTCAAACACGGAGCCTGGGCGACCCGCCACCCTGTACTTTGCATGAATTTCGTGAACAGTTGCCGAGTACTGACGTCGACAGGATCGGAAATCGTCCGGTTCAGGGTCTCTTGAACGCGCTTTAGACGCTGGACGTGCTTGCCCCGCCGGACTCGGAAATAAGGAGTAGAATCTGGCCATAGGAGAGATCAGCGCCGTGAGACCGTACCTGCTCGTCTTGCTTGTGCTTTTGGGGGCTCTCGGTGCGTGATCGGCTCGGGTCTCATTTAACCTCTCGACCGATCCAAGTCAACTCTCCTTTTTGCATTCATCGGAGATGGCATCCGTAAACACCAACGTTCTGCCGGTTCCTGAGTTCACGGCCTCCGCTTTCGGTGAGGTATCCGGTATTCAGTCGTTGTATAACGAGCGGTCCAGCCCCGCAGCGGGTTTTTAGCAGGATGCGGAAAAAGGGAGCGTGGCAGTTACCGGATAAAGCATAGTGACGTCCAAATGTTTTAGAGCAGATGCGGGGAACGGATACACAACAGAGCGGGATGTTCAGTTATCTTTCACCGGAGGAGCGGGTGCCGGAGAGGCATCCGTTGCGGGCGATCCGGAGGATGACGGATGAAGTGTTGCAAGGGCTGTCGGCAAAGTTCAATGAGCTGTACTCGGCTAGCGGGTGATGTAATTTCGGTTGTGTAAAGGGCAGGGGGTGTAAGTTGGTTTCGCCTTGCAAGCAGAAACCAGACCTGGAAAGGAATGCTTACACCCATGGCGAAGATAACACGGTTACGCATGACGGAGCACTTTGAGCACTTTGCGCGCGATTTAAAAGAGAGTTTTTGGGGCGATGTGTACGGCCAGACGCGGCTGGCGTGGAAGCGATTTTGGGAGGCCGAGTCAATTCGGGAACGAGACAGCTACATGAGGACGGGCTGGCACGATCGGGTGGACTCGGGCGAGCGAATCGAT
>JBJMGK010000273.1:0-5619 GCA_045807925.1 Bryobacteraceae bacterium | reverse complement strand
TGTCGAACCTGGCTTCGATGCTGCGGCTCAACCTGTTCACCTATCGTGATTTACAGACATGGCTCGACGACCCGTTTGGAACGCCACCAATACGGCCCGACTCCCAGCAACTTGCTCTCGCCCTGACCTGATTTGGACAGCCCATTGTGCGTTGACAAGGAAACCTCGATCTGACATCCTCATTTCCAATCCTCAAAACTACTTGGTTTCAACAGAACTGCATTACAACCCTGTTCTGTTTTGGACAGCAGTGTTTTGGTGTAACCGACTAACCTGGGTCGAAAACCCTTTTTCAGCATCCTGCTAAGTCGATTACTCGCGTCTTACCTTCAACAATCGCCTTGGCCACCCGGTCTACCGCTTCATGTGCCGTTCGATTTGGTCGGTATCCATACGACCCTGATTGAAAGTCAGTTTCGAAGATCGGCTCCAGGATCAGCTTGAGTGCCCCCTGGACCACTCGGTCCCGGATAGCAGGAATTGAGAGCAAGCGAAATTTCCCCCCGCCCTTCGGTATTTCCTTCTTCCGAACCCTCATAGGCCGATATGTTTTTGTGACCAGTTCGTCCCGGATCTGGGTCAGGAATCCCTCCCTTCCGCCTTCCTCGATGGCGTCGAACGTGACCCCGTCAATGCCCGGTGCCCCGTCATTGCTTTTCGCCATCTGGTACGCCTCCAGCAGTGTCTCCATTTTGCAGACGTGAACGTATAGTCCCCAGAACCGCCAAGTTGGTTCAGCCTTCGCCTTGACGTATAGACTCCTTCTCAGGTCCTGCAATCGAATGGGCGTCTTTGTCATTCCACCCTTGCCTCCCATGTTGTTAGAGCCATTACAAACAGCAGGGCCCCTTCGCTCCCCGGGCATTACCCCGGTTCATCACTACTCCGGACCCGGCCGTCACCCTCTCGCCTTCCACCCATTTCCCGGTGTTTCCGGTTATAAGGTTTCCTTGCTCCGCCGATTTCTCAACGGGACGAGGAGGGTTTCTCCAGTTGCTTAGCGTACCCTTCTCTCCGTGCCGCCCCTACTACCCCGCCGAAGCTTCTCGCCGCGTCAGTCAGTTGCGACGATCCATGCTGTCTTCGCCCAAGAAATGAAGGCTCGACCTTCGGATTCAGTTTTCGAGGCCACCAATGAGTTCACTTACGTTGCGGCCCGGGGACTTGCTCACCATCCTTGAGATGGCTTTGTCGATAGGCTTCAGAAATTCAGTTTCCTTCCTTCCTGCTATCCAAGCTACTGGGCTTTGACTCTTACCCAGGTGGGACTGAACTCCCACTGAATACGCCAGCCTTCGCTGGACACACACTTCTTCACTGTGCCGACCCTTTGGTTCCGCACCCTATATTGCTTCTTCGCGATTGAACACGGTCGCCGGCGCATTCTGCACATCAACGTGACGTTCCATCCCACCAGCGATTGGGCCGTGCAACAGCTACGAGAAGCATTCCCGCTTCCGTGCCCATATCGATACGTGTTGTTCGACCACGATGCGAAGTTCGGCAACGACGTCCTGAAGTTCTTGAAATCCAGTGATCTCATGCCTTTGCGCACCAGTATCAGGAGCCCCTGGCAAAACGGAGTCGCGGAACGTTGGGTGGGGAGTGTACGTCGTGAACTACTCGATCAAGTCATTCCGCTGAATGAATTTCATCTGAGACGGCTTGGACGTGAGTATGTCTCTTATTATCATCAAGACCGCACTCACGTGGCCTCGACAAGAACACTCCCGACAAACGAGTGGTCGAAGCCCGTTCCTCCCCACAATCCCGAGTCGCTTCCGAATCCCGTCTAGGCGGTCTTCATCATCGTTATCGTTGGTTGGAAGCCGCTTGAATCCGGCCCATTTTGATGACCGACACTGCTCCTGCTGCTCATCTGTAAGAACGAATTTCAGCTCAAGCGTGTATGTCTTTGTCATTGGAGCCCCACTCAGAATTGGTTTGTAGGCGAAGAACTTAGTGCTTGCGATCGGTGCATACGCTCTTCAAGAAAAGCGCAGACCCGTGCGGCCACGATATCGGCTAGCTGGTCGACGATTGCTTGCGAGAAACCTGCAAACTCGGCAGGCGGTTCGACCATTTCAGTGCGACCCACGAATTCCTCCCCAAGCTGTTGTTTGAGTTCCGTTAGCAGGGCATCAACTTCAGGATCGCTCCCGCGCAGAGATCCAATCCGTTGTATGCCGTAGCTGACGGTCGAGTGGTCACGCCCGTTGTAGAACCGGCCGATCAGGGTGGTGCTCCAACCACCGACATGCTTGGCAAGATACATGGCGACTTGACGGTTGAAGCACGCCGGCTGCTCGTTTCCTGCAACACGGGTTGGACCTAACCGACACGACACTGCGGCATCGATGGTTTCAAGCGAGAGGCGACGACAGAGAGGGGATGCAAACGCTACGTTCGCCATTTACGCTTCCTTCGCCCCGAGCGCCAGCGCGGGCTCAAGCAACATGGACTCGCCATCCCCACTGATCTGCGCTGGGCAGGCGGGCCATAAACAACGAATCAGATCCAGCCACCGGTCCAGCCGCTCTCGAAACTTCCGCGGCCTGGCATACTCGACGCTGCCGAGTTGTGCGACAAGGCCGAATTCACCAAAGATCGGAATCCGTTCCTGACGCTTGGCCGTGAAGCAGCGGTACGACAACCACATATATAGGTCCAGTGCTGCCGGTGCGGACGACAGCGCCTTGGCCGCCTCGAGATCCGTCGGTATCGAGTGCGCCGTTACCTCGCGATAGAATTCGTCACTCAGTACAATGACGTTCTCAAATCCGCCTTGCAATAGCGGCTGATTGGGATCACGCGAGTACCAGATACGTGCTTCCCGCATAAAGTTGAATCTCGCTTGATGCGCCACGGCTGCCTTTGCTGCCTGCGTATCTGTCCCGAAGAAGATCGTGGCACCGAACACCCGTTGGAAGGCAGCGATCAATCGCCGGTATTGTGATCCCCCTTGCTGCATCCCAAACACATCCAGCATTTCGGCCGCGCTGCGGAAAGTGATCGTCTGTTTCTGTTGCCGTATAGCAAGTGTGGCGAGGAAGATGGGAACCAGGCGATCCTGTCCCCAAGGGACCCCGTAATTCGGATGCCCGATCACTTGTAAAACGTATTGTCCATTCCGGCGTTCATGCATCAACGCACCTTTTGCTGGCCGCTTGATCGGGAGTCCACACAAAATCGTAGCCCAGCACAGGAACGCCGCCCATCCACTTGCCTTTCCGCCGTGCGGCGGAGAGCTTATCTCGTGTCCGCTCCCCGATGATCTCCCGCTCAAACTGCGCAAACGAGAGCAGGATATTCAGCGTGAGCCGGCCCATCGAGGTACTGGTGTTGAAGTCCTGCGTGACCGACACGAAGCTCACCCCTCGCTTCTCAAACAAGGACAATACGCGTGTGAAGTCGACGAGTGAACGGCTCAACCGGTCTACCTTGTAGACCACCACGCAATCAATCTGGCGCGCTTCCACATCCGCCAGCAAGCGCGCGAGCCCAGGCCGTTCGAGACTCGCTCCGCTCCACCCGCCATCGTCATAGAGCGCCGGCACCGTGCGCCAGCCCTCTTCTCGATGGCTCAGAATGTACGCTTCCGCCGCTTCCCGTTGCGCCTGCAACGTATTGAAGGATTGCTCGAGTCCTTCTTCCGTTGACTTACGTGTATACACGGCGCAGCGGACTAGGCGCCCCATGGGTTTCGCAGCCTGAAAATCCCTCGTCACTGTTTCCTTCACCGGCTTTTGCTTCCTCCCCGCGAACCCTCGCTCTCCGAGTCCATGGACGCTCTCTTCGCCCCAGGAAGCAAGTCTCTGCTTTCTTTCAGGATGCGCAGCGGCGATCCCATAGTGGTCGAGATGAAAGAGACCACAGCGGAGCAACGAACAACATCACGAATTGATTATTGGCGTGAGCAGGTTGCGCAGCAGGAACGCAGCGAGCTGCCGGTGAAGCAATTTTGCGAGAAGCATGGCATTACAGAGCAGTCGTTTTACACGTGGCGCAAGCGGCTGCGGAAACAGCCGTCGGTTCGATTCGCGCTGGTGGAGACCACGCCGGGAGAGCAGGAGATGGCTGGCGATGCGAGTGTGGAGTTAATATTCAGCAAAGGCGAGCGCCTACGCATCGGCCGGGGAACTGACCTGGCGCTGCTGCGCAGAGTGGTTGAAGTGTTGCGCGGATGATTCACCTGCCAGCCAGCGTGCGCGTGTATCTGTGCTTGAGCCCGTGTGATATGCGCAAGAGCTTCGATAGTCTGCATGCGCTGGTGCGAGATCACTTGGAACTGGACGCCTATGCCGGGCATTTGGTGGTCTTTCCGGGTGACCCGAGGGCCGATACCGGATCGAGTCTCCGAGGCGCAATGAAAGGATTGGTATAAGCATGGCGCTTGTTCGGCAGACCTCTGGCGAACACCGGACACGCCGCCGCCATCTGACAATCCCCGCGACGACTGGTGGCTGGATGCGGCGCGACGTTGCTGAATCATCACTATGGCAGAAACGGCATCGGCAAGTTATGGAAGCGAACGGAATCTAAAGCAGGAATCGACGGGACCTATTCTTCCAGTATTTCTCCGGCTGTGATGTCGGGCACGCGATCGCGATCGGCGAGTGAGGCGTTACGAAGAGCCGCTCGATTGCAGGAAACTTTCGGTGTGCGCGCGCCGCAATCATTCATGTACCTGAAGACGGCAGGGTAGCCGCCTCAATGTACGAATGGAATATACGCTGCCACGGAATCCCGCCACGCACGGAACGAATCGCCGAAGTGAGCGGCCAGAAGACCGTCCTCAACGCGAACACGAATTTCGATGCCAATGAGAAATAGCCCGATGCCAATGGGTGCACCGGGCCACGTACCGATAAGCGCAACACTCATCAGCAGCATGCCCAGCATCGAGGCATAAATCGGATGCCGCACCAGACGATAGGGGCCACTGCGGATCAGTTCGTGATCCTCGTTGAGACCCGCTTCCACGCGCCACTGGCGGCCCAGATGAGCTGTCGCAGTCCAGCTAAGCCAGATCGCCGGTAATGCCATTGCAAGCGCCGGAAGTAATCGCCACCACGCAATGGTCGATCCCCACGTGGCCGGTTTGTGGGCGTAGACCATTGCGGACCCGAACGCTTGCATCAGAATGCCCCATCGCGCGCGGCTGTCCTTCTGAACGGCCTTCGCTCGCGGTCCGCGGAACCGCACGAAGAAAGGAAACCACCACGCCACCCAGAAGACAACAAGCAGCGCAATGCGCCAGATTGAATTCATGTGCACGGATAAGTTTAGCGCCTACAATTGGCGAGCGCTCGACTCCCCTGTCGTCCCGGGTCAGGTATCAGCGTTCATGCAGGCAGGCATGCATGAAGTGGCCGGACACGGATGCCGGCCAGAAAGAGAGCAAGATGCCCCTTCGCGAAAGCAAAGAAACAACCGTTCCTCACACGGAAGAACACAGCCTGATACAACACCTGACGAGCATGGAAGAATGGCGAGCCGCCGCGAGCGCCTGGCCGCTGAAACGACTGGTGGCCCTCTGGAACGATCTGCCGGGCGCGGCGCCGGTCCAGAAGTTCACGAATCGGGAGATTGCCTTAGAACGGATCTGGCGATCGGTCC